>CAVFVJ010000018.1:0-33757 GCA_963626085.1 Alistipes ihumii | reverse complement strand
CAGACGTTTGATTGCCCAGTCGAACCGTATGTAGTTTTCTTCCATCGTTACCATACTCCATCATATTTAATTCTTGGCGCAAATATACGATTTTTACCTGACACAACCAAGTCTCTTGCCGAATATTTGTTAATACAGCCAAGCGCTTGGCGGTTTCGGGTATTTGACGTACATTTCAGTCGACTTGAAAAAGTGGTCACAGGACGCAGCAAACTTGTCCTTCAGTTCTCGCATCATCTCCACCAAAAAGTCCACATGCCGAATGGCACGTGGACCTCCAATATAGAATTAAAAAGATGTGTCCGACTATTTACGACCGTTCTCCAAAGCCCAGCAGAGGCGCTTTCCGTAAGTGTAATCCACAATGCCTTCAGAAGCGGCATTCACATTATCACTGTTGTAAAGGAACTCGTTTGACGGATAAGGGAAACGGAACGGCAGGTCATTGTGACTGGCTGAAGCTCCGTAACCCCATACGCAGTGCTCGCCAGGGTACTGTGGAGCGGTGATTCCGTCAGAATAGGTCACTTCATCGAACATCTGTGCCGGAGAGCCTGTACGGCGGTACAGTGACCATGCCTCCTGACACTGTTTGTAGAGTGCTACCCACTCTTCAAGGTAAATCTGCTCAAGTGTGCCTGCGTACGCACCATTGTCAGTAAGATAAGTGGCTGCATCGTCATCGCTCACTCCGTTGTCCTCCATTGAACACTTGACTGCTGTCTCGTATGCGGTCTGCGCTGAATAAGAACCTGTGTCCCATCCCTTGAGCGCAGCCTCAGCAATGAGGAACCAAGACTCTGCCGCACGGAAGAAAGGAGAGAAGCCTGGATTGGCTGCACACTCAGTTTCGTTGATTGCCCTGTATAGCACACCTGGAGTTGAGTAGTTGCCGATTGGCTCACTGTTGTACACTGCGTTTGAACCATGGTAAACCCCACGGTACTCACCTGTGTTGGCTGCTGGACGGCAGATGACTGAAAGACGCGGGTCATTCTGGCTCTTCAGAAGGTCAACGAACACCTGTGCCATTGTGTAGTCAGACGGACGTGTGATGTATGCGTCATACCATGGCTCACGGAAAGAAGAAGAGGTCAACCAGTGGAAGTAGTTGTTCTGTGAGCAATTTTCTATGAACGGGTACTTCTCCGGGGCTGACAAGATTTCTTCGAATGTTGCCTTGCTTGCCTCCACCTTACTGTCCATGTTTGACACACGCATCGCAAGACGCAGACGGAGCGAGTTGCAGAAACGCTGCCATTTGGCTACGTCACCACCGTAGATAAGGTCGCCACTGCCGAGAGCATCGTCACCTAGGCCCTCTGCCCAAGAGTCTGAAATAGCCTTGAGGTGGACTGCAATACTGTCGTACACGTCAGAATCCTTGTCGTACACAGGTTTGATTATATTGTTCGAAATACCCTTACAAGCCTCTGTGTAGGGAATGTCACCGAAGCAGTCAGCGGCAAGGAAGAGCAGATACTGCTGAAGCAATTTAGCCACGTTCTGCATGTTCTTGTTCTCCTCTGGAGTCGTACGGTCGAGGATATCCTGCAACTGAGGGATGCAAGTGTAGGTAGTATACCACCTGTATCCAAACTCATTGTGAGTGGGCAAGTATTGATATCCCTCTATCTGGGAGTTTGCCATATAGCCGCTCCAGTCCGACAGACGAAAGTGCTCGTCTCCATAATTGCTCGCTATCTGATAGATGGTGTAACCCAATATGTTGGAGACTGGAGCAGTAGAGTATGCATCCGGGTCAGTGTTGATTTCGTCAAAATCCTTTGTGCAGCTGTTGAACCCCGTCGCGAGCACCGCAATGGCAACTGCGGAAATATATGATTTCATCTTCATCGTTCTATTGTTTTTATGATTTGTAAAATAAGCACACATAGTCCAGTCTTATCAGAATGTCAGATTAACTTTGAAACCGAAACTACGGCTGTTTGGAACAGATGCCTGTTCAAGACCAAGGCCATAACTTGTTGTAGCGACACCACCTGACTCTGGGTCAATGCGCATAGTGTTTGAACTGTCAACCCACAGCAGCGCAATGTTGTTAGCTACGAACGATACGCTGGCACCGTTGATGAAACGTGTCTTCTTAAGCATCTTCTTAGGGAAGGTGTAAGTGAGATAGAACTCGCGCCACTTGAGGAATGAGCCCTTAAACACGCTGACCTCGTTGATACCATACAAGTAGTTGCCGAACCAATCTTGCGCACTGACAGTGCTTGCCTGTCCGTTTGCCACTGCTGTAGCGTAGTCTGTATAAGTACCGTCACCGTTGTCAAGCACGAAGTGGTAGTTGGTAGACATGTCCACACCTGGCACGAGAGCTCTCTCACGAATACCGTTCTCTGCTGTCGGGGCAGCAGTTCCAGAGGTATAAGTATGGTTCATTGTCTGTGACCAGATGTCTCCACCTATTCTCATATCGAGCATGAAGCCTGCACTCCAGTCCTTGTACTTGAAGTCGTGTCTCCATGAGAGGAGTGCGTCCGGCACTACGTTTCCTATCTTCTGACTGGCAACAGCTGTCGGCATACCGCTTGCATCAAGGATTACTGAACCGTCATCTGTGCGCAGGAAGCCAGTACCCATGAGGTCGCCCCATGCGCCGCCTACCTTAGCGACAGTTGAGATTCCCCAGGTCCAACCCATATCGTAATAATCGAGTCCGTCAGCAAGGCTCACGACCTTTGACTTATCCTTTGAGAAGTTAAAGGTTGAACTCCATGTGAAGTCCCCTTTCTTGATGATGTCGCCTGACAACTGGATTTCGATACCCTTGTTCGTAAGCTCACCTGCATTGATCAGTTTTGAAGTGACTCCTGAAGACCAAGGTGTCGCTACGTAGAGAATCTGGTTCTTAGTTGACTTTGAGTAGTAGGCGATATCGAGCTTGAGTCTGTTGTTGAACATTCCCACTTCGAGTCCTGCTTCCCATGTACGCGCACGCTCTGGCTTGAGGTTGTAGTTAGGAGCGGAGTACTGCTTGTACATGAGAGTCGTGCCGTTGTATGATGATGTAGACGCATAATAGTAAGCGGAGTTTCTGTATGAACCTGTTGCGCTACCCACCTCTGCGTAGCCTCCACGAATCTTGAGGAAGTTCAGCACATCGCTTCCTGCGTTGAATGCTGTGAGCGGCAGGAAACTGAGACTGAATGACGGATAGAAGAAACTGTCATTTAGTGTTGATGACCAGTCGTTACGTCCCGTGATGTCCATGTACAGATAGTTGTCCCATCCGAGAGAGACGCTTCCGTAGATGGAGCTTGAGCGTGTGTGGCTATGATCCATGTCTGGAACAGGAGATGTTGCGTTGGCAATGGTGTAGACTCCTGGCACTGTCAGTCCGTCAGCAGCCACCGCATCCCATGAATAGGAGTTGTCGCGGTAGTTGGCACCGAGCAGACCGACTACGTTGAAACGGTCGAAGGTCTTGTTGGCTGTCGCAATGAAATCCGCATTGAACTCCGTGTTGGAGATGATGCTTTGGTCGAAGTAACCGTTAGGATGGTCTGCGTTGTAGTACACTGTCTGCAAGGTCTTCGCATTATAGGTGTCGACACCAAGGCGACCCTCGAACTTCAACCATTCGAGTGGTTGGTAGAACAGAGATCCCTTACCATAGAAACGGTTACGACGGTATGGGTTGGTATTCATGTATACGTTGAAGTATGGGTTGACGTTCCAAGCAGTCCAGTTATAGTTTGTGTAGTTGCCAAGCTCGTCCTTCTGAGCCCAATTGTCCTTAAGCGACTGCATGTTTACCTGACGTCCAAACCATTCGAGAATATCTTTCATCGTATTATTGGAACCGTAGCCCTGAGCTGGGACGTTGTCGCTCTTGGTGAACACATAGTTGGCGCTCACATCCATCCATACCTTATTATTAAGTTTCACGTCAGCGTTTACCATACCTCCGTAACGTTTCTGGTCTGTGTTAGGTATTGTTCCCCTCTGACCACGATATGAGAGAGACGCACGTAAGTTGACATTGTCCGAACGTGTAGCGATAGACACCATGTGGTTCTGAGTTATACCTGTCTGGAAAAAGTCCTTTACGTTGTTCTTGTGTGACACCCATGGGGTAGCCTCACCGTTGCTGTCGAACTGCACGAGGTTGAAGCCCTGGTCGAGACGCGGTCCCCAAGACTGATCCTGACCGTCATTAAGTCCGTTGCCAGAACCGTCCACATAGCTAAAACCACCAAATCCGCTCTGGGCGTACTCCTCGTAAGTCATGCCGTCACCGTAAAGACTCCAGTAGTACTCGTCTCCGTAGGCACCCTGTCCGTACTTGTTTTGGAGCTTCGGAAGATTGGCAACTTGGTCAAACGTCACACTACCGTCGTAGCTGACCTGTGTCCCGTTTTTCTTGCCACCTTTCTTGGTTGTGATGAGGATGACACCGTTGGCAGAGCGCATACCGTAGAGAGCAGCTGCACCACCCTTGAGGATGTCTACGCTCTCGATGTCCTCTACATTTATGTCGTTTAAGCCTGAGCCGTAGTCCACCAGATTGTAGGCTCCGTCCCCAACACCCATAGTACTGTTGTTGATTGGTACTCCATCGACAACGATAAGAGGTTGCTGGTCGGCTGACAGTGATGAGTTCCCACGGATGGAGATGACTGCACTGGCACCCACAGCACCACCCATTGTGGTAATCTGTGTTCCGGCAGCCTTACCAGTCAATGCGCTGGTGATGCTCACGGGAGCTGCAGACACCAGTTCCTCTGCACCGACCTGCTGCTGTGCGTATCCGAGTGATTTCTTTTCACGGCTGATACCGAGGGCTGTTACCACCACGTCGTCAATGACTTCTGAGTCTGACTCCATACGGATGATGAGGATGCCGCCCTTACCGATGGCAACCTGTTTGGTCTTCATACCTATGTATGAGACATTGAGTGTTGTGAGGTTGGCAGGGATGTCGGAAATGGTGAAGTTTCCGTTGATGTCAGTCGACGCTCCCTTTATAGGGCTGCTCTTATCCACAACAACCGATGCACCAATCACAGGTGAACCATCAGCTGCATCGAGAACCCTACCCGTTACCTTGACTTGGGCAAAAGCTGCACTTGCTGCAATAAAGCAAGCCGCTAGCAAAAATAGTAGTTTCTTTGCCATACAATTTTGATTTGTGTTAATAAATAAATGAACTATCAGTTTTATCGTTATAAGACTGGTGCTGTCTGACTCAATCAGACTACGATATTGCGTTTGTTACGTTTTGTGTCGTTGCCCCCTAAACTTCCGTCCAAAAAGACTTTATCATTCTTCACGATTGGGGCGTGTTTTTGTGTTTACAGCGGCAAAAGTAGGCAAATTATCTCAAACTCTTTAAGTTTTTAAGAGAAAAACTACCCCTTGTGCGCAATTTTCTTGTGTATGCATATGTTTTGTAGTGTGAATGGCTGTTATTTCAACTTACCCACAGCATCATGCAGACAACACTTTAGTCTTGCTCCACGTCCATGCGCCCAAAGTCTGCATTGCTCTTTCCGACTTACCAAAACCGCCATGAAGATAACAATATTCTGAGCAATGAAAATATTTAGCGTACTGGTGACAACATGAAAAAGAATTAATCATTATATTTGCAACGTAAAAAGACATTTCAAATAGACACACAAATAAAAACTACACATGATGGATTGGTCAAACATTGGTTTTGGTTACAACAAAACAGACTATAACGTACGTTGCTATTACAGGAACGGTGAATGGGGAGAAATTGAGGTGTGCAGCGAGGAGACTATCCCACTCCACATGGCAGCCACATGTCTGCACTACGGACAGGAAGCGTTTGAAGGACTGAAGGCCTACCGTTGTCCCGACGGCAAAGTAAGAGTGTTCCGCATGGACGAGAATGCAGCACGACTGCAGTCAACCTGCCGCGGAATCCTCATGCCAGAACTCCCCACAGAGAAGTTTGAGGAGATGGTTACCAAGGTGGTGCGCCTGAACGAACGTTTCATTCCGCCTTACGAGAGCGGTGCATCCCTTTACATCCGCCCACTTCTCATCGGTACAAGTGCTCAGGTGGGAGTGCATCCAGCAACCGAGTACCTGTTCCTCATATTCGTAACGCCAGTAGGACCGTACTTCAAGGGAGGATTCTCCACAAACCCGTACGTCATCGTTCGCGAGTACGACCGCTCCGCGCCTCTCGGCACAGGTATATATAAGGTAGGAGGCAACTATGCCGCCAGTCTGAGAGCAAACAAACTGGCTCACGACCTTGGCTACAGTTGCGAATTCTATCTTGATGCGAAAGAAAAGAAATACATGGATGAATGTGGTGCAGCCAACTTCTTCGGAATAAAGAACAACACTTATGTCACTCCGAAGTCAACGAGCATCCTTCCTTCAATCACCAACAAGAGCCTCATGCAACTGGCAGAGGACATGGGACTGAAGGTTGAGCGCCGTCAGATTCCGGAAGAGGAACTGTCGACCTTCGAGGAGGCAGGAGCATGTGGCACAGCAGCGGTCATCTCACCGATAGAGAAGATCGACGACCTCGACACCAAACAGTCGTTTGTGTTCTCAAAAGACGGCAAGCCCGGACCAGTATGCACTGCCCTCTACAACAAGCTGAGGGGCATCCAGTATGGTACTGAGCCTGACACACACAACTGGACCAAGGTGGTTATCGGGTGAAGAAGTCTAATAAAAACACTATAATACTGCAAGAAAGACGGTGAAAATCCAACTTTTTCGATTGTGTACGAAAACATATGTTATAAAGCATAATCAAAGCTGTACATAATTAAAGGGGAATCCACTAACTTTGCAGTGTCCTAAAAACAATCTTTTTACCTTTAACAGTTAATACTTATTGGGGCGGGAAGAGGCGTTCGAGAGAATGTCTCTTTCTATTTTTTTTTATAGGCTAATACATGTGACTTTCGCTAAGCGGTCATATTATCATCACTCTGCGTTAAAGAGTAGTTCGGTCTGCCCGTCGTCAGTACCCGTCAGCCCGTCAGCCGTTTCGGGAAGCATGAGGGTAGCGTCCGCATCGATGAACATCGAGTCATCCATCTCAGCCAGTGTCTTTTTCTTTTTGTTCTCCTGCGCTCCTGCTTTCAACAGTTTCCTGGCTGCGGTAATGATACTTGCCCCACTGTCAGCCGTGGTAATCTTCAGTTTGGACATTTTCTTGATGGTGTCGTTCATGCTTGACTCCACATCCATGAAACGTATCCCGAAATCCTGCACACGGTCGATGACCGCATTGGCAGCATCCATCATCGCCTGCTGGTTCTTCAACTGTCGCACCTGCGTCCACATCATTTCCAACACTCTGAGGTTCATGTACATGGTCTGTGGTCCAAGAATCATTACACCCTGGTCGTACGCCTCACGCCAAAGGGTGTCGTCATTAAGTAGGGCGAGATTGAGCGCACCCTCGATAGGTACGTACATGATGGCGAAATTCAACTTATTGTATCCTGCAGGCAAGTATTTGGTGTATTCCTTTTTAGCCAACCGTTTGACCTGCGCCCTCACGCTGGCTATGTGCGACTTCAGAAACTCTGTCTTTTCGGGTGTGCCGTCCTCAGCATTCATGTACCGCTCATAGTCAGTCAACGACATCTTGGAGTCAACGACCACATGTCTGTTGTTCGGGAAATGCAGGATGAAGTCCGGGACAAGTCCCTTGCCATCGTCACCCTTAGCAGACTTGCCACCCTTGTCCCTCAAAGTCTCCTGCGTGTCGAACTGCTCTCCCTCCTTCAGTTCGAGGTCTTCGAGAAGTTGTTTCAGTTTCAACTCTCCGAAATTACCCTGTACCTTCACCTCTCCAGTCAAGGCACGTGTCAGGCGATCTGCCGTCTCTCCCAGAGCCGCACTCTTCTGCATATTTACCTTAATGGTTTCGTCGAGACGGGTAAGAGCCTCACTCTGTTGTGCCTTTGACTTGTCGAAAGCATCCTTCATATCCTTCAAACTCTGCTGAAGAGGGTCTATAATCTTGGACACCTGTTCACGGTTTCTCTCCCCCAGTTCTTCTTGTCGACGTTTGAGGATTTCTTCCGAGGTGGTCTGCATCTGCTCCTTGATGAGTTTCAGTTGACTGTCCACCTGTTCCTTGTTCATTTGCCTCAATGCATCTATCTGGCTTTTCGCCCCGTCCTTTGCCTGTGACAGTTGCTTGTCGTACGACTCCTTCAAGTCCGCTACCTGTCGGTTAAAAGAGGCTCTCAACTCATCATGGTGTTTCTGACTATCCTCCCTCGCTTTCAGAGCCGCAGCCTCGCTGTCCTCCTTTTGCGCACGAAGACGGTTGTCGAAGTCCTCCTTCTGAATGTGCAGTTGTTTCTCTAAATCTTCCTTTTGGGAAGCCATCAACTGTTGATAATTGTCTGCATGAGCCTTCTGCACATCCCGTTCGGACGTGAGAGTCTTGATTTGCTCCGACTGACCTGCCATTGTCTCTTCCTGCTCTTTGATTTTACCGTTTAGTTCAGATATTTGCGACTGCAGACTACTTATCAGCCCAGAGTTGTCTGGTTGAGTGCCTTTACTCTTGCGTCCCACTACAAAACCAGCTACTGCTGTTGTTACGCTGGCAATTATTGCCACCACAACATATAATACCATATTATAATTGTTTAAATGTTACACGAATCCAATAATCATTGCAAAGTTACGAAATAATTATGGTTGTGTAATCAGTATTAGGAAAACAAAACGTATGCTCGCAGCTGGTTTTACGGTAAAGCAAGTGTCAGTTGCATCTGCATTGCCAACCAATGTGGTTGAAACGCTAAAGTGGCCGTGCATTGAAAGGCATTTAAACTATGTGGCTCGGTGTGATGCAAGCATAAGAAAATTTCTTGATCCCTATAAGAAATTTGCGTTCCGAAGTACGGAACGAAGATTTCTACTATGTAAATATACGATTTCCACAGTCTTTTTGCGGCTGTTCCGTTAAATGAGGTGTAAAGGGAAACAGATGAAAGAGTGGTCTGCGTAAAGTGGATTAGTTCACCAAACAAAGAGTGTAAACAATATCAGTTAATCACCCTCAAATGTGACAACGTTTTTCAGGGATAGTCATGTCCCACGTAACATCATAATAAGAGTGCAGTGAGACACTGCACCTACTAAGTGTCAGCCTTTGATGACTCTCGTGTCCAGTGCGAAGTTCTTTTCCATGTTGGCAGTCTCGTCACATGCAGCGGTGTGGGCGGAGATGTCGTCTATGTAGTGGACTACCAGTGCCTCCTGCGTACACGGAACCACAGGACTTCCGTATTCGCGCTTGCCGTGGTGTGCCAGTATGCAGTGTACAATCCTTATCGTCTCCTCGTTGGACACGCCGAACTCATTGAGTTTGTTGTGAAGTATGTGTGCAGAGATGTAGATGTGTCCCATCAGGAACATGTATTTGGTCGGCTCCATGTTCTCGTCGTATTCCTTCAGTTTGCCGTAGTCGTGGAAGAGGGCTGCGATGATGCACCTCTCCAGTTTGACGGGAGGAAGTGTCGAATAGAGCCCGAGAAGTATGTTGAGCAGTTCGTAAGTGTGGTTAAGCAGTCCGCCCTTGAAGGCGTGGTGCAGACCTGTGGCAGCGGTCTGTGTCTGGTAGTTGGCGTAGAGCGTGTCGCGCTCTTTGTTGATAAAGTCAATCAATTGCTTGTCATTGCAGTACCCGATGAGTTTGTCGAGGCAGTCGTCCCAGTTCTTCTTCTCCACTGGCCGCGGTATGAGGTTGTAGAGCGGTTCATCCGGCTGTGCCTGATGGCAGCCGCGAAATTCGTTGAAGTCCGCCTTGCGTGGGAACTTGACCTGTCCGAGTGCTTTCACGTCCGCCTTGATGATGTCACCGATGGCAGGGCCTTCGTCCTCGTTCACGTCCCACACGGAGAAAGTGTACGCTTCCCCCTTTGCTCGTGTTATCTTTATGGTGGCATAATTGTTGCCGTTCTTCGCTCTTTGGTTGGACCTCGTCAGTACGATGTAATCTTCACGCATAATTACAGTGTTTGTTGGTTATCGGTCGCAAAGGTAACACAAATTTCTTTCCCTTTGTCGGGCAGGACTGAAATATATTTTTTATCTTTGTGCTTTAAAATGTTTTAAGGAGCGGAATGCTCAGGATGAAGAGATGAAGAAGAATCAGTTGAGACTCAAGAACACATCGTTCGTCGACCTTATGGCACGGCGTGTGTTCAATGTCCTTATAATAGCCAATCCGTATGATGCTTTCATGTTGGAGGACGACGGAAGGATTGACGAGAAGATATTCGACGAGTATGCGAAGCTGGGTCTGCGCCATCCGCCACGTTTCTTCCAGGCTGCCAATGAGGAGGAGGCGAAGACGTTGATGCGGAAGACCAAGTTCGAGCTTGTCATCTGTATGCCGGCTTGTGACAGTAATGACGTTTTCGACATTGCTAGAAAGATTAAGACTTCATTCCCCGACATTCCGATAGTCATACTCACGCCCTTCTCACACGGAATCACGAAGAGGATGGAGAACGAGGACTTGAGCGTCTTTGAGTATGTGTTCTGCTGGCTTGGAAACACCGACTTGCTCCTCTCAATAATCAAACTGATGGAGGACAAGATGAACCTGCAGCATGACATCGAGACTGCTGGGGTGCAGATGATTCTGTTGGTTGAGGATGGAATCCGCTTCTATTCAAGTATACTGCCCAACCTATATAAGTTTGTCTTGCAGCAGAGTTTGGAGTTCGCTACGGAAGCACTCAACTCGCAGTTGGAGACGCTCCGTATGCGTGGCCGACCCAAGATAGTGCTGGCGCGCAGCTATGAGGAGGCGTGGGAAGTGTACGAGCAGTTCAAGGACAATACTCTTGGTGTCATCAGCGACTGCGAGTTTCCGAAAGACGGCAGGGAAGACCCTACGGCTGGTTATCAGTTGCTGACAGCGATACGCAAGGAAGACCCCTTCGTTCCACTCATTATGGAATCGTCGGAGATAGACAACGGTCAGTTGGCAGCCCAGTGCAACGCCAGTTTCATCGACAAGAACTCCAAGAAACTGGATGTGGACCTCCGTCGCCTTGTCCGTACGGAGTTCGGTTTCGGAGACTTCATCTTCAGAGACCCTGCCACAATGGAGGAGGTGGCACGTATCAAGACCCTGAAGGACTTGCAGGACAACATATTCACTCTGCCACGCGAGTCCCTCCTGTACAACATCACGCGTAACAACGTCAGCCGCTGGCTCAGTTCGCGCGCATTGTTCCCCATCTCCGATTTCCTCAAGAAAATCACGTGGGAGTCGCTACAGGACGTAGATGCACACCGTCACATCATATACGAGGCGATAGTGAGCTACCGCAAGATGAAGAACAGTGGAGTGGTGGCGACGTTCCGTCGTGACCGCTTCGACCGCTTCTCCAATTTTGCGCGCATCGGTGACGGTTCGCTGGGAGGTAAGGGGCGCGGATTGGCTTTCCTCGACCATATAATAACGCGCCATGATGAGGAACTGAACAAGTTCGAGAATGCGGAGACGACCATACCCAAGACGGTGGTCTTGTGTACTGATGTCTTCGATGAGTTCATGGACACCAATGAACTGTATCAGGCAGCACTGAGCGACTTGCCAGACGAAGAGATACTGAATCTTTTCCTGCATGCCCGTCTGCCTGAACGGTTGGCTGAGGATTTGATGACTTTCCTTGACGTGGTGCGCACACCAATCGCCATACGCAGTTCCTCACTCCTTGAAGACGCGCACTATCAGCCTTTTGCGGGGGTGTACAGTACTTACATGATTCCGTATGTGGAGGATAAGTACGTCCGTCTGAAACTGCTTGGCAACGCAATAAAGAGTGTGTATGCTTCCGTGTTTTATGCAGACTCGAAGGCTTATATGACAGCCACGAGCAACGTGATAGACCAAGAGAAGATGGCAGTCATCCTGCAGGAGGTCGTGGGTACTCAGTATGAGGACTACTTCTATCCGACCATCTCTGGAGTGGCGCGCAGCATCAGCTACTACCCGATAGGTGACGAGAAGGCGGAGGAGGGAACGGTCAACCTCGCCCTGGGACTCGGCAAATACATAGTGGACGGTGGCATGAGTCTGAGGGTGTGCCCCTATCATCCGAACAAGGTGTTGCAGACCAGCGAGATGGAAATTGCTCTGAAGGAAACGCAGACTTACCTGCTTGCCCTCGACACGAAGAATGTGCGTGAGGACTTCAAGGTGGACGACGGGTTCAATCTGGTGAAACTGATGGTGCGTGATGTGGAGAAGGACGGTTCGTTGCAGTACATATGCAGCACGTATGATCCCATGGACCAGTGTATTTATGACGGTTTCTACGAAGGGCGCAACCGTAAGCTAATCACGTTCTCTGGTGTACTCCAACAGGGAGTGTTCCCCCTGCCCGAAATCCTGCAGATGATTCTGAAATACGGTGAGGAGGAGATGCGACGGCCTGTGGAGATTGAGTTCGCTGTCAACCTGCACACCGACAGGACTGGAGAGTTCTACTTACTACAGATCCGACCGATGGTAGACAACAAGATGGTCATCGATGAGAACCTTTCTGCTATCCCAGATAGTCAGTGTCTGCTGCGCAGTCACAACGCTATAGGCTGTGGTATAATGACTGACGTGGAGGACGTGCTCTACGTGAAGACCGACAACTATTCGGCATCCAACAACCCGAGGATAGCGGAGGAAGTGGCAGTCATCAACAAGAAGTTCCTCGATACCAACCGTTCGTACATACTGGTGGGTCCCGGCAGGTGGGGAAGCAACGACTCATGGCTTGGAATACCAGTTAAGTGGCCTAATATAAGTGCAGCCAAACTGATTGTGGAGGCAGGACTGAAGGACTACAGGGTAGAACCGAGTCAGGGCACGCACTTCTTTCAGAACCTCACGTCGTTTGGTGTCGGTTACTTCATCGTCAACGATTACATCGGTGATGGGGCTTATGACATCGGTTACCTCAATTCGTTGCCTGCCGTGGAGGAGACGGACTACGTGCGTCTGGTACGTGTGCCACGCCCTTTGGTCATCAAGATTGATGGGATGAAGCAGGAAGGTGTGGTTGAATATGGTGAAATATCGGATTCGGAGGTATGACAGAAGGAAAGATTAAAGTCGCCACCATAGGTTTCTTCGATGGTGTCCACCGTGGACACCAGTACTTGATACGTCAGGTCGTAGATGAGGCAAAGCGTCGTGGGGGAAGACCTGTGGTTGTCACGTTCTCCAACCATCCTCGCTCAGTACTTCGCAGCGAGACAGAGATTCAGTTACTGTCGACTTCCAGGGAGAAGGACCGGCTGTTGCGTCACTATGGAATACAGGAGGTGAGGATGCTTGAGTTTACTGAGTCACTGGCACGGCTGAGTGCGAGGGATTTCATGCGGCAGACTCTCCGTGGAGAAATGGGTGTCGATGTGCTGGTTATTGGCTATGACCACCGTTTCGGGTGCGACCGGCTGGAAGGTTTCGATGATTATGTGCGTTACGGTAAGGAGATAGGTATGGAAGTGGTACGTGCTCAGGTGTACGAGCAGAACCATATCACTGTCAGTTCTTCGCTTATACGGAGTGAATTGCTTCAGGGAATGGTGACGGACGTGAAGGTACTGCTGGGGTACGAGTATTCCATAGGAGGTATGGTGACTGACGGGTTTCAGATCGGGCGCAAGATAGGTTACCCAACGGCTAACATAAGGGTAGACGACCATAAGCTCATTCCTTGTGACGGGGTTTATGCCGTAAGGGTTAATGTGGATGGAGTCTTGCACGGTGGTATGCTCAATATAGGTTGTCGCCCCACGTTCGACAATGGGAGACGTTCGGTCGAGGTAAACCTCTTCGACTTCAACGGAGACATCTACAATGAGCGCATCCGTGCGTACTTCGTGGCGTTCATGCGCCATGAAAGGAAGTTCGGCACTGTGGACGAACTCATAACACAACTGTCTCGCGATGAGTGGCAAGCCAAGAACATGCTCTCCGCCAGTGGTAGTCTAAATATTGTGATTTGATGCGTTTCATCCGTAGACAAGGTTTCGGGATACAGTCTCCCTGGGCGTATTCGTTCGTGAAGGATGTCCTCTACGAGAAGTTACGCTATTATGCCTATGATGACCTGCTCGTACTTTTCCCCGACAGAAGAAAAACGGAAATTAGACGGGACGAACAACTGTTTCGGATAGTGAATTATTTTCGCCCGGGACGGATACAGGTGGTGGGCAGCTGTAGCGACAGTACCGTGGAATACATGCGTGTTGCCAACCGTGGGGCTGAAATCATTGGGGCAACTGTGGATGCGGCTGGCGTGTCGGTGTCATCCGCTTCGTTCGTCTACATAGGTGAAGACACGTCTTCTGATGCTGGGTGCAGGGTTGTGGAGGAGAGGATTTCATGTGGCGGCAACTGCTGGACACTTGTAGTAGATGGGATAAACGGTCGTCACAAGAGACTGTGGCAGCGTTTGCTGGCTGACGAGGACGGGGCCCTGACTTTCGACATGAAATATCGTGGGGTGGCATTCTTCGACGACAGTCGAATCAGTCATAATTATGTCGTGTGAGTCAGTTTTTATGAAAATTTATAGTCTGTAAGGTGACAACTTCAACAATCTTTTGCTAAATTTGCACGTAAGAAGTATGAAGGCATGAAACAGGCGGATTACATAAAAAGCATAGAGATAAAGGCTCTGTGGAAGGGAGGCAAGCACATCAAGTGGGAACTGAATCCCGACGTGAATATTCTGAGTGGAATCAACGGAGTCGGCAAGAGCACCATTATTAACTACTCGGCGAAGATGCTGAAGCAGATGCACAGCGGTGAACTGCACGCAGGTGAGGTGGCTGAGGGAGTTACCGTGAAACTCAGTCCCGAGGATGCCACGTTCATGAGGTATGACGTGATACGGTCGTTCGACCGTCCGCTACTCAACAGTGGGCTGTTGGAGAAACTGTCCGAGCCGAGCGTGAAGACGGAGCTGGACTGGCAGATTTACCAGTTGCAGAAACGCTATCTGGACTATCAAGTGAACATAGGCAACAAGATAATAGGTCTTCTTACCAGTGGCAATTCTGACGACCAAATGAAAGCCGCACTCGTGTCTGTACCGAAGACCAAGTTCCAAAATATCATGGACGAGTTGTTCAAGGATACAAATAAGGCAATAGACCGTGCGAGCAACGAAATACGGTTTCTGCAGAACGGTGAGCCACTCACACCCTACCAACTGTCATCGGGCGAGAAGCAGATGCTGGTCATCATGCTGACAGTGCTGGTGGAGGACGGAGACCATTGTGCGCTTTTGATGGACGAACCTGAGATAAGTCTGCATGTGGAATGGCAGAAAGAACTGCTTGGACTGATAAGGGAATTGAACCCGAACGTGCAGGTGATACTGTCTACCCACTCACCAGCACTTATTATGGACGGGTGGATGGATCTTGTCACAGAAGTGGAGGATGTTACAGTAAAGGATTAGGATGCCTAAGAGATTAGTAGAGAACGTCAACTCGCGCTACTTTGAGGCCGCCAACCACATGCGGCCGAAGTGGAAGAAGAATAAGGTGATTGTCTATGTGGAAAGCTACGACGACATCTTCTTCTGGAGGGACGTGCTGGCTGAGTTCGAGTCCGAATCCGTGGGGTTCGAGATTGTGCTGCCCTCGCGTACCAACCTGTCGAGAGGCAAGAAGTCGGCGATGGTGAACCATCTGGGCAAGGGCTTGGGTACAAGTATGATAGCGTGCGTGGACGCTGACTATGATTACCTCATGCAGGGACACACTGCCGCCAGCAGGTCGATGCTAGACAATCCATACGTCATCCACACCTTCGTCTACGCCATTGAGAATTACCAGTGTTGTGCCGGAAGTCTCCACAACGTGTGCGTGATGACGACACTCAACGACAGACAGGTGTTCGATTTTGTGGCGTTCCTCCAGGCTTACTCACGTACCATATACGACCTGTTCGTGTGGTCGATGTGGTTCTGCCAGAACAATCGTGGGAACGAATTTCCACTTACGGCATTCTGTAACCTTACGATGATGCAGAAGCTGAACGTTAACAACCCGGAGGAGGCACTGGAGAGACTGAAGAAAGAGGTCAATCGCAAGATTGCGTGGCTGCAGCGCAACTACCCCGAGGCGAAGGGTAAGTTGGAGCCGTTGAAGAGGGAATTGGAGGAACTCGGACTCAAACCAGATAATACTTACCTGTACGTGCAGGGGCATCATCTGAAGGATAATATAGTGATGCGTGTGATGGAACCTGTGTGCATCAGTCTGCGGAAGTCGCGCGAGAAGGAAATCATGAGACTGGCTGAACACCGTCAGCAGATGAACAATGAACTGTCGAGCTACCAGCACAGCATGACTGACCTCGAACAGATGTTGAGGCGCAACACGGGCTATAAGAACCTGCCGCAGTACCAGCAACTGAGGCAAAGCATAACTGAACTGTTGGCTAAGATAGTCAACTGACAAAAAATATCTGGTTAACTGGCGAAAAAGATTTATCCAACTGACAAAAAAGATAAGGACAATTACGATGATTGAGATACAAGGCATTCTGGTGTCGCTTGAACTCTTCTCGCGACATTTCTGCTGCGACTTGCCAACCTGCAAGGGCTGTTGCTGTGAGGAGGGAGACGCGGGCGCACCTGTGGAACTTGATGAGATAGCCGAGATGGAAGCGGCACTGGACACCGTGTGGGACGAACTGACACCACAGGCGCGGCAAGTGATTGAGAAGGACGGGGTGGCTTACTCCGACCCGTCGGGCGAGCTGGTGACAAGCATCGTCGGTGGCAGGGACTGTGTCTTTGCCAACCATGACGACAAGGGGGGCTGCTACTGTGTGCTTGACAAGGCGTACCGGGAAGGGCGCATAAGGTTCCAGAAACCCGTATCGTGCCACCTCTACCCGGTGAGAGTGAAGATGATGGGCGACACCGTAGGGCTGAATTACGACAAATGGGACATCTGTCGTTGTGCCTGTACGCTTGGCGATAAACTCGGGTTGCCGCTGTACGAGTTCTTGAAGGAACCGCTTATCCGTAGGTTTGGCATAGACTGGTGGCAGGAGTGTTGTCTTGTGGCACAAGAGTTGAAAAAAGCGGGTTATGTCTGAGTTAATAAACTCAAAACATTTGTCCAGCCGATTTATATTTCATAACTTTGCATATAAACCAAATAAAACATACTCTATATAAACAATGGAAGAAAATAAGATTCCCTACAAGACGTACTTGACGGAGGATGAAATCCCTACCCAATGGTATAATGTGCGCGCTGACATGAAGACAAAGCCAGCACCGCTGCTCAATCCGGGGACAGGTAAACCCCTCAATCCGGAAGAACTCGAACCTATATTTTGCAAGGAATTGGTGAAGCAGGAACTCGACGATACAACCAAGTGGATTGACATCCCAGAGGAAGTACTCAACTTCTATAAGATGTATCGTCCATCGCCTCTCGTTAGAGCTTATTTCCTTGAGGAGGCTCTAGGTACTCCTGCACACATCTACTATAAGTTTGAAGGCAACAACACTTCTGGAAGCCACAAACTCAACTCTGCAATTGCACAGGCATACTATGCAAAAAAGCAGGGTCTGAAGGGTGTGACCACAGAAACTGGTGCTGGACAATGGGGGACGGCTCTCAGTATGGCTTGCTCGTTCTTTGGACTCGACTGTAAGGTCTACATGGTGAAGGTTTCTTACGAACAGAAACCATTTCGTCGTGAGGTCATGAGAACCTATGGGGCGCAAGTGACTCCATCTCCAAGCGACACCACTGTCGTTGGGCGCAAGATACTGGCTGAACACCCGGGTACAACCGGCTCGCTCGGATGCGCCATCTCAGAGGCGGTGGAAGCAGCTGTGACTCATGATGGCTACAGGTACGAGTTGGGCTCTGTGCTCAATCAAGTGCTGCTCCATCAGACCATCATAGGACTTGAGACACAGAAGGCTCTTCAGAAACTGAACGTGAAGCCAGACATTATCATAGGCTGCGCTGGCGGTGGGTCTAACCTTGGCGGATTAGCAACTCCTTTTATTGGAGAAATGCTTCGTGGGGAGAACGACTATAAGATTATCGCTGTTGAACCAGCATC
Organism: Alistipes ihumii; assembly: GCA_963626085.1. GTDB lineage: Bacteria > Bacteroidota > Bacteroidia > Bacteroidales > Bacteroidaceae > Colivivens. Next base: position 15,633 of record CAVFVJ010000018.1, on the reverse strand, counting down.
GTGCCCAAGCTTTACACGTGGTAAGTTTGCTTATGACTTTTGTGATACAGGTATGATTTGTCCATTGGCGAAGATGTACACCCTTGGCAGTCAGTTTATGCCGTCACCAAGTCATGCTGGCGGTCTCCGCTTCCACGGAATGAGTACCGTGCTCTCTCAGCTGTATGCAGAAGGAGTGTTCGAGGCAAGGGCAGTGGAACAGACTTCGGTGTTCGAGGCTGCTGAGCAATTCGCACGTGTGGAAGGTATATTGCCAGCACCTGAGAGCAGTCACGCTATCAAGGTGGCAATTGACGAGGCACTTAAGTGCAAGGAGACGGGTGAGGCGAAGAATATCGTTTTCGGACTTACTGGTACTGGCTATTTCGACCTTGTCGCTTACCAACAATACAACGACAAGACAATGTCGGATTCCATCCCAACAGACGAGCAGATTGCTGAGAGTTTGGCAAAGCTTCCGAAGGTGGAGTGATTTTGGATGTTAATAGAATGGAGGAGGGTTTTGGAGATTACAATTCCAAAACTCTCCTTATAATATAATAAGGTGTAATGCCTGTCGCATGAAAAAACGAACAAACTTCATTGTCGTTTGCTAAAATAATCGTACCTTTGCCGCCCAATGGGTGAGAACCCATCTGTAAACCACTTAATTCATTAAACGTAATTAAAAAGTAAAATTCATGATTATCGTACCTGTTAAGGAAGGCGAGAACATCGAGAGAGCTCTCAAGAGATTCAAGAGAAAGTCTGAAAAGACTGGTGTTATCAAGGAAGTTAGGACACGCAAGCAGTATGAGAAACCGTCTGTACTGAAGCGCGTGAAGATGCAGCACGCCATTTATGTCAATAAACTCCATTCTGCTGAAGAATAGTCATTGACAGTACAAAGAGTTAAAAACGAGAAAAAGAGCGTTGAAAATTTGGTTGTTCCAAGATAATCCCCTAATTTAGTCCCCGAATAAAGAACCGGGTTATGCTGAAGGAGAAATTCTTGGAATACTTCAAGTCTGAAAAGAACTGCTCAGACCAGACGATTGTCAGTTACGGCACGGATTTGGCTGAGTTTGAAGAGTTCTTTGAAAGTCTGTACGAAGGGATTACATGGATATCGGTGGACGAGTCGGTTGTCAGAGAGTGGATGATTTATCTGCTCGATGAACAAAAGATGAAGAGTGCATCGGTGAACAGAAAACTCAGTGCGCTAAGGTCGTTCTATCACTACTTGATCAAAATCGGGGAACTGAAAGTTAACCCGATGACCCGCATCACGGGACCGAAGAAAGAGAAGGTTCTGCCAGTATTCATTCGGGAGAAAGAAATGGACCGGTTGATTGACTTACTGGAAGAGGATAAGTCCTATGAGGGGGTGCTGAACAAGACGGTTATTCTAATGCTTTATCTTACGGGTATAAGAAGAGCAGAGCTGCTCGGGCTGGAAGATAGGGACGTGGATTTCGTCAATAAGCAAATCAAGGTGACGGGAAAGAGAAACAAACAGCGTATCATACCGTTCGGCAAAGAACTGGAAGACTGCATAAGAGAATATCTGGAGTCGAGGTTTAGTGAGTTCGGTAGAGGGTTTGAGAATTTCTTCATCGACACTAAAGGTCGCCGTCTGTCCGAGTATAAGGTGGGGCAGATTGTGAAGGATAATTTGTCTAGAGTTACGACTCAGCGGAAAAGGAGTCCACACGTACTTAGACACACCTTTGCAACAGCCATGCTTAACCATGATGCGGATTTGATGTCGATACAGAAGTTGCTCGGTCATACGAGTCTCAATGCGACGCAGATTTACACACATGTGTCCTTTGAGGAACTGAAAAAGACTTACCAGAACGCACATCCGCGTTCATAAAACAATAGGACTATGGAAGTAGAAGTAAAAGCAATCAAGTTTGACGCAACGGACAAGTTGCATGAGTTTATCCAGAAGAAAGTAGGAAAACTGGATAGGTACTGTGACAATATTAGAAAGGTAGAGGTGTCATTGAAGGTGGTCAAGCCTGCTACGACTCAAAACAAGGAGGTGAGCATCGTTGTTTCGCTTCCAGGTGACGAGGTTTTCGTGGAAAAGCAAGCAGACTCTTTTGAAGAAGCAATCACACAAAGTTTGCCAGCAATCGAAAGACAGCTGGATAAATACAAGGAAAAACAGAGCCAAAAGTAAAAAAGACGCTCAAAAAGTTTTGTGTGTAAAAACTTTTGACTAAATTTGCAGCCGTTTTCCGTGCGATACTATTTCGCACGGGATTCTTCAAGCCTCTTTAGCTCAGTTGGCCAGAGCACGTGATTTGTAATCTCGGGGTCGTTGGTTCGAATCCGACAAGAGGCTCGGAATAACAATGCTGTTATAGCTCAGAGGTAGAGCACTTCCTTGGTAAGGAAGAGGTCACGAGTTCAAATCTCGTTAACAGCTCTCCTTTGGCAACAGAGGCGAATAGAGATGAATAAGTAATAAAGAGATAACAGAATATTAACTCTTATATAAGACATTAAAGCTATGGCAAAAGAACATTTCGAACGTACCAAACCGCACGTTAACATTGGTACAATTGGTCACGTAGACCACGGTAAGACAACTCTTACTGCAGCAATTTCTAAGGTTCTTCACGAGAAGGGCTTCGGAAGTGAGGAAGTAAAGTCATTTGATCAGATTGACAACGCTCCAGAAGAGAAGGAACGTGGTATTACTATCAATACTGCACACATTGAGTATGAGACAGCAAAGCGTCACTATGCACACGTTGACTGTCCGGGACACGCTGACTATGTGAAGAACATGGTAACTGGTGCTGCTCAGATGGACGGTGCGATTATCGTTGTGGCTGCAACTGACGGTCCGATGCCTCAGACTCGTGAGCACATCCTTCTTGCTCGTCAGGTGAACGTACCACGTCTTGTTGTGTTCATGAACAAGTGTGATATGGTTGACGATGCAGAGATGCTTGACCTCGTTGAGATGGAAATGCGCGATTTGCTCGCACAGTATGATTTCGAAGAGGATACTCCATTCGTTCGCGGTTCAGCTCTTGGTGCTCTTAACGGTGTTCCAGAGTGGGAAGATAAGATTATGGAGCTCATGGATGCTGTTGATACATGGATTCAGGAACCAGTACGCGCAGTCGACAAGCCATTCCTTATGCCAGTTGAGGACGTGTTCTCAATCACTGGTCGTGGAACAGTTGCAACAGGTCGTATCGAGACAGGTGTTATTCACGTGAACGACCCAGTTCAGCTTCTTGGTCTTGGTGAAGACGCTAAGTCAGTCGTAACAGGTGTCGAGATGTTCCGTAAGATTCTTGACGAAGGACAGGCTGGTGACAACGTTGGTCTTCTTCTCCGTGGTATCGACAAGAAGGACGTTAAGCGTGGTATGGTAATCACTCACCCAGGAGCAATCACTCCTCACAAGGGCTTCAAGGCTTCAATCTATGTGTTGAAGAAAGAAGAGGGTGGACGTCACACTCCGTTCAAGAATCATTACCGTCCACAGTTCTATCTCCGTACTATGGACTGTACAGGTGAGATTTCTCTCCCAGATGGAGTTGAAATGGTTATGCCTGGTGATAACGTTGAGATTTCAGTTGAACTTATCTACCCAGTAGCACTTAACGTAGGTCTTCGCTTCGCTATTCGTGAAGGTGGTCGTACAGTAGGTTCTGGTCAGATTACAGAGGTATTCGACTAAATAAAAATTATGGTGGGCAGTCTTGAACGCTTTGTGTTGGACTGCCACCACTTACGGGAATAGCTTAGTTGGTAGAGTGTCGGTCTCCAAAACCGAAGGTCGGGGGTTCGAGTCCCTCTTCCCGTGCCAAATGTAAGAATTATGTTAACAGTAAAGGATATAACAGGTTATTGCAAGGAATCGTACGATGAACTTGTACATAAGACAACTTGGCCGACTAGAAAAGAGTTGACAAGTAGTGCTGTGATGGTTTTAACTGCTTCCTTAATCATTGCAGTGGTTGTGTTTATCATTGACTGGATCTTCGAGAATTTCATGCGTATTGTCTATTCTCTCTTTAATTAATTAAAGTTTGACGAAGGAAATGGCTGAACAAACAAAAAAATGGTACGTGCTGAAGGTTATCAGTGGTCGTGAAACTCGTGTCAAGGAATACATTGAACTTGATATGAAGAATCGACGTCTTGAGGATAAAGTACCACAGGTTCTTGTTCCTACTCGTAAAATCGAGGTGGAACACAAGGACAAGAAGGTCGTCAAGGATGCGAATCTCCTTCCTGGCTATGTTTTGGTAGAAGCCGTGCTCACTAACGAAATCCAAGGTATGCTTAGGTATACGCCTGATGTCTTGGGGTTCCTGGGAGTCGGTGGTGTGCCTGCTCCGCTTCGTCCCCATGAGTTAAGTCGTCTCTTGGGTGTCGATGATAATGGACAGAAGATACCTGAGACTCCTGCGGTTGATTATATCGTCGGTCAGTCTGTTAAGGTTATCGATGGTCCGTTCAGCGGATTCAATGGCACTATCGAGGAAGTCAGCAGTGAGAAAAGAAAACTCAGAGTCTCTGTCAAGATTTTTGGCCGTATCACTCCTTTGGAGCTCGGCTATGGACAAGTTTCAATAGAATGACGGAATCTGTTACGCTGTCGTTCTAATCGTGTTTAAATTAATAAAATCAATAAGAAAATGGCAAAAGAAGTTGCTGGATTAATCAAGTTACAGATTAAGGGTGGCGCTGCAAATCCATCTCCTCCAGTAGGACCTGCATTGGGTTCTAAGGGTATTAACATCATGGATTTCTGCAAGCAGTTCAACGCCAGAACTCAGGATAAGGCTGGAAAAGTTCTTCCAGTAGTTATCACTTACTATGCAGATAAGTCTTTTGATTTCGTAATCAAGACTCCTCCTGCTGCTGTTCAGTTGATGGAAGCAGCGAAGGTGAAGAAAGGATCCGCTGAACCTAACCGTTCAAAGGTTGCTGAGATTACATGGGATCAGGTTAAGGCCATTGCAGAAGATAAGATGGCGGATCTTAACTGTTTTACAGTTGAGTCTGCTATGAGTATGATTGCCGGAACAGCAAGAAGTATGGGTATCACTGTAAAAGGAGAATTCCCTGGTAAATAATTAAATCTTCAATTAAGATGAGTAAATTGACAAAGAATCAGAAGTTAGTTGCAGACAAGATTGAAGCAGGGAAGGCTTACACTTTAAGTGAGGCCGCTAGTTTGGTAAAGGAAATCACCACTACAAAGTTTGATGCGTCTTTGGATATAGACATCCGTTTGGGTGTTGATCCTCGTAAGGCAAATCAGATGGTTCGTGGTGTGGTTTCACTTCCAAATGGAACTGGTAAACAAGTGCGCGTACTTTGTTTGTGTACTTCCGACCAGGAGGCTGCTGCAACAGAAGCTGGTGCTGACTATGTTGGTCTCGATGAGTATATCGAGAAAATAAAAGGCGGATGGACTGATGTAGACGTTATCATCACTATGCCGTCTTGTATGGGTAAACTCGGTGCCCTCGGTCGTGTGCTCGGTCCTCGTGGACTGATGCCAAACCCGAAGAGCGGTACCGTTACCATGGATGTGGCTAAGGCTGTACGCGAAGTAAAGCAGGGTAAAATTGACTTTAAGGTAGACAAGGCTGGAATCGTGCATACTTCAATAGGTAAGGTATCTTTCACACCTGAGCAGATTGTAGGTAATGCAAAGGAGTTCATCAACACGATTATCAAGTTGAAGCCTTCTACTGCAAAGGGAACTTACATCAAGAGCATTTATCTTTCTAGTACAATGAGTAAGGGAATAAAGATTGACCCTAAGTCTGTTGAATAATAATTTTTGAGGATTATGAAGAAAGAAGATAAAAGCTTAATGATAGACAGTCTCGTTGAGAGCTTAGGCAAGTACCCACATTTCTATCTGGTTGACATGACTGCATTGGATTCAGCCATAACCAGTGAGTTGCGTCGTGAATGTTTCAAGTCAGAGATTAAACTTCAAGTTGTTAAGAATACCCTTTTCGAGAAGGCTCTTGAAAGAGTTGAGGGTGATTTCTCTGCTTTGAACGAGGCGTTGAAGGGTCCTACAGGTCTTATGCTGTGTGAAACTGCAAATGTACCTGCCAAGATGCTCAAGAAGTTTGCTAAGGATCACAATGGTGTTCCTGCACTTAAGGCTGCCTATGCAGAGGAAAGTATTTACGTTGGTGCGGAGAACTTGGACGCACTCTGTTCAATCAAGAGCAAGAACGAACTCATCGCCGAGGTTGTTGCAGCTCTCGAAGGACAGGTTCAAGGAGTACTTGGAGCACTCGAATCTGGTGCTGGCACTATTTATGGTGTGCTTGACGCTATCGCTGAGAAAGGCGAATAATTAAATCAAAAGATAAATTAAAAACATAAATAATTAAAATTTGTACTATTATGGCAGATTTGAAAGCTATTGCTGAAGAATTGGTGAATTTGACAGTAAAAGAGGTAAGTGAATTGAAGACTATCCTTAAGGATGAATATGGTATCGAACCAGCTGCTGCTGCTGTTGCAGTTGCTGCTCCTGCTGCCGGTGGCGAGGCTGCTGCAGAAGAGAAGACATCTTTCGATGTAGTTCTCAAGAACGCAGGTGCTGCAAAGCTTCAGGTAGTAAAGGCTGTTAAGGAGTCTTGCGGTCTTGGTCTTAAGGAAGCTAAAGACCTCGTAGATGCTGCTCCATGCAATGTTAAGGAAGGTGTTGACAAGGCTACAGCTGAGGCATTGAAGGCTGCTCTTGAAGGAGCTGGTGCTGAGGTTGAGATCAAGTAAGTACGACCCTGCGATTATAAGGTTAAGAATCCTCAGGTTGAGGGTTCTTAACTTTTTGTGTTTATATAATTATAAAGTATGTGGGCATAATGTCCATTCACCTAAATCCGTTTTATCATAGATGTCTCAAATAGTAAACAACAGAGTTAACTTCGCATCTGTAAAGAACCCGATGCCCTATCCTGATTTTCTGGATGTGCAGTTGCAGTCTTTCAGAGATTTCCTCCAGCTTGACACACCTCCAGAGAAACGCAAGAACGACGGACTGTATAAGGTCTTTGCGGAGAACTTCCCGATTGAGGATACTCGTAATAATTTCGTTCTTGAGTTTCTTGACTATTACATTGATGCCCCAAGGTACTCAGTGGAAGAATGTTTAGAAAGAGGGCTTACATTCAGTGTGCCTTTGAAGGCAAAATTGAAGCTCTCATGCAAGGACCCGGAGCATGAAGATTTCGGCACAGTCATTCAAGACGTGTACCTTGGTCCGATTCCTTACATGACAGATAACGGTACGTTTGTTATCAACGGAGCTGAGCGTGTAGTAGTTTCACAGTTGCATCGTTCTCCAGGCGTATTCTTCGGGTCAAGTACACATGCCAATGGCTCTCCGTTGTATTCAGCGCGTATTATCCCATTCAAGGGCTCATGGATTGAGTTCGCTACTGACATCAATAATGTCATGTACGCTTACATCGATCGTAAGAAGAAATTGCCTGTGACTACCCTGTTGCGTGCTATCGGATATGAGACAGATAAAGACATACTACGTATATTCAACCTTGCGGAAGAGGTCAAGGCGACTAAGACCAACCTTAAGAAGTATAAAGACCGCAAGTTGGCAGCTCGTGTTGTAAAGTCTTGGACAGAGGACTTTGTGGATGAGGAAACAGGTGAGGTGTCTTCAATTGAACGAAACGAGGTCGTAATCGACCGTGAGGCAGTCATCGATGATGAACTCATAGACCGTATCCTTGAGGCTGGAGACGAGTCTGTGTTCGTTCATTACGAGGACGGTACCGCTTCAGATTACTCAATCATCTTCAATACGCTGCAAAAAGACCCAAGCAACTCAGAGAAAGAAGCAGTCGGTCACATCTATCGTTTGCTCCGCAACGCTGACCCTGCGGATGACGCCAGTGCACGTGAAGTCATCAACAACCTCTTCTTCTCAGACAAACGTTATGATTTGGGTGACGTAGGACGTTTCAGAATCAACAAGAAACTGAACCTTAAGATAGACCCGAGTATAAAAGTTCTTACTAAGGAAGATATCATAGAGATTATCAAGTATCTGATTGAACTCTCAAACTCAAAGGCAGCAGTTGATGATATCGACCATTTGAGCAACCGTCGTGTACGTACCGTGGGCGAACAATTGTCAAACCAGTTTGCTGTCGGTTTGGCTCGTATGAGCCGTACCATACGTGAGCGTATGAATGTGCGTGACAATGAGGTGTTCTCCCCGACAGACTTGATTAATGCAAAGACAATATCTTCTGTTATCAATTCATTCTTTGGAACCAATGCACTGTCTCAGTTCATGGACCAGACTAACCCGTTGGCGGAGATTACTCACAAACGTCGTCTGTCTGCCCTTGGTCCTGGCGGTCTTACTCGTGAACGTGCAGGATTTGAGGTTCGTGACGTGCATTATACCCATTATGGACGTTTGTGCCCTATTGAGTCTCCAGAAGGACCAAACATCGGTTTGATTTCTTCGCTTTGTGTCTATGCCAAGATTAATGGTCGTGGATTCATTGAGACTCCGTACCGTAAGGTCAACGAAGGTGTTTGCGACATCAACAACGACAATATAGTATACTTGTCTGCAGAGGAGGAAGAAAGCAAGATTATCGGTCAGGGCAATGCACCTCTGACAGATGATGGACATTTTATCCGCAAGACAGTGAAATGCCGTAAAGATGCGGATTATCCTGTAGTGCCGCCTTCTCAGGTCGACCTTATGGATGTCGCTCCTCAGCAGATTGCTTCCATTGCCGCAGCTCTTATCCCGTTCTTGGAGCATGACGATGCACACCGTGCATTGATGGGTTCTAACATGATGCGCCAGGCTGTTCCATTGATCAGCACTGAAGCTCCTATAGTAGGTACAGGCATTGAGAAGCAGGTGTGTGAGGATTCACGTACAATGATTACAGCCGAGGGAGATGGCGTCATTGAATATGTTGATGCCACGACTATACGTATCCTGTACGATCGTACTGACGATGAGGAATTTGTAAGTTTTGAACCGGCAGTCAAGGAATACAAGTTGCCTAAGTTCCGCCGTACTAATCAGAATATGACTGTAGACCTTCGCCCAATATGTAACAAGGGCCAGAGGGTGAAAGCTGGCGATATCCTTACAGAGGGATATGCCACATCTGGAGGTGAGTTGGCACTGGGCCGTAACTTGCTGGTTGCATACATGCCTTGGAAGGGATACAACTATGAGGATGCCATTGTGCTCAACGAGCGTATGGTGCGCGAGGATATTCTTACTTCAGTGCATGTGGACGAGTTCTCACTTGAGGTACGTGAGACAAAACGCGGTATGGAGGAGTTGACCTCAGACATCCCGAACGTAAGTGAGGAGGCAACCAAGGATCTCGACGAGAACGGTATCATCCGTGTGGGTGCTCATGTTGAGCCAGGCGATATCCTTATTGGAAAAATCACTCCTAAGGGAGAGTCTGATCCCTCTCCAGAGGAGAAGTTGCTTCGTGCTATCTTCGGTGACAAGGCTGGCGATGTGAAGGATGCTTCATTGAAAGCCAATCCGTCACTCAGTGGTGTCGTGATCGACAAGAAGTTGTTCTCAAGGGCAATCAAGACACGTGCTGACAGAAACCGTGACAAGAAGGAACTGCCCGCACTCGACAAGGAGTTCCAGGACAAGTTTGACGACTGTAAGGCAATACTTGTTGATAAATTGGTGACACTCACGGAAAAGAAAACATCAGAGGGCGTAAAGGACTATCTCGGAGTGGAGGTCATCCCTGCTGGTGTGAAGTTCAAGGCTTCTCATTTTGAGAATCTTGACTACACGGCGATACAGCTCTCACATTGGACAGACGATGAGCGTACCAACGGCATGATTCGTGACCTTGTCATCAATTACCTCAAGAAATACAAGTTGCTCGATGCAGAGCTGAAACGTAAGAAGTTTGCCCTTACCATCGGTGACGAGTTGCCGTCAGGCATCATACAGATGGCTAAGGTCTACATAGCCAAGAAACGTAAGATCGGTGTGGGCGACAAGATGGCAGGTCGTCACGGAAACAAGGGTATCGTGTCAAAAATCGTACGCCAGGAAGACATGCCGTTCCTCGAGGATGGAACACCGGTCGACATCGTGCTCAATCCGCTGGGTGTGCCTTCACGTATGAACCTCGGACAGATATTCGAGGCTGTGCTTGGTGCTGCAGGAAAGAAATTGGGTGTTAAGTTCGCTACTCCTATCTTCGACGGTGCACACATTGAGGACTTGAACGAATGGACAGACAAGGCAGGTCTGCCACGTGCTTGTTCCACTCAGCTTTACGACGGTGAGACAGGTCTTCCGTTCGACCAAAAGGCGACAGTCGGCATAACGTACATGCTGAAACTCGGCCACATGGTAGAGGACAAGATGCACGCCCGTTCAATCGGTCCTTACTCATTGATCACACAGCAACCTCTTGGAGGTAAAGCCCAATTCGGAGGTCAGCGATTCGGAGAGATGGAAGTCTGGGCACTTGAGGCGTTTGGTGCTTCTCACGTCCTTCAGGAGATTCTTACAATCAAGTCAGATGATGTCACAGGTCGTTCAAAGGCTTACGAGGCGATTGTCAAGGGAGATCCAATGCCTACTCCTGGTATTCCAGAGTCACTCAATGTATTACTCCATGAACTTCGTGGACTTGGTTTGAGTATCACTCTTGAATGATAGAATTAATTCAGTTGATCTTATAGAAATAACATACAAAGATGGCTTTTAAGAAAGAATCTAAGATAAAGACGAACTTTACAAAGATAACAATAGGTCTTGCTTCTCCTGAGGAGATACTTGAGAATTCGTATGGTGAGGTCTTGAAACCAGAGACGATAAACTATCGTACATACAAGCCTGAGCGTGATGGTTTGTTCTGCGAGCGTATCTTCGGCCCGACAAAAGACTATGAGTGCCATTGCGGAAAGTACAAGCGTATCCGTTACAAGGGTATCGTGTGTGACCGTTGTGGTGTGGAGGTTACAGAAAAGAAAGTGCGTCGTGAACGCACCGGCCACATCGCTTTGGTCGTTCCAGTGGCACATATCTGGTATTTCCGTTCTCTCCCCAACAAGATTGGTTATCTGCTTGGTTTGCCTACAAAGAAACTCGACTCAATCATTTATTATGAGCGTTATATAATAATTCAGGCAGGTGTGGCTGAGGATGCAGAGAAGAACATTGAGAATATGGAACTCCTGAGCGAGGACGAGTACTGGGAAGTGGTGGAGAGTCTGCCTGAGGGTAACGACCAATTGCCTGATGACAACCCAGACAAGTTCATTGCAATGATGGGAGCCGAAGCAATTGAATACATGCTGCAGCGCATCGATCTCGACGCACTTTCATATGAACTGCGTGACCGTGCCAACACTGGTGAGAGTCAACAGCGCAAGCAAGAGGCTCTGAAGCGTCTGCAGGTGGTTGAGGCTTTCCGTTCATCACGCAACAGAAACAAGCCAGAGTGGATGATCATGCACAACATCCCAGTAACTCCACCGGATCTTCGTCCGTTGGTTCCACTGGATGGCGGACGTTTTGCCACTTCTGATTTGAACGACCTCTACCGTCGTGTCATCATACGTAACAATCGTCTGAAGCGACTCATGGAGATTAAAGCCCCAGAAGTGATTCTCCGCAACGAGAAGCGCATGCTTCAGGAAGCTGTCGACAGTCTGTTTGACAACTCGCGCAAGGCAAGTGCGGTCAAGTCGGAGAGCAACCGCCCGTTGAAGTCCCTCTCAGACTCTCTGAAGGGAAAGCAAGGACGTTTCCGTCAGAACTTGTTGGGTAAGCGTGTCGACTATTCAGCACGTTCGGTTATCGTTGTCGGCCCAGAACTAAAGATGGGCGAGTGTGGAATCCCAAAGCTGATGGCAGCCGAACTCTACAAGCCGTTCATCATACGTAAGTTGATAGAACGCGGACTGGTAAAGACCGTGAAGTCCGCTAAGAAGATGGTTGACCGTAAGGACGACCAGATATGGGATATCCTCGAGAACGTGATGAAGGGACACCCTGTATTGCTCAACCGTGCCCCGACACTTCACCGACTCGGTATTCAGGCGTTCCAGCCGAAGATGATTGAAGGAAAGGCAATCCAGCTTCACCCACTCGCATGTACAGCGTTCAACGCTGACTTCGATGGTGACCAGATGGCGGTGCACCTCCCATTGTCTAACGAGGCTATCCTTGAGGCTCAGCTCTTGATGCTTCAGTCTCACAACATTCTTTCGCCTGCGAGTGGCGAACCGATTACTGTTCCGTCTCAGGATATGGTGCTTGGATTGTACTACATCTCTAAGGTGCGTCCGGGTGCTAAGGGTGAGGGACTCACGTTCTATGGTCCAGAGGAGGCTCTCATTGCATACAATGAAGGACGTTGCGAGGTGCATGCTCCTATCAAGTGTGTGGTGAATGACGTTGATGAGAACGGAAACTACATAAAGCATTTGGTTGAGACCACTGTCGGACGTATCATCATCAATGAGATTGTACCGCAAGAAGTAGGTTTCGTAAATGAGGTAATCGGTAAGAAAGCGTTGAAGAAGGTCATTACCAAGGTGATAAAGTCAGTCGGTATGGCTCGTGCCTGCGAGTTCCTCGATGGAGTGAAGAACCTTGGTTACCGTAAGGCTTATGAGGGTGGCCTGTCATTCAACCTTGATGATATCATAGAACCGGCTGACCGTCAGAGCCTCATCGACGAGGGTAATGCTCAGGTGGAGGAGATTGCACAGCAGTATGCGTTTGGTCTTATCACAGAGAAGGAGCGTTACAACAAGGTTATTGCGACTTGGTCAGAGGTGAACGATAAGGTTAAGGCATCATTGCTCAAGACAATGACTGAGGACGACCAAGGATTCAACGCTGTGTTCATGATGCTCGACTCTGGTGCCCGTGGTTCTAAAGACCAGATTGCTCAGCTTGCCGGAATGCGTGGTCTGATGGCAAAGCCGCAGCGTGCTGGTTCAGACGACAACAACACCATCGAGAACCCAATCCTTTCGAACTTCAAGCAGGGAATGTCTGTGCTGGAGTACTTCATCTCCACACACGGTGCCCGTAAGGGTCTTGCCGATACTGCCTTGAAGACAGCCGATGCAGGTTACCTGACCCGTCGTTTGGTTGACGTGTCCCATGATGTGATTATCAATGAGGAAGACTGCGGTACACTGCGTGGACTTGTCTGCACAGCTTTGAAGGACGGTGACCGTGTCGTAGCTTCATTGGCAGAGCGCATACTGGGACGTGTAAGTGTCCACGACATACAGGACCCAGTCAGCGGTGACTTGATTGTCGCTTCTGGCGAGGAGATAACCGAACGTATTGCCAAGGAAATCGAGGATGCCGGCATCGAGAGTGTTGAAATCCGTTCAGTGCTCACATGTGAGAGCCGCAAGGGTGTCTGCATGAAGTGTTACGGACGTAACCTCGCAACCCAGAGGATGGTTCAGAAGGGTGAGGCAGTCGGTGTGATTGCAGCTCAGGCCATTGGTGAGCCGGGAACTCAGCTGACTCTCCGTACGTTCCACGCCGGAGGTCTTGCGGGATCTGCGGATACCAACGCACAAATCGTTGCTAAGAACAAGTGCCGTCTTGAGTTTGAGGAACTTCGTGCCATCGACACTCCGACAGAAGACAATCCAGCGGCAATGACCGTTGTGGGTCGTCTTGCAGAGTTGCGCTTCGTCGACATCAATACAGGCATTGCCATGTCTAACGTCAGTGTGCCATACGGCTCACGACTGTTCCACAAGGAAGGTGATATTGTAGAGTCGGGTGAACTCATTGCTACATGGGACCCGTTCAATGCAGTCATCGTGACCGAGTTCGAGGGTACAGCTGCGTTCGACGGAGTCGTCGAAGGTGTTACCTATCGTGTGGATGAGGATGCCACAACAGGTCTCCGTGATTTGATTGTAATTGAGTCACGTGACAAGACCATGGTTCCAGTCTGCAACATCCTCGACAAGGATGGCACAGTCCTGCGTACTTACAACTTCCCAATCAACTGCCACATTGCTATTGAAGACGGACAGGAGTTGAAGGCAGGTGACGTACTCGTGAAGATTCCACGTAGCGTCAGTACATCAGGTGACATCACTGGCGGTCTGCCGCGTGTCACAGAGCTCTTCGAGGCACGTAACCCGTCCAACCCTGCAGTGGTTGCCGAGATTGACGGCGAGATTTCCATGGGTAAGGTTAAACGTGGTAACCGTGAGATAACCATCACTTCCAAGGTGGGCGATGTGCGCAAGTATCTCGTGCCACTGTCAAAGCAGCTCTTGGTGCAAGATAATGATTATGTGCGTGCTGGTACTCCGCTTTCTGACGGAGCCATCACTCCTGCGGACATTCTTGCAATCAAAGGCCCTACTGCCGTACAGGAGTATATCGTGAACCAAGTTCAAGATGTCTACCGTATGCAAGGTGTGGCAATCAACGACAAGCACTTTGAGATTATCGTGCGTCAGATGATGCGTAAGGTTTCCATCACCGATCCAGGTGACACTCGCTTCCTTGAGGGTGGCATTGTTGACAAGCTGGACTTCCTGGAGGAGAACGACCGTATTTGGGGTAAGAAGATTATCACCGATGCGGGCGACAGCGAGACGATGAAGAAGGGAATGACTGTCACAACACGTAAGTTGCGTGATGAGAACTCAAGTCTGAAACGTCGTGACCTCAAACTGGTACAGGCTCGTGACGCAATTCCCGCAACATCTGTACAGATCCTGCAGGGTATCACCCGTGCCGCTCTCGGTGCGTCAAGCTACATCTCTGCCGCATCCTTCCAGGAGACTACCAAGGTGCTCAATGAGGCTGCTATCAGCGGTAAGACTGACCCATTGGAGGGAATGAAGGAGAATGTTATTTGTGGTCACCTGATTCCGGCTGGTACTGGTCTGCGTGAGTTCGACAAGATTATCGTGGGCTCAAAGGAGGATATGCTGAATCTCCACCGTAACACAAACCCCGACATGTCGTTCAACCGTTTCGATGAAATGTAAACAGTAAGTATTCATTATAGGAAAACGTGGAGGTCCATCGGGCTTTCACGTTTTTTTTCCAGCCGCTTGTTGGTCTGAAAATATCACCGTAACCTTGCAGCCATGCAGATTA
This sequence comes from Alistipes ihumii, assembly GCA_963626085.1. Lineage (GTDB taxonomy): Bacteria > Bacteroidota > Bacteroidia > Bacteroidales > Bacteroidaceae > Colivivens. The sequence goes on along the minus strand of CAVFVJ010000018.1, from coordinate 482 downwards.
CGACAAAGAAATGCTTCACGAAACAGGGGGATGGTACCTGTATTGGGCGCACCGTCTACCAAGAGTCTCCTTTGCTTTTAGTTTCATTGCCATAGTGTGTTTTGGTTTTAGAGTTTATTGTTTGTAGTTTGGAGCTTTGTCCTCATTCCTGTAGTGCAGGACTTTGTCCTCAGCTCCGTTTGTTGTTTTCCAACTGTGAAGAATTTTTTCTCCAGTTGGGTAGTTGCCCTTTTTTCCGGTCAGCGCTGTTTACCGTGAAAGTGCATGTGTCTTCGGAATCACGATGCAAAGTTACGACACCCAGTGTTGCCCATCCTCCGTTTTCGTCCGTTTCCGTCCGTTTCGGTACTGATAAGTACGTTTTCGTCCGTTTTCGTCCGTTTTCTCGGGGTGGGCACACTGAGCGGTGCAGGGTGCGGTCACGGTCACTTCTTACGGGTCACCGAGGTAGTGTACGATGGTCTCCACCTGCCGTGGTGTGA
>CAVFVJ010000017.1:0-39464 GCA_963626085.1 Alistipes ihumii | reverse complement strand
TTCGAACCGCCGACCCTCTGCTTGTAAGGCAGACGCTCTGAACCAGCTGAGCTAAACGCCCTTCTTAGGGTGCCTCCGGTGTTCCTTTCCGAAAGCGAGTGCAAAGGTAGACATATTCTCCGATACCACAAAATGTTTTCGTGCTTTTTTTTCAAAAACATGCATTTTTCCGTATTCCAACCCCTATTCTGAGCCTTTTAGGAGGTGTTTCCGGGGCAGAAACGCAAGAACTGCAGGTCACCTCACGCCAAGCATAAGGGAGAACACAAGTACCAGAATATAGTTGGCAAAGACTACTGTAAGGAACTGATACATATCTTTCTTCTGATAGCCAGTCGGGGTAAACTGGTCGGACACGAGGCGAGAGGTTCGTAGCTTTGATGCTACCTTATTATATATATAATAGAAGAGCCAGCCTATCAGACAGCCTACGGTCAGCCCAACGAGCACGTCGCCCAGAAAATGCACACCAAGGTACAGTCGCGTGAAAGTGGTCGAGGCAGCCCAGAAGAACAGCGTGACCGTCACAGGACGGTAATGAAAGAGTCTGGAGAGGAACATAGCCATGCAAAATGTATTGCAGGCGTGACCGGAGAAGAAGCCGAAACGCCCTCCCCTGTAGTTGTTCACCACATCGAAGAGGTACATTATCTCGGGGTTTTGTGTGGGGCGCAGACGAGCTACGGTGGGTTTCACCAGTCCCGAGCACAGTCTGTCAGCCACCAGTATCATCAGTCCGATGGCAACAAGCACTATTACCCCATTGCGCACATCGTTGTTACGGAACACGACCACGAGTAACATCAGTATGACGAGCGACCACGAAAACGTATTGGTGACACAAACCATCAGGTTGTCCATAAAGAGGGAGTCACTGCCGTTAAGAGCCAGTGTGGCGAAGGTGTCCAACTCATTCAAATATTCCAGCATACACGTATTATTTCACTTGTCCGACATCATTATATCACTTCAAGGTCACTCACACGCACCCAGCCAACCTTGCCTTCCTCCAGTTTCACCTCACGCCACTCTTTCATTGAACTGTCGAGGACCTCCACCTTGGAGCCTTCATGAATGACGAACAGGTCGGTGCCGCTTCCGCTTGGCGAACTCTTCACGGTCACTGCAGGGGTCATCACAACGGCATAGTCCCGATGTATGACCGTAAGGTACTGGGACAGCGCACTTAGGTTCGCCACTACAGATATGGCAAGGCACAACAGCGCACCATACGCACCAATCTTCCTGTATCGGACTACAGTCATGAACGCATAGACAAGTATGCCGACGAGCGTAAGTACAAAGGCGATGAACGCCACAATCATCCAATCACTGATTTTCATCATGTTGGTCAAGCCTCTCCACCACGAGACGAAGAACATCTCCGAAGAAGGTGTCACTTTGTCGGTGGTCTTGGCGCGCGCCAGGGCGAGATTCGTCTTTATGTCGCCATCACTCGGGTCGAGCAGTAGAGCCCGTTCATAGTTCAATATTGCCTTGGCGGTCTCGTCGAGTTTGTAGTAACAGTTGCCGAGATTATAGTAGAGTTCTGGGGCGACTCCACACTTATCTATTACCTTCTGATAGACAATTGCAGCTGCAGCGTACTGTTCCTTGGCATAGAGACTGTCTGCCTCCTGTTTTGTCTGCGCTGACACTGAAGTGGCAAGTGACAGCCCAAGCAGTGCCAAGACTACTGCCATCCCAGTCTTCTTAGGTTTAGCTGCGGTTGTGTTCTTTATTGTGTTCTCCATCTTCTCAATTACATTGACAGCCCTGTCATACACAGCCTCCATATTCTCGTTGGAATTGCCTGGGGCATAACGGGCGAACTCACATTCATCGAGTGCCTTGATAAATTCGTCTATCAGCTGCTGACCGACGTGCTTATCCGTCAACTGCATATTCACATTCTCCTTATTGAGTGTGGCAAGCGGTATATTCAGTTTGTCTGCTATATATCCCCACAGGGCTCGCATGACCTCATCGTAGAACTCATTTTGGTTCTTCTCTCGCAAAAGTCTGTTTGCCACCTTCAGACGCTTCCCTGCCACTTTGTTGGCTCTGCGTCCACGGCTCCTGGCGATATTGGCGTTATCCCTAACTCGCTTGTGACCCACAATCAGCGTCACGGCGAAAAGGACCAATGGAATTAGGTATGCGCCCCAGTACTTCCACGAGTCGAAGAGGTTGTCGTCCGGGCGGTGGGGCTTCACTGCGTTGGTCTTGATGTAGCGAATATCCTGGTTCAGTTCCTTTACATCCTGTTGGTTGTTCACATAACTGGACATCGACCCGTTAGACCCACTACCCTTCTCCACTGTTATCGTATAAGGCTCAGTCTTGAGAGTCTTGTATGTATGAGTCCCCGTGTCGAAGTACACGAACTCAGCGGCTGGTATGGTATACTTGCCAGGATGGCGCGGCACTGCCAGGTATTCGAACTCTCGGAAACCACTCAGCCCTGAGTGAGTAAGGGAGAAATTGTCGGTTGTTTTCGCGTCATACGTCTCAAAATCCTTTGGGAACGCCACTTCAGGAGCGGATATGAGTTTCATGTTACCCGTTCCCTTTACACGCACCTTCAAGGTGAGGGCATCATTCGCCTTCACTTTATCGCTATTGATGGATGATGAGATGCTAAACGTACCCACTGCCCCAGAGAAATTAGCTGGTTTAGCAGGGAGCGGACTCACATGTATTGTCAGTTTGGGAGTGGTGATTTTTTTCTTCACCTCAATCATGCCAGCATTTCCGTTGAAGAATGCCTCTATGGGGTCTATGGCGCGGTTCTGTTGCACCACGACACCCTCGTATGTTATAGGAGGTATCTCCAATGTACCCGACTTCTGTGGGAAGAGCACATACTGAGTCCACACAACCGTATGGTATATCTTGCCGTTATAACTCTCTGTGGTGAATTCCTTTGTGCGTGGCAGATTTATCTCCTGTATCTGAAATCCGTCCAATGTGGGCAACTTACCGTCTAACTGCGTAAGATTAACCAGTGTGTACAACTTGTAAGTCACCAGTATCGCCTCCTGCTCATACACCTTAGTACGACTGGCATTGGCGGTCATAAACAGGTCGGAAGAGGATATGTCGGAACTCCGGGGCTGCGACACAGTCTGTCCGCCTTGTCGGGACTGACGTTGTGTCTGTTGGTGTCCGTCTCCAGAGGCAGCCACCACCTTAATCTTGAGGCTCTGCGACTTATAGGTCTTACCTCCCACCTGAATGCTGGCGGAAGGCACGGTGAATGTGCCGGTATTCTGTGCCACGAGCGTAAAGGTGTAGGTATACGAACTACTTTGTGACATTTTTCCGTTGACGAACTGCACGCTGGTCTGAGACGATGTACTCGGTCCGTATATCACGTCAAAGCCGTTGAATGACGGATAGGAGAAGTCCGACACGTCCTGCGAGTTTACACTGTATTGTATGCGGAACCTCTCACCGACCTCAACCACAGACGGAGCAGACGCATGGAACGTCACATTGTCAGCCACCGCACACGAAACGCCCAACATCACAAGCGAAGCCGCCACGATTAATTTCTTCATATCAACACCCTTTCTTATAGTATCGTTACCCTTTCTTTATAGTTTATTTTTACGAACGAGACCATCACCAGTCCTTCTCCAGTCCATTACGATGAGCCTTCTCTGCCTTCTGCACCTTGCGCTGCACGGCTTTCTCGTCTTGTTGGGCTGAATTGAGCAACTGTTCTGCAGTCTTGTCATCCATCTGACCTTCCTGCGACTGCTGCTTGTCCTGGTTCTTATCCTTATTTTGGTCTTGTTTGTTCTTATCCTGATTGTCTTTATCTTGATCGCCCTGATCTTTTTTGTCCTGGTTCTTGTTCTTATCCTTATCCTGGTTGTCTTGATCCTTGCCTTGACTCTTGTCGTTCTTATCCTTGTTTTTCTCCTTATCCTGCTGGTTCTGATTCTGCTGATTGTTGTTCTGGTTCTTCTGTTGGTTCTTCTTCAACATATACTGAGCCATTGCAAGGTTGTAGCGAGTCTCGTTATCAGTTGGACTGCACCTGAGAGCACTCTTGTACAGCTCCACTGCCTGGGCAAAAGACTTAGTAGCATCGGGACTGTTAGCTTTCATCAGACTACAACCGACAACATACGCCAGATTACCCATATTGTGATAGACAAAGGCTTTCTTTTCAGGAGTCTCGGCTACCTGTTCCAACGCTTGCTTGTACTGCTCAAAAGCTACGGAGTCCTTGTTTTGGAACGCCAAAGAGTTACCAAGATTATAGAACGCCTCCAGCGATGGATTCTTGTCCAAAGCCTTACGGTAGTAGGTCTCCGCCTTGTTATAATCCTTCTCTCTGAAACTCTTGTTGCCCATACGTATACAGTCACGGTCACTGTTCTGTGAGAAAGCGACTACAGAACAAAGCGACAGGCACAACACTGATATATATCTAAAGCACGTCATCAATCAAATTCCCCTCATATCTATTTAAACAAACTAATTTTGTCCAGCAAACGGTTTCTCTTGTCCATTATGCATATCTCGATACACAACACTATGAACAGCAAGATGGCTACAGCAATGAACTGCTCGTCATATTCAGAATACATGGATGTAGTGAAATCCTCCTTTTGCATCTTTGCTATCTCGCCTTCGAGTATGGTCTGCGCATCATCTGTACGGTCCACATGTATATACACCCCATTACCAGCCTTGGCAATCTCCTTGCCTACAGCCTCATTCAGTTTGGTAGTCACCACATTACCATCGGAGTCTTTCTTGAACTGGTTGTTTCCCAACGGAATCGGTCCGCCCTGTGCTGTACCCACCGACAGTACGAAGATACGGATACCTTTTTCCTTCGCTGCCCGTGCCGCCTCGACAGCCTTGTTCTCGTTGTCCTCCGCATCGGTGATGAGTATGAGAGCCTTTCCAGTAGTCGACTTCTGATTGAAGCCAGCAACCGAGCGGTTGATCGCATCGCCCAGATCCGTTCCTTGTAGGGTTATCGTCTTAGGGTCCAGTTGGTCGAGGAACATCTTAGCCGAAACATAATCGGAGGTTATCGGTAGCAGAGTGACAGATGTGCCTGCGAACGCCACCAGCCCCAGCTTGTCCTCATCCAGTTGGTCAATGAGTTTGCTCACAATCATCTTCGACTTCTGTAATCTGCTCGGTGAGATATCCTCGCAAAGCATGGAGTTGGATACGTCAACGGCAATCATCGCCTCTATACCCGAACGCTTGTACTCCCTGTTGCGCATTCCGTACTGAGGGCGCGCCATAATGAACACAATCAGAGCGAGAGCCACCATCATCAAGGAGAACTTGACTACTGGGCGCACTCCTGATACATCCGGCATGAGACGAGCAAGCAACTGCAAGTCTCCGAATTTTCTCAACCGTTGTTTTCTCTGATACCTCAAGAACACGAACAAAGCCGTGAACAAAGGCACGAGAACCAGAAGATATAGATATATGGGGTATGCGAATCTAAACATGTCTGCTTCGTTTATCAATTCTACTGTAAAACACTCTTACGGAAGTCGTTTAAGTACAACCAAGCGCATCAGAAGTTCCAGCAACAGAACCACAAAGGCGGCAAGGGCGAACGGTTCGAACAACTCGCCCCGTTTACTGTACTGGCGCACGCTGAATTTTGTACGCTCCAGTTTGTCTATGTCATTATAGATAGCGTCCAGTTCCGCATTGCGCTGAGCGCGGAAATACTGTCCTCCCGTCTCTGAGGATATCTTCCTCATCGTAAGCTCGTCGATCTCCACCGGCAGACTGATTGAGCCACCAGTAGGTAGTGGGTACGGAGCCATGCCTGTTGTGCCGATACCTATGGTATAGATGCGCACTTTCTGTTTCTTGGCAATCTCAGCCGCCGTAACTGGGGATATATTCCCGGCATTGTTCACACCATCAGTCAGCAATATCACGACCTTTGATTTTGCTTTACTCTCACGCAGTCTCAGCAAGGCATTCATTATCCCATCACCGATAGCCGTTCCATCATCAAGCGTGCCGTTGGCAGCCATCCTCGTGTCTGCACAGTTGTACAGGTTCATCAATGCCGCATGATCGGTAGTCAGCGGACATTGAGTGTACGCCTCCCCTGCAAAGAACGTAAGACCGATATTGTCGTTCACACGTTTCTCCACAAAATGACGCGCTATCTCGCGCAACGCCTCCACACGGTTCGGTTTGAAGTCCTGCGCCAACATACTGGTGGACACATCGACAGCAAGCATTATGTCAATACCCTCCACATCCGTGTCGCTCCATGAATGTTTACTTTGGGGGCGCGCAAGTATGCAAACCACAAGGACAAAGAGTAACACCCTCAAGCAGAACGGTACATGTATGAGGTAGCATCTGAACGACTTCGGCAACGCCTTGTACTTTCCAGCTTCAGGCATGCGCATTGTCGGTTCACTCTTCTTACCCTTAAGTATGTACCATATTATATAAGGTATCAGTACTGCCAGCAAGATGAAAAAATATGGATTAGCAAATACCATGATTCAACGTTTTTAGATCCAAAGATAATAAAGTCTGTATGCCAAGAAGCAAAGAACCACCATGATGGCAATCACAGACACTGCGATACATACAATTAGCACTGTCTTACGCATCTTAGAACGGTCCTCCTCCACAATAATCTCATTGGGCTGCGCAGGCTTATCCTCCTCTTCACGCTTAGTCTGGTTGATATACTCAATAGCAGCAACCAAGTTGCGGTCGTTTTCGTTAATGAGAGTACTGTACTTGGCGAACTTCACCATGTCGGCTGTTTGGAACAACTCTCTCAGCTCGGTCAATGCGCTCTCATCATTCTCCGCCTCCAAACGGCTGATAATCTCGCCCGATGTCAACTCCATGGCATTGAAGCCGAACCGTTCGGATATATATTTGCGAAGAGTGTCAGTCAACTGCGTGTAATACTCCTTGGAATTCTCGCTCTGCACGAGATTTTCCTCCTTAATACGTTCTATCTTCTGCATCGCCAGTTTATGTGGAGCTATGTGCTGACGGAACCGCACACGGTGCATGATCGGTTTGTTGGTTACCAAACGCACAAACACGTATACAAGAACAGCGACCAACAGGAGCAACGCCACCGACATCCAAATCACCGGAGTCCAGTCATCCCAGCTGAACTGTGGTTTCATCTCGGGCTTGAACCCGAAGATACTGTCCACCTTCGTCGTGTCCACATTGAGCGTAACCACTTTCAGAGCCAGATTCTTCGACTTGTATTCCTTGCCATCAATCTTCACTGTCATCGGAGGGATATAGTAGAGAGCCGAGTCGAACGATGTGACCACGTATCTCTTGGTCAGCACCATCCGCTTACCGTCGTTCAACAAGTCGGTATCGGGCTCTTCCGACCTCAGCACCTCCAGTCCGGGTATCATCTGTTGTAGCGAATCGAACTGGGCGAACTCTACTTTATTGCCAGCATCTGCACTGACCTCAAGCGTAAGTTTCACCTGTTGTCCGATAAATATCAGCGTGGAATCAATCCGTGCCTCCACTGTCACCTGTGCTCCTACTGGAACCGTCACAAGCGTCAATAGACCTACGACAATAGCAAACAGTTTATGTTTCATTAGCTTCTCCTTCTAAACAAGTTCATTAACGACCTGACGTAGTTCTCGTCGGTACGTACGGATATGTTGTCCACGTTGGACTTTGTGAATGTCTCGCTGAGCACAGACTGATGACGTATCCACCACTCATGGTGTGCCCTCCTGACAACTGACGACGAAGTGTCGACATACACATCCTCGCCCGTCTCTGCATCCTCCAGTTTCATCAGTCCCACGTTGGGCAGTTCTGCCATGCGTTGGTCGTACACCTGTATCGCCACGACATCATGCCTACGGTTCGCTATCGTAAGCTGTTGCTGAAAGTTCTGATGATTGTAGAAGTCGCTCAACAGAAACACGGTGCAACGTTTCTTGATGGCATTGGTCATGAACTCCACAGCTTGACCTACATCAGTCAACTGACTCTCCGGCTGGAAACTGAGCAGTTCACGTATAATCAGCAATATATGCTTACGCCCCTTCTTGGGTGGGATAAATTTCTCCACTTTGTCCGAGAAAAATATGACCCCTATCTTGTCGTTGTTCTCAATGGCTGAGAACGCCAAAGTGGCTGCAATCTCAGTGACCATCTGTCGCTTGGTAGTGCCGATAGTACCGAAGTCGAGACTGCCAGACACGTCGACCATCAGTATGACAGTCAGTTCCCTTTCCTCCTCAAACACCTTGACAAAAGGCTTGCCGAAACGTGCGGTCACGTTCCAGTCTATATCTCTGACATCGTCGCCGTACTGATATTCACGAACCTCAGAGAATGCCATTCCCCTACCCTTGAAGGCTGAATGATACTCACCGGCAAATATATTGTTGGAGAGTCCACGAGTCTTGATCTCAATCTTTCTTACTTGGCTAAGCAGTTCTGAAGTCTCCATCTCACCTGTTGTTTATCCTGTTCCTGAATCAAGGCACTTCTACCTTATTGAGAATCTTGCTGACGATTTCCTCAGAAGTGACATTGCTTGCCTCCGCCTCGTAAGTCAAGCCTATACGGTGGCGAAGCACGTCGTGTGCAATAGCTCGCACATCCTCTGGAATCACATAACCACGGTGTTTGATGAACGCATACGCACGTGAAGCCAACGCAAGGTTGATTGACGCACGAGGAGAACCACCGAAGGCTATCAGTCCCTTCAGTTCCTTTAGGTTGTACTTCTCTGGATATCGTGTTGCAAACACTATATCTGCGATGTACTGTTCAATCTTCTCGTCCAGATAGACATCCCACACTACCTTACGCGCCTCCTCTATGTCGGCAGTCCCCATGATTGGAGCGACCTTCACCTCTGTCCCACTGATGTTCTGGCGAATTATTTTCTTCTCCTCCTCCAGTTGCGGATAGTCAATGATTACCTTCAACATGAAACGGTCCACCTGTGCCTCAGGTAGCGGATAAGTGCCTTCCTGCTCTATCGGGTTCTGTGTCGCCAGCACCAAAAAAGGCTTCGGCAGTTCAAACGTGTTGGTACTGATTGTTACCTGACGCTCCTGCATTGCCTCCAGCAATGCACTCTGCACCTTTGCCGGAGCACGGTTAATCTCGTCCGCAAGGACGAAGTTGGCGAACACAGGTCCTTTCTTTGCTATGAACTGTCCGTCCTTCTGGCTGTATATCATTGTACCTATAACATCGGCTGGAAGAAGGTCTGGGGTGAACTGAATCCTACTGAACTGTGCGTCTATCAATGACGCAAGCGTACGTATCGCCTTGGTCTTAGCCAAACCAGGAACACCTTCGAGCAACACATGTCCATCAGAAAGCAATCCAATCAGAAGGGATTCCACAAGGTGCTTCTGCCCCACAATCACCCTGTCCATTCCTGTCACGAGGTTTGTAACGAAAGAACTTTGTCTTTCTATTCTCTCATTTAGTTCACGAATATCTACAACATCTGCCATAAACGTTCTTGTCTTTTTAGTTATTCTTTCAAAAGCAAAAATACTACATTCCGATGACACTTCCCAGACCGCTTAATGTATTTTATGCCAAAATCAAAGCCTTTTAATAGTCTTTAATCCTATGGAATGACAAAGGGAACAATAAAACAATCCACTGTCGTTTTATTGCTCCCTTATATCTATTGTGTCCGAATACCGTCAAGGCAGTTTGATTGCCGTTCCCAACGGTATGTTGTTAGGGTCAGTAAACTTGTTCAGTCGCCATATAGCCCCCATGGAGTCTGGCGTGCCATAGTATTGAACCGATATGGTTGTCAGTGACTCGCCGTACTTCAGCACATGCACCTTTTGTTTCTCAACTGGTTTCGACTCGTTCGTATCAGCCCCGGACTGTTCATCCACCTGTTCTGAAGCCACCCCAGTCTGTTCATCCGCAACGTCCTCACCACTGTCGCCACTCAAGTCCAAGACGACGAACAGGACTATCAGGAACAGGGCTGCGACCATTGTCACGTATCCCCACCAAGGGAGATTCCTGAAGAACTTTGCCACGACACCTTCTGTAACCGCCTGTGCATCTGGCACAACGCCCTTGTCAGTCGGAGTTGGTTGTGAAACAGTCGGTATCGGAGCAGGTTCCACAACTGGAACAGGCTCCGCAACTGGAGTTGGATCCACAATCGAAGCAGGTTCCACTGTCGTACTTTCTTCCTTGACAGGCTCCACTGCCTTCGGTTCGGGTTTAATGTCAGGTTGAGTTTCTGGTTCTGCTTTAGTCTCCTTGACCGGTTTCGGTTTCTTGGCAGCAGGTGCAGGTGCTACCTTCTCCTTGACCTTTGGCTGGGCATCGTTGAACTGTCCCACGATTGAGTCATCCACTGAGAACGTCAACTTGTCGTAGCCCGGTATCACTATATGCGCACCGGTATTCACATCCACGCTACCCCTGTCGGCTACAGCCACCAGGTAGAACTTACCGAACGTGTCCAGTTCCACGAGACGGTCCTGTGCCACACTGGCAAGCAAGACCTCCGGGAACGCCTTCAAGAACGCCTCAGCCGTTTCCTTGTCCACTCCAGCCGACACTGCCAGTTTCTCAGCAAGCATTTGTATCGTTATCTTCTTAGCCATCACACTTCACTTATTTTGCAGGGTTGAGTTTGTCCTTTATGTTCGCATTCGGACGGAAAGCCATTGTCTTGCTGGAAGGGATTATCTTGTAGTCCTTTATAGCCGGGTTGTACATCCGTCTCTCTGCCTTCACCTTAAGTTCGAAATTGCCGAGTCCCTGCATTGCCACCGTGTCGCCTTCCTTCACACTCTCCACTATCACTGTCTCCAGTTTCTCCAACAGAGCTGCAGTGGTGGCTACAGGTAGTTTGGACTTCTTTGCCAGTGCCGCAATAAAACTATTGTTCGTCATCTTATATATTATATCCTTTTGTTTACTTTGTCGGTTTGACTCTGGTTCCATAGAGATCAAAGTCGTCGGAGTCCGTTATCCTCACGTCATAGAAGCAGCCCTTTCGCAGGAGTCCCTCCTCCACAGGTATCAGCACCTCCGGGTCGACCTCCGGGGAATCGAACTCAGTACGCCCCACATAATAGTCGCCCTCCGTGCGGTCTATAACCACCTTGAACGTCTTGCCGACCTTCTCCGCCTGTACCTCTGCTGATATCCTCTGTTGCAGTTCCATGAGTTCATCCAGACGTTTCTGCTTCACTTCCACTGGAACGTTGTCCTTGAAATGACGAGCTGCCACCGTGCCCTCCTCTTCGGAGTAAGCGAAGGCACCCATGCGCTCAAAGCGTGCCCACTTCACAAACGCCTTCAGTTCTTCGAACTCCTTCTCGCCCTCTCCAGGAAATCCAACCATTAGTGTAGTACGTATATGAATACCTGGAACGGCTTTCCTTATGGACTCTATCAATTCGTATGTTTGTTTGGAATCGACATGTCTCTGCATATTGGTCAACACAGATGTGCTGATATGCTGCAACGCAATGTCAAGATACTTGCACACATTGCTGTTCCTTCGCATCACGTCAAGCAGTTCCATCGGGAACTGGTGCGGATAAGCGTAATGAAGCCGTATCCACTTCATTCCCTTGATGTGCGCCATACGGTCGACCAACTCTGCTATGCGTCGTTCCCCATACAAGTCCAAGCCGTAATACGTCAGTTCCTGAGCGATAATCTGAAACTCCTTCACTCCTTGTGCCACAAGAGCCTCAACCTCCTCAAGGATGCTTTCCATCGTACGGCTGCGGTGCTTGCCCGTAATGATGGGTATGGCACAATAGGCACATTTCCTGTCGCACCCCTCAGAAATCTTTATATAGGCATAGTGCTTGGGGGTGGTGAGCACACGTGCATAGTCGTGCTGACATGTATTGTCCACTGTCTTCTGCAGGCTGTACGATTTCAACTCATCTACAAGTTGACTCCAGTCGAACTTGCCGAAGAAGCGGTCTACCTGCGGTATCTCCTTTCCCAGATCCTTCAGATAACGCTCCGAGAGGCAACCCATCACATACACGTGTCTGAGTCTGCCTTCCTCCTTTGCCTGACAGAAATCCAGGATAGTGTTGATTGATTCCTCTTTCGCGTCTCCAATAAATCCACAGGTGTTGATTACGGCAATCTCACCACGAGGGTCGGGCGAGTCATGTGTCACCTTGAACCCGAGAGGTTTGAGCAAAGCCATCAACCGTTCGGAATCCACCAGATTCTTTGAACACCCCAACGTTATTATGTCTACTGTATTCTTTCTCATCTGTTTTTCCTGCGAGAATGCTCTTACTTCTCTTGTCCTGCGAACAACGAATCAACGAATTCTTTTCTGTTGAACGGCTGCAGGTCTTCCATACCCTCGCCCAGTCCAATGTACTTCACAGGTATCTTGAACTGGTCGGATATACCAATGACCACTCCGCCCTTAGCCGAACCATCGAGTTTGGTGATTGCCATCGCTGTCACCTCCGTAGCGGCAGTAAACTGCCGTGCCTGTTCGAACGCATTCTGTCCTGTAGAGCCGTCGAGCACGAGCAATACCTCGTCTGGTGCCGTCTCCAGTTGTTTCTTTATGACGTTACGTATCTTGGAAAGCTCATTCATCAGTCCCACCTTATTGTGCAGTCGTCCTGCCGTGTCAATGAGTACCACATCAGCCCCGTTGGCGATAGCGGAACTGACTGTGTCGTACGCCACCGACGCAGGGTCACTACCCATCTGTTGCTTCACCACAGGCACACCCACACGGTCGCCCCATATACACAGTTGCTCTACAGCCGCCGCACGGAACGTGTCAGCAGCTCCCAGATAGACCTTCTTACCCTCCTGCTTGAACTGGTACGCCAGTTTTCCTATAGTTGTCGTCTTGCCCACTCCGTTCACGCCTACCACCAGTATCACATATGGTTTGTGGTCGGACGGCAACTTAAACCCTTCAGTGTCGCCCACATTGTTTTCCGTCAACAGTGCAGCTATCTCGTCGCGCAGGATGGCATTCAGTTCGGCAGTGCTGACATACTTGTCTCTTGCCACCCTGTCCTCAATCCTCTGTATTATCTTCAGGGTCGTGTCGATTCCCACGTCAGAGGTCACAAGAACCTCTTCCAAGTTGTCGAGTACTTCCTCGTCGACCTTCGACTTGCCGACTACGGCACGCGCAATCTTGTCGAGCACACTCTCTTTCGTCTTTGCAAGACCATTATCGAGCGTTTCCTTCTTTTTCTTGCCAAACAGGTTGAAGAATCCCATATTACATCCTTTCGCTTAGTGGTTAATGAATAGCGTCACTTTAATTCCAGTGCAAAGTTATTGCTTTTTTCCCAATCATGCAAATGAAAACCATATAATGATGCCACACGACAGCCAAGACAGACACAGAAAAAGCGCCCTTACAGGAAGGACGCTTGTCACTTGAGCCATATTAGGGGACATCGCTGTCCGCCAATTATTTATTCGCGTATGCCTTAGCCTCGTCGTTGAGGAGCACTTTCTCTTCAAACACATATGCACCAGTCTTGGGAGACTTGCACATCTTGATAACTTTTGTATAAGCGCGACCATCCTTTGACTGGAGGGTTGCGACCGCTTTCTTTGCCATATTACTTCAGTTACTTATTTGATTTCCTTATGAACAGTCATCCTCTTAAGGATTGGGTTATACTTCTTGAGCTCCAGACGGTCTGGAGTGTTCTTACGGTTCTTTGTTGTTATATAACGAGATGTTCCAGGCAGACCACTGTCCTTCATCTCTGTACATTCAAGTATTACCTGAACTCTGTTACCCTTAGCTTTCTTTGCCATGACTAAACCTCCTTATTGTATTATCATGCGATTACCTGGATATCCTTCCATTCGCAATGTCCCTTGGCTACAGCCTTTCTCAATGCTGCGTCGAGACCGATACGGTTAATAATGCGAAGACCAGCAGCACTGACCTTCAGTACAATCCAACAATCCTCTTCTACATAGTAGAATTTCTTTGTGAACAAATTGACATTGAATCTGCGCTTTGTTCTACGGAGTGAGTGAGAGACATTGTTGCCTATCACTGACTTCTTACCTGTAATTTGACAAACTTTTGACATATATCTTTCGTTTTATTCTCGCTATATTTCCTGTCGGGATTTCGAAACAGCGTGCAAAGTTACATATTTTTTCTCAGCCACAAAACAATATCAGTCTTTTTTCTCAACATTTCCTCCGAAAGCAGCGTCCATACCGCTTGTTTTCACTATCTTTGCGCCACAATTGCAAATCAAACATTAAAGATTATGAGACACATCATCCTACTAATGACACTGTGCTTCTTCACCGTAGCCTACGGTGCCGAGACCGACAGCATCGACCAGCAGTGGGTCGAAAACCACTACACCAAACGAGAGGTTATGATTCCCATGCGTGACGGAGTCAAATTGTTCACCGCCATCTATGAGCCGAAGGACAACTCAAAACGTCACCCCATACTGATGAACCGCCAGTGCTACGGCTGTGCGCCCTACGGCACAGACCGTTTCAACAACTTTGCGAGTATCGGTTACCGCGAGTATGTGCGCAACGGATACATCATCGTCTATCAAGACGTGCGAGGCAAGAACAAGAGCGAAGGGGTATTCGAAGACCTGCGCCCCTACATCCCAAACAAGAAGAATAAGAATCAAGTGGACGAGGCAAGTGACACCTACGACACTGCCGAATGGCTCATCCACAACACCCACTCTAATAATAAAATAGGTGTACACGGTATAAGCTATCCTGGTTTCTACGCCACTATGGCTGCCCTCTCCCTCCACCCGGCAATCAAGGCGGTCACCCCACAGGCACCTGTTACCGACTGGTTTCTCGGTGACGACGACCACCACAACGGTGCGCTGTGCCTGATGGACATGTTCAGTTTCGAGTACTGGTTCAAGTACATCAACACCCCTGCCTTCTGGGCAGGACGCATCAGCCGCAGCGACAACCCTACCAACATCGTTACACATGACGTGTACACTGACTACCTGCGCATCGGTGCCATCAAGAACTTCACGCAGATTATGGGCGACAGCCTTGACATGTGGAACACTGCAGTGAAGCACCCCAACCAGGATGACTGGTGGTACACCCACACGGTGACCAATTACGTGCAGTACCTCTCCAGCTCGAAGAAGTCCAACCCAGCCGTGATGGTCATAGGCGGACTCTATGATGCAGAGGACTGCTTCGGGGCTTTCGCCACTTACAAGGCGATAAAGGAGAAGTCACCCAAGACACCTGTATACCTCGTGGAAGGTCCTTGGAGTCATGGGGCATGGAGATACCCCAGAGCGCAGGAGTTGGGCGGCATCGACTATGGAGACCTCGCCAGCGAAGATTATTACATGTACAATATCGAATATCCGTTCTTCGCCTATTACCTTGAGGACAAGGGAGAGAAACCTGCATACGGAGCAAGGATATTTGACAGCGGTTCTAACCAGTGGTACGACATCAAGGAAGGATGGAATCCCAAGTCCGACAGTTTCGTGTCTGGCAACAAGACATGGAACCGCAAAAGGACAGCCTTCTACCTGCAGCCAGACGGTGCGCTATGCTCTGATGTTACCTACTGTCCGAAAGAATCCAACCCAAGCATGGAGTACACCCAATATGTGAGTGACCCGTCACGACCTGTTCCATACATAGGCATCGCACCGCACGACAGTCGTACAGCAGACTACATGAACGCTGACCAGCGGTTCGCCTCATGGCGTCCAGACGTGGCTGTGTTCCAGACTGGAGAGTTGACCAAACCGTTGACTGTCGTAGGTACACCGGAGGTAGACTTCACCGTCAGCGTCAGCACCACCGATGCGGACTTTGTGGTGAAGGTAATCGACGTCGACAAACAGGGACGGCAGACCCTCGTGCGCTGGGAAGTGATGCGCGGCAAGTTCCGCAACAGCTTCAGCGACCCCGAGGCGTTCGTGCCGGGTCAACCGACTGCACTGAAGTTCGCGCTCAACGATATGTCGCACACCTTCAGCCCTGGTCACCGTCTGATGATACAGGTGCAGAGTTCACTATTCCCGTTGATTGACCGCAACCCACAGAAGTTCTGCAATATCTATACCTGTGACGATGCGGACTTCCAAAGCAGCACCATACGTCTCTACCATACAGGAGAGCACCAGTCCAAAGTATGGCTGCCTGTTGTAGAATAGTCAAAACACACGTGTAACAAACAAAAATTGCATTACGGCTACAGATTCTTCCATAAAAGTTTGTAGCCGTAAAAATATTTATTATACCTTTGCGATATGAATCCATCAGTAGTGCTGATACGAATCCGTCAGATGAGCTGCCGGTGGCAGGAAGAACAATTGGACTGGAACTTTTATTCACTTAAATCCAAAATCAATATGACAAGAAACTTTACGTTTGTAATCATGGCGCTCGCATTCTTCTTCACAGGAATGAAAGCGTCGGCTGACGGTGAGCATACCTTCAGTATGCGAGCCGACTATGGAGCGTGGGCTACCACAAGCGAGCCATTCGAAATGAGTGTCATCGCAGAAGAGTTGGGCGTAGACGCCGAAACACTCAGTTCTGCCATTCAGGAGTGGCAGAAAGCAAGCTACAATTCAGATTTCTTCATGCTCAAGCATTCTGACGGGTCATGGAGCTATGAACGCGGAAACGCTGGAGACGGTGCTTTCTACATTGACCAGGAGGGCAATATGCTCGAAGGTTGGGGAAGTGCTGCCGCTTATTGCCGTCTCGATATCGATGACACCACAATCAGCATCACCATCGGCCAGACAGGAAACCTTGAGAGCGGAACCATCAAGGCTACATGCAGTATCAACTACAACGGCCAGACAGTCGTGTTCAACCCGACACTCACAGTCGGTACTCCTGACCTCGACATCGACAAAGAGCCTGTAACAACAATAGAAGACCTTAACATCGTCGGCAAGTACACATACAAGAGTACACAGTCTTTGTATGACAGCTGGTATGACGTGAAGAACTCCATCCCCGTGACCGGCATCTCCGAAGCACTCGGTATCGACTCGGTATACATGAAGGAGCACCTCAGTTCCATGCTCTTCACCAAGGATTACGACAGTGCCAACGAGATATGGGCAGCTGACCTCATACACAAGTTCACAGCAACACCTAATCCGGGTTTTTGGTTTGATTCAGGCGTATGGGACGAGGCCACACAGACAGAAGGCACAGAGTTGATTCTCGGCAGTTACAGTGCTGAGACCAACAAGTTCTACATAGCTGAAATGAGCTACAACACAGGCACAGATGCCATCGACTGCATTATAGGTCAGTACCCTGGCCACTGGAATCTCAAGGAGAACCGTCAGGCAGACATTTATATCGTCTATGGAGACAAGGCATACGTCCTTACTATAGACCTCACAGTCGACATGGAACTTGACCCAATCACCAACTACAACAAGATTGGCGAGAAGGAATTCATCGTAAACCGTGACCCGCGTGGCGGATGGGATGTTACAGACAGTATACCTGTCAACATCGCTGAGATTGTCGCTACCTTCCAAAAGGCTGGTGCAGAAAACGTTCTGGAGAACTTGGGACTCTACGCAAACGACAGCCACGGAAGCATCACCAACAACTACACCGCTGACAATGCAGGTTTCTGGATGACAGCTGACAACGCAGCCACAAGCTACAGTGCAGACGCAGCCAACATCTTCATCGAGTTCCTCAACGACTCTGTAAACAAAGCCAACTGGTATCTAAAGATTGGCAACACACCTAACAAGTTCAACGGTGGTGAGGAATTCAACTCAACCCTGTATCTCATCAACGGCAAGAACTACTATCAGTTGAACGTAAAGCTGACCATGGATAATCCACAGTACACACTCAGCCAGTGTGAGATTATCGAACATGACCTCACAGTGCAGATCGTGCCATTGACAAACTCATGGGAGATCGGTACTACTGACGTATCAGACATTGACAGTCTGCTCGGCACCACTACAGGAACATTCTACGGTCTGACAGCAGCAGGCGACACTACAGCAAACTACTCAGTAAGAGAAGCAAGCACCTACGGAGGCGGTGGTTTCTGGATGTCTGCAGCAGACTCAATCACAGGCATGGCATACGCTGCCGGTTACACTGGCAATGGTGCATACGCAATATGGTACTACCAAAGCACAATCCACTGGTTCAATGTACCTGGACTGCCTAAGGCAGGTGATGTATGCCACGGCACATTCTTCATCGCAGACCACTGGAACGGCAAGGCAATAAAACTCAATGTCACTCTCAAGTACGTCAGCGAGGTAATCACTCCTGTCGGAACTGAAGAAGTCAGCTTATTGGGTCGCAACGAAGATGATGATATCTTTGAGCAGGAGTTCAGTCTGGCAGCAGCGTGCGAGAAGCTCGGATGTACTGAGGAAGAATTGAGTGAAAGCGGCGAGTGGCTTGTAAAGGACGCTAACGGCAATCTCATTGCAAAGAACGCAGAGAACTTCGATGATATGTACGGCTTCAGCTTCGATGCCCAGGGCAATACAGTAGGTTCGACAGCTGTTGTATTCTACGCAGGTTACTCTGATGGAGTGTTCAAGTCATACATCCTTGACGATGTCAACATGATGAACACATACAAGACTGTCATCTACCTGAAGTACAACAACAAGTACTATGAGTTCGATGTGATTGTCAACGAGACCGACACAGGCATCTCATCTGTTGACGAGGCAAGCAATGACACCACAGTATACGACCTCACAGGCCGCAAGGTGCTCAACCCGTCAAAGGGTATTTATGTCAAGGGCGGCAAGAAGATTCTTGTAAAATAACTCTGACCACCATATTCCAACAGGGAGCGGATTCCACAAGCGAATCCGCTCCCTTTGTCTTTCATAAACTGCTGTTTCGTCCGCATAAGACCCTCTCCAAAGTAAATTATCCGTACAAGACCACACTACTTTCAAAACAATTGGCTACCTTTGCACCCGAATTTTAACTAAAGGGGTGCCTGCCGCCTGTGCGGCAAGCTGAGAATATACCCATGAACCTGATGCAGGTAATGCTGCCGTAGGGACGATTAGATAGATTCCGTACTCCTTTACGTTGTTTAATCTTTAGTTAAAAACAAGTTTATGACAAAAACAAGTTTGACAGCAGCCATGCTGCTGGGTAGTCTTGGATGTGCGGCATCCGTACCGGGTGCAGACACGGACACATCCAAAGTAGAGAAAATCAACGAGATCGTAGTTGTCGGTGTGAAGGCAAAGAAAGATGCGCCGTTCGCTGTGAGCAATATCGGCAAAGCCGACCTGCAGGGCTTTTCCGTCACAGGCAAGGAACTGCCGTTCCTCTTTGCGCGCACTCCCGGAGTCATCGCATGGGGTGAGAACGGCATAGGTACCGGCACATCCCACATGAGGATTCGTGGGGCTTCGGACAGCCGCATCAACGTAACCCTCGATGGAGTGGCACTCAACTCACCGGAAGACCAGTGTGTGTTTTGGGCAAATATGAACAGTTACGGGAGTCTGCTCGGCAGTGCGCAACTACAGCGCGGAGTAGGCACGTCAACCAACGGAGACGGTGCCTTCGGTGGTACTGTAGCACTGACAACCAAAGCCCCCAGTATGACTCCAAACGCTGAGTTGTCGGCATCGTACGGTTCATACAACACCTTCAACATAGGTGGTTCACTCTCCACAGGACTGCTGTGGAATCATTTCGTGTTCGACGGGGCATACCACGAGACACAGACCGATGGTTACATCCATGGTACAGCAGGACGTTCTGGTAGTTACTATGGTGGAGCAACCTACATCAGCACCGACGGCAACCTCATCTTGCGGTACAAGAACATAGGCAATTTCGAATCTACAGGACAGGCCTGGAATGGTGTGACTGCCGGTAACGATGACTACAGCATGAACATATATGACGGCATCAAAACCTATAAGGACATGCACAATGCCGGAATGGGACGCTTCAACAGCCTTTACGAGTATTTCAACCCGAACTGGGACGGCACATGGACGACAAGCAGGTACAAGATGGCAGACGGTTCGCTCTGGAGCAAGACAACGGACAACTTCTGGCAGAACCACAACATGCTTAGTCTCGCTTGGCAGATAGACGACAACTGGAGCACATCGGGAGCAGTACACTACACCCACGGCTACGGCTACTACGAGGAGTTCAAGTACAACTGCAAACTCAAGAAGTTCGGTCTGTCAAACTTCACGGACGCAGACGGGAACACAGTCAAGAAGAGTGACTTCATCCGTAAAAAGGGACTCACACAGAACACCTACGGAGTGGTGTGGAACATGAACTACAAGGATAGCAAATGGGATGTGGTCGGTGGACTCGCCATGCAAACCTTCGAAGGCAACCACTACGGTTACCTCACATACGCTGGCAACGAACAGTTAAGGAGGATGATTCTGGCAGACGGAGACTACCAGTACTACGACAGTGATGCGGAGAAGACCGACGCCAACATCTATGCGAAAGCCACCCTGCACGCAACAGAGCACCTTGATATCTTCGGTGACATACAGTACCGTCACGTGAAATACGTCACCACCGGTATTAATGACAAGTTCTATGAAGTGGACGGAGCATACGTTAACCAAGTACTCGATGTCAACAACAAGTACGACTTCTTTAATCCCAAAGCAGGGCTCTCATACCATGCCGGTGGCCACACAGCCTATGTATCGTATGCACGCAGCCACCGCGAGCCAGAGCGCAACAACTTCACAGACAACGGAGGAAGCGGTTTCCCCAAGGCAGAGAGTGTCAACGACTACGAATTGGGCTACAGCTACACCGGCAAGAACTGGTATGCCAACGCAAACCTCTACTATATGGACTACGACAACCAGTTCGTACAAACTGGAGCGGTAAGCGACATAGGCGAGGCCCTCACCACCAATATCAAGACATCCTACCGCACAGGTATAGAACTGAGTGCTGGATACAGTCCTATCAGTTGGTTCACCGTAGAAGGAAATGCTGCACTCTCAAGTAACAAGATAAAAGACCTCGACGAGCAGGTTGAAACATACGACAACGACTGGAACAGTCTACCTGCCACTACCGTACACTACAACAAGTCCACACTCGCCTTCTCTCCGAGTGTCATCCTCAACGGATTCTTGGATTTCCACTACAAGGGATTCCAGGCTGTATGGCACACTAACTTCGTCAGCCGCCAGTATCTCGACAACACAGAGAACAAAGACCGCAGTCTGCCTTCATACACCACGTCCAATGTCAACATGAACTACACCTTCGACCTGGCAAAACGCAAATTGGGCATAAGGAATATCACTGTCGGTGCTAATTTCAGCAATATCTTCGGAGAACGTTACGCTGCAAGCGGATGGGTCTACTCAAGCATCGTGGGAACAGACCACCCAGTTGATAACCGCTACTACCAGATTGGCTATATGCCGATGTGCGGCTTCACAGCCATGGGCAGTGTCACCCTCCGCTTCTGAGACAGACTTACCCAACTGACAGCTGTCTGAAAATGGAACAAGTACTGGAATATATCATCAGCAACAAGTTAGACACCCTGGGAGCAATCCTTGGGTTCGTCTACTTGTTCCTGGAATTTCGCACGTCCGCATGGATGTGGGTTGTGGGCTGCATCATGCCAGCCATATACATCATCGTGCTCTACCAGGCTGGCATCTATGCCGACTGCGGCATGGAAGTATATTACTTCCTCGCTGGCATCTATGGACTGGCAGTATGGCTCAGAGGTGGTAAAGGAGGAAAGAAGAAGATAGAAATCAGCAAGACACCGAAACGTACATGGCTGTACCTTGTCGCCATCTTCATCATACTTGATACAGCCCTAAGCTGGTTCCTGATCAGATGCACGGACTCCAAAGTACCCTACACCGACGCATTCACTACCGCACTGAGCGTCATCGGCATGTGGATGCTATCACGCAAATACATTGAGCAATGGTGGGTGTGGTTCGTAGTCGACCTTGTAAGCACCGGTCTATATATATATAAAGGTGTGTACGGTCGGAGTATCCTTTATGGAGTGTACACCGTAATGGCAGTGTACGGCTATTACGTGTGGCTGCGCAAACGTTCAAATCTGGAGAGCTTGCGTTCCACATAGTCATAGCAAGTCGTAGACTCCCATCCACGCAGTTCTGCATATCTCACCACAATTTTCCTCAACAGCGGACGCACATGCGTGAGACGCACCAGACTGTCAAGACACCGTCTGACAGATGGATGTTTATAAAAATGTGAACGATTGATGTCTATGGTCGTCAGGTGGTAGCCGCCATCCTCCTTCCTGTAAAGGAAATTGCTCAGGTTCACGTCGCCATGGACGAAGCCTTTCTCATGCATATCTGCAATAAACTGTGCTATGGCATCAATCAAATCATCATGTCCCTCATAGTCATCACGGAGGAAACGGACGTCAGGGTCGGGACAGTAAGTGGAGACGAAATAGCCAAAATAGAACAGTCCATGCCGATGGGTCTCAATACAGGCTATCGGGTCGGGCGTGCTGATTCCGAGGTCCACGAGCCGCATGGCAAACGTATAGGCACGTTTTGCCTTACTGGGACGGATGAATGTATAATCTATCCTCTGATGCAGCATAGGCACCTTAAACCTCTTGACGACAAGAGTCTGCCCATCGGGAGCGTCAAACAGACGCACCTGGTTGCGTGAGTTGTAGACCAACTGTCCTGACTGGTCGAACCTGTCCGGCAACGAACGCACTAAAGACTCGTACATCCTGTATTTGGGATTTATAAGGTACAGATTGTTGTTTGTCCACATAATATTCTCAATCCATAGTTTCCAATCTATAACAGTCCACTGTCCCTGACACATTCATCACACAAAGGCTGGATGCCACATGAATGGACATCCAACCTTTGAGATGATTTCTTGTGACGCTACATGTAGTCATCCACTAATAAACCTTGAAGCCGATGATCTTACGAACCTCACGGAGAGTGTTGCCCGAACTCTCACGAGCCTTCTCCGCACCTTGGCGTGCTATACGTTCGAGTCTATCCTTGTCACTTGAAATCTCAAGAATACGCTCACGAATAGGTGCGACAGTCTTTATAAGGTCTTCAGCAATCTGTTTCTTCAAGTCCCCATAGCGGATTGAACAGTCATTCCACTTCTCGTTGAAATAGTCATACGTATCCTTGGTTGACACAATGTCGAGGAATGTGAAGAGATTCTGTATGACCTCCGGTTTCTCGCTGTTAGGTTCTGTAGGTCCACTGTCTGTCACAGCCTTCATTACTTTCTTGCTAATGGTCTTGTCGTCATCATGTAAGTATATACAGTTACCGTTGCTCTTTCCCATCTTGCCCGACCCGTCGAGTCCCGGTACCTTGATGGCATGATTGCCGAAATAGAAGTTCTTCGGTTCAGGGAAGAACTCCACCCCATAGATATTATTGAAACGGCGTGCGCACTTGCGTGCCATCTCCATGTTCTGTTCCTGGTCCTTACCGACAGGTACCCATGCGGCACGGTGCTGCAGGATATCCGCAGCCATGAGTGTCGGGTAAGTAAGGAGTCCGGCGTTCACGTTGTCCGGCTGTTGGCGCGCCTTTTCCTTGAAGGTAGTCACGCGTTCCAGTTCACCAAGATAACAATTCATATTCAGATACAAGTACAGTTCCAAGGTCTCCGGTACATCACTCTGTATGTAGATAGTTGCCTTGTCTGGATCGATTCCACATGCGAGATACTCAGCGAGTATGGTACGCGCACTCTGCTGGATGTCTTCCGGCTTCGGGTGCGTGGTAAGTGAATGCCAGTCGGCTATGAAGAAGAAACAGTTGTACTCATCCTGCATTTTCACGAAGCTCCTTGCCGCTCCGAAATAGTTGCCCAGGTGCAGGAAACCCGTAGGGCGCATTCCACTTAATACTATGTCCATTTATTGTCTGTTATTTGTTTTTATTCATGAATATAATCTTGTCAATGTTTGAATGGGTTGATGGAGTCGTATGTCTCCTGCATCTTGGTTTCCATATTTGTATAGTTGCCGTTGATATCCTTCAACGCCTCGGGTTGCAGAGCCAAGCCCTCCTCTACAATCTTTGCCGCCTCTTCCGTCTTGCCCTCATCCTTAAGCAGACGACCGAGTTGCATATACGCCTTGGTAAGATAGGGGTTGAGTTGGATGACCTTGTTATAATATGTCTTTGCCTCCTCTTTCTTACCCAAAGCGTCACAGCACTCCGCTTTCATCTCAAGGACATCATCGTTGCTGTCATCCTGCCCGAGCACCACGTCAATGTCTTTATCTGCCTCATTGTATTGCATCATACTAAAAAGAACTTTCGCACGCAGGAGATAAGCTTCTGCAAAATCATCCTTTAGGGCTATAGCCTGAGTGAGTTGTGCAATAGCATTGATATAATCCTTTTGTGCATCATGCATCTTCGCAAGAAGCAGATGAGGCATAGCAAGTGACGGGTCTATTTCCATAGCCCGTTGGCATGTCTCCTCAAGTTTATCGTACGCCTCGGTCTGGAAATACAGTTCAGCCAAGGCAAGCAGAGTCTCCATATTGTCCGGTTCCATATCCTTCACCGCCTCAAGTTGCCCTACAGCAGCGTCAAGATCATTCTTCTGCAATAAGGCATTGGCATAGAAACGGTGAGTTTCCGCATCATCCTTTAGTTCCAGTGCACGCTCGAAGCAGGCAATGGCGTAGTCTGTCTTCCCGATACGCATTGCCTTCACTCCATCGTACT
Organism: Alistipes ihumii; assembly: GCA_963626085.1. GTDB lineage: Bacteria > Bacteroidota > Bacteroidia > Bacteroidales > Bacteroidaceae > Colivivens. Next base: position 14,685 of record CAVFVJ010000017.1, on the reverse strand, counting down.
TGAACACATCGAAGTCATTCTCCTTCTTCTGTTCCTGTCTTTCCTCGTCGGTTTCTTCTTTTCCCGTGAATAAAGTCTTGAAAAATCCCATATTACTTTCTCTTTATTTTATCTCCGTCTGCAATGACCTGCTCCTCTTGAAGCATCATGCGAAGCGTGTTTTTAAGTAATTCTTTATTTGTCACCGCTGCTGCCAGTTCATCCATGGCATGCGGTTCCCTATCAGCAAGTATTTCAAGTATCGTCCGTACATATTGTTCCGTCCGTTTGCTTTCGTTCTCACTTTTCTTTCTGCCCACACAAACGTCACACTGACCACAGTCGACCGACTCCGTCTGACCGAAGTAACGCAACAGCAGACGACTACGGCATACCTTACGGTTCGACGCATAGTCAATGACCCCCTCTATACGTTTAGCAAAGTCCGCTTTCCTGTTGTCATACACCTCCTCCGACAGTCTCACCTTCTCTTTCTCCACCCTCGGCACGCAGAACTTCACCGTCGGAGTATTCCTGCGCGGGATATAGTCGATGATGCGACGGCTGCTCAGTTCCTTCAGTATATTGTAGACAGTCTCCGCATCATAGCCGGTACGCTGTGCGATATACGACTCGTCTATATACTCGAAGTCAGCAAACAGTCCTGTATAACTGCGCAGCAGCACCTTGATGACATCGTCAACATTCCTCTCATTGTGGTTGAGTCGGTAGAGGCCTTCCTTATGTATGATGAATCGCAGTTGTGACTTGAAGTCATTGTCTTCCTCATACTCGATGTACCCGGCGTTATTGAGCAACCGCAACGCATTAGTAGCCGTATTGGCAAAATGGCCGAAGTAAGGACAAAACTTTCTCATGCTGAAGTCGAACGTGCGTCCGTAGCCCTCCCCCATACCGACCTGAAGGAAATGGCACAGGTCTTCATATGTCTGTCGTATATAATCAGGCTCCGGGTAGGTCTCAGGCACTCTTTTACGTAGTATCTGCGGATCCCTTTGGTTGAACAGCAGTACGGCATAGGCTTTCAGTCCGTCGCGTCCTGCACGTCCTGCCTCCTGAAAATACGCCTCTACGGAGTCAGGCACATTATAGTGTATGACCAGTCTCACGTCAGCCTTGTCGATACCCATTCCGAAAGCGTTCGTGGCAACCATCACACGGTTGCGCCCTTTTGTCCAGTTAACCTGTCTAAGGTCTTTCTCCGCATTGGTCAGTCCAGCATGGTAGTTGTCGGCAGTTATCCCCTGTCCATTCAGCCACTGTGCGATTTCATGAGTAAGTCGGCGACTACGAGTGTACACGATAGCACTACCTTCAGTCATCGTCTTCAGTATATGCAGCATATCTGCCGTCTTGTCACTGGTTTCTCTCACTATATATGCGAGGTTTTTCCTCTCGAAACTCATGGAAAACACGTTGTGCTCCTTGAATTCCAGTTTGTCCTGTATGTCGCTCACAACCCGTGGAGTGGCTGTGGCTGTAAGTGCCAGTACAGGCACATCATAAGGGATAAGGTGTCGCACCTCTGCTATCTTCATGTAGGACGGGCGGAAATCGTAACCCCACTGCGACACGCAATGGGCCTCGTCTACCGTTATCATGCACACTTTCCTGAAATGGATGAGTTTCTCACGGAACAACTCAGTACCCAACCGCTCGGGCGAGATGTAAAGGAACTTGTAGTTTCCATAGATACAGTTGTCGAGCACACGGTCTATATCGTCACGCGACATACCCGAGTAGACTGCCTCCGCCTTGACACCTTTCATCTTCAGATGGCTCACCTGATCCTTCATCAGAGAGATTAGAGGAGTGACCACGATGTTCAGTCCGTCCATTGCCAGTGTCGGCACTTGGAAGCAGATTGACTTGCCACCACCTGTAGGCATAAGTCCCAGGGTGTCCTTGCCTTCCCCGACGCTGGTTATAATCTCCTCCTGTATTCCACGGAAGGAGTCATACCCCCAGTTTTCCTTTAGAATCTCCAGATAAGTCATCCGTCTGTCCCTTTGTCTGTATATCCTCTGTAGTCTTTATATCCTCAATCAGCAACTGTACCTCACCATGTTTGTAGGTATTCTCCTCAATGGTGTACACGATATCGAATGAACGTTTGGTCTTGATGTAACGTGCTTCCGAACTTTGTCCAAAAGCAATGCCATTCATCACGTTGCTCGACTTATTGTCCACCAGTTCAAGCTTGATATGTTCCTGCTCACGTCCCACCACCTTACTCGTTCCGTAATCATACACCTGACTGGTGCAAAACCTCGGCTTGGGGTTGTCCGGCCCGAAAGGGCGGAATTTCTTGAGGTCGCCGGCGAACCTGTTGGTTATTTCCTTGAAATTGATTATCGCATCGATACTCAATGTTGGCTTGGTGTCTTCCGGGTTGATATTATGGTCCACATACTCACAAAAACGGGTCTTCAGTTCCTCCAGATGCTCCTCCTTGAGCGACATTCCAGCCGCATACGGATGACCTCCGAAGTTAAGCAATATATCTCGGCAACTTTCCACAGCCTTGTATACATCAAAACCAGCAACACTGCGGGCTGAGCCAGTCAGTTCATCGCCCGACTTGGTAAGCACTACTGCTGGACGGTAGTACAGCTCCGTAAGGCGTGAGGCAACTATCCCTATGACTCCCTTATGCCAGTCTGCATTATAGATGACTATGGCATTCCCATGTTTCTGGCTATCCATAGTCTCCACAATCCGGCTTGCTTCCTCTGTCATTTTCTTGTCCAGTTCCTTGCGCTCCGCATTGTACCGGTCAATCTGCTCGGCAATTTCCTTCGCCTTGTCGTAGTCGTTCTCCACCAGCAGCCGCACCGACTCCATACCGTTCTGCATTCTACCTGACGCATTGATTCTCGGTCCTATCTTGAAGATGATGTCAGACATGTAGATACTGCGTCCTGTCAGTCCGCAGATATCAATTATCGCTTTCAGCCCCGTACACGGATTGCTGTTAAGCCTCTTAAGTCCATGACAGGCGAGAATGCGGTTCTCTCCCATTATCGGCACTATATCGGCTGCGATGCTCACAGCCACAAGATCGAGAAGTGGCAACAACTTACTAAAAGCAATACCATTGCTCAGTGCAAAAGCCTGCATCAACTTAAACCCTACACCACAACCAGAAAGGTCTTTGTATGGGTAGGTGGCATCCTTTCGCTTAGCATTGAGTATAGCCACAGCTGGGGGCAGCACATCATCAGGCACATGATGGTCGCAGATGATAAAATCGATGCCCTTTGATTTAGCATAAGCAATCTCCTCGACCGCCTTTATACCACAATCAAGGATGATTATCAATTTCACCCCTGTCTCACAGGCATAGTCAATTCCTTGTTTTGAAACGCCATAACCCTCGTCATATCTGTCCGGGATATAATAGTCGATATTGGAGTAGTACTGCTGCAGGAACTTGTAGACCAAAGCTACAGCTGTACAGCCATCCACGTCATAGTCTCCATAGACCATTATACGTTCCTTCCTGCCTATCGCCATATTTAGACGTTCCACGGCCAAATCCATGTCCGTCATAAGGAATGGATCGTACAAGTCATGGAGCTGTGGGCGAAAAAAACGACGCGCATCTTCTTCCGTAGTGATGCCCCTTCTGATAAGGAGTCTGCACAAGACAGGACTGACACTTAACTTACCCGCCAGTTCCTGTGCGGCAGTTTCCAGTTGTGGAGTTAGAGGTTCGTAATTCCATTTGTAGTTCATTTATATATTATGTTTTTATTAACTAGTCTAGTGGGGCGTGAATGTCTTCTGACAAACGCCCAAAGAGCCATGCCATATTTCGGCATTCAAAGGTAAGAAAAAAAATGCAGCAGACAACCTATTTACATACTAAATCGACATTTCACCAGCGTTTATAGGAATAATCACCTGTAAACATCAAAAACGGCATTACAATTACCGTCGATTAGCTGGAATTGTATAACTTTGCATGTAACAGTGGCAAGAGGACATCTCCAGACAGTAGGGACGCGCCACTTTGACAAACGTAACATATATTATGGACACAAACAATACAGAAGAAAGCATAATCATCAGGTTCAGCATAGAATACCGGACACAATGGGGCGAATCACTGCACGTCAGTCTCTCTCAAGACGGGAACGAGCCTGTAGAGATCCCACTGGGCACTTCCGACGGAATAATATGGAACGGAGCCACACAGTTGAAATACTACACAGGCAGTGTGGTGACATACCGCTACCACGTGCGGCAGAACGGACAAAGCAAGAGAGTGGAAACGGGAGTGATGCCACATATACTGTTCACAGAACACGACAGGAAAGAGTATGACCAACACGACATGTGGCAGGAACCTAAACGAATTGCAGGAGTGGCTGTTCCGGTATTTTCGTTGAAGAGCGAAGGCAGTGCCGGTGTTGGAGATTTCGGAGACCTCAAGCGGCTGATTGACTGGGCAGAGCGTACAGGAATGAAAGCTGTACAGATTCTACCTGTCAATGACACAACAAACTCCCACACTTGGATGGATTCATACCCTTATAACGCAATCTCAGTATTCGCCCTTCATCCGATGTATACCGACTTGCGTCAGTTGGGAAGGCTGGCAGACGAAAACGCGATGGCAGAGTTCGAGGAACAGAGGAGGCAACTCAACGAACTGCCGACGGTAGACTATGAGGCTGTCAATAAGCTAAAACGGTCGTATATCCGAAAGTTGTTCGACCAAGATGGGCAAGCCGTCATGCAGTCGGATTCATTCAGACATTTCCAAGAGAAGAACTCCTATTGGCTGAAACCATATGCAGCATTCTCATACCTGCGAGACTTCCACGGCACAGCTGACTTCACAAGGTGGCACGGATACAACCACTACAACGAGCAAGACATCGACCGCCTGTCAGACAGTGCCAGACAAGAGATGGACTTCTACTGTTACATGCAGTACAACCTACACGTACAATTGCTTGAAGCAGGCAACTACGCACGGCAAAAAAATATTATTCTCAAGGGAGACATCCCGATAGGAGTAAGTCACGACAGTGTGGACACATGGACCTATCCCTGGTATTTCAATATGGACGAACAGACCGGTGCACCGCCAGACGCATTCTCCGATGACGGACAGAACTGGGGATTCCCCACATACAACTGGGAGGCGATGGCAGGTGACGGCTACCTGTGGTGGAGGCAACGCATGACCAAGATGGGTGAATACTTCTCCGCCTACCGCATCGACCATATACTCGGTTTCTTTAGGATATGGGAAATCCCATCACCATGTAAGAGCGGACTTATGGGTCACTTTTCGCCTGCACTGCCGCTGAGCCAGCAAGAAATTACAGACAGGGGTATTCCGTTCATCGAGGACATGTATCTGAGAGACCCCAAAGACCCTACACGCTTTCACATACGTATCTCCGCCAAGAGAGAACAGTCGTACATGACGCTTGACGAAGGGCAGAGACATGCGTTCGACTGTCTCTATGAGGATTTCTTCTACCACCGACACACCCATTTCTGGTATGAGGAGGCAATGAAGAAACTACCGAGCCTCACTTACTCCAACCAGATGATTGCCTGTGGGGAAGACCTTGGGATGATTCCCGAATGCGTCCCATGGGTGATGCGCCAATTGGGGATACTGAGCCTCGAAATACAGAGTATGCCTAAGTCCATGGGACACGAGTTTGGGGTTCTCTCCGACTACCCGCAGTTGTCCGTCTGCACCATCTCATCACACGACACCCCTACTCTACGCGGTTGGTGGGAAGAAGACCACAACAGAGCACAGCGTTACTACAATAATTGTCTACAGATACCAGGAGAAGCCCCGGAACAAGCGCCAGGATGGCTTTGCGAGGAGATTATACGGAGACACCTGCACTGTCCGTCAACACTTTGCATACTCACGCTACAGGACTGGCTTGCCATCGATGAGACCCTGCGCTACCCCAACAGTGCGGACGAACGGATTAACATTCCTGCCAACCCACGCCACTACTGGCGTTACCGCATGCATCTCACGTTGGAAGAGTTAACGGACAATGAGACGTACAACTCCAAACTGAGCGAATTAGTGAAAGAAAGGCATTAAAACGACACACAATGAACATAAAAACATTTCTCCACATAGGTCTGTACCTTCTACCCATGATGGCACAGGCAGACACCATAGACGTAAACACGTTCAAATATGCAGGACCATTTGAAATCAAGGCACCATTCATGGCGGACAGCACAGACGTACAGTCGCGCGCATTCTTCGAGTCCGACCTGCTGGACTGTCCTGTAGATTTGAACTTAGTAAACGAAGGGCGTGACATCCCTGCTGGGACACTACCAAAGAGTTCCGCCAATGCGCTACACCTTATCGGATTCAACATCAGCGTCCAACAATTCACCAGTGCAACCATATCAGTGGACGGCATACGCCACTATCAGTTATATGTCGACGGAAAGAAAATGATGACTGGGTACGTGACGCTACAGCCATCATCACATCAAGTAGCGATAAAGTACCTGTCGTCTAAAGACTGGACAGACTCAGTAAAGGTACAGGTAGAATGCGAAAAAGACGGGCTACTGAGCGTTTCCAGTGCGACCGACATCCACAACTACAATTTCCTGGATGTGATTCATGGTACACACTTCACACGTACCACACTGTCGCCCAACGGTAAGTTCATGATTGTAGGCTACCAAACCACCAAACAGGGTGGCAAGACCGCAAGCAGGCACAAGGTCATTGAACTGGCAACTGGAAAGGTACTGAACGAGCAGACTGCCACACTGCACTGGATGCCACGTTCCAACAGGTATTACTTCGTACGTGACGGCATTGATGGAAGGGAACTGGTTACAGTCAATCCGCTCACGGGCATACAGACGGTCATGGCTAACAACATCCCTGCTGGAACATTTACCATAGACCCCACAGAGACACACCTTATATATTATGTGGCAAGCGAAGGTCCGAAAGAGGATGCCGGTGTATATCAAATCATCGAGCCAGACGACAGACAACCCGGATGGCGCACACGCAATAACCTCGCGCTCTATGACCTGCAGACAGGAGTGATGAGACCCTTAACCTTTGGGCATCACAACATCAGCCTCCAAGACATTTCGTCAGACGGGAAGTATCTGCTATTCATAAAGTCTGAGTCGCATTTGGAAGCGCGACCCACCACGGTGTTCTCACTCTACAGGCTGAATCTGCAGACTATGCAATGTGACCTATTAATTGACCATGACGGCTTCATTGATGCGGCAGTCTTTTCGCCCGACGCCTCAGAAATACTCGTAATGGGATCTCCTGAGTGTTTGGGGGGAATAGGCAAGAATGTTGACGAAGGACAGACACCGAGCATGGTAGACAAGCAACTGTACATTCTCAAGAACAACACTGATATCATTCCATTGACCAAAGAGTTCAATCCGTCCGTATCGTCCATGCAATGGAACAAGTCTGACGGACAGATTTACCTCACGGCTGAAGACAGAGACTCTGTCAACCTGTTCCGCATCAATCCCAAGACTCTCGACATAAAGGAACTGAAATGCAGCGAGGAGGTTATCACAAGCACATCTTTTGCAACAGACGCACCACTGATGGCATACTATGGATGCAGTGCGTCCAACAGCGACCGTCTCTACACCGTCAACCTGAAATCCCTGAAGGAGGAACTAAGGGAAGATCTCAGTAGTCAGACTTTAAAGAACGTACGTTTGGGCGAATGTGAGACATGGACCTTCCGCAATTCACGGGGCGACACTGTCTATGCGCGGTATTACCTTCCGGCAGACTTTGACTCATCGAAAACATATCCTATGATAGTGAACTACTACGGAGGATGCAGTCCCACGAGCCGTTACTTCGAAAGCCGTTATCCACATCACGCCTATGCCTCACTTGGATATGTAGTCCTCGTCATCAACCCGTCGGGAGCGACAGGTTTCGGACAGAAATGGTCGGCACGCCATGTAGACACTGCTGGTGAAGGTGTGGCTGAAGACATCATCGAAGGCACACGGCAGTTCTGTAATGAACACCAGTTCGTCAATGCCAAGAAGATAGGATGTATTGGAGCAAGTTACGGAGGTTTCATGACCCAGTATCTGCAGACTGTAACAGACATATTTGCCGCTGCAATATCGCATGCAGGGATTAGTGACCATACCAGTTATTGGGGCGAAGGCTATTGGGGCTACAGCTACAGTGAAGTAAGTATGGCAAACCAATACCCATGGACCAACAGACACCTCTACGTAGACCAAAGTCCGTTGTATAATGCTGACAAGATACACACGCCGCTCCTCTTCTTGCATGGAGACGCAGACAACAACGTGCCCGTAGGAGAGAGCATACAGATGTACACGGCACTCAAGTTACTTGGACGAGAAACAGCAATGGTCTTGGTAAAAGACCAAGACCATCACATACTCGATTATCAGAAACGCATCAAATGGCAGAATACCATTTTTGCGTGGTTTGCTAAATACCTGCAGGACGACAGCACATGGTGGGACAGCATGTACAATCAGTGAGCTACCAAACCACCGTCAACCAAATAATGTCCGCCTGTGCAGAAGCTTGATGCGTCGGAAGCAAGGAAATACACCATCTCTGCCACTTCCTCCGGACGACCTGCCGTACCTCTCGCATACAAGGCGTTCTCCTCGCGCCAGTAGTCCTCTATGCTACAGTGGTTCTCTTTAGCGAACTTATCAAAAAGATTGTCAACTAAAGGAGTGTGAATAGTACCGGCACATACGGCATTGACACGTATGTTCTTGGGACCGAGGTCTATGGAGAGGCTTCGGGTGATTTGTCCCAATGCGCCCTTTGTCAGTCCATACCCAAAACTGTGTGCCTTACCTACGAACCACTGGTCGGACGCGTTGATCACCACTGTTCCGCCGCCGGCACTGACGATGTGAGGCACTGCCTCACGCAGTGTGTTCACCGTACCATAGATATTTGTCTGAATCATGAGGTCGAGTTCCTCGTCTGAGATGTCAAGCAAGGTGTTGCAACGGTGGATACCGGCATTGGCAAATACACTATCCAGTTGACCAAACTTCTTCACGGTCTCCTCTACAGCATGACGGATGTCTGCACGATTCCGGGTGTTACCCGGTACGAAAAGCAAACGCTCTGGACAAGCAATCTCCTTTACCCGTTCATGGGCTTCATCCTCATTGATGTCCATGAGCCCTACGTTCCAACCCTGTTGGATGAACTTCTTGACTGAAGCGGCACCGATGCCAGTAGAGCCGCCAGTGATGAATATTGTCTTCATAATGGTTTATTATATGTTATGATTGATAATAGGTACTTTCTACTGTTTGGCCAATTCAATCACCTTTTCCACTGCCGCAGCCATTCCATCAGGATTCTTTCCGCCCGCAGTTGCGAAATGAGGTTGACCGCCACCACCGCCTTGCATAAGCTTTGCTGCCTCACGCACAAGTTGACCTGCGTTCAGACCCTCCTTGACGAGGTCATCAGACAGAGCCACTGTCAGGGTCGGCTTTCCGTTTGCCTCACAGGCAATAGCCACAAGGAGTTTTTCGGAGAACTGCGCCCTCAACTGGAACGCCATGTCCTTCGCATACTGTGGGTCCATAGGCAGGACACCACTTACAACCTTCATGCCATTTACGTCTGAAGCCTTCTCGATAAGGGCTTCCTTCAGTTGCTTTGCCTTCTGTGCCTTGAACTCCTCCACCTGTGCATGCAGTTCCTTATTGTCCGCTATTGCCTTCTCGATGGTCGCCTTCAGATCTGGAGCATTGTTGAGCAACAGACGGATATCACTTATGAAGTCCTGCATCCTGTCCATTGCATCTTCCACAGCCTGTCCTGTGATTGCCTCTATACGACGCACTCCTGCTGCGATGGAACTCTCCGAGAGTATACGCACCATACCGAGACGACCTGTGGATGCCGCATGACAACCACCGCAGAACTCTACACTTGAACCGAACTTCACGACACGCACCTTGTCTCCGTACTTTTCTCCGAAGAGCGCGATAGCACCCAACTTCTTGGCCTCTTCGATTGGAGTGTCACGGAACTCCTCAAGCGGTATGTCCGCACGTATCTTGTCATTGACCAGATGCTCCACCTGACGGAGTTGCTCTGGGGTGACTTTCTCAAAGTGGGAGAAGTCGAAACGCAGACCTTTCTCTGTCACTAATGAACCTTTCTGTTCCACATGAGTGCCGAGCACCTCACGCAGTGCCTCATCCAAGAGGTGCGTACATGTGTGGTTCGCCTCGATGGCACGACGGCGTTCCACATCGACACAAGCCATGAACTCAACAATCGCGTCGTTTGGGAGTTTGTCGACTATATGTATTGACTGGCCGTTTTCACGCTTTGTATCCACGACATTTATGGTCTCATCCTCGCACACCAGCACTCCAGTATCACCGACCTCACCTCCCATCTCAGCATAGAACGGAGTATGGTCGAGGACCACCTCATAGACAACGCCTTTCTTCTGTTTAACCTGACGGTATTTTAGGATGTGACAAGAGTACTCCGTGAAGTCATAACCCACAAACTGACTCTCGCCCTCACCTACTACAGTCCAGTCACCCATCTCTACTTGAGCGGCATTACGGGCACGTTCCTTCTGTTTCTGCATCTCCACGTCAAAACCGTCCTCATCCACTGTCATGCCATTCTCACGGCAAATCAGTTCGGTAAGGTCAAGAGGGAAACCGTAAGTGTCGAACAACTTGAATGCCTCTGTTCCTGGAATGACTGTCTTGCCTTCATCCTTCACACGTGCTATTACATCCGACAGCAGTTTGATTCCGTTGGCAAGGGTACGCAGGAACGAGTCCTCCTCCTCCTTCATCACCTTCATGATAAGTTCCTTCTGGGCTACCAGTTCAGGGAATGCCTCACCCATCTCGGCTATAAGTGTCGGAACCAACTTATAGATGAACGCCTCCTTCTGTCCGAGGAAGGTGTAACCGTAACGCACTGCACGGCGCAGGATACGGCGAATCACATAACCCGCCTTGGCATTGCTTGGCAACTGTCCGTCGGCAATAGAGAATGCTATGGCTCGCAAATGGTCTGCCACAACACGCATGGCGACATCGGTTTTCTCATCCTCTCCATATTTCTTGCCCGACATATCACCAATAACCTTTATGATTGGAAGGAACACATCAGTATCGTAGTTGGATGTTTTTCCCTGCAGTGTACGTACAAGACGCTCAAATCCCATACCGGTGTCTATCACCTTGGCAGGGAGCGGTTCCAGACTGCCGTCAGCCTTGCGGTTAAACTGCATGAACACAAGGTTCCATATCTCTATCACCTGTGGGTGGTCTTTGTTTACCAGTTCACGTCCGGGCATCTTGGCTTTCTCTTCAGCAGACCGCGAGTCGACATGCAACTCAGAACACGGACCGCATGGACCAGTATCGCCCATTTCCCAGAAGTTATCGTGTTTATTACCGTTGATTATGTGGTCTTTCGGAAGGAACTGTTCCCAAATGGACGCAGCCTCATCGTCACGACTCAGTCCCTCGTCTGGCGCACCCTCGAACACTGTGGCGTACAGGTCTGCTGGGTCTATCTTGAGTACATCAACGATATACTCCCACGCCCAACTGATTGCTTCTTTCTTGAAATAGTCGCCAAAAGACCAGTTGCCGAGCATCTCGAACATAGTGTGGTGATAAGTGTCATGTCCCACTTCCTCAAGGTCGTTATGTTTACCACTCACTCTCAAGCATTTCTGTGAGTCTGCCATGCGTCTGCACTTTGGCTGCACATTACCAAGAATAATGTCCTTGAACTGGTTCATACCAGCATTTGTGAACATGAGTGTCGGGTCATCCTTCACCACCATCGGGGCTGAAGGTACGATGAGATGTTCCTTGCTCTCGAAGAACTTCTTGAACGATTCTCTTATTTCTTTAGCTGTCATCATAATCTATGTTTACTGTTTTCGACACAAAGGTACAAAATAATCAGGTAAGGGACATGCGTCAATACAAATTATTTGTCTACGTCTGTCCCGTATATTGTTTTTTATTCTAACTTTGCACTATGACAATATCAGTAATCATCCCCGTATACAATGTTGAGACCACTTTACGACGCTGCGTGGAAAGTGTACTCGACCAGACGTTTGCCGATTGGGAGGCAATACTTGTGGACGACGGAGCGACGGACAGCAGCGGACGGATATGTGACCGATACGCACTGGAAGACACGAGAATCAGAGTCATACACAAAGAGAACGGTGGACTAAGCGATGCACGTAACTGTGGGCTGAACATGGCGCAGGGCGAGTATGTAACATTCATTGACAGCGATGACTATATCAGTAAAGACACCTTTGAAAAAGTCATCGGACTGGCACATGCAAATATCGAGGCTGATATCATCGAATACCCGATCACCGTACACAAAGGACACAGGACAGAGTACTGTCTATTGTTTAACTCCGAGACTTTCGATAATGCACAAAACTACTGGATAGACAGCAAGGCATACAACCACACCTACGCATGCAACAAAATCTTCCGAAGGCATCTTTTCGTAAACGTGCGGTTTCCAAAAGGCATGTATTTCGAAGACGCATGGACGCTACCGCTCATACTGCGCAGCAATCCCATTGTTATGACATGTTCCGAAGGGATGTATTACTACTGCTGGAACAAGAGTGGCATTTCCACCAATCCGCCAGGCAATCGTCTACGACAGTTGCTTGAGGCGGAAATGGAAGCTTCGCGCATACTCTGCCTGCCACTTACCGGCAAGGAAGAGTCTGAATGGTACTTGCAGGTACTGAACATACAGATTGATGTCTGCCGCCTGTGCGGAGACAAGCCCATGCTGCCGCCTCGCAGACTGTCGTTCCACTCTGCAAACACGCTACAGGGCAAGATGAAGATTGTACTACTGAACACACTGGGAATCGAACTATTATGCAAACTCTACCGACTGATAAAGGGCAAGTGCTGATTAGCTATGTCATCACCTATTATAATCTGCCAGCCGACATGCTGAGGGAGTGTGTCAGAAGCATACTCGCACTCACGCCTCCTACAGCTGGAAGGGAAATCATCCTGGTGGACGACGGAAGTGATGTCCGCGCTACAGACATACTGAAGGACGAAACGGATGAGGTGACATGTATCAGGCAGAGCAATCAGGGACTGAGTAGCGCGAGAAACACAGGAATGCGGTTGGCACATGGCAAGTACATACAGTTCGTGGACGGTGACGACACACTCATAAAGAGCGGTTGCGACAGATGCACTGCCCTACTGGAAGCCAAACAACCTGATATGCTGCTGTTCCAGACTGGATCGATGGAAGCATCGTCACTGCGATACAAGACAGACAGCATGACAGGAGCAAGCTACATGCTCACCCACAACATACGTGCCCGCGCATGGGGGTACATTTTTAGGAAAGAAATACTGGACGGACTTGTATTCACTCCAGGAATCCTGCATGAAGACGAGGAATTCACCCCCCTATTGTTGCTACGTGCCAAAGACGTTCTGTCAACAGACATCAAAGCTTACTGCTACCGCAGTCGTGAAGATTCGATAGTACACAAAAACAACAGACGATGGAAAGACAGAAGACTGGATGATTTCGAAGGTGTCATCATACGTCTGCACAAAATCGCGGACAAGATGAGACCAGACTGCAAGGAAGCACTCAGCCGACGAGTAGACCAACTGTGCATGGACTATTTGTACAATACGCTCAGACTGACAGGAAGTATAAAGGCAATGAGGGAACGCGCAACCAGACTACGGACACGTGGACTGTTTCCGCTTGCCGACAAACACTATACTATCAAGTACCGGTTGTTCCGCCTAATCACCAAACTAATCTTGTCATAATCCGTTGGCTGAATTAATTTGGGCTCTGTGTTGAATCGTGTGGGTAAAGGGAGTGATGGGGTCATTTCACTCGAGTGAAACGATCGATCCACTCGAGTGATTTGAACAAGTCACTTGGGAGGTATTTTCACCCCTTTTTCACGATACTGCTATTTTTATGTTGAACTTACTCTGTCTCTGCAAACTCCTTGGCATATTCAGCCGTCACGCATCCTGCATCTTGCAGGATTTCCCTATCGGTGGCATCAAGGAACTTGTCTATGCGCTTGGCCCAGTCTTCCATTGTCATAGGTATGTGTCGTTCAGCCATGTCCTTGGCTATATCCAGATAGGCGTTGACTAATCTTCCGAGAGCCTGCAACTCATTCTCTTTTAGATAATTTTTTGCTACACTCACGTCTGACTTGATAATCTTACCGTTTGTAGCTTTAGCCCACGTGGTCAGTCCCATGTGCTCCTTTTCTGCGTTGGCACGTTCCACGATCAACTCCGCAGCCGTATGCCCATGTACGGCATAGTGCATCTTGTTCTGCACCTTCTTGAAGAACTCTCGTGTGGTAGTTGTATATCCCTGAAGAAATATGAATTGTTACACGAAAACACATTCCAACTATCGTTCTTTATAACCAATTGGCATAGGCAATCTTCCGATACGTTCGTTGTGTTGCCCACAAAAGAAGCGACACGCTGTTCCCAATACCAGTTGATGAAATCCGTATAACTGGTTTTGAGGTCATGTGCCATGTCGAATCCGTTTCCTATGATAACAAGTCTATTCATATTTGTCTT
>CAVFVJ010000016.1:0-4049 GCA_963626085.1 Alistipes ihumii | reverse complement strand
AGACTCCATCAAAGACGTACCTAATGGAGGTGAACTTCTATAGTGGAGGCGGCTCAAAACTCAACGAAGTAGCTCGCTCATATTCGGACATTGCACCGAAAATAAATGCAGTCGAGGGGTTTGAGTTTGTTTGGATAACTGACGGAGTAGGTTGGAAGTCTGCAAAGAATAAGTTGCAGGAAGCATTCGGCATCATTCCAAGCGTGTACAACTTGACATCAATACAAGAATTTATTGCAAAAATAAAGATATAGATTATGACATGTAAAAAAGATCATTCTAAAATCCAACATATTATGGAAACGCTTCCCATAGATCAAGGAGGTGTTGGAAGACACAAGTGTGCTGCTTGTGCATACGCACAAGGTTATCTTGATGGTGTTAGAGATTCATACTAAAATGCAATCGTTTTATACTTCATCCAATCATGACTTCACCCTTGCCAAGGGTGATTGCTTCAAACTCATGCTAGACTTCGACTTCAAGTTTGACATGATATTTGCCGACCCTCCGTATTTTCTTTCAGGCGGCGGAATCTCCATGCAGAGCTGCAAGGTAGTGTGCGTGGACAAGGGAGAATGGGACAAGCCAAAGTCGCAGGAAGACATGATGGTATGGAACAAAACATGGCTCGCCCTCTGTCGTGAGAAGCTCAAGGACAACGGCACAATTTGGATAAGCGGTACATACCATAACATATTCTCCGTGGCAAACTGCCTGACAGAGTTGGGCTACAAGATTCTAAATGTCATTACATGGCAAAAAGCCAATCCTCCAGCAAACATCTCTTGCCGTTTCTTTACTTATTCCACCGAGTTTGTTATTTGGGCGAGGAAATACAAGAAAGTGCCTCATAAGTTCAACTATGAGTTGATGAAGCAAATTAATGGTGACAAGCAAATGACGGATGTATGGCGTTTGCCAGCCATCGGGGTTTGGGAGAAATCATGCGGAAAGCATCCTACTCAGAAACCGCTACGGCTCTTGACAAGGCTCATTCTGGCATCGACCGATAAGGGGGACTGGGTGTTTGACCCCTTCTGCGGAAGCGGTACAACAGGCATCGCCGCCAACCTATGTGAACGCCGTTTTGCCGGTATCGAACAGGAGCTTGATTTTTGCGAGATGGCAAGGTCCAGACGCATGGAGCTGGATAACATTGAGGAACGAAATAATTTCATTAAGCATATTGACGATTTGAGATTTATAAAGAAATGTGGGCTCTGCGAGGATTTTCATTTGTATGGAAAACTGCCCTTTGAAAACTAAACTATCATTGAATATTAGTTGCATGAATGCCTCACGGAGCCACAAATCAACATAAGTGACCGTCTACGGTGGGTTCTTGTAGACTTCCGTTAGTGACGAAATCAATTACTTACTGAACCATTAATAAAATTACAAAGTATGCTGAAAAGATTATCTTTTATCGCCCTCATGGGCATTGTAACGGTTGGTGTGCCCAGTGTCGTTTCTGCCACTGGTGCACAGACTGCGAATGTAGAGAATGTCGTAGCTGTGGCTTCCGTGAAGAAAGCCGTAACGTCGTTCGTTGCTCGAAACGTGGACGGACTGAATGTTACCGTAGAGTTCTACTCACCCTCCATCGTGCGTGTCGTCAAGACGGATGCAGACAATGGTGAGGCTGCCGAGAAAAAAAGCTACTCCGTCATCCTGAAGCCGCAGACGGTGAAGGGTCTCGACATCCGTGAGGTGAGTGACGTGACTACGATGAAATCAGAGTGCGTTACCGTTGAGCTTAACCAAAAGACAGGTGTGATACGATTCCTGTCTCCTGACGGAGTACAACTGTTGACAGACACGAGGACTGCCCTCGAAAGCCGTAAGGACGAGGCGAACAAGGGGAAGTTCCGCATTACGCAAGATTTCCAGTTGGCTGACGACGAAGCTATCTACGGTCTCGGTCAGTTGCGCGACACTTACATGAACCAGCGTGGACGCGGTCATGTGGAGCTGTGGAACAACAATACCTACATCGCCATCCCTTACTTCACAAGCGAGAAGGGATACGGGCTCTACTGGGACAATGCCGGAAAGACATATTTCGACGACGATGGCAGACAGACCTCTTTTACGAGTGAGGTGGGCACCTGTGCCGACTATTATTTCATGTACAAGGACGGCACACAGGACGGAGTAATCGCCTGCATACGTGAGCTGACTGGTCAGGCTACGATGTTCCCCAAGTGGGCGATGGGCTTCTGGCAGTGTCGCGAGCGTTACAAGACCAGCGATGAGCTGGCTGGAGTGCTCGACAGGTACCGTGCACTGGGCATTCCCACAGATGCCATCGTGCAGGACTGGCAGTACTGGGGATGCGACTCTAACTGGAATGCGATGAAGTTCCAGAACCCCTATTACATCAATAAGGTGGGCGACCCTGCTTATGCCAAGTACTTGCCTGGCGACATGAGGAACATGAAGCAGCAGGGCGAGCCGCGGTTGAAGTCGCCAGAAGAGATGGTGAGATACGTGCACGACAATAACGCACATCTGATGATTACCATCTGGGCGAACTTCGGACCGTGGACAGACCAGTATCGCGAACTGAAAGCCATCAACGCACTCCTGCCGTTCAACACCTGGCCCACCAACAGTGGTACGCTGCCCTACGACGTGTTCAATCCCAAAGCACGCGAGATTTACTGGAAGTACCTTACGAATCTCTACACTATGGGCTTCGATGCATGGTGGACTGACTCCACTGAACCTGACCATTTCGAGAAAGAGGGTGATTCCGACTACCAGACACATGATGGTTCGTGGCTCAGCGTTAAGAACGCCTTCCCCTTGCTCCATAACAAGAGCATCTACGAGCATCAGAGAGCGATGAAGGGCAACACGAAACGCTCCGTGCAGATGACGCGCAGCGGCTGTTTCGGCATACAGCACTACGGCACGTTCTCTTGGAGTGGTGACATCCTCGCTTCTTGGGACGAGATGAAGAAACAGATACCGTCGGGACTGAACTACACCCTTTGTGGCATCCCGTTCTGGAACACCGATCTGGGTGGCTTCTTTTACTGGGAGTACGAACAGAATCCGAAGAACCCGGCACTGCAAGAATTGCAGACGCGGTGGATGCAGTGGGGCACTTTCATGCCGCTGATGCGCAACCACTGCTCGTCGCCCATGGTAAGTGAACTGTATGAGTTTGGAGGAGAGGGCGACTGGGCTTACGATGCCATCCTCAGAGCCATTCGTCTGCGCTACCGTCTGTTGCCTTACATCTACAGTACTGCAAGCGACTGTGTGCTGAACAGTGGTAGTATGATGCGTGCCCTGGTAATGGACTATACGGCTGATAAGAAAGCGTCACGGTTGAACGATGAGTACCTCTTCGGGCGTAACATACTGGTGAAGCCTGTCACCGACCCGATGTACACATGGAAGGACAGTCAGAAGAAAGGTCACACCATCTACCCAGACGTGAAGAAGGCGGCTGCCCCGATGAGTGTCTATCTGCCCAAGGGCGACAAGTGGTACGACTTCTGGAACAACACGCTGTACGATGGCGGTCAGGACATACAGATGACTTGTCCCATTGATATCATGCCAGTGTTCGTCAAGGCAGGTACCGTACTACCCTTTGGTCCTGAGGTGCAGTACAGCTCGGAGAAGCCTTGGGACGAACTGGAGATACGTGTCTACCCTGGTGCTGACGGCTCTTTCACTCTCTATGAGGACGAGGGCGACAACTACAATTACGAGAAGGGCAAGTATTCCGAGATACTGTTCTCGTGGAATGAGGCAAACCGCACCTTGAGTATTGCCCCACGTAAGGGAAACTTCAAGGGTATGCTACAGAACCGCAAGTTCCACATAGTACTGGTGAATGGTGGCAGTGGAACTGGCGACCAGCCTATGCGTGCGACCAAGACCGTGGAGTACGACGGCAAGGCAGTGGATGTGCGACTGTAGAAGAGAGGACTTTCGGTTACAGGTTACAGTTACAATTACAATTACAATAAAAAAAAGATACCCCCTCATAGTAGATTACTTCTCTATTATATTATATAACTATCTAT
>CAVFVJ010000015.1:0-144638 GCA_963626085.1 Alistipes ihumii | reverse complement strand
AGGACATGAAGGACTCCTACATCGTGGAACTGAAATACTGCAAGTCAACCACCACGGACGAACAGCTGTCGCAACTCTTCAAGGAAGCCTCCGCACAAATCTGCCGCTATGCGGACAGTGACATAGTCAGAGAGTCAATAAAGACAACCACACTCCACAAACTCGTGGTCATTTACCGTGGGACGGAGATGGCGAAGTGTGGGGAAGCCAAAATGTTCAAGTCATTAGGTAAATAGTAACAATACTATGCGTCATATTCATCGGGGTCTTTGTTGAGGTCGCTGTTTATCGGTTCAATATCGGTATTGGTGACGATAGATGTCGAAATGCCTCCGTTCTTGTCAATAGCGATGCCGATTGAATAGCTGATGTCAGAGGTCTCGTCTGGGTCGCCCACTACAGCGATGAAATAGAAACGGTCGTGCTTGTCCTCTTGTATATAGTTAAAGTTGAAACCTGCAAGGACAGATCGCTTGTAGTCGCCCTCGGGTATGAGGCTTCTGAAAGACTCCTTCGTGAACGTGTGTTCGTAGACTGTTTGTGGTCCTTTGTTGATGTACAGCTTGACATGATTGTCATAGTACTTCAGACCTTCACTTGTAACCACTATCGGCAGTTTCTTGTCGTTGTTGAAGGCAAACTCATAATCATATTTCGAACCTCCCACTTCCACCGTGCCATCCAGGTTGTATTCGTGCATGGCATTTACGGTTTTCCTGTCTGTTTGCGTAGTCTTCGCTACGCTTTCCTTATCTTTTTCGGCAGTGCCGCCCGTACACGCACAGAACATCAGTCCGATGTTCATGATTGCCAATAAAAACGCAGTTTGTTTCATGTTCATGATTTATTATTTGTGCAAATGTAACGATTAATTACGATATACACTGTCTATGCAACGAATAAAATTAGTAATTTTGCACGACAAATAGTAGGTAGTCGAAAATGTTTAACAGAAATCCAAGAAACTGGCATCCCGTGAAGGGACAGCCATTGACAGAGATGGACAAGACCATCCTCGCTTTCCAAAACAAGGGTAAGCTCTGTCCGAGCCGTGACCTCATAAAGACTCCAGAACAGATAGAGGGGATAAGGAAGTCGGGGGTAATTAATACTGCGCTCCTCGATATGGTTGCGGAGAATATAACGGAAGGTATGTCTACTGAGGACATCAACACGATGGTGCATGAGTTTACAATCAGTCACGGTGCGATACCTGCACCACTCAATTATGAGGGCTTCCCCAAGAGTGTGTGCGTGTCTGTGAACGATGTCGTGTGCCACGGTATACCGTCCCCAGACCAGATACTGAAGAATGGTGACATAGTGAACGTGGATGTAACAACCATTCTTGACGGATATTACGCAGACGCAAGCCGTATGTTTATCATCGGGAAGACAACCCCAGAACGAGAGAAACTGGTACGGGTGGCGAAAGAGTGTTTGGAAATCGGTATGGAGGTATGTAAACCATATACGTTTGTGGGTGATCTCGGTAACGCCATTGCCAAACATGCCCACAAGAACGGATTTACTGTCGTGCGTGACTTGTGTGGGCATGGTGTAGGCAATGCTTTCCATGAAGAACCCGACGTGGAACATTATGGGAAGAAAGGAACTGGTATGTTGCTCGTTCCTGGTATGGTTTTCACCATAGAGCCTATGATAAACGCAGGCGACTGGGAGGTTGTGGTTGACGAGACTGACGGTTGGACTGTTTATACAGAGGATTACAGCGACAGTGCCCAGTGGGAACACACGTTCCTGATGACAGAAAACGGATTGGAGATACTGACCCATTGATATTATGGAAGAGAAGAAAGACATATACATACTTGCCATTGAGTCGTCATGTGACGATACGTCAGCGGCAGTACTTAGAAATGACATCCTGTTGTCTAACGTGACAGCCAGTCAGGCTGTGCATGAGGCATATGGAGGGGTGGTACCAGAACTTGCCAGTCGGGCGCACGAACAGAATATCGTGCCTGTGGTTGACCAGGCTCTCAAAAGGGCTGGGGTTACAAAGGAACGGTTGTCGGCAGTGGCTTTTACGCGGGGGCCCGGTCTGATGGGCAGTTTGCTTGTCGGTGTGAATTTTGCAAAAGGATTTGCCCGTGCATTGGGAATACCGCTGATAGATGTGAACCATCTTCAGGGTCATGTACTCGCACATTTCATCAAAGAGAGTGAGGATGACCATAGCGCACCTCCTTTCCCGTTCATCTGCCTTCTTGTGAGTGGCGGCAACAGTCAGATTATAAGGGTGAATGCCTATAATGACATGAAGATTCTCGGACAGACTATAGATGATGCGGCTGGAGAGGCTATCGACAAATGTTCCAAAGTCATGGGGCTCGGTTATCCGGGCGGACCTATCATCGACCGTCTCGCCCGTCAAGGTAATCCAGACGCTTACCAGTTCGCCAGACCAAATATTCACGGGTACGACTATAGCTTTTCGGGACTTAAGACCTCTTTCCTCTATTCACTGCGTGACTGGTTGAAGGATGACCCGGATTTTATCGAACACCACAAGGAAGATCTTGCCGCATCATTGGAGCGCACCATTGTGGATATACTGATGAAGAAACTACGTATGGCTGTAAAAGACACTGGTATCACTCATGTTGCGGTAGCTGGAGGTGTGTCCGCTAATAACGGACTGCGCAATGCATTCCATGACCATGCACATCGTTTCGGATGGACTGTTTACATTCCAAAATTCAGTTATACCACTGACAACGCAGCTATGATAGGCATCACCGGCTATTTTAAGTATAGGGACAATGATTTCTGTGATATCAATGCCCCTGCATTTGCGAGAATGATATGATTGCAAAAACGATACAAGACAAACTGATTGCAGCCGGCAAGACATTGTGTACGGCGGAGAGTTGTACTGGTGGACGTATAGCAGCGTTGCTTACGTCTGTTCCTGGCAGCTCTGAATATTTTAGGGGTGGGGTGGTGTCCTACCAAACAGAGATTAAGGAATTGGTACTGAAAGTGCCTTCAGACATAATTGACTCGTATGGTGTAGTAAGTAGTCAGACAGCCGATGCCATGCGTCGATGTGCCTGCCGTCTACTGGAGGCAGACTATGCTATAGCCATTACTGGTTATGCTGGCCCTACTGGCGGAACGGACGAAGACCCGGTTGGAACAGTGTATGTTTCAGTCGGTTCGGTGCAAGATGGTCTAACCCGTCGTGTGGTGAGTGCTGGACAGTGCCGCACAGAAATTCAAGATGATGTTGCAGTACGCGCGCTTGAACTGTTTATGGAATATCTGGAGAAAAAATCATGAAGGAAATCCGTTTTTTCTATACTCCAAACCCATTGGACGGTGTGTTGCCTGATGAGGAAGCTGCACATGCTGTGCGCGTGCTCCGTCTGTCTGATGGCGATGAGATTTATCTGATGGACGGCATGGGAACGTTCTACAAGGCGGAGATTTCAGAAGCGGACAAACGGCATTGTTTTTACAGAATAGTAGACACCATGCCTCAACCGAGACAATGGAAAGGACATCTGCACTTAGCGATGGCCCCTACAAAGAATTTGGACCGTATAGAATGGTTCGCGGAGAAAGCCACAGAGATTGGTTTCGATGAACTGACTTTCCTCGACTGTAAGTTCTCTGAACGAAAGATGGTGAAGGCCGACCGTATTGAGCGTATACTCGTGTCTGCCATGAAGCAGAGCCATAAAGCAGAACTCCCACGGTTGAACGACATGATACCGTTCGGGCAGTTCGTGGCAGAAGGACGCCCTGGACAGAAATTTATCTGTCACTGCTATGATGACAGCTTGCCCCTTCTCTCAGATATACTTGTGGAGGGAGAGGACGCAACGGTTATGATTGGACCGGAGGGAGACTTCAGTATCGATGAGGTGAGGAGGGCAGAGGATGCTGGTTTCGTGTCTGTCGGTCTTGGCAAGAGTAGGTTGAGAACGGAGACCGCTGCATTGGTGGCTGTGCATCTGATGCATCTGAAGAATGAATAGACAAACTATAAATGCATAATAAGGAAGAAAAACTACAGGCTTTCAGCCGCTTGCTCGATGTGATGGACACGTTGCGCGAGAAATGTCCATGGGACAGGAAACAAACAAACCAGTCTTTGCGCCCCAAC
Source organism: Alistipes ihumii (assembly GCA_963626085.1). GTDB lineage: Bacteria > Bacteroidota > Bacteroidia > Bacteroidales > Bacteroidaceae > Colivivens. The sequence continues at coordinate 140,503 of CAVFVJ010000015.1, read as the reverse complement.
TCTATAGAGGAAGTGTACGAACTTGCAGACGCACTCCTGAAAGAAGACGATAAGAACATATGTAAGGAACTGGGAGATGTCCTGCTCCATGTTGTGTTCTATTCCAAGATAGGCAGCGAGAAGGGAACGTTCGATATTGCGGATGTGTGTAATAAGTTGTGCGACAAGTTGATTTACCGTCATCCGCATGTCTATGGGGAAACTAAAGTGGATGGGGCAGATCAGGTGCTGCAGAACTGGGAGCAACTGAAGACGAAGGAGAAGGACGGCAACAGAACCGTACTCAGTGGTGTACCGGTCTCACTCCCTTCAGTCATCAAGGCAGACCGTATACAAGAAAAGGCAAGTAATGTCGGCTTCGATTGGCATGAGAGGGAAGAGGTGTGGTCTAAGGTGAAGGAAGAAATTGGAGAGTTCGAGGCTGAGGTGGCTAATATGGATAAGGACAAGGCAACACGCGAGTTCGGTGACATAATGTTCAGTATGGTCAATGTGGCTCGCCTGTATCACATCAATCCCGATACAGCTCTTGAATACACAAACGAGAAGTTTATACGGCGTTTCACCTATGTCGAGTTGGCTGCAAAGGCTCAAGGACGTGAGATAAAAGACTTGACACTTGAAGAGATGGATGCTCTTTGGAACGAAGCGAAGGAAAAGGAATACGTTATGTGATAAAGTAACGGTAAAAACATTGTGTATTTAAAATTATATTGTAATTTTGCATCCCAATTAGACAACCTGCCTGTCGGCAGACGATAGTTATAAATCAATTTAGTTTATACAAATATTTGAGATTATATGACTGCTAAGAAAAATAAAGTGCAATCAGAGTCAGTACCTAAGGATAATGAAGTGGCAGCAGAGCCTGTGAAGCAAAAGAAGAGGGTTCTGAGGGGAAATGAACCAGTAGCTGATTCTGCCGACTCCAAGCCAGAATCGGAGATGGACAAGATAAGAGCAAAGGAAGAAGCAGATTCACAGAGCGTCAGTGACAGACTGGAGCGTATAGCTTCGGTTTCACCTTTCGCCAAATACGATGCTATATATACTCAGTCGGAAGATGACGATGATGATGATTTACAGCCGGTGGCGCAGAAATTGCCATCTGTTCCTGTAGAGAAGAAACAGAGAGGGACTGCTTCCAAAAATTCCAAAACATCCAGAAACGCTCATGAGGAGTCTGTTTCAGTATCGCACATCATAGCAGACGATAAGGCAGCCATAGCCAAACTCACTAAGGGTAACGTGTGGGATACGGATGTGGACGAGATCTACAACATGTTGCTTGAGGGAAAACGGACTGAGCATTGGGCGGAAAGAAAAGTGAAATACATGAATATCATACGTCCTGTGTATGATATAGAGTTTATTGACTTGTCCGACAATAAAGCGGTCGCCTCACTTGAGGAATCGAACTTCAAGATATTCGCTTATCCGGACAATGACAAGGATACCGTCCACGGCATTGCTATACGCAAACACCAGATTAGGAAGGTAACCGACCTGACGATGGAGAATATATGGCATCTTACACCGTCTGATGTCCTCGAACTGATGAAAAATAACTTGGGGACAGGATGGAAAGGACTTCCTCTTCCTATACAGGATATTATTGAAAGTGCTTTCTATGTTGACAGCAGCACTCTTCCAGAGTCTGTAATGCATAGGGCAGGCGGAATAATCGAAAGGAGAAAATCTGACGGGTATGAGGCTTTGGAAATTGCCAGAGGTACATGGATTGAGGCTATATTCTTGAAGGAAAAACCGAAGTATGAGAAGGAGCATTTCTCTATGTCGTCCACAATGTCAAACAGTAAGTTTAAGGATGATGAGTCTGAAGAGGACGGAGGAGAGGATGATGATGACGATGAAGACTTGGACGTGGATGACAACGAGAATATGGATGAAGAAATGGATGATGAAGATATCTCGTTGGACGATGAAAATCCACAAATTGAAGACTTGGAGGCAATTCCAGATGACGAGGAGGAAGATGATGAGGGATGATAATCATGTCAAACAGCCCTTGTGGGCGATACGCTAAGGGGCGTTTGCTGTTGTTTGTACAATATAAACTACTAATTCAATGCTTATGAATCTATTGAAAAGGGTAAACCTAATGGCTCTGTTACTCATGTTGTCAATTGCAATGGGGGCAACTAATGGGTACAAAATGAATTACTTGGTCAGGGCAGACCAACAGAAACAGTATTTGTACGTGACTCTCGATGTTGCATTCGACAATACTGTTGATGGCACGATGACACTGGAGATGCCTGTGTGGGCTCCTGGTTATTACATGATAATGGATTATCCAAAGAACTTGTCGGACTTCAAGGCAACAGATGCCGACGGAAATCCGTTCCACTGGACCAAGACATCCAAAAACCAGTGGGCTGTGGATATTACGGACAAAACCCTACATGTCACTTACAGAGTAAAGGCAACGGAACATTCTGTTGCAGACAGTTATGTAGAGGACGAGTCTGTATTTATCGCACCCAACGGAGTGTTCATGTATTTTAAGGACGACAAAGGTCATGATGTGGACGTGACTTATGTAATGCCAGATGGGTTTAAGCAGGCCAGTACTGGATTGAAACCCGTAGGGAAGAATGAAGGGGCGCAACGTACGTTTCACGCACCAGACTTCGACGTACTGTTTGACTCTCCAGTACTGTTGGGCAACCAATATGTGGAGTATTTTAACCATGAGGGGCATGACTATGAGTTCGCGCTTCTGACACCTGAAGGATACAGTGAGACATCCTTCAAGGAGGATTTCAAGAAGGTCGTGAGTGAAACTACACGTATAATAGGTGATGTACCCTACGACAACTATTGCCTTATCCATCTTGGAAGTGGTGGTGGAGGACTTGAACACCTCAATTCTCAAGCATGCTACACTTCTGGTTCATATAAGTTTGAAAACAGACAGGACTACTTGCGCCATCTCTCGTTCGTGGCACATGAGTACTTCCATCTTTATAATGTAAAGAGTATACGTCCTTATGAGTTGGGTCCGTTCGACTATAGCCGTGAGTGTTATACTCCATTGTTGTGGGTCAGCGAGGGCTTCACATGCTATTATGAGAACCGGATTCTGTTGAGCTGCGGACTCATTGATGCTGATTATTTCCTTAAAGACTTCTCGGGCTCTATCCGCACCATTGAGAATGCTGAAGGACAGAAACATATGAGTCTGCGCCAGAGTAGCTATGATATATGGCTCAATTTCTTCAATCACTCGGAAAATGTTATCTCATATTATGACAAAGGTCCGTACTTCGGATTGTTCTTCGACATAGAGATTCGCAGACTTACTGACTGCAAGAAAGGACTTGACGACTTGATGCGTTTACTGTACAACCGTTATTGTAAGGAACAAGGGCGTGGATTCACAGAAGAGGAGTTTTGGCAGACAGCATCAGAAGTGGCTGGACAACCGCTTACACTGTTGCGCAGATATGTTGACACGACCGATGCCATAGATTATGAATCGTTGCTGAAGCCTGCAGGATTGGGTATTAATCGCAGTACGTGGCAATTGTATAAACTAGACAAGATAGACAAGCAACAGTCAAAGATACGCAAGGCGATTATCTTAGAATGATGCCTGTAAGTAATCTGCCGGACTGTATCCCTAACTTCCGAGCAGAGAAGAACATTTCAGAATTTTTATAAGTGCAGATGCCGGTGACGAATATGTTGCCGGCATCTATGTTTTTCTCCATGAGTTGTCTCTTGTTGCACTCCCACAGGTCTATGTGCCATTTCGTCCTTTGACAGTCCAAAGCATTCATGGTAGGTTGCAGTCTTGCAATCGCTTCCATGTTGAACCCTGCATTCTTGAATGCGTCATAGACCTCATCTCCGACCTCAAAGTTGTCGATACTGATGCTGGGTCCGATGATAGCCATACAGTCCTTTCCATTAGTTCCGTACACCTCGTGCATCTTTTCAATTGTTTTTTCGACAATTCGGTTGACTGTGCCGCGCCATCCTGCATGTATCGCTGCAGCAGCATGATGACGTTTGTCGTAGACAATGACTGGTACACAGTCGGCTGTAGACACACATATTGCCGTTTCCCTCTCGTCTGATACGAGTGCGTCAATACTCTCAAGCATGGATTTACGTCCTATGTCAGTAAGTGACAAGAACTCCTTGTTGATGACAAGTATATTAGTACTGTGTGTTTGGTGTGGGATGATAAGCCTGTTTCGCTCGATATATAACTTGTCGCATAGTGTGTTGCGGTTTTCATTCACGTGTGCAGGGTCATCGCCACAATACATGTTGGCGTTGAAAGACGAATATGCCCCGATACTGCAACCGCCTTCACGTGTGGTTGTGAAAGCGGTTACATTGTCATGTATGTTGTACTCCAACAGATGGTCAATCATCTTCATATTCGAAATCCTCCAAATCATCGATGTCGTCGAATTCCTCGCTGTCTGTCTCTGGTTCGTCGTCCGCAAAGTCCTCTTGTAATCTGAGGTAGTCTTTGGAGTGATGGACAATCGTCTCTTGGGTGGTGATGGCAGCAATCTTGTTGCTTTCGCTGTTCATCTCCTGCCACAGCAAATCTTTCAGTTCATTGAGTCCGTAACCAGTGACCGCCGATATGAATACGACAGGTATGTCCTCTGGTAAGGTGTCCTTCAACATGTCCATCAACTCGTTGTCGAGCAAGTCACATTTGGTGATTGCCAGTACTCGTCCTTTGTCCAGTAGCTCTGGGTTGAATGTGGTCAGTTCGTTCAGCAGTACCTCGTATTCATGTTTTATGTCGTCGGTGTCTCCAGGAACCATGAACAGCAGGAGTGAATTGCGTTCTATGTGTCTGAGGAAACGCAGACCCAGTCCTTTTCCTTGACTGGCACCTTCGATGATTCCAGGGATGTCAGCCATGACGAATGACTTGTTGTCCCTGTATGACACGATTCCCAGTGACGGTTCCAGTGTTGTGAAAGGATAGTTCGCTATTTTGGGCTTTGCCGATGACAGTGCCGACACGAGAGTAGACTTACCTGCATTGGGAAATCCTACCAGACCCACATCGGCAAGCAACTTCAGTTCGAGAATGACCTCCATCTCCTGCATGGGTTCTCCCGGCTGCGCATAGCGTGGAGCCTGATTGGTGGGTGTTGCGAAGTTGATGTTTCCGAGTCCTCCCCGTCCGCCTTTCAGTAGTACCACTTCCTGTCCGTGCTCAGTCACGTCACACAGGTATTCGCCAGTTTCTGCGTTATATGCCACGGTACCACAGGGCACATCCAGAATTTTGTCCGTACCTTTCCGGCCTGTACTCTTATCTTTTGAGCCGTTGCCACCATGCTCAGCGTATGCATGTCGGTCATAGCGAAGGTGGAGTAGTGTCCAGTAGTTGCGGTTGCCGCGTAGTATCACACTTCCTCCATTGCCACCGTTGCCACCGTCAGGACCTCCTTTTGGCATGTATTTGGCCCGGTGTAGATGCGCAGAACCGCGTCCTCCCTTACCAGAACGACAGTAAATCTTTACGTAGTCAATGAAATTGGTTTCCATAACCTTCCAGCTTTCTTGTGGTCTATGTCAATCTGGTGTTGATCAATCAGTGATAATTCTATTTCAGTGAGTCGAGGAAACTGAATATGCTATCAAGCATCTCATCCTTGCTGCCGTTCCATGTAAATGAATGGCGGATACCTTCTTTCTCAAACCACTCTGCCAATGGGGCGGTCTGGTTACGGTACACCTCAAAGCGTTTCTTGATAGTCTCCTCGTTGTCGTCAGCGCGTCCCTGTTCCTTGGCGCGGTTGAGAAGACGTGAGAGCAGAGTCTCTTCGTCGACGATAAGTTCAATCATGACACCCATGTCATGCTTCCTATCTGCCAACATTTTCTTCAGTGCTTCAGCCTGTGCGATGGTGCGTGGGAAACCGTCGAATATCACTCCCTTGCCCTCCGGTTGTGCATCGTAGGTCTTTGCGAGGATGTCTATCATCAAGTCATCCGGGATAAGTTGTCCGTTTTCGGTGTATCCCTTCGCAATCTTGCCAAGTTCTGTTCCCATTTTGATTTCACTGCGGAGTACGTCTCCTGTTGAGATGTGTCCCATTTCGTAACGCTTGACAATCTCGTCGCTGTAGGTGCCTTTGCCAGAACCTGGCGCACCGAAGATGATTATATTCTTCATTGTCTTTTTGCTTGTTATGTTTGTATTTACTTGTTGTCAATAACTGTATATATGTCCTTGTAATTCCTTCCATAGCCGTCATAGTCGAGACCGTAGCCAACTATGAAGTCGTCAGGGATGTCCATGGCGCAATATTTGATATCAAGATCCACTTTCAGCTTTCCAGGCTTTCTCAAGAAACAGGCTATCTCCAAAGAGGCTGCCCCTTTTTCCTTGAACAAGGGCAACAACTTTTTCATAGTGATGCCAGTATCTACGATGTCCTCGACGATTACCACATCCTTGCCGTTCAAGTCATCCGTTACTCCTAACAGTTCTTTTACCACTCCGGTGGTTTCTGTGCCCTGATAGGACGAGAAACGCGCGAAGGTTACCGTGGGTTGGAAGTCGAGATAGCGCACGAGATCTGCTGCAAACATAAACGCTCCATTGAGGATGCACACAAAGATGGGACTTTTGCCCTTGTAGTCTTTGTTGAGCTTGTCTGCCACCTTCTTCACGTGGTTCTGTATCGTTTCTTCTGTAATGGATATGCCGAAGTCCTTGTCCAGTATGTGTATCTTGTCCACACCAGCACAGCCTTCAGAGGTTTGGGTTGTTGTAAATAACATGGTTTTCCGTTTGAATTTCACCACAAAGTTACATTTAATATTTTAGATGGGCAAACCTGTAACGGTATATTCACATGAAATGCGAAATTAATCGGTGTTGTTGTGTCCGGTTGTTCTATTTATTTGTATCTTTGCGAAGATAAAACAGTAACAATATGAAGAAATCGGTACTCTTTGCGGCGGCTTGTGTGTTTGCACTGGCATCGTATGGACAGACAAAGGAGGAGACTTTGGGACTTATTGAGAAAGTGAATGACCACTGGCAAGCAACACGGACTGCGCGTTGTCGCGCCTTTTGGGACAATGCGGCTTACTTCACTGGTAACCAGGCTGTATATGAACTGACCGGTAGACAGGATTATCTGGACTATGCGCTTGAATGGGCTGAGTATAATCACTGGAAGGGTGCAACACAGACGGACAAAAGCAAATGGAAATATGCCACTTATGGTGAGGGTATGGACTATGTACTCTTCGCCGACTGGCAGATTTGCTTCCAAGTTTATATCGACTTATACAAACAGGAGCATCGTGCAGAGCGTATACAGCGCGCTCTGGAAGTGATGATGTATCAGGCTAAATCAGATAAAGTGGACTACTGGTGGTGGGCGGATGCTCTCTACATGGGATTCCCTATATTCACCAAACTCTATACTGTGACCCATAACCAGCAACTGCTAGACAAACAGTACGAATGTTTCAGATGGACAGACAACCTATTGTTCGATCAGGATGCACACCTATACTATCGTGACGGCAAGTATGTTTATCCTAAGGTGAAGACTGCATGCGGCGAGGGCAAGAGTTTTTGGGCACGTGGCGATGGTTGGGTGCTTGCCGGACTTGCCAAGGTTTTGCAAGATCTGCCAAAGGACAGTAAGTACCGACCCTTCTACGTGCAGCGGTTTCAGCAATTGGCAAAGGCTGTTGCTGGATGCCAGCAGGCGGAAGGTTACTGGTCTCGGTCGATGTTGTGTGAGGATGATGCACCTGGGTATGAGACAAGTGGAACTGCTTTCTTTACTTACGGGCTTCTTTGGGGCGTGAACAACGGATTGCTGAACGGCAAAGAATACAAACCGGTGATTGACAAGGCGTGGACTTATCTCACAACTGTCGCTCTCCAACCAGATGGAGGTATTGGTTATGTGCAGCCGATTGGTGAGAAACCGGATCCCACACGTTTGGCTGATGCATCTTCGCAACATCCGTTTGGTACAGGTGCATGGTTACTTGCCGCCTGTGAATATTATAAGTCATTGAAATAACTGGGCGAGTCCCTGTCTGTCTATACTTTAATTGGACTTCCAATGAAAAAGGTGTGGAAATATATTCTGATAACGCTTGCTGGTATTGCAGCTGCAGGCACACTGTTTTGCTTTATGATGGCAATCGTCTGTATGATGCTCTTCCCGAAAGTGAATGTCGGGAAAAATTCAGTGATGCTTATAGAGCTGGATGGTTCACTCGCGGACAGAGGTTCTTCAGACCCGCTTGGAGAAATCCTTGGAAGTGCTTCTAATACAACAGGACTTGATGATGTGTTCAGTGCCATACGCTTGGCAAAGATGAACCATAATGTGAGAGGTATATATATAAGGTGTAGAACTTTTACAGGAGCAGCTCCTGCCATGTTGCAGGAACTGAGGGACGTTCTTGAGGATTTCAAGGAAACAGGCAAGTTTATTGTTGCTTATGCGGACAACTATACACAAGGAGCATACTATGTATGTAGCGTTGCTGACTCGCTGATTGTGAATCCTAGTGGCATGATAGAATTGAGCGGTCTGTCGAGTACAACCATGTACTATACCCATTTGCTTGAGAAGGTTGGAGTCAACATGCAGGTGTTTAAGGTCGGTACATACAAGTCGGCAGTAGAACCGTATATGCTTGACAGTATGAGTGTAGCCAACAGGGAACAAACAACGGTCTTCACAGGTGAAATATGGGATGAGATGTTAGCGGATATAAGTGAGTCGCGCAAGATAAACAAATCTCGCTTGGACGAACTGGTTGAAGAGGGGCTGATGTTCAAGCCTGCCACATACTACAGGAAAAACCATATAGTCGACAAGACAGCATATATTGATGAAATGCCTGGTATCATATCACGTATGATAGGGAGTGGGGATGAAGGTTACAATGAAGTAGGTATGTATGACATTCTTACGACAGCGCAACCAGCTACGAGTGATGTGCCGAACCAAATCGCAGTCTATTATGCTACTGGCAATATCATACAAGACCAAGTTTCATCGCTATATTCAGAGTCGCAGATTATAGGTAGTCAGGTGGTTGAAGACCTTAAGTTGCTTGCAGAGGACGACAACATCAAGGCGGTGGTTTTGAGAGTCAATTCACCTGGAGGAAGTGCCTATGCGGCTGAACAGATATGGCATCAAGTCATGAATATAAAAGCTAAGAAACCTATCGTGGTTTCTATGGGCGGATATGCTGCCAGCGGAGGCTATTATATCTCATGTGCCGCAGATTGGATTGTCGCTGAACCGACGACCATTACAGGTTCAATAGGTATCTTTGGTATGATTCCCGATGCAGGCGAACTGCTGGAGGATAAGCTCGGTTTACATTTCTCCACTGTCAAGACCAATGAGTACTCAGATTTCGGTAGCCTTTACCGTCAGATGAATGATGGAGAGTCAAGACTTCTTCAGGGATATGTCAATCGTGGTTATGAACTCTTTACCAAGCGTTGTGCCGACGGTCGTGATATACCGCAGGACTCAATCAAAGTGATTGGAGAAGGACGGGTGTGGACTGGACTCCATGCAAGGCAACTGGGGCTCGTCGACCAGTTGGGAGGACTACAAGACGCAGTGTCCGTAGCAAAAAAACGGGCGAATTTGAAACACTGTTCTGTAGTTGAATATCCGATGAAGACAGATGTCTGGGGTAACTTATTAGGACGGATGTTAGGAATGGGACAGATTGATTATGAGTTGAGGAATAGTTTAGGCGAGTTTTATAGTGTGCTGCGTTCTGTGAAAGAGTTGGACAACCGTGACTATATTCAGACCGCAATGCCTTACGTTATAAAATTTAATTTGTAGGGAGTTATGTATTGGTGGTTATTGCCATTGTCTTGGATATATGATGGAGTGACATCTATCCGTAACTTCATGTACGACCATGGTGTCTTTTCGTCGCAGACATATGATATACCTGTTGTCTGTGTCGGTAATTTGGCAATAGGTGGTACTGGCAAGACCCCTTTCATCGAGTATCTTATCAGACTCATGCAGTCAGAAGGACTGAAGGTGGCTGTACTGAGTCGGGGCTATAAGAGGAAAAGTCGTGGTTTCATGTTGGCAGACTCCAGTTCCACTGTATACGATATAGGTGACGAACCATATCAAATCAAGAGAAAGTTCCCGACAGTGACTGTGACCGTGGATGCAGACAGACGCAATGGGATACGCAGGATTATGACAGATTCAAGAACTGCGGATACGGATGTAATATTGCTTGATGATGCGTTTCAGCACCGTAGGGTAAGGGCTGGATTGAACATATTGTTGACAGACTATCACCGTCTTTACACTCACGACCGTCTTCTGCCTTGTGGTAGGTTGAGGGAGAATGCTGGAGGCGGCAGACGGGCTGACATAGTCATTGCAACGAAGGTGAATAGGGCAGTGGACGATGATGCGGAAAAAAAAATGCGTTGTGAGTTGAGGCTGGAGGATTGGCAGTCTTTTTTTTTCAGCGGAATCAGATACGGCAATCCTTATCATGCACAAAAACATATAGAGCTGGATAGACTGACTGATTACAGTGTGTTGCTACTTACGGGTATAGCCAACCCTGCTCCACTGACAGCATTACTTAGCAGTTACACGGAGTATCACTTCCTACAGTATCCAGACCACCATGACTTTACGCCAAACGATTACAGAAACATAACGGAGGCATTCCGTAAGATGCCGGACGACAAACCGCGTATTATAGTTACAACGGAGAAGGATTTGGCGCGCCTTGACGAGGGATTGATGCCGATGTATGAGTCGGTCTATGCCATTCCTATTGAAGTGGAGATACTGAATAACAAACAGACAATATTAAACAATAAAATATTAGAGTATGTACGAGAAAATTCAAGAGACAACACAGTTCCTGAAAGGAATGATGAAGTCAAGTCCTGACACAGCCATTATACTTGGTTCTGGACTTGGGCGTTTGGCTGATGATATTGAGGCAGAGATGGAAATACCGTATGCGGACATTCCCAATATGCCACTGTCAACAGTGGAAGGTCATTCTGGTAGACTTCTTTTCGGAAAACTGGCAGGTAAGGATGTGATTGCTATGGAAGGGCGGTTCCATTACTACGAGGGCTACTCCATGAAGGAGGTTACGTTTCCCATTCGTGTTATGTATGAATTGGGAATAAAGAACTTGTTTGTGAGCAATGCTGCAGGTGGAATGAATCCGGCGTTTAGTGTGGGTGATTTGATGGTTCTGACCGACCATATCAACATGTTCCCAGAGAATCCGTTGCGTGGAAAGAACATCCCGACTGGTCCTCGTTTCCCCAGCATGCACCAGGCGTATGACCCGGTGTTCATTCGTATCGTTGAGGAGGCGGCAGAAAGACTTGGTATTAAGATTTTCAAAGGTGTATATGTGGGGACCCCAGGTCCGACGTTTGAAACACCAGCCGAGTACCGCATGTTCCGTGGCTTTGGTGCTGATGCGGTTGGAATGTCAACCGTACCAGAGGTTATTGTGGCTGTACACTGTGGTATGCGAGTATTCGGAATATCTGTCATTACTGATCTTGGTGGATTTGAGGATGTACAGGAAGTTAGTCATGAGGAAGTGCAGATGGCTGCCGATGCGGCTCAACCACGTATGACTGCGTTGATGAAGGAACTGATAAAAAAGGTATAAGTACGAATGAAGATAGAGGAATTGGGCGAGTTTGGACTTATACGCCATCTCACCAGTAAAGTTGAACTGAAAAACCCCTCTTCACACAAGGGAGTAGGCGATGACTGTGCCGTTCTCAGTTATCCTCAGGACATGGATGTACTGGTGACAACCGACCTGTTGCTGGAAGGAATACATTTTGACTTGACTTATGTGCCGCTCAAACATTTGGGTTATAAGTCTGCTATGGTGAATTTCAGTGATGTGTATGCCATGGGAGGTATGCCCAAGCAGATAACGGTAAGTCTTGGACTTAGTCAACGTTTCTCGGTGGAGGACATCGAGGAGTTCTACTTAGGACTGAAACTGGCTTGTGAGTCTCATGGTGTTGATATTGTTGGAGGTGACACGTCGAGTTCGGTGACAGGACTTACCATTAGTATCACTTGCATAGGCGAAGTGGAAAAGGGAAAGGCTATCTGTCGTGATGGGGCAAAACCCGGAAATATCATCTGCGTTAGTGGAAATCTGGGTGCTGCATACATGGGATTGCAACTTCTTGAACGAGAGAAAGACGTTTATTATCAGCAGTTGAAAGAGAATAAAGGTAAGGTGACAATGGAAATGGCTGAACCTGATTTTTCTGGTAAGGAATACTTGCTAGAGCGACAGTTGCGTCCGGAGGCGAGGCGGGACATAATAGTGAAACTGCGTGAATTGGGGGTTCATCCTACTTCTATGATGGATATTTCCGACGGATTGTCAAGTGAACTGCTACATATATGTACACAGAGCAAGTGTGGTTGCCGTATATACGAAGAACACATTCCTCTCGACTATGAGACAGCCTCGCAGGCTGAAGAGTTCAATATGAATGTAATTACTTGTGCCTTGAACGGTGGTGAGGACTATGAACTGCTCTTCACCTTGCCGTTGGAGGATAAGGATAAGGTGGATGATGTGGAGGATATCCATCTGATTGGATATGTAACCAAGGAAGAAGATGGTAGGGTACTGGTGACCCGTGACGGAAGTCTCTTCGACCTTAAGGCGCAGGGGTGGAATCCTCTTAAGGCTGGAGATTGAACAAATTCGCCTCTTATATGGAATAAAGATGGTGAGCCCTGATGTATCGTAGTACGTCAGGGCTTATCATGTCCAGTTTCTGATGGTTACGTATCTCTGTGCTGCTTATGTCGTATACAGGTGTGTCTACCATCCGTATGTTCGAACCCTTGGGCGTTGCCGACAGGTCGAGAGTATATCCTGGACGTCTGTACACAAGTATCGGGTATTGTTCCATGATTTTGTCAGCTTGATACCACCGGGTAAACTGGTTCCAGTTGTCAGCTCCGATGACTAAAGCGAACTGATGTTGTGGATATGTTTCAGACAGTCTCGTCAGTGTTGTTATGGTATAAGATGGTGTAGGTAAGTAGTGCTCGAAGTCGCTCACCACAATTCTTTTCATTCCTTTTGTAGCAATACGCGCCATCTCTAGACGGTCGTAGTATTCTGCAGCATCATTCCCTTTTAGCGGATTTTGTGGTGACACCATGAGCCATACCTCATCGGCAAGCCCTTGCCGTACAAGTGTCTGTGCAAGTTCGGTGTGGCCGTTATGGATTGGGTTGAAAGTGCCACCGAATACAGCAATCCTCATTTTAGGAATTCCTTGACGATATTGAGAACCTCGGTCTCGGCATTCTGTAGGTTGTCGTTGACTACGGTTCTGTCGAAGTTCTTTGCCTGACTGATTTCGTATTCGGCTCTCGCCATCCTTTGTTCGATGACCTCTGGTGCGTCCGTGCCGCGACTGATGAGTCTTCGGTGTAGTTCGTCTATGCTTGGCGGCATTATGAAGATGCTCAGCGCTTGATTTCCATAACTCTTTTTTATGTTCATGCCACCGTTCACGTCAATGTCGAACACCACGTTTTGTCCAGCATTCAACTGACTTTCCACCTGTGACTTAAGTGTGCCGTAGAATCTGTCTTTGTACACCTCTTCATACTCTAAAAAGTCGCCTTTGCTGATATGCAGTCGGAACTCTTCGGGGCTAATGAAGAAATACTCTTTTCCGTGTTGCTCGTTGCCACGTGGGGCGCGTGTGGTGGTGGAGATTGAGAAGTGCGTATTCAGCCCCTGCTGCATGAGAAAGTTTATGATTGTAGACTTACCAGTTCCCGACGGTGCGGCGAATATAAGCAGTTTTCCTCGTTTTCCCATCTTACATCACATTTAGAACCTGTTCTTTGATCTGTTCCAGCTCATCCTTCATCTTCACCACTATGTTCTGCATCTCTGCTTGGTTTGACTTGCTGCCAGTGGTGTTGATTTCTCGTCCCATCTCTTGGGCAATGAATCCCAGTTTCTTGCCCTGTCCGTGTCCACTCTCCATGGTCTCTATGAAATATTTGAGGTGGTTGGCAAGCCGTTGCTTCTCTTCCGAGATGTCGAGTTTTTCGATGTAGTATATCATCTCCTGCTCCAGTCTGTTTTTGTCGTACTCCACCTCTGGTATCTGTTCCAGTCCGCTTATGATGCGTTGGCGTATCTTCTCCGTGCGGCTCTTTTCGTATGGTTCAATGTTTGCGAGTAGACTGGAGATATTAGCTATTTTTTCGCGGAACTTGGTCTCAAGAGCCTTACCTTCCTGCATTCGGAAGTTGACGAGCCGTTCGATGGCTCCTTCCACTGCGGTTTTCGCAACCTCCCACTCATCGTCCGTCAGTTCCTCTACCTCAATCTTAGCGGTCACGTCGGGCAGACGAAGCAACACCTTCATCCAGTCGGTTACCGACGATGTCCTTGTTTCGTCCAGTCCGAGTGAAGAAGATAGCGACTGTATCTGACTGTAGTAGTCAGCTACCAGTTTAGTGTTGATTGGGCTGGCGTTCAGGTTTTCGTCTTTCTCTACCCAAATTACCAAGTCTACTTTGCCTCGCTCCAGTTTGGATGCAACGAGACTTCTTATTTCCATTTCCTTTTCCCTGTAGAGTGGGGCTATACGTGTGGTGAGGTCTAATGCCTTACTGTTGAGTGATCTAATCTCTACATGGATGTTCTTTCCATTGTATACGGCTACGCACGTCCCGTAGCCTGTCATTGATTGTATCATTGTGTAGCACTTGTTTATATTGTGCAAAGTTAGTAATTATTCATTGAAATAAGGTGTGACATTTAGCAAAATCATATTGTCTGGCACTTTTTCTATTCGTTTGAGCCGTTTTTATGGTAAAAAGTTTTGTGGGTTGCTGAAAATAGCATAACTTTGAGTCCGAAACGTAAAAGTGTAAAGACGTTAGTGGAGATTTTATGAAGTCAATCTTACAAGGATGTAACTCACTGTGTGCATCGTTTATTCTTCGCAGGTGGAAGGATAAACGTGTATCTGATGCTCAGAGACGCTATTGCGTGTCGCACCATTATGAGTTTGTAGGGGGGGGTATTTATGTAGATTTATATTGGTATGTCCATGACACCAAACACAGTCATGACGATCCTAAGTATCACAAGACAATAACGGTGTATGACAGAGTTCTTGTCAGTGAGGTGAGTAAGGGTATTAAGCGTGTTGAGGCAGGTGAACTCCAAACTGCGGTGAACGAGATTTTGAAAGTTGAATACGGATGACAAACTCTAATATTGTAATCTGTAGTTGATAAACAAGCATAGTCTGACACTCTTTGGTGGAATGAATAGCGATTTATTGGGGTAAATGGCGTTCAGTTTAAAAAGAATCTGTAAATTTGCGTGAGAGGTGTTGAAATGATGGGGGATAAAGAATATATAAACGTAATATTAATCAAAAAAAATAACAGGAAATGAAGAAACTTTTTACTTCTGTGCTCATGCTGTCAATGGTATTGGTGAGCATGAATGTATTCAATTCATGTAAAAGTGATGATGATGGATACGATGAACTGGTGGTGGTCATCAATAAGAATGACGCTGATTTGCGCGCTCTGATAGGCTCGAACTATCAGAACTTGAAAACTACTGCAGACTCTTTGGGCACAGTGCTGGCAACTTGTCAGGAGAACTGTAGCACTAAGGTTGCAGCTCTAGACAAAGCTGTCAAGAATTTGGCAAACCAAGACAGTACTGCCAACGCAGCTACGCTCGACAGCATCAAGCACTTGTCAAACGAAATCGCTGATTTGAAGACTGCTGACGCTGGTCTCAAGAGGAATATCGAGGATATAGAGAAAACCTTGTCAAAGGTGGACAGCATTCTGGGTGACAGCATCGATGTCGTTGCCGGTCAGGTGAAGGTCAACACCACTGACATCGCCAAGCTCTTCAACATAGCACATGTCCTCGACAGTACAATCGTTGACGTGCAGTCTACTGTGAAGACTCTCAGCGTGAACGACAGTGTGCTCAATGCGAAGATCGACACTCTGGAAAGTGTGATGGACCGTAGGTTGGTGACTATCGAGTCTACCCTCAAGAATGTCGCTGCTACTGCCAACGAGGCACTTGCGCGCGCCATCAACGACTCTACGTGGATTGTGAACTACATTGCACTGAACAACGAGCATGTTGACTCTCTTGCTGGTGTCACAACTACATTGAACAGTCTTATCTCCAGTGCTCGCTCGGATTTCGAGAAGGCTGATGCGCTTTTGAAGAAGCAGGACAGTCTCCTCTGGGTTTCTGTGAACGACATCAACGATATGAAGATTCCGGCTATCGAGTCACGTCTCGACAGTCTCGCAGAAAACGATACTCAGTTGGCACAGTCAATCGACAGTCTTGCAAAGGTCGTAAAGGCTAATTCGGACTCAATCGCAGAAATAAACACTAAGATCAACACGATGACAGGACGCCTTGACAATATCGACAATGCTCTCAAGAGTCTTATTACAGGTATCATCGTACAGGGTACATACAATCCAGTGTTCGGTTCATTCTCACTGCCTGTCGGCATCAGTTCAAACGTGCTCATCGCTTACTACGGAAACAATGACAACCCTGTAATCTTCCCGACAACAGCTGAAGCCAACTATGTGAAGAACTCAGACAAACTCACTGACGCAGACTGGAACATGATTCGTGGCGGACTGGTGACATACAAGAAGAACGGTAACAGTGTTCTCTTCACCGAGACAGACGACAATGCCGGTACTATCTACATTACAGTCAATCCTAATACAGTTGACTTCGACGGTCAGCAACTTACCCTCGTCAATTCAAAAGATGTAGAGTCTGGCGTTAAGTTGTCTGTCCTCAAGAAGGAGAACGACACAGAGTTGAAGTTTGGTTACACTCGTGCCGCTTCAAACAATGGATTCTATTCAGCTAAGGCAAGTTTGAAGGAAGATCAGATAGACAATGTGAAGATTAATGTGGAGTCTGGTCTGCAGTCTGCATTCAAGGATGTGCTCAGCCAGCGCTCAGCAGCCAGCATAGCTACTCTTACCAGTAAGCTCTACAATCAGTTCAACGGTATTGCAACAGCAAATGCAGTTAAGGCTACATGGGAAGACTATAACGGTGAGCATAGCGTCTACTCACAGTACGGCATTGCTGCAACTGCCATCAAGCCACTCTCATTCAAGTTTATGGAGGATGTTAACGTGACTAAGATTCCTGGATACCAGAGCGCATGGGACCTCATTGACAATATTGTGGGTGAGTTCAACTCTTTGATTTCTTCTAACTGGCCAAAGCTCGACAAACTCAAAGCTCCTACTATAAATGGTGTGGAAATCGAAGCTGGCGACCTCAGTGCATTCAATATCCAGATTGAGTTCTCTCTGCCTTCAGGATATACAGGAGATTTGGGTGAAGATGGTTATCTCAAGGTGTATGACAGTACAGGTACATATAGCTATTTGGTAAAAGCTGGTACTGTTGTTCAGAAGGGAGAGAATTCATATGTTATGCAGTTGTTCGCAAAGGATTTGTCCGAAGATGTGGAGAAGATGTATGATACTATCGAGGAGAAGCTTAACACCGCTCTTCAAAACAGTAACAACAGTCTTGCAGACTTCGTGGATCAGGTCAATGACATCTTCGATCAGCTCAACGATGTGGAGACCAACCTTACCAACGGTACTAAGGATATGCAGGACAAGTTGATTTCATACCTCGACAAGGTAAACAACAAACTTTGCAATGTCATCAACAATACGAACTCACGCATCCAGCCAGTACTCGTAGTGTCTGACAATAATGGCACTCACTTCGGAAGTAAGGCTAAGAACGCTCCATCAGTGGTCGCTTCAGCACAGGTTACTCTCCGCCCGACTACTTACACAGGTGGTGTAGTAGCTCCAGAGTTCAAGAAGCACGTGGCTTGTACAAACGTGTTCAACGGTAGTGCAAGTGCACAGGGCGGTGATGCTGCATGTAAAGCTGCTCTCGATGCTGTGAACGCACAGAGCAATGTCAACAAGGTGGTTGAAGGTGGTGTACGTGCTATCCCGGTAACCTTGAAGTCTGGCTATGTCTATGAGTTCTCTTATTCAGCTCTTGACTACCACGGAAAGATTTCAATGCACAAGTACTATGTTGAGTATTAATCGGGCTACACCTTATAATATATATAAATAGTAAAATCGTTAAGACTATGATAAAGCTTGTTCCCGGATTCGCATGGTGTGACGAAGGGAGCAAGCTTTTGTTTTTATGGCTATGAAACGTATAGGATTGATACTGACACTTGGAACATTGACAATACTGGCAAGGGCACAGTTGACTGACAGTGGGTTCTACAGGGTCAAGAACTACGGTACTGGCAATTATTTCTGGGTGTGCGACAATACGGGTAGTGTCAATTATGCCACCACTTCCGCGGATATGGCTGCCATACAGTTGTGGTACGGTCTCGACAAGGCTATATCAGCTCCGGCTTCGGTGCTATACTTCGAGAACAAGGGTGGGGATTATTGGAATATAACTTCGCAAGGTACAGGTGTATATAAAATTATAGGGCGTTACGTTGAGGTTAAGTCAACCGGCACCAAAGACGGACAGACCTTCTATCAGGTCAGTGCTACAGAAAGTGGCGTGACTCTCTATCTGAGTGATTCTGGTAGCTGGGGCGGAGACTTCAACACTTTGGGTACTACAGGTAAGGGCACTACGCGCCGATGGCTGGTTGAACCGATTGACGCTGCTACCGATTGTTACTTCGGAGTTGAACCGACTATCACCGTTACAGGTGAGTCGGGCAACAAGTACTATGCCCCCTTCTATGCAGACTTCGCTTTCTCTTTTGCCTCCACTGGCATGAAGGCATATTATGTCAGTAAGGTTGACGGCAACATAGCCGTGCTGACGGAATTGAAGTCCGATGTCGTTCCGGCTTCAACACCAGTGATTATAGAATGCGCATCTGCTGATAAGTCTGGCAACAAGCTCACTTTGCTAAAAGATACTTACAGCCCACTGTCGGGCAATGTGCTGAAAGGCATTTATTTCTGCAATGAGTTCCGCGAGAAGTCGAAAGATGCGATTACGGCCTTCGATGCCTCGTCCATGCGTGTGTGGGGGGTGGATGCGGAAGGCAAACTAGCCCTCCATTCCAGTACGTCCGACTTGCATGTCAATTGGTGGGGTGATGACGATAACCGTTACCTCAATGCCAACCAGTGTTACCTTCCAGTCGTAGCAGGTACAGCTTCGGAGATGATACTGATGACGGAAGCAGAGTATGCAGAGTATGAAAAGATTGCACAGTACGATCTCAATGGCGATGGATGTGTGGATATGCAGGATGTATCAGATTTGTATAATGTGATGGAATCTGTATCCGATGCCGACAATAAGTATGATATCAACAGTGATGGAGTGGTGGATACTCAAGACGCACTGATGATATATGATGCACTGAAATTAAAATGATTCTTCAGAACAGCCTACGTGTAATCCTTATGCTGATGACAGGATACACTTTCAGCTTAGATATAGAGTTGGCATAGTCTGCGAACTTGCCTCTTAAGTTCTGCAAGTCCCTCAATACATTCGTACCGTCGTGCATGGTGATTTCGGGTGTGCCTCCCCACAGTAACATACCTGCGTCAACTGCAATGGCGGTGCGATTGTCTTTTGTTATGTTGGTTGAATAACCGGCTCCGATGTATGGACGGAATCTGTTGGCTTTAGTGCTGGCTTTTAACATGTTGTCCTCGTTTGGAGTGATGCGATACTCTTCCCCTTTCTGATGAATTATCTCTCCTTTTGCGTAGTGTATGTCACCCTTTTCATGTAGTATGTCACCAGTAATTGGGTCGTAGGCTGTATAGTCCCAGAGTATATCTTCCTTGGCGTACACGTCGTGAGAGTATTCGCCTATTAGAATACCCATCTCTCCGTATTCAAGCACCCGTTCTGCAAAACTCTCTGGCAAGTAGATGTAGTTGCCGTTGTATTCAAGTAGGGGATCTTCTGATAATACGTCCCTATACATCCTATTGTATATGGTGATGCCCATTAGTGTGGTCATGTCAGCAGCTCTGTTGTAAATTTTTGATACTTGTGCGCTGCCTAGATAGAATCCTGCCGTAAAATGCCAGTGCTTATTGTTCTGAAATGGAAATATGTCGACCAGCAACTTGAAGTTGTTGAATGTGGGTTCGCTGTAAGCGTTTATACTGCGTCCGATATTGTTGCCAGTGAAACTACTCATCAAGCTTGTCAGTGCGTCGAAGTGTGCATTTGACAAGGCTTGGTTCTCCTCTGCTGTTAGTGTTGGGTCGGTCTCTCCTATTACAGTCTCAAATGCAATGTTCCTTTTCCTGTGCGGCATGAATGATGCTCCGGCGCGTACTTGCACGTAATCATTCACAGGCATGCCAATGTCAAAACCAATACCGTCGGTTCCTATTGATGCCGACAGGTCTATGTGATTCAGTTGTATTTGTGCTTGTCCGCTTGTAACACCCATAGCGGATATCAGTGAAATCAAAATAAATTTATTCATCAGTTCTCCTTTTGTGCGGTGCAAATTTAGTGAATTTATTCGTAACCATAAGATCCAATGAGTCAAAAATGGTCTGTTCCTGTGTTTTTGATGCCTTTATATCAAATAAAAGTCCTTAATCTTTGGCTGGTTGATTGAAAAGTACTACCTTTGCAAGCCGATTATTATCAAGGAGGCATGATGGTCCTCCTAAGCGGATGTGTAGATAGTGCTGATTTTGGCCGGTCAGTGTGGTCTGTGAATCGTCCCGTAAAAACTACATCTCCACCGAGTCTCCTTTGTCGGGATGAGGGAATGGAGCGAATTTTTGTGATATTAATTGAACAGATTAAAAGTAGAAAGAAAATGAATACATTAAGTGCAAAGACCCGTTGTGTGACACCGGAAGAAGCTGGAAAGCAGTGGGTTGTTGTCGATGCAACAGATCAAACAGTTGGTCGCCTTTGTTCTAAGGTGGCGAAGATTCTGCGTGGCAAGTACAAACCATGTTTCACCCCGAATCAGGATTGTGGTGACAACGTCATCATTATTAATGCTGAAAAGGTTAAATTCTCAGGTAAGAAGTGGACAGACAAGCAGTACATAACCTTCTCTGGTTATCCAGGCGGTCAGCACAAGCAGAGTCCTGCTGAATTGTCAAAGCGTCCTAACGGATATGAGCGAATTCTCCGTCACGCTGTGAAGGGCATGCTCACTAAGGGACACCTTGGTTCTAAGTTGCTTGGCAACCTTTACATATATGAAGGAGCAGAGCACAAGCAAGAGGCACAGAGCCCAAAGGCAATCGATATTAACACACTGAAATAAATAATGAAGATATATGGAAATGATTAATGCATTAGGTCGTCGCAAAGCCGCAGTTGCTCGCGTATATCTCACAGAAGGAACAGGCAAGATCACCATCAACAAACGAGATCTTAAGGAGTACTTCCCATCAGAACTGGTACAGTTCGTTGTAAAGCAGCCGTTGAACCTGCTTGATGTCGCTGATAAGTACGATATCAAGGTAAACCTCTACGGAGGTGGTTACACAGGTCAGTCACAGGCTCTCCGTCTCGCTATTGCCCGTGCACTCGTGAAGATCAATGCCGAAGACAAGAAGGCACTCCGTGCTGAAGGGTTCATCACTCGTGACTCACGTGTTGTTGAGCGCAAGAAGCCAGGTAGACCAAAGGCTCGTCGCAGATTCCAGTTCAGTAAGCGTTGATGTCATACATGCTTGGACAGGGGTTTAGTATCTAAACTTCCAAGATCCCTATGGGCTACTTGGAGGCTGGTTTTTTAACTAAAAGGAAAGTAAACAAACAAATCAAGAAAGAATTATGTCAAGAACTAATTTCGAACAATTATTGGAAGCAGGCTGTCACTTCGGACACCTCAAGAGAAAATGGAATCCAGCAATGGCTCCTTATATATTTATGGAGCGTAACGGCATTCACATCATCGACCTGAACAAGACTGTAGACTGTGTTGACGTAGCTGCTGAAGCCCTTAAGCAGATTGCAAAGTCAGGCAAGCGTATCCTTTTTGTCGCTACAAAGAAGCAGGCAAAGGAAGCTGTTGCCGAGAAGGCTAAAGCAGTAGGTATGCCTTATGTGATTGAGCGTTGGCCGGGTGGTATGCTCACCAACTTCCCAACTATACGTAAGGCTGTTAAGAAAATGTCAAACATCGACAAGATGATTGCTGATGGTACGTACGACAAGTTGTCAAAGCGTGAGAACCTTCAGATTCGTCGTAAACGTGAGAAACTGGAGAAGAACCTCGGTTCAATCGCAGATCTTACACGTCTTCCTGCTGCTCTCTTTGTAGTTGACGTGATGAAGGAACATATTGCAGTGCACGAGGCAAACCGTTTGGGTATTCCAGTGTTCGCAATCGTGGACACCAACTCTAACCCAGGCAATGTAGACTTCATGATTCCTGCCAATGACGATGCATCAAAGTCAATCGAGGTTATCGTAGGTGCATGTTGTGACGCTATCGCAGAAGGACTTGAGGAGCGTAAGATTGAGAAAATTGACATGGAGGCAGCTGGCGAACAGGCAGATGCTGCAGATGCACCAGTTAAACCGAGACGCCAGCGTAAGGATGTCAAGAAATCAGACGAGGCAAAGGAAACAGAGGCTCCTGTAGAGGAGAAATCTCAGACTGAAGCTCCGACTGAGGAGACTAAGGCAGAAGAGGCAGAATAATTGTTTAATCGGAATAAATAAAAACAGAATATGGCTATCACATTAGCAGAAATCAATGCTCTGCGCCAAAAGACTCAAGCAGGTCTGATGGACTGTAAGAAGGCTCTTACAGAAGCCAACGGTGACATGGAGCAGGCAATGGAGATTCTCCGCAAGAAAGGACAGTTGGTTGCCGCCAAGCGTTCTGACCGTGAGGCAGCTGAGGGTTGTGTTCTCGCAAAGGTTGACGGTAAGTTCGCTGCGATGATTGCTCTCAAGTGTGAGACAGACTTCGTGGCAAAGAATGCCGATTTCGTGGCTCTTTGCTCTAAAATTCTCGACCTTGCTGTAGAAAACAAATGTAAGACTCTTGATGAAGTGAAGGCTCTCACAATCGATGGTAAGCCTGTTACAGAGGCTGTTACTGAACGCTCTGGTGTGACTGGAGAGAAAATGGAACTCGATGGCTATAATGTGGTTGAAGGTGAATATGTATGTGCTTACAATCACATGAACCAGAACTTCCTGTGTACTCTCGTCGCCATGAGCAAGCCATGTGCCGATGATGTGGCTAAGAACGTGGCAATGCAAGTGGCTGCGATGGCTCCTGTAGCTCTCGACGAGGCATCTGTGCCACAGCACGTGAAAGACGTTGAGTATAAGGCAGACATCGAGAAGGCAAAGCAGAACCAAATCAACAAGGCTATCGAGGCTGCGCTGAAGAAGGCTGGCATCAATCCGGCACATGTTGACAGCGATGACCACATCGAGTCCAATACTGCCAAGGGATGGATCACTCCAGAACAGGCTGCTCAGGCTCGCGAAATCAAGGCAAAGGTGGCAGAGGAGAAGGCTGCAAGTCTACCAGAACAGATGATTCAGAACATCGCAAACGGTATGCTTAACAAGTTCTACAAGGAGTCTTGTCTGCTTGATCAGGCTTACATCGACGATAGTAAGGTCAGTGTAGCTCAGTACCTCCAGAATATCGACAAGGATCTTACTGTTACTGACTTCAAGCGTTTCACTCTCCGTAGCGAATAAATCATTACCTCTTATAGTCATGTCTGCTTGATGGCAGACAGGCGTGGGCATCTCTCGGTAGGGATGCCCTTTTTTTATTGTCGAACCGTTTACTGGCTAAGCTGTTTCCTTATCCTCCATTCCTTTGGGTAGAGGTTGTTTGCGCGGCTGCCGATATTTTTCATTTTACCCAGTGGCATCTGCATATATGTTATGGTGACTAATCCTTTGGGCGTATCAGGTGGAAGTATCAGTGCTTCACCCTTGAGGTATCGCAGTGCGGTCTGCTTATCAACGTCCACCCTCGCCACGCTTCCTGTAGTTCTGTCTTCTATGTCCAGTGTGTGTAGTCTGCTCAATATCTTGTCGCTGATGCGAGTTGTGCCACTATGCTTCTGTCCATCGTACTCTCCCTCTTTCTTGAGTATAGCGCAGAAAAATCCTTCTCCTTTTTGTTTATGTGGCATGAAGTGCAGACAGTCGAAAGCTTCGCCATGTATGAGGTTTCGTGTGATATCCCATTCGCTATGTGTCGGACAACTCAGTATTTCTGCTCCGAGATTCAGACTTATCCACCTCACGTTTTCTTCGTTTTCTTTCGTGTTATAAGTACATGTACTGTATATCATTAGTCCACCTGGTTTTAAACAGTCCCATATGGCACTGACTATGTCTTTCTGACGTTTGCTACACATGTCGACATTATGTGGCGACCATTGGCTGATTGAATCAGGGTCTTTTCTGAACATCCCTTCGCCCGAACACGGCACGTCGCACAGGATAAGGTCGAACACTTCCTTCATCCGGTTGAAGTCCTCAGGACGGTTGTTGGTGACGGTGACATTGTTGGAGTCCCATTTGCAGATATTTTCGCATAAGATTGATGCCCGTTTGGGAATAATCTCGTTTGCCACCAACGTTGAATCCTCAGACAGTTCCGACAGCAGTAGTGTAGACTTCCCCCCAGGGGCGGCGCATAGGTCTAGTGCGGATACATTTCTTGTCCCGTTGTAATGGCGTAGCAGAAAGGAAATGTACATCGATGACGCTTCCTGTACATAATACGCTCCAGCATGAAACAATGGGTCCATGATGAACTGAGGACGGCTGTCGAGATAGTATCCGTTTTCGCACCATGGGATACGGTTGGACTCGGATAGGTGTAAGGTATCCGTGAGTTCCTTCATTGCTTCCCCGGTAATCCTTCGTGTGTTCAGTCGTATGCTTGTAGGGGGTGTCTGCGTAAGGGCGTACAAGAACTCTTTAATAGAGTTGTCGTCAAGTAAGCCTTGCATCTCCGATATAAAATCATCTGGTAGTCTCATTGTCTGTACTGTTTTGCGATTCGGATACAAAGGTAATGAAAAACAAGACTTCGGGCAAACAAATGAATGGGACACGTTACACCGAGTCGTATTTATACGTAATTTTGCAGTGTAATTGAAATATATAGACATAGGATTATGATTACTTTCATTGTTTCGTTTATCCTTCTTCTTTTGGGATACTTCGTTTACGGCAAGTTTATTGAGCGCATATTCGGTGCCGACCCTGCCAGAAAAACTCCATGTTACACACATCAAGACGGCATTGACTATATTCCGATGCCAACATGGAAAGTCTATCTGATACAGTTCTTGAATATAGCCGGTACAGGTCCGATATTTGGTACTATGCAAGGTATCTTGTTTGGTCCAGCCGCATATCTGTGGATTGTGTTCGGTTGTATATTCGGTGGTGCAGTGCACGACTATCTTAGTGGAATGATTTCCCTTCGCAGAGGTGGTGAGAGTCAGCCTGAGTTGATTGGGTCTGAACTGGGTCGCCCCGCAAAAGTGGTGATGCTTTTGTTTGCCCTTGTACTTATGGTTATTGTGGGGGCAGTTTTCACAAAAACACCAGCCGGACTCTTGGGCTCTTTATGTAATTCTACAGGCTATTTAGGTTCAATAGAGTTTTGGGTAGTTATAATCCTTGCGTACTATTTACTTGCTACACTGTTGCCTATTGATAAACTTATTGGTCGCATCTATCCGGTGTTTGGCTTTGCTTTGTTGATTATGGCTGTTGCTCTCTTCTTCGGTATCTTCTTCAGTGACGGTTCAATCCCTGAAATCACTGGAGCATTCACCAATCATTATCCTGCAGGTGATAGCATACCGTTGTTCCCATGCCTGTGCATTACCATTGCCTGTGGTGCTGTCAGTGGTTTCCATGCGACTCAAAGTCCAATGATGGCACGTTGCATGAAAAACGAGAAGAATGGTCGTGGTGTGTTTTATGGAGCAATGATAACAGAAGGTGTCGTGTCGCTGATTTGGGCGGTAGCGTCCATCAAGTATGCAGACTCTCTGAATGTGGCAGGTAACACTCCATACGAGAAATTGCTCACAGCTATGACTGATGCCAACGGCAGTATAAATCCAGCTATCGTGGTCAACGATCTCTGTCACTCATGGTTGGGTGCTTTCGGTGGCTTCCTTGCTATTCTCGGTGTGGTTGCAGCACCAATCACAACAGGTGACACAGCGTTCCGTAGCGCGAGACTGATAGCGGCAGACTTTCTGAAAATCAAACAGAACAAGATTTACAAGCGTCTGTTGCTTTGTCTTCCGATATTCATGCTTTCCATCATATTGATATATGTGGATTTCGCAGTTCTTTGGCGTTATCTGGCATGGTTCAACCAGACCCTTTCAGTGTTCACACTGTGGGCAGTCACACTGTATCTTGCAAAACTCAATAAACCGTATATAATAACACTTATACCTGCCATGTTCATGACATGTGTATGTTCAACATATATACTGGTCGCTCCAGAGGGATTGCAGATGCCGAGTCTCATTTCCGACATCATCGGCTTTGCCTTCACCCTTGCACTGACAGTGTGGTTCTTTGTCTGGTTGCGCATGTACCGCAGTCATTCGGGTCTGAAGAGGGTTTGACCCAAATAAATCGCGATTTATTTGGCACTTACAGTTCTTTGTTTTACCTTTGCACATTAGGAACAATAAACTACCGTTATGGACACAAGTGACAGCATTGTAATAATACCTACATACAACGAGAAAGAGAATATCGAGAGGATAGTCCGGGCCATCTTCGGTCTGGACAAGCCTTTTGACATATTGGTGATAGACGACAACTCACCCGACGGGACCGCTGGCATCGTGAAGCGGCTGGCGGCTGACGAGTTCAAGGACAGGCTCTTCCTCTTAGAGCGTCCGGGTAAACTCGGGTTAGGGACTGCCTATATTGCCGGATTCAAATGGGGACTTGAGAGGAAGTACGACTATGTCTTCGAGATGGATGCCGACTTCTCCCACTCACCGGCTGATTTGCCACGCCTCTATGATGCATGTGCCGAACAGGGCAACGATTTGTCTGTAGGGTCTCGTTATGTGTCTGGAGTAAATGTCGTCAACTGGCCTATGGGACGTGTACTGATGTCTTACTTCGCATCCAAGTATGTGCGTATGGTGACAGGACTTAGGATTTGTGACACCACAGCGGGCTTCGTGTGCTACAGACGGAGGGTGCTGGAGACAATAGATTTGGATGCCGTACGTTTCAAGGGGTATGCGTTCCAGATAGAGATGAAGTACACCGCATCTAAGTGTGGCTTCAAAATAAAGGAAGTGCCAGTGGTCTTTGTCAACCGGGTAGAAGGTACTTCAAAGATGAGTGGCGGTATCTTCAGTGAGGCTCTTCTCGGGGTGATTCGTTTGCGATTGGACGGATGGTTCAAGCATTATCCAACACCAAAGAACTGACGGGATATGAGGATTGTAATCAGTGGTGCTACGATAGTCAACGAGGAACGGTGCTTCACCGGTTCTGTGGTTATCGAGAATGAGTATATAAGTGAGATAAGGGAAGGGGAGGTCATGGAGTCCAACGATGAGGACAACTTCATCGATGCGCGTGGACTGTACCTCTTCCCAGGAGTGATTGACGACCATGTGCATTTCCGTGAACCGGGATATGAGTATAAGGCAGATATCGCTTCTGAGAGCCGTACGGCAGCTGCTGGTGGGGTGACTTCATATATGGAAATGCCCAATACTCAACCTCCGACGACATCTCTTGACTTGCTTGAACAGAAGTTCGCTTTGGGTAAGAGGAAAAGCCGTGTGAACTACTCGTTCTTTTTTGGAGCTACTAACGATAATGTCGGTTTACTGCCTTTGCTGGATGTTCACAGAGTACCAGGAGTGAAAGTCTTTATGGGTTCAAGCACAGGAAGTCTATTGGTGGATGACTATGAGGCAATGCGGCAGATATTTGAGAAATCTCCGCTACGCATTGTGGCTCATTGTGAGGATAATAACATCATAGAACAGAATATAAGGTTGTTCAAGAAGAAATACAAGGGACAGAACGATTTTCCTGTACGCTACCACTCGCGCATTCGTAGTGTTGAGGCTTGTTATGAGGCTTCGGCAAGGGCTGTCAAGCTTGCTCGTGAGACTGGAGCCAGACTGCACATAGCCCACGTGTCTACAGCCAAGGAACTAACGTTGTTCGAAAACAAACCATTGGAGGAGAAACAGATAACAGCAGAAGCTTGTGTGGCTCACCTTATGTTCACATCAGAGGACTATGATGTGTTCGGTGCAAAGATAAAATGCAACCCGTCTGTCAAGTCACCAGAAGATAGGCAGGCTTTGTACGAAGCACTGAACAATGGACTAATAGACGTGGTGGCTACAGATCATGCACCGCATTTGCTGAATGAGAAGGAGGGTGGGGCATTACGCGCAATGTCGGGTATGCCACTTGTGCAGTTCTCGCTGGTAAGTATGCTGGAACTGGCGGACAAAGGTGTGCTACCATTAGTGCATATACCGCAACTCATGAGCCATAATCCAGCCATTCTCTATAAGATACGTAAGCGTGGCTTCATCCGTAAAGGGTATTATGCAGATCTGGTACTTGTCGACCCCAATGCCAACTGGCACGTGGGCAAAGGTCGCTATTACACCAAGTGCGGATGGACTCCTATGGATGACCGTGTGTTCAAGTGGAAGGTAGTGAGGACCATCGTGAATGGAGTGACAGCATATGTCGACGGCATCGTAGTCGATGGAGTGAGGGGCGTGGAATTACAGTTCGACTGAAATATCAATATACATGACAGGTTCTTATTCAATAGATGACCTTACTGGATATATTAGTTGGGAACATTTTTTCTTTGCATGGAAGGTGCGTCCGCAGACTGTAGAGGCAGATGAGCTAAAGGCTGAGGCTTTGACCTTGTTAGAGGAACTGAGAGGACAGATTGCGATAAACTATATGTTGTTTCCTTTTGATGTGTGTTCTGAAGGTGACGATATTGTAATAGACAAGGGCCTCCATATTCCGTTCCTACGACAACAAATACCGGGAGAAGATGGCTGTTGCCAGTGCATGAGTGACTATATAAAAGAATATGACGACAGAATATATGTCTTCGCTACGACGGTGAAGCAGGTCAATGGAACTGATGGAACAGAGGATACGGGTGATCTCTATCGCTCACTTCTGCTGCAGATCTTGTCCGACCGCTTGGCAGAAGCTGCTGCTGAACATCTGCAGGCTGACGTGGAGAAGAGGGAGGGATTGCCTCCTTCATCAATCATACGTCCGGCTGTAGGTTACCCTTCAATTCCCGATATGTCAATCAACTTCATAATAGACGAGTTGTGTGGTTTCAGTAGAATAGGAGTGAGCCTTACCGAAAGTGGCATGATGCGACCTCATTCCTCTGTGAGTGGATTCATGATACTTAATCCTACGGCTAAGTACTTCTCCGTTGGTGAGATAAGTGAGGAACAACTGATGGACTATGCGTCACGAAGAGGGTTCTCTATCGACAAAATGAGGGTGTTCATCTATGCGTAGGAAGATGCTTTATACATTTACAGCAATAGTGGTGTTCGTGCTTGTGTTGGGCTGTTTTGGCTACTTTTATGGTAGTCGGCATTTCATTGTCAACGAGCAGACGGTCTATTTTGACGACCTGCCCGACAACTTCGATGGATATCGTATAGTGCAGTTTTCTGATTTCCATGCCATGTCGTTTCACCTCGGGCACGAGGATGATGTGAAGACCTTGGTAAATCTTGTCAATGCACAGCACGCAGACTTGATTGTCTTTACTGGAGATTTGGTGACCATAAGTGCTAACGAACTGGTTGGATTTGAACAGAGTCTGGCATCGCTGTCTGCTCTCGATGGAGTGATGTCTATAATGGGAAACCATGATTACGCACTCTACCAGCGTGGTTTTACCTCAGAGCAACGGATGGAGGATGTCAGGAGTCTGCAACGGAAACAAAGAGATATGGGATGGCAACTGCTGCTGAACGACCACCAAATAATAAGAAGAGGCGATGATTCGATATCTATAGTGGGAGTGGAGAATGACGGTGAGGCTCCGCGGTTCCCTTCATACGGAGACTTGCCCAAAGCGATGAGTGGTATCGGAGACGGCACGTTCATGGTCTTGCTCAGTCATGACCCCACACATTGGCGTAGGAAGGTGATACCGGATACAGATATACAGCTCACCTTGTCGGGACATACTCATGCTGGTCAGTTTAAGTTGTTTGGATGGTCTCCTGTCTCATGGGTGTATAAGGAGTGGAGCGGTGAGTACTGTAACGAGAAAGTAAACAAGTATGGACAGCATGTCCGCCAGAATCTTGTGGTGAGTGAAGGCGTGGGTTGTGTGCCTGTTCCATTTCGTGTCGGTGCCTGGCCTGAGATTAATGTCATAACACTCAGAAAGAATAAGTAAGATACAAAACCAAGACATTATATTATGTATAAGATCTATTCACTTGTAATTGCAACCCCTTTGTTTCTTGTCAGTACTGTTCTGACAGGCTTGTCCGTTACACTTACGTCACTGTTTGGCCTAGACACCCTTGCCCATCATTACATCCCAATGTGGTGGGGTAGGACAGGTTGTGGACTGTACTTGCTCGACGTGGATGTCAGAGGACTTGATAAACTGGACAAGAAACAATCGTATATCTTCCTTGCCAACCACCAGGGATATCTCGACATCCTTCTTCTGTACGGTTATTTGGGATGTCCTTTCAAGTGGATGATGAAGGAATATCTCAAGAAGATGCCAGTGATTGGATTGACCTGTATGTGTACTCGCCAGATATTTGTTGGAGACAGTTTGGCATCCATTCATAGTGCTATCGACCATGCTAGAAAAGTATTGAGACAGGGTTTGTCGATGGCAATCTTTCCAGAGGGAACACGTACCTATGACGGTAAGATGATTCCGTTCAAACGGGGGGCGTTCATGCTTGCCAATGAGATAGGTCTTCCACTGGTGCCCATTACCATCAACGGGTCGTTCAAGGCATTTGGTAGAAAGGCGAAGTCGGTGACACGTACAAGACTCTCGCTGGTCGTCCATGACCCGATTACCAAGGATGACCGTCAGGGAAAAAATGTCAAGACCATCATGCAGGATGTGTATGACATCATAGACAGAGATATTATATAAGGTGTGAGAGGGTCTCGTAGTAGCGTTTGCTTACCGGTATATGTAGTTTCTCTGATGAGTCGAGTTCTGCAAGGATGACGTTGTCCTTGTCTTTCCTTATAGAACTGACGTGTTTCTTGTTTATGTAATATGAACGGTGACATCTAAACAGACCGTTCTGGGTACATACTTGTTCGAGGTTTTTCATCGTGTTGCGCAACACGAATTTGCGTAATTTGTCTTTCTCCATATAGAATATGTTCACGTAGTTCTCTTCAGCGGAGATGTAGAGTACGCTTGTGGCCAGCACTACCAGCTTGATGCTGTTTTTGTCGTCGGTGAACCTGATTTTCTGTTCGGCTGCCTGTTCTGGCACTTTCTTTAGGTCCACTATGCGTAATGATAGCCATATGATGATATAAGGGAATACAAGTACGAGGGCTGTCATCTCCAGAGACTCTGCAAGCACTGCCAGATAGAGCATCTTCTGTCCAAGCATGAGCCACATGTAAAGGGTCACGAAGTGGGCTATGATGACCACCTCACAGACACACCAGAATATATACCAGCCTTCAGTCAGGTTGAGATGATGGCGACAGAAGTATAGTGAGAGTCGTGTGACAAGCAACACGAGCAACACGATACATGTAATCATTGTACTGTTGAAAGGATAGAGTCCGCTGTCCATATCGAGGAATGTATCGACATCTAATGGACGGTATACCAAAATGAATACAATGAATGACAATGGCAACATCAGGATGTAGAGCATCTGTGTACCGAATCTATAGAAGGTGTGTGATATTCTTGTCATGTTTTTGTCACTAATTGTTGTGGGATAAAATGAATCCACAGTGAATTTTACCACAAATATACGACTTTAATCCCATACAGTGTTGTTTCACCACAGAAATCGAGTGTTTGTCATACTTGTTTGTCTCTATTGTACGGAGTTTGTAACTTTGCAACGCAATCGTGGCATGAAGATGTCGCTGCATGTTTGTGTAACGTAAAAGATCATTTGGAAATGAAGGGAGTAAAGAGATTTCTACGGTTCAATGGTGAAGAAACTGCGCTTACCAATTACACGATAGGCGAAGATCTTACCTATTGTCAGTTGACAGAAGGTATAGTCTATATACATCATTTGCTTGAGCACCATGGCATAGTTGCACATGATCGTGTGCTTCTCACAAACGAGGGTACAGCAGAGTGGGCTATAAAGTTGGTCGGTGCGGTCACCTTCGGAGCGGTGGTGGTAGTAGTTCCCGATGGTGTGGACCAAGAGTTGCGTGCTAAACTTATGAAGGAGTCGGGCGCTTGTCTCGACTTCAATACTGTGACCGTGGAGAAAGACTTTACAAATATGTCGGGTGGAACTCCTGCTGACTTCAGTGTGTGTGACTATTCATTGGGCGATATAGTAATGATAGACTACTCCAATGACCTTACATGGCGTAAGTCTACAGAAAATCTGAAGTGCGAGGAGGTGAGAGTGAGCGACATAATATGTGTGGCACGTGGCATACGTGCACGTTACGACAGCCTGCGCCATTCGCGAATCCCTTCGCTGTTTCTCGCAAATAATGCTTGCATAGACGCAACCGACGTGCTTGCAGCTTTTTCCATAGGTGCTCACCTCACTTTGGCAGGAACACGCCCTTCTTCTGGTACTATGCTCAAATGTGTGAAGAAATGTCGTCCTCACTTTGTGTATCTTGACATGAACACGGCAGAGAAAATGATACGTGAGCGCATCTATCCACTGATGTACAACCCGAACACAAGCAGTTACATGCGCAGTGCTCACACGAGACGTACCATTTATAAGCAAGTGCGCAAGCGTATGATGTTTGCTCTTGGAGGTTGTCTGATGGTGGTGTGTGTGACAGGGGGCGACCGTTTCAGTCCAGATATAGAGTCATTCCTTCAAAAAATAGACTTCCCATACCAGATGGTCTGATACGGGAAGTCTGTTTTTTTATTGTTCCGTTGCGCTCCTGGGAGTTGTCACTTCATGGAGTATACAACATCCATAATTTTCTTACCCAGTTCATCTGCTTCGTGGATGGTGGTAGCCTCACTATAGACACGTATTATAGGTTCTGTGTTCGACTTGCGTAGGTGAACCCACTTGTCTGCAAAATCAATCTTCACTCCATCGATGTCGTTTACCTTGACATTCGTGTCAGAGGCGAACATGTTCTTCACTTTCTCCAGTATCGCATCGACATCAGTTGAAGGGTCGAGGTCGATACGGTTCTTGGCTATCTGGTATTCAGGATAGGTCTTGCGCAACTCACTTACGGTACATCCCTTGTGTGCGAGGTGTGAGAGGAAGAGGGCGATGCCAACCAGTGCATCACGCCCATAGTGCGCTTGGGGGTAAATCACTCCGCCATTGCCTTCGCCTCCGATGATAGCGTTGGTCTCCTTCATCTTCGCCACCACGTTCACCTCACCCACAGCAGAGGCATTGTATTGCTTGCCATAGTGCTCTGTTACGTCACGGAGGGCACGTGTAGACGAGAGGTTGCTTACTGTGTTGCCGGGAGTGACACTAAGCACATAGTCGGCAGCGGTCACCAGTGTGTATTCTTCTCCGTACATCTGTCCGTTTTCGCAGATGACAGCCAAGCGGTCTACATCCGGATCTACCACGAAAGCCACATCATGTTCCCCTTTCTTCATGAGACTCATTATGTCGCCTAAGTTTTTCTCCAAAGGTTCTGGGTTGTGTTTGAAATCTCCTGTAGGTTCACCGTAGAGTGGCGTTATTTTCTCAACACCCAGTTGCTTGAGCAACATGGGCAATATGATGCCTCCCACAGAGTTTACCGCATCGAACGCTACATGAAACTGTGCGCTCTTGATGGCATCCACATCCACAAGCGGCAGGTTAAGCACCAAGTCTATGTGTCGTTGGTTATAGGTGTCGTTCTCCTCGTAGTGTCCAAGATGATCGACATCAGCAAAGGTGAAGTCTTCTTTCTCTGCAATGGCAAGCACCTCGTTGCCTTCAGTCGCATTGAGGAACTCCCCACGGTTGTTGAGCAACTTCAGTGCATTCCAATGTCTCGGGTTGTGGCTGGCTGTGATGATGATGCCTCCACAAGCTCCTTCCATGGTGACGGCAATTTCTGTAGTTGGTGTGGATGCCAGTCCGATGTTGACCACGTCGAACCCCATCCCCATCAGTGTGCCGCAGACCACGTCCTTCACCATTTCGCCAGAGATGCGTGCGTCTCGTCCCACCACAATCTTGTTGCTGTCCACTGTGGTGGTCTTGCGTATAAGTGTGGCATAGGCGGCTGTGAACTTCACGATATCGAGTGGGTTCAGTCCATCGCCAGCCTGTCCTCCGATGGTGCCCCTGATACCTGATATAGATTTAATTAGACTCATATAGCGTTCTGTTATTCGTTAATTGCCAGTTGATAACTTATCTCATAGTACATTGGTAACACATAGCCTTGTGCGTTGCTTGTACCAGAAGAGTGGGGTACGATAAGGCGTACTTTGGCTATGCGTCCTGCGTTCTTGGACAAACGCAGATAGTCGAGTGGCTTTAGCCAGCCTGATGGTACGGTAGCACTGCTGTAGGTAGAGAGCATCACACCTGAGGTGAATGATGCCGTGTATGAACGTCCTCTGTGACTGTACTTGCAGAGCATCTTGTCCACGATGCTGGAGCTATATTTGTTGGTTGCCGTTACTTCTGCACTTTCGATATCGTATTCGAGGAAGCGGCAGAGAATGCTCTTGCTTACTGTACTGTCCGACCGTTGCTTTGCCATTTCAATCATTGACTGTCCTTCCCCTCTGTTGATTATCTGCATATAGACACCGTCGTCCTCAAACAACACGAACTCGTTGCGTGTGGTGTCTGTGGTGGAATCCTGTTCGATGAACTGCTCCTCGGATATCACCGTTATCGGACCCGTATAGTCGTTGTCCTTGATAAAGTTGTTTATCGCCCTCTTTTCCTTCTTCTTCATTTCAGCATAAGTCTCTCCGTCGTTACAGCTGAAAATCATAGTCATGCAGCACAAGGCGATGATGGGATATATTATTCTTCTCATATACTTAATTGGTTGTTCGTTGGTAATGTGTTGTCGCGTCAATGTCCGTCAGTCTTTGGTTCGAGTCCCTTTAGGTAATGGATGTTTGCATTGGGGTTGTCGGCTCCGAAGATGTAACTGCCGGATACCATTGCGTCCACACCAGCTTCGGCAAGCAGTGGGGCAGTGGTGGCGTTCACTCCTCCGTCGACTTGAATGAGGGCGTGTGATTCTGCACGTTCGATAAGTTGTCTCAGTTGCTTAATCTTGTCTAGCGAGTGCATGATGAATTTCTGCCCCCCAAACCCTGGGTTGACAGTCATCAACAATACCATGTCCACGTCCTGTATGATATTTTCAAGCATGCATACCGGAGTGGCAGGATTGAGCGTTACAGCCGCTTTCATCCCATAGTCGTGTATCTGCTGTATCACACGGTGGAGATGGGGACATGCCTCATAGTGCACATTGGTGGAGTACACTCCCAATTTTGCGAGCCGTTCGATGAACTTCTCTGGCTGCACTATCATCAGATGCACGTCCATTGGTTTCCGGCAAATGGGTGCGATACAGTCGAGCACCGAGAACCCGAAACTTATGTTGGGTACGAACACACCGTCCATGATGTCAAGATGAAGCCAGTCGGCATCACTGTCGTTTATCATGCAGATCTCCTTGTCAAGATGCGTGAAGTCTGCTGCAAGCAATGATGGTGAAACAATCATTTCAATCGAATTAGTTCCTGTTATTACGTTGCAAAGTTAGCGAATTTGTGTGACACCACGAACGATGCCGATATAATTATTTGTGCGGAGACAGTAATTTTGCTGGCGTATGTCGGAATTGTTACAGCGTTTATGCTTGGGGTTATGGAAAAATATGTTACCTTTGCACAGTGAAACAGACGGAGCCGTGCATCGGTTCCGCTTCAATTTACTACAGAGGTATGCTTTCTCAGAAAATATCATATAATGAAATAGCCGAGGCAAAACGCATGTTCGAGGCATGCAAGAACGTGGTCATAGTGACTCATGTCTCACCCGACGGGGATGCCATTGGCTCTTCCCTCGCTCTCTACGAGTATATGAAGAAGAAAGGAAAGATGGTGTCTGTCGTGGTGCCCAACTACTTTCCTGACTTCCTCAGGTGGATGAAGGATGCTGACCGTATAGTACAGTTCGACTTCCATCGTGCACAGGCCAAGTCGCTTCTTGCGTATGCCGACCTTGTGGTGGCGCTTGACCTCAACGAGGCACAACGGCTCGATGAGTTGGCTATACCTGTCACCGCATCGAAGGCTAAGAAAATAATGATTGATCATCACCTGCGGCCACAGAAGGATTTGTGCGACCTCACCATTTCCTATCCGTCAGCGAGCAGCACTTGCGAGCTGGTGTTCCGTCTGATTGACGCCATCGGTGGCACGTCGCAGATTACCAAGGCTTGCGCTGAAGACCTCTATGCCGGCATGTGTACAGACACGGGACAGTTTACCTACAACTCCAATGACCCAGACATATACATGATACTTGCAGAGTTGCTGAAGAAGGGGATAGACAAGGATCGCATCAACCGTCTCATCTATTACAACTACTCGGAGGCGCGTTTCCGCCTGCTTGGTTACATCTTGTCGGAGAAACTGCAGGTGTTCCCCGACTATCGTGCCACACTCTTTACTCTGACACGGGAGGAACTCGGACGGTTCAAGTATCTTAAGGGCGACACTGAAGGGGTGGTGAACATGCCGTTGCAGATTAAGGGAACTCAGTTGTCCATCTATTTGCGTGAAGACACGGAGAAATCAAAGATACTCGTTTCCCTGCGCTCGGTGGGTGAATTCCCTGCCAATAAAGTGGCGGCAGAGTTCTTCAATGGAGGTGGACACCTCAATGCAGCGGGAGGACAGCTCCGCTGTACCATGGACGAGGCTGTGGAGATTGCGATGAAGGCATTGGAAACCTATAAAGACCAGTTGACAGACAACCAATAACAAATACATTACCCAATAACAAATACATTATGAAATTACTACAAGTACTCGGTGCCGGAATGCTCGTGATGCAGGCATCAGTGATGACTGCCCAAGTGGCAACGGTGAGCAGTCCTGACAACCGCCTGAAGGTGGATGTTGACGTGAAAGAAGGAAAACCAGTCTATTCAGTTCTTTATGACGGGAAGCGGATGTTGGAGGAATCTCCTCTCGGCTTCGTGGCAAATACGGGAGACTATACAAAGAACATGACTTTTGAAGGTGCTGAATGTAACAGAATAGACAAACGGTACACACTCAACCGCTCTAAGGTGGCTGATGTCCATTATGTGGCAAACGAACTGAAGGTCAACCTCAAGGCTGAGAAGAAAGGGGTTACCGTCACTTTCCGTGTGAGCGACAACGACATCGCACTTCGTTATGAATTGCCTAAAGAGGGCGAGACTGGCAGTGTGAGGATAGAGAGGGAGGCAACAGGATTTGACTTCCCGGCTACAACTACCACATTCCTCTCCCCACAGAGTTCGGCGATGATTGGCTATAAGCGTACCAAACCGAGTTACGAGGAGGAGTATAAGTACGATGCGGCAATGACTGAGCCTTCCCACTACGGTAAGGGCTATACCTTCCCTTGCCTGTTCCGGATTGGTGATGATGGATGGGTGCTGGTGAACGAGACTGGTGTTGACAGTAAGTACTGTGGTTCGCGCCTGAGCGAGATGAAAGGGGACGGACTCTATACTATAGACTTCCCTATGGCGGAAGAGAACAATGGCAACGGAACAGTGCCTCCTGCGTTTGCCTTGCCAGGTGTAACTCCGTGGAGAACCATCACAGTGGGAACTACACTCGAACCGATTGTTGAGACTACTTCCCCGTGGGACAATGTTGAGCCGCTCTACCAGCCGTCTACCGATTATCAGTTCGGCAAGGGAACGTGGAGCTGGATTGTATGGCAAGACCCTTCTATCAACTACGACGACCAAGTG
This sequence comes from Alistipes ihumii, assembly GCA_963626085.1. GTDB lineage: Bacteria > Bacteroidota > Bacteroidia > Bacteroidales > Bacteroidaceae > Colivivens. The sequence continues at coordinate 102,154 of CAVFVJ010000015.1, read as the reverse complement.
AAATATATACAACTGGCTAAGGAGATGAGCTTCAAGTATGTGCTCATCGACAGTTACTGGGATACGAATATTGGCAAGGAGCGTATGGAACAGTTGGTGAAGTACGCAAAGAGTCAGGGTGTGGATGTGTTCCTATGGTACAGCTCAAGCGGTTACTGGAACGACATCGTACAGGGACCTATCAATACAATGGATAATCCTATCAAGCGTAAGGCGGACATGAGATGGATGCACAAGATAGGTGTGAAAGGTATAAAGGTGGACTTCTTCGGAGGCGACAAGCAGGAGACTATACGTCACTACGAGGCGATACTGAGTGATGCGGACGACAACGGACTGATGGTGATTTTCCATGGTTGTACTCTTCCGCGTGGATGGGAACGCATGTATCCTAACTACGTGGGTAGTGAGGCTGTCCTTGCGTCTGAGAATATCGTCTTCTCTCAGCATTTCTGCAATGTAGAAGCTCAAAACACTGCTACTCATCCGTTCATCCGCAACACCGTGGGATGTATGGAGTTCGGTGGCTCGTTCCTCAACCGCCGTATTTCTAAAGGCAACAAGAGGGGTAACACCCGTAAAACAACCGATGCGCATGAACTTGCACAGGCGGTGCTTTTCCAAAACCCTATACAGTTCTTTGCGGTGACTCCCGAGAACCTCCTTCCAGTGAGTGAGGGTGGTGCACCGAAGGTGAGTGTTGACTTCCTGAAGGAAGTGCCTACCACTTGGGACGAGACTCAGTTCGTAGCTGGCTATCCGGGCAAGTACTGTGTGCTTGGTCGTCGTCACGGACAGACTTGGTATATTGCGGGCAATAATGCAGAGGAGGAGTGCGACAAGGTCCTCGACCTCTCTGAATTCTTGAAGAAAGGTGATGTGGTGACTCTCTATAGCGACGACAGCAACCGTGAGCCACAGAAGACTGAACTGAAGATAAAGAACCCGAAGAAGGTGAAGTTGCACTTGCTGAAGGATGGTGGCTTCGTCATCGTCAAGTAAATGTAAAGTACAGAACGGATGGAAAAGACCTGGAGGTGGTTCGGCAAGAACGACAAGATTACACTGCATATGCTCCGCCAGATAGGTGTCGAGGGAATCGTCACCGCACTCCACGACGTGAAGAACGGTGAGGTGTGGACAGAAGACATCATTATGGACATGAAGGACTATATCGAGGCTGCTGGTCTCCGTTGGTCGGTGGTGGAGAGTCTGCCTGTGTGTGAGGCAATAAAATACGGAGGGAAGGACAGAGACCGCCTTATAGAGAACTATAAGGTGAGTCTCGCCAACCTTGGCAAGTGTGGCATACATACTGTCTGCTATAACTTCATGCCAGTGCTCGATTGGGCACGCACGGAACTAAACCATCCGTGGGCTGACGGCAGCACTTCTCTTTATTTTAATAAGGTGAAGTTTGTTTACTTCGACAAGTATATTCTTGAGCGGGAGAATTGTGAGGAGGACTATACAGAGGATGAACTGAAGGCAGCACAAACCATGAGGCATGAGATGGAGGCGAAGGGGCATGAACAGTTGGCTGCTTTCGATGCCGCTCTCGTGGATACAGTCATTGTGAAGACTCAGGGCTTTGTCAACGGTAATATAACAGAGGATGACAAAAACCCAGTGAGACTCTTCAAGGATTTGCTTGCCCTCTACAAGGGTATTGACCGTGACTGTCTTCGCGCTAACATGAAGTATTTCCTTGAAGCTATCATGCCTACCTGCGAACGGTATGGGATGAACATGTGTGTGCATCCCGACGACCCTCCGATGCAACTGCTCGGACTGCCCCGAATCGTGACTTGCGATGAGGATATCGAGTGGTTCCTCAATGCGGTCGACAACCCCCACAACGGTCTTACCTTCTGTTGCGGCAGTCTGTCGGCTGGCATCCAGAACGATGTGCCAGCTCTGGCACGTAAGTATGCAAGACGTACGCACTTCGTCCACCTGCGCAGTACGGACGTGTTGCCGGGAGGAGACTTCATTGAGGCTGACCATCTGCACGGTCGTGCCAACCTCATAGAGGTGTGCCGCATCTTCCAGGAACTGAATCCAGACCTTCCGATGAGGGTGGACCATGGACGCATGATGCTGGGCGACGAGGATAAGGGCTACAATGCAGGCTATTCGTTCCACGGGCGTATGATGGGACTTGAACAGATTGATGGAGTGATGGCTGCCGTAAAGTACATGATGGAGAATAAATAAACAGACAATGAGTGATTTAAGAAATAAAATAGCTGTGGTTACGGGCGGCACTGGTGTGCTGGGCAGTAACGTGAGTGAAGGACTCCTTAGGGCTGGGGCTACGGTATCTGTCGTCGGTAGCCGCCAGGAGACGGTGGACAAGGCTCTTGCCCGACTCGCTCCTGTTGCACATGATAACGGTACAACTGTGACGGGGTACGTGTGCGATGTGCTCCGACATGAGGAGATAACGGCTCTCGCCAGTCGTATAGAGCACGACTTCGGACGTGTGGACATATTGGTCAATGCGGCTGGAGGCAATGTCGCTGGTGCTAATATAATGGATGATATGGATGTGTTCGACTGCGACATAGATGCTCTGCATAAGGTAGTTGACCTCAATCTTTGGGGTACAGTCTATCCGTGTCTTTCGTTCGGCAGAATCATGGCGAAGCAGAAGAGTGGGAGTATCATTAACGTCAGTTCGATGGCTGCTTATGATGCGCTTAGCCGTGTCATGGGTTATAGTATCGCCAAGGAGGGGGTCAACGCCCTTACCAAGTGGTTGGCACAGGACTTCGCACGCAAGTATGGTGACAAGGTGAGGGTCAATGCTGTTGCACCTGGTTTCTTTATCGGCGAACAGAACCGCAAGGCACTGCTTAACGATGACGGTACTCTTACTGAACGCAGTCACAAGGTGCTCAACAAAACTCCAATGGGACGGTTTGGTGATATCTCTGAACTCAACGGCATCGTGTGCTTTCTTGCGAGTGATGAGTCGAGCTTTGTCACAGGCAGTATAATACCTGTGGACGGTGGTTTCAGTAGTTTCAGTGGGGTGTGAGCTGTCCCTCTTTTTTTTCTTATAATGAACGTATATCAAGAATAGAGTGATGATATTAGAAATAATCAACGCACAACTTCCACAGTACGACACCTTTCAAGACTGGCTTCAGGATACCAGCTACATCGAGATGGTGCTCAAGGGACTTCTCATAGGTATAATTGCATCTGCACCGATGGGACCGGTGGGTATACTCTGTATCCAGCGCACGCTCAACCGAGGCAGGTGGGAGGGCTTTGCCACTGGGTGTGGCGCATCCCTGTCAGACCTTATATATGCCTTGGTCACTGGTCTTGGCATCAAGATGGTGGTGGACATCATAGAAGATCCTGTAGTAGCCATGTGGCTGAAGATTGTGGGCGGTGTATTGCTGTTGCTCTTCGGTATCTACACTTGTTTGTCAAAGCCTGTGGAGAATATCAAGGAGGTGAGGCGTAAGAAGGGGACTCTGTTGCAGAACTTCTTCACGGGGTTTGCAGTCACGTTCTCCAATCCTCTTATCATATTCCTGTTTGTGGCGACTTTCTCTATGTTCACCTTCATCATCGTGGACAACATCATTGCCCAGTGTGTCGGTTACCTCTTCATCATCATAGGTGCACTCTTGTGGTGGTACTTGCTGACTTGGCTTGTTGACAAGGTGCGCAACAACTACAACATGCACATCATCTACTGGATAAACCGTGTCATCGGCATCGGAGTCTCCATTGTCGCTCTGCTCATGATTACTTATACGGCGACGGGACATGCCATCGACCTGTCAGAATTCAAGCTGGAATTTTGATGCTGCTCCAAATCCTCAATATTAATGCAGATGATTACGACAACGGCAAAATACCGATTGTAGTATAATTGGCAATGGCAAAACGTTATATAAAGGAGATGCTTTGTTGGCATTTTGGTATATTGCTTAAGAGAATATGAAAGGTCTCAAAACTCCTCTTTTAATTTCACTCGGCTCAATCGATCGATTCACTCGAGTGAAATCATCAATTCACTCGAGTGAATTGACCTTCTCACTCGAGCCCCTCTACAGGGGTGTCTACGGGGGGGTATCATAAAGACAGGACAAGACTACACATCTTGCGCAATTTGACAGTTGCCCAGTGTTACAGAAGGATGCCATCATCACTGCAGCACTCACCGCACTCGGCACCGCATCGTGTGTAGCTACACTCAAGTAGTAGGTGCAGTGGCTCACTGCACAGACAATAATCTGTGACTCAGGTAGTAGGTGCAGTGGCTCACTGCACAGACAATAATCTGTGACGTGGGACACGTCACCTACTAATGTGTGCATAATTGACGCTGAATTGTGTAAGATTGCAGGGAATTTGCCCATGAAATTCGCTGTATTAACAAAAGTTAACGTGGGGGGCGATTACCCTTATCTGCAATATGTCTAACTTTGCAAACCGAAAATGGAGCAACACATTAATCAACTATTAATAATTAATTAATTTAACAACAAACGATTATGACAAGAAAATTCTACTTATTCACAGTGATGACCGCACTTTTCATGCTGGTTGCCCCCAGTCTTCGGGCACAGCAATCTGGCGCGTGCGGTGATAACCTCACATGGACGCTGGATGCCGATAGCGTACTGACAATTAGCGGCACAGGAGCGATGACTGACTTTCCGTATAACGGTTCTGCTCCTTGGGGACAGTCTCCCCGAAATGTTGTCATCAAAAATGGAGTTACAACGATTGGAACCTATGCTTTCGGTTCGTGCGCTTCGATGACAAGCATTGAAATTCCCAACTCAGTAACAAGCATTGGTCATCATGCGTTCACGTATGCAGGACTGACAAGCGTGGACATCCCCAACTCTGTGACAAGCGTTGGCCAAGGTGCGTTCTATTACTGCGGAGCACTGACAAGCATTAACATCCCCAGCTCGGTGACAAGCTTTCCCGACTACGTGTTCAGTTATTGCTCGGGATTGAAGAGCGTGAACATTCCCAACTCTGTGACAAGCATTGGTGTAAATGCATTTTTTAATTGTACAGGGCTGACGAGCATTGACATCCCCAACTCGGTAATAAGCATTGGCAACAATGCGTTTGACGGTTGTACAGGGCTGACGAGCATTGACATCCCTAACTCTCTAACAAGCATAGGTGAATATGCGTTTGCCAATTGCTCTGGACTGACAAGTGCGACCATCCCCAGCTCTGTGACAAAAATTGACGGCTATGCGTTCGCTTCCTGCAAAGGACTGAAGAAAATAGAATCAAAAGCAGAAATCCCTCCTGTATGTGGTGAAATGGTCTTCATGGAAGTTGGAGAATGCGTGTTGTACGTACCGGAGAAATCCATAGAAACATACCGGTCTACAGCTCCATGGAGCGATTTTTCAAGTATCGAAGCCTTGCAGGCTAAAGTAGTGGCATCAGGCAATTGCGGTGACAACATCACATGGACTCTGAACGACGAAGGTCTGCTGACAATCGAGGGTGATGGTGCGATGTATAGCTACTATTCTGTTGATAATGTTGCTCCATGGAGAGAGCTGTCTGTCACAAGTGTCGTTATCGGAGATGGAGTTACTACAATTGGTGACTATGCGTTCTACAGAAAATCCGATATAACAAGCGTGACCATTCCAAGCTCAGTGACGAGCATTCAACAATTTGCATTCAGTTACTGCTCTGGGCTGACAAGTGTTGATATTTCCAATTCAGTGACAAGCATTGGGTCGTATGCGTTCTATGGTACAGGGTTGACCAGCGTGACTATTCCCAGCTCAATAACAGAAATTGTGAACTCAGTGTTCGATAGCTGCACCGGACTGAAGAGTGTGATAATCCCAAGTACCGTAACAAAGATAGGCGGCTATGCGTTCTACAGATGCACGTCACTGGAGAAAATAGAATGTCTGGCAGTGACTCCTCCTGCCTGTGAGAGCACAACCTTCTATGAGACGGACAAGAGCAAATGTGAGCTGATTGTGCCTAAGGGTTCTGTAGAAGATTACAAGACCGCAGACCAATGGAAGGATTTCTACAGCATTGTTGCTGGTATCAATGGTATGTCACAGGATAGCAAAGTGACTGTTTCAGCAAGCAACGGAGTAATCACCGTGACAGGAGTTGCAGCAAATACTGTAGTTGAAGTGTACAGCATCAGTGGTACGTTGGTTTACAGCGGCACAGCAAGTACAGTAGTTGTTCCGTCAGCAGGTATATATGTTGTAAAGGCAGCTGGCAAGACCGTCAAGGTCAATGCTGCCAAATAACTTACAGACACAAAGATAACAACGCATCCGAAGGATGCCGATAATGAGAGACACCGCCATGATTCATGGCGGTGTTTTTGATTAGTAGGTGCGGTGTCCCACCGCACTTTTTTTAATATGTGACGTGTTTTAATAATCATGTAATTACTACGTGCCTTTTCTTTGTAGGTGAACAAAAACAAAAGTTTTAGGTTGAAACGACCTAAAACTTTGGGGATTTGGATACTTTTAGGTTGAATGAACCTAAAAAATGTGTATCTTTGCCCTGTAACTCTAACGGAATGGGCTATGAAGAGAATAGAACGACGTACCTACCTTGACAAACTTATCGCTTTCCGCGACAAGAAACTTATAAAGGTAATAACCGGCATACGGCGCTGCGGCAAATCCACCATCATGGAGATTTACCGTGACTGGCTTATCGGGCAAGGTGTCACGTCCGACCAGATTATATATGTCAATTTCGAGGATTATGACTTTCATGAACTTCGTGACCCTCAGAACTTGTACGCCTATGTCAAGCCTCTTGTCAGAGAGGACAGACAAACCTACATCTTCTTTGACGAGATTCAGCATGTGAAGGACTTTCCGGACATTGTCAACAGCATAAACCTCAAACCTACTGTTGATATGTACATCACAGGCTCGAACGCTTATATGCTGTCAAGTGAAATCGCTTCATTGCTCTCCGGTAGATACGTGGAAATTGCCATGCTTCCACTTTCCTTCAAGGAGTACGTAGACGGCATCGGAGCAGCCGATAACCTGTCGCAAGCCTATACCGACTACATCACCAAAAGTGGTTTCCCATATACGTTGGAACTGGACTCTCCATCAGAAATAAGCGATTACCTCAGCAGTATCTACAACACCATTGTGCTGAAGGACATCGTGAGCCGCAGGAAGCTGCCGGACGTGATGATGCTGGAAAGTGTAATACGCTTCGCTGCTGACAACATAGGAAATATCCTTTCCACCAAACGCATCGCTGATATCATGACTGCCGATGGAAGGAAGATAGACCAGAAGGCAGTGGAACGCTACCTGTCATCGCTCATGGAAACCTTCTTTGTCTATGAATGCAAGAGGTACAACGTTAAGGGCAAACAACTGCTCAAGACCCTCGGCAAGTACTATCTTGTGGACGTAGGTCTGAGGCGGATGCTTCTGGGTTCGCGCTCCTTCGATGCAGGCCGTATCTTGGAGAATGTCGTGTATCTCGAACTTCTGCGCAGACAGAAGAAGGTGTATATCGGCAAGACAGACGCAATGGAAGTGGATTTTGTGGCAATGGACGAGGATTCCATAGCCTATTACCAAGTGGCTGCTACAGTCAGGGACGAGGCTACGCTAAAGCGTGAATTGAAGTCGCTCCAGCAAATTAACGACCAATATCCAAAGATGATACTCACACTCGATGAGGATCCTGCTACCGACTATAATGGAATCAGGCGGATCAATGCATTGAAGTGGCTGCTAGGGAAGTGCTGACTCGTCTTGTGTGGTGGCATACATGTGGAACGTGCGACCTTTTTGCACTTTATCTCACTAAAAAATATGAGATAAAGTACGAAAAGGTCGCATATTTCTTGTTCCCTTTCGTGAATTTGCCCTATCTTTGCACGTGAACAAAAGCAGATGTTTTATGCAACAGGTAATCATTGGCAGAGAAAAGGAAATGGAAGCTTTGGACAGATGCATGAATTCTGGTCGATCTGAGTTTGTCATCGTCTATGGCAGAAGGCGTGTCGGCAAGACTTTTCTGGTTGACAACTACTTCCAAGGGAAATTCGATTTCACCTTTGTTGGCGGTCATCGCCTGACAAAGACGATGCAGTTACGTGCCTTCGCCAAGGCTTTCAAGAAGGCTGCGGGACTGGAGCACCAACCTAAATTTGCGGATTGGATGGATGCCTTTGATGCATTGGAGAACTATCTGGAGTCTCTCCCGACCGAACGCAAGAAGGTGGTGTTCATAGATGAGATGCCTTGGATTGACACGCCTCAGTCTGAATTTGTGGAGGCCTTGGAGTGCTTTTGGAATGGCTGGGGGGCACGAAGAAGGGACATCGTATTCATTGCCAGCGGTTCGGCTTCTTCTTGGATGATGGACAAACTCGTGGAAAATCCGGGTGGTCTGCATGCCCGGATTACTTGCAATATCTATGTACGTCCATTTAGTCTGAAAGAAACCAGGGATTACTTGACAAGCCAAGGCATGGCCTTGGACGATTATCAGATCCTGCAACTGTATATGATATTGGGCGGTATTCCGTTCTACCTGAGTCTGCTTGACCCGTCGGAAAGCATCTTGTCAAATATAGACAGGCTTTTCTTCAGGAAGAACGGTGAGCTAAGAACTGAGTTCGAGGAACTCTACAATGCCATATTCAATAAGTCGGACAAATATCTTGAGGTCGTGGATTTGCTCAACAAACACAAGGAGGGTCTCACCTATATTCAAATACAGAAAGCCACGAAACTGGATGGCAACCGTCTGACCACTATCATACATAACTTGGAACGTTGTGACTTTATCGTTTCCTACATACAGTTTGGCAACAAGGTGCGAGGTACCATTTATCGTCTCGTGGATTTCTACACCTTATTTTATTATAAGTTTGTCGGGCAACAGAATGCCAAGGACGAGCAATGGTGGACAAACAATTACGACTCCCGATCTGTCCTGTCGTGGCAAGGGGTGTCGTTCGAGTTGGTCTGTCTCACCCATCTTCCTCAGATTAAGCAGGCTCTTGGCATATCTGGCATCTCTACCAGTGCCTCTGCCTGGAGATACACTGCATCCAAGGAGAACCCGGAGGACAATGGGGCACAGATAGACTTGGTGATAGACAGGGGCGACCATACCATCAACCTTTGCGAAATGAAGTTCAGTACAGGGCAATATACCGTCAGCGAGGAATACGAGCAACACGTCCGCCATCGCATGATGCTGTTCCGTGAGAAGACCCATACCACCAAGTCGCTTGTCCCTACTTTCGTAACTACCTTCGGTGTGGCAAACGGCATCCACAAGAGTATCGTGGGTAAGGAGGTCCTGGCAAAAGACCTGTTTGTGTAGGGCTTGCATAGTAGGTGCAGTGGCTCACTGCACTTTTTTTTAAGATGAGGGTCACACGTTGCATAGTAGGTGACGTGGCTCACGTCACAGATTATGAAGGGTCATACGTTGCATAGTGGTTGACGTGGCTCACGTCACAGATTATTAATTGTGCGGTGGGACACCGCACCTACTAGTCATCATCAATAAACATACCTGTCTGTCGGCAAACAGACGATTTGTCGGACAAGGGGACTGCAGACACAAATGGCAAACATACGGCAAGGATGGAACTGGTCGGTGGTGTCGTGGGTTTTGACTGGGCATCCGCTGACGTGCGGACAAGAGCTGACAACTCTTCGTGGAGCGAAGGTGACAAAATCTATCTCACGTTCTACAACGGCACTGCCACCATCCAGGGTGTTGCCACTTACAGCAGTACGTCTGGATGGTCGGTCAGTCATGACGGTTTTCTTCCAACAGGAAGTGAGATGAAGTGTGAGGCGCGTTACTTCGTCAATGCCACCTCTTCTTCCTCCTCATCTGTGTCGCTGGACTCAAACACTGAGATTTATGAGGCACTGGACGGTATGTACAGTTACACCGACGGTTCGCTGGTGGTCAATGCGTTCCTGTCGCCCAAGACCGGGCGCATCCGTTTCACCGGCAGTTCGGGCACAGATGTAGGCTTGACTGGCATTACGGTGTACAAGAGTTACAATCCTGCAACAAACATCTTTACAACTTCAGATGCAATGATTTCATCAACGGTAGCTTCCACTGGCAGTACACCTTATATATACGGATACTTTACGGACAACGAGCGTAAAATATGTGCAATATGTTCAGATTATGCTTTCACCCGTATCTGCACAGGTAGCATGCTCAATGTGGGTAAAAGCGGCCACATGGCGATACCTACGGAGTCATCACACAACGGTTGGGTAAACGGACTATATGTGAAGGCTGCAGGTGTGGAGATTGCGATGCTTCCTGTGAAAGGCGGTACGTTCACGATGGGTGCGACATCTGAGCAGGGCAGTGATGCTAATAGTGATGAGAGTCCGACTCACAATGTAACTCTCAGCAGTTTCATGATGGGTAAGTATGAGGTGACCCAGGCGTTGTGGAAAGCTGTCATGGGCAGCAATCCATCTTCCTTCAGTGGCGATGACCTTCCTGTAGAAAAAGTTTCGTGGACAGATTGCAAGACATTCATTACCAAACTGAATTCGTTGACTGGTCTGAATTTCCGTTTGCCAACAGAGGCTGAGTGGGAGTATGCCGCTCGCGGTGGCAACATGAGTCAGGGGTACAAGTACTCAGGCAGTGACAATATAGCAGATGTGGCATGGTATTCAAGTAACAGCAGTAGTACGACCCATGCGGTCGGGACGAAGCAACCGAATGAACTCGGTCTGTATGATATGAGCGGCAATGTCTATGAATGGTGCAGTGACTGGTATGGAAGTTACAGTTACAGTTCGCAGACCAATCCTACGGGTGTTACTTCAGGCTCTTACCACGTCCTCCGTGGAGGTGGTTGGGTCGATGATGACAATAGCTGCCGTGTGTCTCGCCGAGACTATTGCTCTCCAGGTTTCACCAGCAACTCCCTCGGCTTGCGCCTTGTCCTCCTTTTCGCCTAGGGTGACGCATTGACGAAATCAGGTGCTTACTGCCATGAGTATGGCGAGGGCGTCAGATACAGAGCGTACACTTCTCATTTCGAGTGTACGCTTTTTGTCGTGCTCGCTCAACCGTGCGTCACCTGCATGGTACGACACATAGTTGATGACCTTCTCGAACGCCTTGCTGTCGTAGTAGGGGCTGTTGAAGTTGCTCACCATGTAGAGTATCATCTTTCCTGCCTTCAGTGTCACCTTCTCGAATCCCAGTGAGGCTGCAATCCATTTCAGAGGCAGTATCTTCAGCAGTTCCTCTGCTTCATGCGGCAGTTCCCCGAAACGGTCCAGCAACCGTTTCCTGTATTCATCCAGTTGCTGTTGGTTAGTAAGGTTGTCCAATTCCCGGTAAAGACTCATCCTCTCACTGCTGCTCGGCACATAATATTCAGGTAGATAAGCGGCGAGGTCGGAGTCGACTGTCGTCTCCCTTACGAAGACATCTGACAAGACAAGGGTGGGGGAGTCAGTACTGTCTGTGTCTCCCGTTTTCTTTTCCTCACCGTTGTATATCTCGTCCCTCAATTCGTCCATAGCTTCTGCCAGCACTTTCTGGTAGGTCTCGTACCCGAGGTCAGCTATGAATCCGCTTTGTTCTGCACCCAACAGGTTGCCAGCCCCACGTATGTCGAGGTCCTGCATGGCTATCTGTAGTCCCGAACCCAGTTCGGAGAAGTTCTCCAAAGCCTGCAAGCGTCTCCTGGACTCGTCGTTCAGTGATGCCAGCGGTGGGGCAAGCAGGTAACAGAACGCTTTCCTGTTGCCGCGTCCCACCCGTCCGCGCATTTGGTGGAGGTCGCTCAGCCCGAAGTTGTGCGCTGCATTGATGATGATGGTGTTGGCGTTGGGTATGTCGATACCGTTCTCCACAATGGTGGTGGAGAGCAGCACGTCATAGTCGTGGTTCATGAAGTCGTAGATGACCTTTTCCAGTTCCAGTGGCGACATCTGTCCGTGTCCTATGCACACCCTCGCGTCGGGCACGTACCTACTGATCATGTCCTTCAGTTCCCCGAGGTTACTTATCTTGTTGTTGACGAGGAACACCTGTCCGTTGCGACTCATCTCGAAGTTGATGGCTTCTGCGATAATCTCTGGCGAGAAGGTGTGTATCTCCGTCTGTATGGGATAGCGGTTGGGTGGTGGTGTCTGTATGATGCTCAGGTCACGTGCTCCCATGAGTGAGAACTGGAGTGTGCGTGGGATGGGTGTAGCTGTCATCGTCAGTGTGTCGACATTGATCTTCATCTGTCGCAACTTCTCTTTCACTGCCACTCCGAACTTCTGTTCCTCGTCGATAATCAGCAGTCCGAGGTCTTTGAACTTCACCTCCTTGCCAATCAACTTATGTGTACCTATGATGATGTCAATCTTACCGTCTTTCAGGTCTTGCAACACATTCTTGGAGGCCTTACTGTCGCGTGCACGAGTAAGGTACTCAATCCTTACTGGGAAGTCCTTCAGACGTTTGGAGAACGTGTTGTAGTGCTGATAAGCCAGTACGGTCGTAGGAACGAGCACTGCCACCTGCTTACCGTCGGTTGCAGCCTTGAAGGCTGCCCTGATAGCCACTTCGGTCTTTCCAAAGCCCACGTCACCGCACACGAGTCTGTCCATCGGCTGTGTCTTCTCCATGTCTGCCTTCACGTCTTGTGTAGCCTTCAGCTGGTCGGGTGTGTCCTCATACACGAAGCTCGCTTCCAGTTCGTGTTGCATGTAACTGTCGTGACTGAAGGCGAAGCCCTGTTCCTTCTGCCGTTGTGAGTAGAGCCGTATGAGGTCACGGGCGATGTCCTTTACTTTTGTCTTTACCCTCTCCTTCATCTTGTCCCACGCCCCAGTGCCGATGCGGCTCAGCCTTGGTGGGGTACCTTCCTTACCCTTGTATTTCGATACTTTACCAAGGGTGTGGATGGATACGTACACTATGTCGTCGTTCTGGTAGATGAGCTTGATCATCTCTTGCATCTGTCCGTTGGTGGGCATTCTCACGAGTCCCCCGAACTTACCCACACCGTGGTCGATGTGCACCACGTAGTCGCCTATCTCGAATTGTTGTATCTCTTTCAGCGTGAGAGCTACCTTGCCCCTGCGTGCCTTGTCGCTCTTGAGGTTGTACTTGTGGTAGCGGTCGAATATCTGGTGGTCTGTGAAGAGGCACAACTTACTGCTGTCATGGATAAACCCCTCGTGAATGGCTTTGTTGACAGCGCGGAAGGTGATGATGGACTCTCCCTTGCGGTTGGCGTCAAATATGTCTTCCAGTCGCTGTGTCTGTTTCTCGTTGTCTGCAAAGACCAGTATCTGGTAACCTTCGCCAATGAGTCGCTCGAACTCGACTGTCATCATCTCCATATTCTTGTGGAAGAGCGGTTGTGCTATGGTGTTGAACGAGATGTATATTTGTCCTTTAGTAGTTGTGTCTGCGTCAGTGAGCTTGCTCTTTGACACAAGTATCTTCCTCTTGTCTTTCGTGACGTTTTTGAACTCCTCACCTGAGGCGATGAAAGATGCTTCGGGAACAGATGCCTCTTGTCCGCTCTGTGTCTCTATCACAGCCTGTCTGCTGAATCCGTTCTGCTTGGCGAGTTCTATCTTGTCTGCCACGAACTGTAGGTCGTGCGCTGCGATGACTGCGTCTGCCGGAAGGAATGATATGAAGTGGATGTACTGACTGTCGTCACGCTTCTCCAGTGCTGACACGATGGATGCGGTCTCCACCTTGTCCACTGACAGTTGGCTCTGTATGTCGAACGTGCGTATGCTGTCTACCTCGTCTCCGAAGAAGTCGATACGGTACGGCTCGTCGTTGCTGAACGAAAAGATGTCGACGATGCTGCCTCTGACTGCGAACTGTCCGGGTTCATAGACGTAATCGGTGATGTTGAACCCAAGCTCTGTCAGTCTTGCCTCCAGTTCACTTATGTCAATCTCGTCACCCTTGGTTATGTTGATGGTGTCGGCTGTCAGCTCTTGTCTTGATATTACTCGTTCTGCCAGCGCTTCGGGATAGGTCACAATCATACGTGGCTGTCCGCTGGGGGCACATACCGATGTCAGTACATTGGTTCTCAGCACCACGTTGGCATCGTCCTTCTGGTTGTACTTGATGGCTCTCCTGTAGGATGACGGGAAAAAGAGTATGTCTGTGTCCCCGAGCATCTGTGTGAGGTCGTGGTAGAAATAGCCTGCCTCCTCTTCGTCGTCCATGATGAAGAGGAACGACGGAACTGTCTTGTCCTTGTCGCTGAGTGTCTTTACTGTGGATGCGAACAACAAAGCAGCGGACGAACCGATGAGTCCGTCCACCACGATGTCTGATTTCCTGTTGATTAGAGTGTCCGTGAACCGTTTGCTGTTCTGGTCTTTCGCAAACAGCCGCAATACGTCTGATGTTTCCAACTTTGTATTCTTATGTGTTTTTGTTTGAGGTTGTTATACGCAGGCTGCTGGCTGGTAGGTGCGTGCGAAAAAACGGATGAAGTTCAGTGTCTCACTGCTGGCGTGCAGTCGTGTCGTGGTGTCATGTCTTCTTGACGTGGCAACCGAACTCAGTTGGGAACAATGTGGCTTTAGTCTTGAAGTAGAGTGCTGCATAGGCAAATGGATTGGTTTGTTACTATCGTCTTTACCTATCTAAACGCACGTGCCTACTTTTTATTTTGCAGAAGCCTCTTTTTATCCTTTTCTGCCGTTCATTCTTTTATTTTGACTTTCACCGGATTGCTCACTTCCTCTTTCCACCTTTCGACTGCTTCGAACCATTCGGCTGCGTTGTGGTAGCCGTTCTCTTCCTTGTCGGCACAGAAACTCACATAGTAGTCGAGGCTGTTCCGCTGTGGAGCCTTTAGAATCAACAGGTAGTTGAGTTCTGTCTCCAGCGCATGTGCGACATACTGTCGTGGTACGTATACTGCCAGCCCGACAGTCTCTGGCGGAAACTGTTCTTTCTTTCCCATCTCGGGGTAGTCGCAGCCCCATGAGGCAGCTGTGCCTCCTGCGTCCGCAAATCCCTTTGGTGTCTGTCCTACTTTCTGCACTCCGGTGGTGAATACTTGTGTGTCCAGTGGCTTGTCGAACTCCACATGTACCTGACAGTCTCTGTGTCCTGCGTACATAATATAATACTGTGTCATGTTGAGCCCGTTCCAGCCGTAGTCCCATACCTTTACTACGGTGCGCAGCGGACCATTGGCGATTATCTTTTGTCCTCTTGTCTTCACTGGCTCTATGTTGACCGTGCTTTTGCCGTCCCATCTCTTGAACGAGCCGCATCCGATACTGTTTCCAGCCCACAGTACATCGCATCCGTAGTTTTGCTCCATCTGTTCGGGTGTTGTGTAGAAATGGGTATCTGCCAGTTCCAACCGTCTCAGTCTCTTTCCGTAGATGTCGATGTTCTGTCGGTGGTCGAAGTAGATGCGGTAGGCTGTCAGTTCACTCTCGAAGGCGGCTCCGTGGTGGTAGAGGTCACTATACAGGTAACTGTCGCCTGGGGCTTCGATAGCTGTGATGAACGGGTGCTTGCCTTTCTTGTCATCGAGTTGCATGTCCGCATATACTCGTGGCGTGAACCGTCTCTCGTCGTCTGTGTCGTCCAGCCTGACGGTATAGGTCTGTCTGTCTCCAGCTTCTATGTCTATTAGGAAGACCAGCTCGTCTGCTTTGTTGTCTCCGTCCATGTCGTCAAGCTGATAGGGTAGTGATGTCCCTCCGCATTCGATGTCAGCTCCTCTTACGGTGAAGTCAAGGTGTTTCAGTTGGTTGAGTCTTACTACGACTGGCTCGTCTCTTCTGTCTTGTGTTACCGTGTTGTCCACTGACAAAGTGAACTGTAGCGACCGGGCATTCAGTCCAGTCGCTACAAGTCCTAATATAAATAAGGTGTATATGCGTATTCCCATAGAGTCTATGCTTCTGCGTCCTTCTCGGAAGTGTCCGACTCCGCAACCGTGTCTTTCTTCTTTGCGAGATATTCCGGCAGGTTGAGTCCTGCTTGGTCGAACAACTCGTTCAGTGGTGGGATGCTTTTCATCAGTCCAGACAGGAAGCCAGCAGTACTGCCTTTGCCGTCCGTGCCCGTTCCACTGTCCCAAACAGTCACATGGTCGATATTGATGCCCTTGATGGCGTCTACTTGAATCTTCACCAGTTCAGGCAGTTTCTCGATGAGCAACAGCTGGTATGCCTTGTCTGCATCGCCTCCAGCTGCCTGTACCATCTTGTCGTAACCGGCAGCCTGTTTGGTGAGCACTTCGTAGTATCCCTTTGCCTCTGCCTCCATCTTGGCAAAGATGGCATCTGCTTCTCCCTTGGCGTTGACACGTATCTTTTCTGCCTCCGCTTCCGCTTCGATGATACGACGTTTCTTCTCAATCTCCTGTTGCACGATGATATTGGCGGTTTGGGTGGAGCGTTCACGGTCTGCACGTGACTCCTCAGCTTCTTTCTCAGCAGCGTACGCTTCCTGTAGTGCCCGTGCCTCTGCCACCTTTTCTGCTGCATTGGCCTTGCGCTGTGCCTCTGCCTCAGCCTGTCGGCGTGCCGATTCGGAGTTGGCAATCTCTATCTTGGCAGCGTTCTCGCCCTGCACGGCATCAGCATTGGCGGCACTCGTGCGGATTCGTGTCTCTTTCTGAGCTTCAGCCTTACCGATTTCTCCGAGCTTGTCCTGCTCTGCCACTCTCACCTTAGCCTCGTTGATTGCTTTAGCGGCAGCCTCGCGTCCGAGTGCCTCGATGTAGCCCGACTCGTCCTTGATGTCGGTTACGTTGACGTTGATGAGTCTCAGTCCGATCTTCTTGAGTTCCACTTCCACATTGGCACTTATTGCCTCCAGGAACTTGTCTCGATCATTGTTGAGTTCTTCGATGCTCATGGTGGCGATGACCAGACGTAGTTGTCCGAAGAGGATATCTCGTGCCAACTCCTGTATCTGTCCGGGCGTGAGTCCGAGCAGTCGTTCAGCTGCAGCTGTCATATATTCGGGGTCGGTGGATATACCGACGGTGAAGCGGCTCGGCACGTCGACGCGTATGTTCTGACGGCTAAGTGCGTTGGTCAGGTTGGCGTCGATACTGATCGGGGTCAGACTGAGGTAGGCGTAGTCTTGTATGATGGGCCACACGAACGTACCTCCTCCGTGGATACACTTGGCTGAGCCTCTCTTGCCTGTGGTTCCGTAGACTACCAGGATCTTGTCTGATGGGCAGCGTCTGTATCTGTTGACTATTGCAATGAAGAACACCACTGCCACGATGATTGCAATGAAAATCATGTATACTTCCATCTGTGTGATTGTTTATTGGTTATTGGTTCTTGTTGTTTGAAAACTGTTTTTATGCCGTCATTATATATTGTCCGTCACTCTCACGGTCTCTCCGTCAATAATGCCTGTCACCCTCACCTTGTGTCCTGTGGGTATGAGTTCTGTTCCGTCGGTCACAGCGTCGAACTCCTGTACCGCACCGTTGATGCTTATCTGTATCTTACCTTTGCCGTCTCCCACTGCTGGTATGCGGAGGTACACGTCGGCAGTTTGTCCGAGCACTACATTTATGTTGAACGCTCCGTTTTGCTCCAACTTGCGTGTCTGCTTGTAGATGAAGACAAAAATCCCTACGAAGAGGCAACCCACAACCAGTGCCAGTAGGGTGAGCCACAACTGGCTGTCTATCGTGTCCCAGAAGCATACCCCTGTCCATCCGAAGCCGATGAGGAAACCCATCAGATTCCTTATGGTAAAGAGGTTCATGCCTCCTCCCAAGTCCATGGTTCCGCCTCCGTCGAAGTCGGTGGCAGTGTCCACTTGATCAATGCCTATGAGTGTGAGTGCGGTCTGCAGTATGAATATCACTGATGCCACTACCGCACATCCCCAGTATATCTGAAGCATTGTCGGCATGGAACTGTAAAAAGTCAACAGGTCGGTCATATTCGGTACAGTTTTGTTACGTGTGCAAATATACGACTTGTTTTTTATTCGACAATAAAGGACAGTATACTTTTTCTATGTTTTTCACTCGAGCCCCATTTAAGAGGTGTTAGATGGCTGTTAAAGACGGTCTGTTGTTGTATTGATTCTGTAGCGGCATTTGTAGATCTGTTGACAAAGTAATGATAAGTTGTATCCTCCCATAGTCGAAATCTCCGTTCCGTACTACGGAATGCACATTCGCAAGTTCGGAACGGCCGTTCCGTAGTACGGAACGCACATTCCGAACAACGGAACGGAGATTTAATATAGGGATAAAGATACTTTCATATAGTTCTATCGTAAAACTATGCTACACTCAACAATCTGAATCTTATAGGGTCTATGCTGATTTGAGTGGGTAGTGGGTAATGGAGATGTTCCATTCATTAATACCATATTATATAGGAGTACCTTGAACTATGGTTAGTAGGTGCAGTGTCCCACTGCACAATTAATAATCTGTGACGTGGGACACGTCACCTACTATTGAAGTCAGTCTGACCTGGCTCTTGTCTTTTGGAAAGGAGCGAAACAGCAGGAAAATATCATGTAAAACAAAATTTTTACGGAAAAGATTTGTTTGTATCATTTATTTAGCATATCTTTGCCGCAGATTGCATGACCGAATGGCGATTGCCACCGTTAGACGGGTTCTTACACGGCAAGGCTGTTTGGAAAGCCCACGCAAAGCTGATGGTGGTGCTGTCTGTGGTGACAGATCTATTCGGAAGGATGGGACAGAAATGCGATCCTTAATTAGAAAGCGTTTATCATCGCTGTGTTTTAGACACGCTGAAATCTTCCAAATACGTTCAGTATCTTAGAGTCTTGAATATGGCCAACGGTAGATGCTCAGGGTGTGATAGTATCAATCCCGAGGAGACCTAATGACAAGTGACAGTAATCTTAACGTTTATCGTCCGCTTTGTTGTAAGGTCTCTTATGGGGGTATATTATTCATATCGGCGTGGGTTCTGACGTTGTCTATTCAACTTTAAGGGGCAGTTGGAAGAGCCTCAGCGTGTATGAATAGACACTTCAAAGATTCCACGCTTTTTTGTGAACATTGATTACAAGGACTAAGTTCCAGATCCTGTAGAACCACAAAAAGAACGAACATTATATGAATGATACCACACTGTACTTGAAGCATCACGACGAACTCTATCTGATAGACTTGTCGCTTACCCAGTATTTCATGGCTGACGACCATTATACGTATGTGTCGTATTCCACCGGTTCCAACTTCATGATACCGTTCGGACTCAAACGTATTGAAGAACTCCTCGAAAGTGGGGCGAAGGACAACTTCAGACGAATCGGGCGCAAGTACATTGTCAATCTTGCCATGATTCACAGTATTAGCACATCTAAACAGCAACTCACACTGATGACCACCACCGGCAAGCCAGTGGTGCTGTGCCTGTCGAAGCCAGTGTTGCGTGAGCTTATGGATTCTTTTCCCGAAACAGTCTGAGGCTATTGTCTCTCATTGTCTCTATTGTCTTTTGGGTACAACTGTGGCGACTGGAATTGAATGTTTTGAGGCGGTCATGAAAATTGACGAAAAAAACGTAGGGTTTCACGAAAAGGCACGTTTTATTGATTCTTCATTTTAATTGCTTGACATACTTTTGCAGTGCAAAGTACAGGGGTGTTACCGTATATACGGTTCCTGCCAGCTGCAGCACACTATTAATAAGGTGGACGGATACGCAGTGGAGCCTGTCAATAGAGTAGATTGAAAATGAATAATTTATAAACTAAACCAACTAGATTATGAGGAAAATTACTATGACAGTGGCGGCTTTCTTGGCAACAGCCGCAATCTCAGCAGCAGACATTACTAGTGCCGGTGTGACGATTACCGTGCAAGGTGGTAAATCTTCTGCTTCTACTGAATTCTCGCTTCCCAAGGGTAGCTATGTTATTGACGGGGGAACAAACAAAGAGCTTACGGTGACTGTCTCTTTGGACGGAGGCAATACTACTACAGCCCTCACAGACGGTAAGTTTACGTTGGAGAAGGAAACTACATGTACGGTTAAAGCGACGTATCTTGTGGGGAATGTTGAAGCAATATCTTCTTACGCCAGAGAGACAACAGTGAAGGTAACTCCAGATGCAACTGAACTGAAGAACCTGCAGGACAAGTACACCAAGCAACTGTCTTCACTTTATGTCAAGGCAAGCTCATACACGACAGACAAGACTCTTCAGACTCTTGCAGGCAATGCTTCAACTCTCATCAGTGAGATAAGCAAGTACGGTATCGACGAGTATATCGAGTATCAAGAGACTGGCAAGCTCGCTGACCTTGAGGCAAGTATCAACGATATGAGCACAGCGATTGACAACGCAGTGGTAAACTACGTTGCATACCAAAATGCGCTGTCTGCTGGCATAGAACTTCAGTCTACGCTGGCTGAATTGAAAAAGGTATGCGACAATAAGATAGAAGAGATACAGAAAGCGGACGAGAAGGCGGACGTTTCCAGCTACACAGCAACATATAATAACGCAAAGAAAACGGTGGACGATTTCGTGGCGAGAGCCAATACTGCTTACAGCAACCAGACTGCTGCCAGTGAGTTCTCTGACGACAACATCGAAACCATGACGACTGAAATCAAGAGTGCGCTGACGACCGCTAAGGAGAAAATCGAAGGCGGATCAACCAACGATTTGTCATACGCTAATGTGAAAATCAAAGTTGCAAATGCGCGAAGCACGTATAACACTATTGCTGAAAGTATGTACAGTTACCTTCTGGACAAAGGTGAGGGCAACCTGTATTCAGACATTTACACAGACTCGCTTACAAAACTCCGCAACAAGTGCCTTGGTGTAGTCGAGGCTGTCGAAAAGGCAAATCAGTCAGACTACGATGCAGGAAAGGCCACCACAGATACTCAAACAAAGTATAGTGTTCAGATTGAAGAGGCTGAAAAAGCCATGAATGCAGTTTGGACTAACACAAAGGCTACAGTTGACTACCAGCGCAGTTGCTATGCAGCAGCTACAAAAGACATAGCTGACAACGTTCAAGGCTATTTCAAGGACAAGGTAACAAGCAAGACAGACAACAAAACCAATGCGGATGCCAAGACTTACTTCCAGTCACAGATGGACGCAATCCAGAAAAAGATTGATGATCTGACTGCAAGTGTTGACGCTACCAACGAGAAGCACGCTCTGAAAGAAGAAACCGGATACGGGGTTGCTGACTACGCCAAGAACAAGGCTGCTATCCTTGCAGACATTGACAAGCTGTATCCAAAGGTTGACAATGCAGTGGCTGAGATTGCAGCAAACAACTCTGCCATAAGTGCAATCAAAGCAGTTAACAAGACCTACACAGATGAGAAGGCAAAGGCAGACGATGCAAAGAATGCAACTTACAACTACAAAGGTTTCCTTGCTAAGGGTAAGTTTACTGCCACCGAGACAAGTATATCAAATGCAATCAGTAAACTCACTACTGACCGTGAGGCTGCATACAGTAAGTCCAAGGCTGCCTTTGACAAGTCTCTCAAAGATGCCGTTACTTTCAATAATGAACTGACAGAAAAGATAAGTGGTGTCAATAAGAGTATTGATGCGTACAAGAAAGCGATGTCAAGTGCAATGTCATCATACAAGAAAATCTATGACGAGTACACTGCATTCAAGACTGCTGTTGACAAACTGAAGGAAGCATCAAAGGAGAACACAGAGGTGACCATAGATGGTTCTTCTGACGGTACAACATATGCTGCTCAGATTCAAGAATATGAGACAAGCTATGATGCTATTGTGAATTCTCTCGACACAGCCTACACCAAGTACAGTGACGTGAAGGTCAATGGCTTAACTATAGTAACGGTGCTTGAAAAGCTTCTTGAAAGCAGTGAATATAATGCTGTTGCGAATAAGACAACTGAGATTAACGGTTATGCAAACAACTACGCATCGAACAAGTCTAGATGGGAGAACTCTGCAGTGGAGGCAACGTTCGAGAGTACACTCAAACGTGCAGATGATCTTGTGAAAGAACTGGGGAAAGCACTTGTTACGTACGATAAAGAAACTTACGGTAAGAAATGTGAGGAGCTGAACAAAGAGAAGGATGGATATAACACTACTCTCAGTGGATATGAGACTTCCATTGAAACGAAGAGAAGTGCTACAGCGTCTGCCGAAACAATCTCTGAACTCTTGGAGATTAACAGCAAGTTGGAATCACTGAAGACTGATGTTGCTAAGTTGAGCACCAAGGCTGAAAACGCAAAGACTGAGTATGCAGCCGAGACAAGCGCATTGAATGCCTTGGATTTAGAGATTGTGGAACTTACACATAAGGTAGGTGGCGGTAAGAAGACAGTATCTGTGAACGGAGTTACTACTGTTATCTATGATTATCCTGGTATTGAAAACACTCTCAATGGCAATAATACCAGTCATCGCAGAAGCTTTAATGATGAAATCTCTAATGTATATACATTGCTTTCTAATTTGTCATTTGACATCGATTCTTCATACGTAGCAGAGACTCTGCGTAAGGACAAGCAGGACAGCAAGGGTGACAATAACCAGACTGTTCTTGGTTACGACAGCCGCAAGTCTTCAATCAATACAGTCATTGAAAAGTTGATTGAGTTGGCTAAGAATGAGAATGCTAACGACAAGAATCAGATTGCGTTCGACCTTGAGAAGACTAATGCAGGTGTAAGTGCCCTTATCTCGACTGCTAAAGCAGATGTCGAGAAGGTGGCTACTGGTGACGGAAAGACTTATTTCGATAATGTAATCTCTGGTTATGAGACTGAGTACAAAGACATTGAGACAAACCAGGAGAAGTATTATAAAGAGAATGTCACTACAGTTAAGGTTGAGGGAATTACATATTCCGGCATGACCGACACCAGCAAAAACATGACTTTCAATCATACTGGACTCACAACCAAACTCAACACATTGGTTTCCAATATCAAGGCTGTAGCTGGTAAGGCTAAGGCAAACAATGAGGCTTATACTACCTTGACTGCTAACCTGAAGAAGGTCAATGATACTTGGAAGACTGTGTTCCAGACCGTATCAGGAGCTGCTACTTCTTCTGCCCACCAGGCAGCCATCAATGCTTTGAATGACGAAAAGACCAAGCTCAACAACTTCGAAAAGACTCTCAAGTCTGACTTCGGTCGTGGTCTTGCAAGTGACAACCAGACTTCATTGCAGTCTGCACTCAATGACATCAACACCACTATCGGTGAACTGTCTACAAACTGGAAGTCTGATTATGACAAAGCGGTTACTGCTGACAATGCGACACGTTATAATAGCTTCAACACTGCTTATACAGCCCTCAACAAGACATACAAAGAGTATGTCGATGTTGTTACGGCAATGAGCAAGACATCCTTTGCAAGTAAAGTTACCGATGACTTGGTTGCTCTGACCGGCGAGAACGGTATTTTCTCTTACGCAGAGAAAATCAGTGCATTGAAGACTAAGGCAGACACCGAGTTCAATGCAACTGTCACTTCAGCTGAGTCTGACCTCTACGACGCAAATGAAGTCAACAAAGATACAGCTGATGTGTATAAGGCTAAAATCATTGAGATGTCAGAGAAGTACTGTGAGGCTGTCAACACCCAGGCACATAGTGAGTATGCGAACGATCTCGTAGCTGCACAGATTCTCTATTCAGCTGCGTTGAACGATATTAAGACTACAACTAATGCAACTGATGATGAGGCAAAGGCTGCTTTGAAGGATGTGGGAGACATTATCTCTGGAGCATCTGCACTGAAGGGTAAGGACGGCAAATTTGTGGACAACATGGCTCTTCAGTACGAGAACACATACAAGGCTAAGTTGTCTACAGTTGAAGGTCTTATCCCGGCTGACAAGTTGGCTGCCGCCAACACTGTCTGGAACGCCAGAATTACAGAGGCAAGCCAGAGGGCTGTTTCTGAGTCCAAGGAAATCGCTGGATTCAAGAGCACAAAGAATGCTGACTATGCGACACAATATGCAACACTTGCGAAAAACATCAACGATGCAAGTACGGCTTGGGACAAGATTGCAGCAGCTGACAAGTATACAAAGTTCGGTGATGCGTATACCACCCTCAATAACTTCATCAATACTTATTCAACTCGTGTAATCAACAAGGTAAACGTCACTCACACTGCAATCTATTGGAGTGCATACGACGACAACGAGGCTTACAAGACAGACGATATCTGGTACAACAAGATGTTAGACGAGGTTAGCGGCTTGCAGGCAGTGCTTGATGAAGAGCAGGCGTTCGCTGAGGACATGATTGTAGCCCGTGAGTTGGATGTCCTTGTTGCTGACTACCAGGATGATGTTGACGGTTTCACTTCTAGTGCAGAAGATTATCACAAGAATTATACTTCAAGTGAGGCTAATTACAATACTCTGTTAGCTTCTATCAAAACAAAGAAGGCAGAAATTCAGGCTACGGCTTCCAAGGGTATAAAGTACGAGACTATCAAGGCAGAGAATGCACGTTTCAATGTTGTCCTTGGCCAGTTGAATCTCGACTATGTGAACGCAACAGCTGCCGAAGGCATGGATGCCGCAACCATCGCTACATACAAGAAGACCCTCGAAGGTTATTCAGAGGAGAACACCAAGATTTATAAGGCGTTCACTGATGGCTTGAAAGCAACAAAGGATGCAGACAAACTTGCCGCTATGAACACAGCCAAGGCTGCGTACCTCGCACTGGAGAAGAAGATCGGTACTACCAAGAGTGAGCTTACTGCTCTCTTTGACAAGAACGCAAATGCCACCGCACAGACTGCACTGCAGACTGCAATCAATAATGTGAAGACTACCCAGGAATCTCTTGTAAAGCAACTCGCAGACTGTCACGCACCGGTTGTTGAAGCATTCAAGTCTGATGTTGATGCAATGGGTGAGACCATCAAGCCAGTTCAGGCTAAGCTCGACGAGTCTGTAGCTGACGCTACTGTACTGCTCTACGAGGATGTCATCTCTGCAAGCATCAAGAAGGTGGCTGACACTTACGCAGGTCTTGATACCAAAATCAAGAACATGGAAGATCCATACGATGTGAACGACACTAAGTACATAGAGTTGAGTGGGGTGATTACTGAACTCTCCAATTCTTTGAAGGCTGTTTACGACAAGACCGCTGACTTCATTTTGGAGGAAAAAGATTATGGAAAATATTCTGTATCTAATAAATGGGTTTCAAATTGGCAGACTGTCCGTGACCATGACAACGAGACCATCGCTGACAAAATTGCAAAAGAGAAGGAATCTATAGATGGCTTAAATGCAACTGGTACAGGTCTGACAGCTAAGTCTACGGTTAATAAGTCTGTCATCATGAAGCTGATTGTTGCCTACGAGCGTGACTTGTCTTACTACAATGCAGAGCAGTTGACTTCTGAGTATTCCACTTCAAAAGAGAAGGCTTTGATATACCAACTCATTGAAGTCAAGGAAAAGATTGCCAGCAATGTCTACACTGAAAACTACACAAAAACTCTCGACTATAAGGTAGACAGTATCTCGAAAGAGATTGATGCCGTTAGTGAGTGGAATACGAAGTTCGGTAAACGCGACAATACTGTCACAGACGATTTCTTGACCTATTATCTTAACGGAGACGAGAATGATGCGAAGAAAGGCTCTTCATATGAAAATTATGCTAAGTACTACGAGGGTACTACTCCTTATCTCGCAATCATGGACAATGTTGCCAAAATTGAGTCTGCAATTGCTGCTCTCGACAAGGATGCCGACAAGATTGTGGGTGATGCCGACGGTGACGGTGTCGTAGGTGTGAACGACTACACATATATCGTGAATGTCATCATGGAGTCTGACCTTGTTGACATACCTGAGGAAGGAACTGAGGCGTTCAAGTTGGCTGACGCCAACTGTGACGGTAAGATTGACGTTGCCGATGCTGTGGCTGTCGTTAACGCAATCCTCGGCAAGAACACAACTTCAAGTGCGGCTGTACGTAGAGCAAGTAGTTATGATGCAGGTTCAAGCATGTCTCTCGTAGGTGAGGGCAGTGGTTACAGCCAGCGTATCGCAGTCAACCTCAGCAGCAGTGTCGCATTTGTGGGTGGTCAGATTGACGTGGTTCTCCCGGAGGGCATGACAGCCAACGGTGCTTCTCTCGGTGAGCGCGCTTCATCGCTGGAACTCCGGTCAGCTACTCTCAAGAGTGGTGTTACACGTCTGCTCATCACTTCTGTCGAGAACAACGAGATAGGAGGGTCTGAGGGAGCTGTCGCTTACATCGACGTTAATGTTACTCCAAGCTACAAGGGTCAGGCTATAGAGCTTTCAAGTGCTGTCTTCGCTGATGCGAACGGCAGGAGATACTCTATCGGTCTCGACGGTGAGGCTACAGGAATCAGTAGTGTCACTACTACCGAATACATCAAGGGTAAGGTTTACTCAGTAGGAGGTCAGGTATTCGACGGACTGAAGAAGGGTGTCAACATCATCCGCAATACTGACGGAACTTCAAAGAAAGTGTTAGTTAAGTAAGTTTTAAAGGTTGGTGAGGTAGCGGTCTCAGAGCCGCTCCTCACTTTTAATTCCAATGTTTCATTCATAATAAAAAGACACTGTTCTATGATAAAGAAAACATACAATACTGTCCGGTCTTTGCGATCAGTGCTTGCATCGATACTGATGCTTGTCTCTGCTTCAGTCATGGCGGACGAGGTATCCATCAACAGCATCATTGTCGACAAGGACGAGACGGTGACTGTGGATGTCAATTTCGACATGAGCAACTATGTGGTGGGCTTGCAGATGTTCATCGACTTGCCGAAGGGCATTGAATTTGTCACTGGCGGCGTTACCCGCAATTCGGATCGCATCAGCCGTGACACTCACGATTTCCAGTACAACGTGGTCAATAATGACAACGGAACACAGACCCTGAAGGTACTTGTTCTCCCTACTAACGGTGACGATGCCATAGAGGGTACTTCTGGAACACTTTTCTCGTTTGTCATCAAGTCTGCAACCGATGATGTGAACGATGTGATAGAGATCAACAACATCATGGAAAGTACCATCGACAACGGGAAACTGAAGTCTGTGAAACTTGCCGATGAAAGTGCGGAAATCGCATCCAAGGAGTATGCACGTATCCTCAACGTGGTTGAGTCCATGACTGTGAAGGAGGGCGAGACAAACAAACAGAAAGTGTCCGTCAACCTCGTCAACGGCTTTGATGTATACGGTATGCAGTTCACTGTCTCATTGCCTAAGGGTCTCACTCCCGAGACCAACAGCAAGGGCAGAATCGTGTTCACTTACGGTGATCGCCTTCCTGAGGACTTCTCCATCAAGAGCAACACTGCAAGTGACGGTAGTGTGAAGGTTGTCATCTCAAGCATGACAGGTGCAGTTATCAACAACAAGAAGAGCGGTGAGGAAGTCCTCTCGTTCAACGTGATTGCTGACAACACACTTGCTGAGTCTTCCGAAATCGTTTTCTCTAAGGCTGTCGTTTCCAACTCCAAGGCTGAGAGTCTCTCCTTGAACGACTGTAAGGTCAAGGTAACAAACCAGACTGCCATTGACCGCCGCATCAACGGCAACGCTTATGATGTGCTTGACCCACAGCTCAAGGGTGTGCAGGAGAAGTATGACGAGGCTGTGAAGACCATCGCGGCTTATACAACCACTGATGCCAAGTCGATAGCCACAGGCAAGGAAGCTACTGAGATAGACTCTCTGTTGAAGGTTTACCGCACTCAGCTGGATGAGGCAAACAAGGCTCTATCTGTCAAGAACACTGATTCTATTGCAGCTGTCTACACTGCCCTTGACGGTCGTGTTGACGCTCTCCTGACTTCCGCTCAGACAACAGAGACTAACGCCCTGAAGGCGAATGAGGATACCTACGCAACTCTCGACACTCAACTCAAGACGGTACTGGGCAAGTACACTTCTGCTGTCGGCGTTCTCGTAACATACAAGACTGAGGAAGGTAAGGCCTACGCTACTAGTACTGATGTGGCAGACATCGATTCGCTGTTGAAGGTGTACCGTGCGGAACTTGACTCTGTTCATGCAGCTCTCGCTCTCCGCAGTGCAGACTCTCTGGCAACTGTATATAAAGGTATCGATACACGAATCACTACACTGGCTTCAGCAGCTGAGAAAGCAGAGACTGCAGCATTGAAGTTGAATGCCGATTCCTATAAGATTCTTGACTCACAGCTCAAGAATGTACAGACACGATACAATTCTGCTCTTGCCGTAATCGACACTTACAAAACTGAGGAGGGTAGGGATTACACATCAAACGCTCATGCAGCGGAGGTTGACTCTCTGATGAAGGCTTACCGTACAAGTCTGGATGGGGCAAACGCCGCTTATTCACTTCGTGCCACTGAAACTACTCTGGCAGACTACACTACACTCGACGCCAAGATTACGGCTCTCTCTTCTGCAGCATCTGTAGCCGAGTCAAAAGCACTGCAGACAAACACTAATGTTTACTCTGCCCTTAACAAGCAGCTCAATGCAGTAGAGGTCAAGTACACTTCGACTGTCAAGACTATTGCAGCTTACAAGACCGCAGAAGGTAAGGAATTTGCAACAGGCACAGAGGCTACAGAGGTTGACTCGCTGGTGAAGGCTTACCGTGAAGATCTCGATGCAGCCAATTCAGCTTTCGTGCTCCGCAGTACAGACTCTCTTGCAACAGTATACAAGAGTCTCGACACAAGAATCGCAACACTCTCTTCTTCTGCTTCCACGGCAGAGTCAAATGCACTGAAGTTGAATGCCGATACTTACACGACCCTCGACACCCAACTCAAGTCGGTTCTGGATAACTATAATTCAGCTATCAAAGTGTTCGCAGCTTACAAGACCGCAGAGGGTAAGGCATTCGCAACAGGCAAAGACGTTACGGATATTGCCTCTCTGCTGAAGACTTACCGTACTGAACTCGATGCAGCCAACACTAATCTCAAACTCCGCAGTACAGACTCTCTTGCAACAGTATACAAGAGTCTCGACACAAGAATCGCAACACTCTCTTCTTCTGCTTCCACGGCAGAGTCAAATGCACTGAAGTTGAATGCCGATACTTACACGACCCTCGACACCCAACTCAAGTCGGTTCTGGATAACTATAATTCAGCTATCAAAGTGTTCGCAGCTTACAAGACCGCAGAGGGTAAGGCATTCGCAACAGGCAAAGACGTTACGGATATTGCCTCTCTGCTGAAGACTTACCGTACTGAACTCGATGCAGCCAACACTAATCTCAAACTCCGCAGTACAGACTCTCTTGCAACAGTATACAAGAGTCTCGACACAAGAATCGCAACACTCTCTTCTTCTGCTTCCACGGCAGAGTCAAATGCACTGAAGTTGAATGCCGATACTTACACGACCCTCGACACCCAACTCAAGTCTGTTCAGAATAAGTTGACTTCGGCTGTCAGTGTTTTCGCAGCATATACAACAGAAGAAGGTAGGGCATTCGCTACTGGCATTGAGGTGGCAGACATCGATTCGTTGTTGAAGGTTTACCGTGCTGAACTCGATGCAGCCAACACTGATCTCGAACTCCGCAGTACAAGTACTCTTGCAACAGTATATAAAGGTCTCGAAACGAGAATTGCAACACTGGCTTCAACAGCTGCTACTGCTGAGTCAAATGCTCTGAAGGCCAACACCAATGCCTACACTGCCCTTGACAAACAACTTCAGGCTGTACAGACCAGATACAACTCCGCGCTAGCTGTAATTGAAACTTACAAAACTGAAGAGGGTAAGGCTTACACATCCAATGCTGATGCAGCGGAGGTTGACTCTCTGTTGAAGGCTTACCGCACAAGTCTGGATGAGGCATACAAAGATTTGTCACTGCGTAACACAGAGAAAGTTCTGGCAGACTACACCACACTCGATGCCAAGGTTGTGGCTCTCTCTTCAGCTGCATCAGTAGCCGAGTCGACTGCACTGAAAACAAATGCAGAGGTCTACAACGTATTGACTGCAAAGTTGGGTGAGCTTGAAACTCTGTTTGAGACTCTTGTAGACTCTATCAAGTCTTACACCACTGATGAGGCAAAGGCTCTTGCTGACGGTGAGGACGCTCAGGCTATCTCTGAGATGATTTCTGACTTGGAGCTGAGTGTTGACAATGCTAATGCAGCCTACACACTGAGGGATTCATCTGCATATGACAATCAGTTGGGCGAGATTGCACAGGCTGTAGCTGATCTCAAGCAGTTGGCTGCCGACACTGAGAAGGAATACTTCGTAACTCCTGGTGAGGTTAATGGTGACGGTGAGATTGACATCACTGACGCTACTGCCACTATCAGCTTCATGCTTGAGGAAGAGCCGGAGAACTTCAAAGAGAAGGCTGCAGACGTGAACGGTGACGGTGAGGTTGACGTGACAGATGTAGCTCTTATCATCAACATGATTCTTACTTTAATAAAATAGTTGGTTCGTCTTGAAGCGAGTCCTGGACTCCTGTTCCAGGACTTGCGGATAGGACATGGAAAAACTACTCAACCATTTAAACAGTACATAACAATGAAGAAAATTATATCTATATTCGCCGGCATGATTCTCTCTGTCGGTATGATACACGCAACAGACATTATCACAGTCAGTCCAGTGACTGTGGCTCAGGGTGACTGTGCCGATGTTGTGGTCGTGTTGAACAGCGATACTGAGTACAAAGGCTTCCAGTTTGACCTCACGACCCCTGACGATGTGGACGCGGTAACGGTTGACGGACATATAACCGCCCAAGCAGGCGACTTGGTGCCAAGTTTCAGTGTATCGTCCAATAATCTGGAATCTGGTGTCAGCCGTTTTGTTGTCCTCTCGTTTGAGGGTACAAAGTTCTCTGGCAACGGATCTCTCCTGAAGGTTACTTGTCAGGTAGACAAAGATCTGGCACCAGGTGAGTATAAGGGTGTCATCTCAGGAATTAAACTGGCAACAGCTGACTTCAAGACGGTCAAAGTGGACGACATTGAATTCAAGGTGACTGTTGTCGAGTCAGTACCCGATGCCATAAACTCACTGACAGGCGATGCTTCGACTGGAGACATATACAACATACAAGGACAGAAGACGGGCAGACCTGTGAAGGGCTTCAACATCGTTAATGGTGTAAAGGTCCTTGTCAAATAGCTTTTATTAATAGTTATACTATGGGCATATAGATGCTACCCCCATTCTATATGCTTATGTGACTCTTGGAAGTAACCGTCCTTTCCAAGAGTCCTTTTTTTTGTCTATTCATTAGTGGGTGACTATCCCACGTCACATCTATAAAGTGTGCGGTGGGACACCGCACCTACTATTCGTCTTCATCATCAAGGTCAATGTCGAAGTCGAAATCTCCGAAGAAGGCTGGTTGGGTGAACCCGTCGATGCTGCGACGGTCCTTCTTCGTAGGTCGTCCTGTACCTTTCGCCCGGTTCACGAATCCGCTTATCCTGTTCATCTCCAGCAATTCCATTTGGTCGGGTGTGGTCAGGTTCTCCAGTACGTCGGGCACCAGTTTGGCTCCCACACGGGTCTGTATCGCTTGCTTCACACGGAAGGTGTAGGTCACAGGTGGTTTCCTCACTTGTATCTTGTCGCCTTCCTTTATCATCCTTGACGGTTTGAGTTTCACTCCGTCCATCATCACACGGCCGTTCTTGCACGCATCGGTAGCAATGGAGCGTGTCTTGAATATGCGTGCTGCCCACAGCCATTTGTCGAGTCTTGCTTCCATCTATTTGTTGTTGTAGTTGTTCATGGCGAACGCTATGCCAGACAGACAGAACGCCTTGATCATGTCGCATGCCACGGCTGTACGCTCATTGACCGTTTCCTCTTCCTCGGGAGGGAACTTTCCCAGCACGAAGTCTATTTGTGCTCCCTTGGGGAAGTCATTGCCCACACCGAACTTGATGCGTGCCCACTGCTGTGAATTGAGTACCGACGCGATGTTCTTCAGTCCATTGTGTCCACCGTCGCTTCCACTTGGACGCAGACGCAGTTTACCCAACGGTAGGGATATGTCGTCGCAGACAACCAGCAGGTTCTCCGTTTCGATATTTTCCTTGTTCATCCAGTAGCGCACGGCATTGCCGCTGAGGTTCATGTATGTGGACGGTTTGAGCAATACCACCTCAGCGTTCTTCACGCGCCCCTTACCAACGAATCCATAGCGTTTGTCTTCAAACGAAATGTTGGATGCTTTGGCGAAAGCATCCAACACTCTGAATCCTATGTTGTGGCGGGTGCCATCGTATTCATCACCGATATTGCCCAGTCCTACAATCAAATATTTCATTTAGTTTCTGTTGTGTCAGCCTGTGCTGAGCGTGCGGCACGGGTTGTGCGGACATTACATACAACCACTTCCTTTGAAGTGACGATGTCGAGATTCTCGAAGTGGAGTTGTCCTACCTTGATGGACTTGCCAAGACCGAGGTCTGTGACATCGATGTTGAGAACGTCTGGGAAGTTGGTGTATACAGACTTCACCTTCAACTTACGTACGCTTGACTGCAACTTACCACCGGCTCTCACACCTGCTGCCAGTCCGTTGAGCTTGATTGGAATCTCCATTACGATGGGCTTCTCTTCAGTAATCTGGTAGAAGTCAACGTGGAGAGGACGGTCTGACACGAAGTCGGTCTGGAGAGCCTTGAGTATTGCCTTCACTTCCTTACCGTCGATGTTTAGATTTACTATATATACATTAGGTGTGTAGAGCAACTTTGCGAGTTCCTTCATGGTAACAGTGAATGACTGTGCCACTGGCAGTCCGTTCTCACCCTTCTCTACACCATAGATTACACATGGTACCAAACCCTCGCGGCGGATGGCACTGCTTGCTTTCTTGCCAAGCTCTGTACGAGCCTGTCCTGAGATTGCGATTTCTTTCATCTTTCCTTTACTGTTTTGTGTTACTATAAATTAAGTTTGTGCTTAATTCGCCATCACACGTGCCGGACGCGTCCCTTGACTCTGACGCCACTGTCTGCTGCCGACTTAGAGTGTTGCCCAAAAAAGCAGTGCAAAGTTACGAAATATCTCCCTAACACAAGTGCAAAACAGAAGAAAAACATGAAAAAAGACCCGAAATGTTTTGCTGTTACATTTGTTTGTACTAATTTTGCAGCGGATTTAGGGTTGATACCCCAAAATCTATTCCTATGCAAGAAACAATTTTTTATTGAAAGGATGTCGCCACAACGTGTGGATATTGTGTTTGAATATTGTTCCGTGAGAACAAAAGTGATGCTCCACACACGTACAACAACGGATACGAGATATTTCCGGTGACACCCAATGGAATATAAAGCAATAGTAAACTAATGAATAGTAAAGCAACTCTACAGGAGAAGACTCAAGAAGAAATCCAGACCATTGCCGCTGAGTACGGCATCAATACAGTCAGGAAAGACACCAACGAACTTATTTACGAGATTCTCGACTATGAGGCTTCGCATGTGGCTGCCCAGAAAGCAGCAACGGATAAGCCGCGCAAGCGCAGCAGGATAAAGACCGTGGATCACGTGTATTCAGCCAATAAGTCTGACTCAAAGAAGATAGACAAGCAGACGACAGTTGCAGCCGACAACTCATTGTTCAATGACTTGTCGTTCGAGGAAAAGGAAATGATCAACGATATAAAATCGGAACAGAGTGCTGCGGTAGAACCTGCCGATGATGTGGAGCTACCCAAGCGTAAGAGGGGACGTCCACGCAAAAATGAACCGATTATACCGACTCCAACTGTGGAGCAGCAGGTGGCAGAGACTCCTAATGAAGACGTGACAGTAAGCGATGAGCTACTTACAGACACTCCCAAGCGCAAGAGAGGTCGTCCACGCAAGAATGCGAGTGAACCGACAAGTGAGACTGTCGCTGTTAAGGAGTCTACAGATAATGATACAATAGGTCTGTTCAGCGATAATGCAGCAGACACATCGGCTCCAAAGCGTTCATTGCTTGACTTCGGTAAGGTAAAACCAACTGAAGTCGGCTCGGAGGCAGCTGATGCTGGAAGCAGTACGGACAAGACTGCTCAGCAGAACACGGGCGAGTCAAAGGAAAGAATTTCACAAGGCAGTCTGCACGAAGGTGAGGAGGCGGATTTTATCATACTTGAAGATCTACCAAGTGTGGGGAACGTACAGGATGAACCGTCACCCAATTTCTTCGACAAGATAAAGAACGAGCCGAACAGACAGAACACCTCTTCTAACAATACCACAGGCAGTACACACGAACCTGCTGTGGCAAAAGGTTCACAGGAACCTGAACCATATAACCTCAACGACATCATTGAAGTGTCGGGAGTGCTCGACATGTCGGGCGATTTCGGATTCCTCCGCAGTTCGGACTACAACTACCTCTCGTCACCAGACGATATATATGTCAACCCGTCGCAGGTGAAGCACTACGGACTGAAGACGGGTGACGTGGTGGAGGGTACCATACGTCCGCCACATGACAACGAGAAATACTTCCCACTGGTGAGAGTGAACAAAATCAATGGATGTGACCCATCGGTAATCCGTGACAGGGTTCCGTTCGAATACCTCACACCTCTGTTCCCTAACGAGAAATTCAGACTGTGCAGTGGACGACACGATTCATCATCGTCACGTATCGTGGACCTGTTCTCTCCGATAGGAAAGGGTCAGCGTGCACTTATCGTGGCACAGCCAAAGACGGGTAAGACATTACTCATGAAGGATATAGCCAACTCCATCGCACGCAATCATCCGGAAGCTTATCTGATGATGTTGCTGATTGACGAACGACCGGAGGAGGTGACGGACATGGCGCGCACTGTGAATGCGGAGGTGATAGCCTCAACGTTCGACGCACCTGCAGACAATCACGTGAGGATTGCCAACCTCGTGTTGGAGAAAGCGAAACGTATGGTGGAATGTGGACATGATGTCGTGATATTCCTCGACTCTATCACACGTCTGGCTCGTGCATACAACACAGTCAGTCCGGCATCGGGTAAGGTGTTGACTGGTGGTGTCGATGCCAATGCACTCCAGAAACCCAAACGCTTCTTCGGTGCAGCGCGTAACATCGAAGGTGGCGGTTCACTTACCATCATTGCTACAGCCTTGATAGATACTGGCTCGAAGATGGACGAGGTGATATTCGAGGAGTTCAAGGGTACGGGTAACATGGAACTTCAACTCGACCGTACACTTGCCAACAAACGTATATACCCGGCAGTCAACCTCATCGCATCCAGTACCCGTCGTGATGATCTGCTTCAGGACGACCAGACACGCCGCTTCATGTGGATAATACGCAACCATATCTCCGACATGACCAATGTGGAGGCTATGGATACCATCCTCAAGCATATAGAACGTACAAGCAACAACGAGGAGTTCTTGGCTACGATGAACGGATAAATACAAGCACAACAGACAAAACGATAACAAAATCTGAATATGGCAACTGAATTAAGTGAACAAGAAATACAACGCAGGCACAACCTGCAGGCAATGCGTGATATGGGCATAGACCCATATCCGGCAGCAGAATATCCTGTCAGTGACTTCTCCACAGACATAGTGGACGGGTACAGTGACGAGGACGGTGAAGGTCGTCAAGTATGTATTGCTGGACGCATGATGAGCCGCCGTGTGATGGGTAAGGCTTCATTCATCGAACTGAAGGACTCTAAGGGACGCATACAGGTATATGTGACCCGTGACGACATCTGTAAGGGAGAGGACAAGGATATGTACAACGTCGTGTTCAAGAAACTACTTGACCTTGGCGATTTCATAGGAATCAAGGGCTTCGTCTTCCGTACACAGACGGGACAAGTTAGTGTACATGCACAGGAGCTCACAGTACTGGCAAAGAGTCTTAAGCCTCTGCCGATAGTGAAATACAAGGATGGTGTGGCATACGATGCCTTTGAAGACCCTGAACTGCGCTACCGCCAGAGGTATGTGGACCTCGTAGTGAACGAGGGTGTGAAGGAGACATTCGAGAAGCGCACCAAGGTTATCTCGACCATGAGAAAGGTTCTCGATGGGGCAGGGTACACAGAGGTGGAGACACCTATCCTGCAGTCTATACCGGGCGGTGCGAGTGCACGTCCGTTCATCACTCACCACAACTCGCTCGACATCGACCTTTACATGCGTATAGCTACAGAACTCTATCTGAAGCGACTCATTGTGGGTGGTTTCGAAGGTGTGTACGAGATTGGCAAGAACTTCCGTAACGAGGGTATGGACCGTACACACAACCCAGAATTCACTTGTATGGAACTTTATGTACAGTACAAGGACTACAACTGGATGATGTCGTTCACGGAACAGTTGCTTGAGACGATATGCACGGCTGTCAACGGTAAACCGGAGAGTGTGGTCGACGGACAGACTATATCTTTCAAGGCTCCTTATCGTCGTCTGCCCATACTTGAGGCAATCAAGGAGAAGACTGGCTATGACCTCGAAGGGAAGGACGAGGATGAGATCCGTCAGATATGCAAACAGTTGAAGATGGATGTGGACGACACAATGGGCAAGGGTAAACTCATCGACGAGATGTTCGGTGAGTTCTGTGAAGGCACATTCATACAACCGACCTTCATCATCGACTATCCAGTGGAGATGTCACCGCTCACCAAGATGCACCGAAGTAAACCGGGACTGACCGAACGCTTCGAGCTCATGGTCAACGGAAAGGAACTGGCTAATGCCTATTCAGAGCTCAATGACCCGATAGATCAGGAGGAGCGGTTCAAGGAACAGATGCGTCTGGCTGACAAAGGCGATGATGAGGCTATGGTCATCGACCAGGACTTCCTACGTGCACTACAGTACGGAATGCCGCCTACAAGTGGAATCGGTATCGGTATCGACCGTCTGACTATGCTCATGACAGGCAAGACTGCCATTCAGGAGGTGCTCCTCTTCCCACAGATGAAACCGCGCAAGACCAGTGCCGCTTCTGAAGGCAACGGTGAAGAGGCGGAACAGACACCAGAGGAGGCGTAGACGGGTGACAATCCAAGCAATTATCAACTCATAACCAAAACGGGATGCAATTCAACAGCAGTGGACGTGTAGCAATCATCGGTGGAGGCAGTTGGGCTACGGCAATGGCAAAGATTGCTCTCCATCATGAGGAGAAAATCAACTGGTACATGCGGCGTGATGACCGTATAGAAGAGTTTAAACGTCTGGGACATAACCCAGCGTACCTTACGGGACTGCATTTCAATGTAGACCGCATCAACTTCTCCTCGGATATAAATAAGGTGGTGCAGGAGTCCGACACACTTATATTCGTGACCCCATCGCCCTACCTCAAGAGCCACCTACGACGACTGAAAGCCAGTATAAGGGAGAAACTGATCGCCATTGCCATCAAGGGACTGGTGCCAGATGACAATATCCTTATATCGCAGTATTTCCAACAGGCATTCAATGTGCCGGAGGACAATATAACGACAGTGGGTGGTCCCTCCCACGCTGAGGAGGTGGCGATGGACCGTTTGTGCTACCTCACCATAGGAGGGCATAGCATAGAGAACGCCAAGACAGTAGCTGACTTGTTGACCAACAAGTATGTGAAGACATCGGTGAGTACAGACATAGAAGGGATTGAGTACAGTTCGGTACTCAAGAACGTGTATGCCATAGCCGCCGGTATATGTAACGGACTGAAGTACGGTGACAACTTCCTCTCAGTGCTGGTGGCAAACTCAGTACAGGAGATGGACCGATTCCTCAAGACCGTGCAGCCGCGTGAGGACCGCAAGGTCATCAACACAGCCTATCTTGGTGACTTGCTGGTGACCATGTACTCTAACTTCTCACGCAACCGTACTTTCGGCACTATGATAGGACTCGGTTACTCGGTCAAGACAGCGCAACTGGAGATGGAGATGATTGCAGAGGGGTATTACGGAACTTACTGTATGAAACAAATCAACAATCACTACCATGTCAACATGCCGATACTCGATGCTATGTACAACATACTCTACGAGCGCATATCCCCATCGGTGGAGATAAAGATTCTCGGTGACTCCTTCAGGTGATGGTGATACATTATACGACAACAGAACTCAAAAAAATACTATTAACATGAAACTGGAAATCAACAAAGCAGGGAAATTCCTTGCTGCAGGGGCTGTAGAACAGTATGAGAAGGAAGTGAACGCAGCCCAGCAGGCACTCGAACAGGGTACGTGTGCAGGTAATGACTTCCTCGGATGGCTTCACCTGCCTACACAGGTGACACCCGAATTTATTGAAGAAATCAATGCGACAGCAAAGGTACTCAGAGACAACTGTGACGCAGTGGTTGTGGCTGGTATCGGAGGTAGTTATCTCGGTGCAAAGGCAGTGATAGCTGCTCTCGATGACAACTTTACATGGCTGAAGAAAGCAAACGGTCCACGTATCCTTTTTGCTGGTAACAACATAAGTGAAGATTATCTGTCTGAACTCATAGACTACCTTAAGGGCGTCAAGTTCGGAGTGATCAACATAAGTAAGTCGGGTACTACTACCGAGACAGCCATCACCTTCCGTCTCATGCGCAAACTGTGCGAGGAACAGATGGGTAAGGAACTGTCAAAGAAAGTGATTGTGGCGATTACAGATGCGAAGAAAGGTGCCGCTCGCACCACTGCCGACAAGGAAGGATACAAGTCATTCATCATCCCGGACAATGTGGGCGGACGCTTCTCTGTACTCACGCCTGTGGGCTTGCTCCCGATTGCCTGTGCCGGTTATGACATAGCGCAACTTGTCAAAGGTGCGCAGGATATGGAGAAGGCTTGTGATATCTCTGTTCCGTTCGGACAGAACCCGTGTGCAGTGTATGCAGCTACCCGCAATGCGCTTTATGCCGCAGGCAAGAAAGTGGAGATTCTCGTGAACTACCAGCCGAAGTTGCATTACGTGGCTGAGTGGTGGAAACAACTCTACGGAGAGAGTGAGGGTAAGGACCACAAGGGTATCTTCCCTGCTTCAGTGGACTTCTCTACAGACCTGCACTCCATGGGACAGTGGATTCAGGACGGTGAGCGTACTATCTTCGAGACAGTCATCTCCATCGACAAGCCTAACAGTAGCCTGACTGTGCCGTCAGACGAGGAGAATCTCGACGGACTGAACTTCCTTGCAGGAAAGCATGTGGACGAGGTGAACCACATGGCAGAGCTTGGCACACAACTGGCGCATGTGGACGGTGGCGTGCCGAACTTGAGAATCACCATTCCACAACTCGACGAGTATAATATAGGTCAGTTGATTTATTTCTTCGAAAAGGCGTGCGGTATCAGTGGACTGGTACTCGGTGTCAATCCGTTCAACCAGCCTGGT
Organism: Alistipes ihumii; assembly: GCA_963626085.1. Lineage (GTDB taxonomy): Bacteria > Bacteroidota > Bacteroidia > Bacteroidales > Bacteroidaceae > Colivivens. Next base: position 62,747 of record CAVFVJ010000015.1, on the reverse strand, counting down.
GTGGAGGCTTACAAGAAGAACATGTTTGCCTTGCTCAACAAACCTGGATACGAAGCTGAGAGCGTTGCTATCCAAAAGAAACTGGCGGAATAAGGTTGACTTATACCTTATATCATATATATGCAGCCCATTGAATCTTGGTAATTCAATGGGCTGTAGTTTTAAAATGCCGTTTTGCTTTGCAGTTCCCTCGTTTTTTACTACTTTTGCAGTGGTATAATAAACATGGTCCTTATGGAACTGCAAAGAAGAAAGTACCCGATTGGGATTCAGACGTTCTCTGAGATTGTCAGAAACAATTACGTGTATGTAGACAAGACCGACCTTGTGTGGAAAATGGTCCACTATGCCAAGTTCATCTTCATGAGCCGCCCCAGGCGGTTCGGTAAGTCTCTGCTCACATCCACACTGGAGTCGTACTTCAAGGGTGAACGGGACTTGTTTGCAGGGCTGAAGATTGCGGACATGGAACAGGAGTGGACGCAGTACCCAACCTTCCACTTCGACCTCAGCACTGCCAAGCATCTAAACGAGGACGGAGTGAGGAACGCCCTTGGACTACAGGTGGGGCTGTACGAGAGGACTTATGGTTCAGACCCCAACGAGACTTCCCCTGGTATGCGACTTGGAGGACTGATACGGAGGGCTTACGAACAGTCGGGAAAGCAGGTGGCAGTCATCATCGACGAGTACGATGCTCCGCTGCTCGATGTGCTTCACGATGACACACGGTTGGAAGTCCGTCGCGAGACACTGCAGGAGTTCTACCAACCATTGAAAGCGAATGAACAGTACATCAAGTTCTGCTTTATCACTGGAATAACCAAGTTCTCGCAGCTCAGCATCTTCTCCACTATCAACAATATAAAGAACGTGACGCTCATTCCACGCTTCTCCACCATCTGCGGTTTCACGGAGGACGAGGTCCTGTCGGTTTTTGCAGAGGATTTGAGACAAATGGCGGAGGTCTATGGACTGACTCCAGACGAGATGTACATGAAGATCAAGTTCATGTATGACGGTTACCGCTTCTCATCGGGCACTACTAACGTCTTCAATCCATTCAGTCTGCTGAATGCGTTCATAGACCAAGAAATGAATAACTACTGGTTCGAGAGTGGTACTCCCACCTATCTCATACGTCAGCTACAGCATTTCGGTACGGACATCACGTCACTGGAAAAGTTGGAAGTGCCGGCTGAAGCGTTCGACCAGCCTACGGAGAATATGCAGAACGCCCTGCCGCTACTCTACCAAAGCGGTTACCTCACGATAAAGGATTACAATCATCTCACACGTTCCTACGTCCTTTCGTTTCCGAACGAGGAGGTACGGGTTGGTTACGTCAAGGGACTGTTGCCGATATATGTTGGTGTAAACAGTTGCGATGTACAGATGGGCTTCGCTGCAAAATTCTGGACAGCATTACTTGGACACGACATCGACCTTGCCATGAGCCACATGCAGTCGTACCTCGCAAGCATCCCCTACGTGGAGGGCTTCAAGAAGAAACTGGCGGAGGCAGCCAATGCCGAAGGGTTCTACGAATACACGTTCTACTTGATTTTCTCCATGCTCAACGTGTACGTGCAGACACAGGTGAAGGTTGCCGGTGGACGTGTGGATGTGGTGGTCTTCATGCACGACACCATCTACGTGATTGAGCTGAAGGCAGGAGGCAGTGCGGAGGATGCACTCAGACAGATTGACGAGAAGGGTTATGCTGATGCGTACAAGACAGATGGCAGACGCATCGTCAGGGTCGGGGTCAGCATGAACAAGGACTCACGGACGGTGGAAGACTGGAAGGTGGTGTCAGAGTCTCTTTCCTAGTTTTCGTGCCATGGCAAGTATCTTGTTCTTGGCAACCACAGTAGTGACGGCGATGATAATGAGCAAGATGCCAGTCACACTGTTGGCTGACAGTGTCTCTCCAAACACAGTGATACCTATGATGACTGCAGTTGTCGGTTCGAGTGCACCCAGTATGGCTGTTTCAGTAGGGCCGATGCGCTGTATTGCCATTGCTGTAAGTATGAGGGAGAAGGCGGTAGGGAAGAGGGCGGCACAGAACGAGTAACCCCAGTCCCAGCCTTGTGGCATGTTCAACTCCCCTCTAATCATAACACCGACTGCCAGAAGTAAAGTGCCGAACACCATCATGTAGAATGTAAGGGCAGTGGAAGTGATACGTGTGAGTGTACTCTTCTTAACAAAGATGAAGTAGAGTGAGTAGGTGAGGGCAGAGAGAATTGTCAGTAATATGCCTTCTATATTCACGTTGGCAGTGCCGTCGTTATTGGATAGAATCACAATCCCCACGGTGGCTACAAGCAGACAGACCGTTACTATCCAGTGTAGATGTTCATGGAATACCAATGCCATGATGACTGCAGTCAGTATGGGATATATAAACAGTATGGTGCTGGCGATGCCCGCATCCATTAAGCTGAATGCGATGTACAGTCCAAGTGATGATATCGCCATTAGAAATCCCAATCCTGCCAGTTGCCAAGTCTCCGACCTGGTAATACGGAAGTTCTCGCGCTTCCACAGCATGATAACTGCAATCATGGGGATTGACAGCATGTAACGACAAAGCAGTACTGACCAAGCGTCCATGCCGTCAGCATAGAGCGGTAGGGCGAACAAAGGGTTAAGCCCGTAGAGAGCAGCAGCTATCATTCCAAACAGATAGCCTATATGAGCATTTTGTTTCATAGTATGTGTGATGTATAAGATTCTAATTTTGTTGTTCAGTCAGTTTACCACAGAGTCTCGTCCACTTTGATGTCATGTGCTTCGTGAGGCACCTCCTCTACCATCTGAGACGGGTAGCAAAGCCCAATCGTGTGGCATCGCAGCAGTGGAAGCAGTCTGTCGTAGTATCCCTTGCCTCTTCCCAACCGATTTCCTTCTTTGTCGAAAGCGACACCGGGGATGATGGCAAGTTCAATGTCACGGTATTCGAACTCTGGTACAAGTCGTCCCTCCGACTCCATGATGTTGAACGCCCCTATAGTTGAGTTTGAATCAGCTTTATATTCGTGGAGTTCAAGATGGTCACCTACGACTGATGGTAGAATTATTGTCTTTATGCCGCGGTAACGCTCGATGAGACAATGCGTGTCGACCTCGTCTGGTAACGAGTGGAACAGAAGTACCCTCTGTGCTTTCATGAAGAGAGGATGACTCTCCAGTCGTCTTATTGTGTCACGTCCCAGTTTAGGCAACACGCCTGCCTCCGACAAGTGAACATGGACTTGCCTTAGCTGTTGTCTTAGTTGTCTCTTCTCCATTTTCAGGACATTTGGGTTTGGTGAGTCCTTCGTTGAACAGTTCGATGGCACGTCGTACCGTTGCGTCATCCTTGTTGATAAACTGCAGGTACTCATTCATGTCGAGCAAGTTGTATATGATACTGCCGTGCACAGCATTTTCAATCAGTTTCTGTGAGCGCAGTATCATGTTGTTGCGCCGTTTGACTCCCTTGTTGTCACAGTAGTTGATGAACTGTTGTATCACATGGTCTTTCCGCAGTTGCTTAAGGATGTCGACAGACGACTTGTAACCGGTATAACGTGCGCGGTTGGTGTCGGTGAACTCAAAGGCGAACTGTGTGACCAGTCCCTTGGTCACTACCTCTTGATAGTAGGTCGTAACGAGGGTTGTGTCCTCTGCTACGAAGTAGTCAGGCATGATGCCGCCACCGCCATACACCTTTCTACCGATGCTGGTCCTGTAGACCTCTCCAGTCTGCCTTATACTGTCCTCATTGAAGAACTCTCCGTGCTGGTAACGTATGATGATGTCTTGTTCGTAGTTTTTGTCCTCTCCGTTGACATACGGTTTCTGAATACATCTGCCCGATGGAGTGTAGTATCTTGATACGGTAAGATGTATGAGACTTCCGTCGGGGAAGGTGATAGGTTTTTGTACCAGTCCTTTGCCGAACGTGCGTCGTCCGACGATGATGCCACGATCATTATCCTGTATCGCTCCAGAGAATATCTCAGCAGCACTAGCCGTAATCTCGTCTGTGAGTACTATGATAGGTTGTTTTTGGTATGAACCCTGTCCGTCGCTGAAATAGTTCTCGCGTCTGGTCTTGCGCCCTTCGGTGTATACGATGAGTTTGTCCTCAGGCAGGAACTCGTTGACCATCTGTATGGCACAGTCGAGGTATCCGCCTGTATTGCCGCGCAAGTCAATCACAATACCTTTGGAACCCTCCTGTTGGAGTTGTGCCAGTGCGATGAGCAGTTCAGGGTAAGTGGTCTTCCCGAATTTGTTCACACGTACATATCCAAGTCTGTCGGTGAGCATGTATGTCGCATCGATACTTTTCACGGGGATGTCACCACGTGTGACAGTAAATGACAACTGTTTGGCAGTACCCCTGCGTACCACACCCAGTTTTACTTTTGAACCCTTCTCGCCTTTCAGTCGTTTGAGCGTCTCCTTCTGTGTCACATCCTTGCCTACATACGGTTTTCCATCGACTGATATGATACGGTCGCCAGCCATCATCCCCACTTTCTCCGCTGGTCCGCCCTTGATGATGTTGGTGACATACACCGTATCCGATCTCACAGCGAACATGACTCCGATACCACTGAAACTGCCGTCGAGGTCATCGTTGGCTGTCTTGGCAGCTTCTGCAGAGATATATGTGCTGTGAGGGTCAAGTTCTTCCAGTATCTTTGGCATTGATTCTTCAACTATCTTAGCTATATCGACAGTGTCCACATACTGGTCATCGATGATATGCAACAAGTCGTTAATCTTGTTGGACGATGAATTTATGATGTTCAGTCGGTTGCCTGCAAACCTCTTTGCAAAGAACGTTCCTATGAAGATTCCAATCACCACGCTTACGGCAATGATTATGGGAACGAATCTGGATGTGTGATTTACATTCATAGTCTGTTGTTATATATATAGTAAGGTGTCAGTCTTTCTGGCTGTTGTCGATTTGTATCACTTCGATGCCTGCACGTTTCATCAGTTCGATACCGTCCTGCAGACGGTAAGCCTCACCGTAGATGACCCGCTTGATACCAGCCTGAATGATTAGTTTGGAACACTCCAGACAAGGTGAGGCAGTTACGTAAAGAGTCGCTCCGTCACTTGAATTGTGAGAGCGTGCAAGTTTGGTGATGGCATTTGCCTCAGCATGCAGCACGTACGGTTTGGTCACATCGTTCTCCTCACACACATTGTCAAAGCCCGATGGAGTGCCGTTGTAGCCGTCACTTATTATCATTTGGTGTTTCACCACGATGGCACCCACTTGTCGCCGTTTGCAATAGCTGTTCTCAGCCCATATCTTAGCCATGCGCAGGTAGCGCAAATCCAGCTGGTGTTGTTTATGTTCGTCGTTAGTCATGATAGTATCCATTTGTCATTGTGAACTTAGTTCGATATATGTATCCTTATCCTTTATTATCCTTATTACGTTCTTGTCACCACTGTACGATGTGGCATTGTGCAGTACATTGTACACGTCGTTGCACATGGCATTAGCTCCAGTGAGGCTGGTGGCGTTACCGAATGTCATGCTGAAGCTCCGTGTGTCACCGTCTGCCTTCCATGTCCCCTCTATGATTGTGCCCGATTGCAATATACCGGTGAACGTGAGTGCGTTGAACAGTATGTAGTATGTGTTCTTACCCTCGTAGAATTGGCTAACCTCACTGATTTTCTTCGTCCCGTTATAGGTGAGTCCCGTGATCTTGAACCTACGACCACTAAAAATCTCCGTCACATCATCCTCATTATCGCACGAAGACATTGCCATCATGCAGACAAATATTAGCATTACCGTTTCTATATGTCTCAAGAGTCTTGATTTCATTGAAATTCCGTTTATGATATTCAACACCTATGTTATAGATTCAATATTCTAATTCCCACAACTGATACCGTTCCTTTTAAGCAGAGCATCAATGGTTGGCTCCTGTCCACGGAAACGTTTGTAGAGAGTCATCGGATGCTCTGTCGCCCCCCTTGACAGAATGTTGTCGCGGAAACTTTGGGCAGTCTTTCGGTCGAACAGTCCGTTCTTCTTGAATACGGAGAACGCATCGGCATCGAGCACCTCCGCCCATTTGTAACTGTAGTATCCAGCGGAGTAGCCTCCAGCCATGATATGCGAGAACTGCACTGACATGCAAGTGCCGGGTATCTGTGGAGTGATAATCGCCTCTTTCCATGCCTCCTTCTCGAATATCTCGATGTCTCCCGTCAAGTCATGGTCTAAAGTGTAGTAAGCCATGTCAAGTAGTCCGAAGCTCACCTGTCTCAGACAGGACATGGCGATGCAGAAGTTACGGCTTTCCACGATGCGTCTGATATACTCGTCGGGCAGAGGTTCTCCTGTCTGGTAATGAAAGGCGAAGGAAGACAGAAATTCCTTCTCTACACTGAAGTTCTCCATGAACTGTGAAGGGAGTTCCACAAAGTCCCAGTACACGTTAGTACCGCTCAATTCCTCGTATCTACAGTTGGAGAATATCTCATGAAGTGAATGTCCGAACTCGTGGAGGAACGTCTCCACCTCACCCAAAGTGAGCAGAGCAGGCTTGTCCTCCGTCGGTTTTGTGAAGTTCATCACGAGCGACACGTGCGGACGGTGGTTTACTCCATCCTTGTCGATATACTGTCCCCTGAAACTGGTCATCCATGCACCCGATTTCTTGCCATCGCGTGGGTAGAAGTCGCAGTACAGCAGAGCCAGGAACGAACCGTCCTTGTCATACACCTCAAACACATCCACGTCGGGGTTGTATACGGGTATATCGTGTGTCTGTCTGAATGTGATACCGTACAGTCGTGTAGCGAGTCCGAACACCCCCTGTTTCACTCTGTCTAGTTCAAGGTAAGGGCGAAGCATCTCAGAGTTGATGTTGTAGCGCTTTTCCTGGAGTTTATTCGAATAGTAGCCAGTGTCCCACGGCATGAGTTCAAACTCAGGTCCTTCCATCTCCTTTGCCAGTTCTTTTATCTCCTCATACTCCTTGATAGCAGTAGGCTTGTACGCCTCGATGAGCCTGTAGAGTAGGTTGTACACGTTCTTACAGTTCTCAGCCATTCGTTGCTCCAACACGAAATCTGCATAGTTGTCATAACCCATAATCTGCGCCTCCTCACGGCATAAGTTGACAATTTTCCTAACAACCTCTTTGTTGTTATATTTGTTGTCGTGTGTGCAGATGGTATTGTATGCTGTCCACACCTGCTTGCGCAGTTCCCTGCGGCTGCTGTACGTCATGAAGGGTGACATGCTCGGACTCTTCAGTGTTATGACCCATCCGTCCTTGCCCTTCTCCTTGGCAGCTAGACGAGCGGCTTCCACCGCACTCTCTGGCAGTCCGTCGAGGTCGTTCTTATCTGTGATATGCAGTGTGAATGCGTTTATTTCCTTCAGTTTGTTTTGTGAGAACTGGATGTCCAGCTTGCTCATTTCATTGTCAATGGCTCTCAGCCTGTCTTGCTTCTCCTTTGCGAGATATGAGCCACTGCGCTCGAATCCCAGATAGGTGTCTTTCAGCAGCTCCTTCTGTTCCGTGGTGAGTTTGCTGAGTTTGACACCATTGTCTGCAGGGTCATGGTACTCATCGTAGACCTCCTTTACCCTTTTTGATAGCCTGGGGTCAAACATGATGTCGTTGGCATGATCAGACAGTATGGGCGACATCTTCTCTGCAAGAGCGTCCATCTCGTCGTTGGTGTCTGCGGAAGTGAGGTTAAAGAAAATACCCGATACCTCGCCCAACAATTGTCCTGCGGTCTCCATCGCTTCAATGGTGTTCTCGAATGTAGGTCGTTCTGGATTGTTCACCAGTCGTTCCATCTCCTCTTTTTCAATCTCCATACCACGTCGCATGGCAGGCTCGTAATCCTCCATCTTCAGTCTGTCGAAGGGAAAGGCATTGTGCGGTGTATTGTATTTCTCAAAGAATATATTGCTCATACTTCAATTACTTTCAATGCTTATATGTGCAGTCCACATAAATTTTCCATTACACTGTTCTCACCACATGTTCATTCAACTTCCCGAAATCTTTGATGGTGAATCCATACCTGCGGAGCTCAATGAGTCCTAGCTCGTCCCATTGGTTCAGCACACCCGACACGTTGAGTCGCGTCTCGTCGACAATCTGTGCGAGGTCGTTCATCTTAACCCTCACGTTCTTCTGTCCGCTCATAAACAAGCTGTAGCTTGCTATTGCGTTTACCACCTTCATACCGATGTCTGAAGGGTTCTCGTATTTGTGTGAGTCTTTTGCCTTGCGCAGGTTGTTACAGAGATAGTTGATATAGTTACCACGTATCAGTTCATGTTCCAGCATCCGTTTGATGAAGAAGTCGCGTGAAATGGTGAACGTGTGTCCTTTGGTGACGAACGAGTATGTACGTTCATACGAGCGTTTCACTCCGAACAGGTTGTACGCTTCGATGAGGTGCGGTTGTTCTTCCGACTGTTCGGACAGGATGAACGCAGTCTTCTCGTCGTGGTACTCCGCCTCAAAAGTACCGTCAATTACGTAGGTGAGGGCAGAGCACCGATCTCCCTGATTTACTATCACCTCATGTTCATCGTACTGCTGAAAGTCGAGTTTCAGGTTTACGATTAGTTCACTGAATTCCTTCAGTGTCAGTCCTTGCAGGAGTGGCAGTGACTGCATTTTGTCGAACATACTTGTTTCCATCCTCTTTACTCTACTTTGAAGTTATTGGTGTGCCATGTGTCATAATTGCCGTTCTGGTCAGTATATATCATGTAAGCTTTCAGTTCGGGGTGTTTGTCCAGCACCTCCTTTGCCTTCTCTATTCCAAGTACCATGAAGGCGGTCGCATAGGCATCGGCAACTGCACAATTGTCAGCAAGAACCGTAGCTGACAGTAGACTATGCTGTGCAGGGTATCCAGTACGTGGGTCTATGGTGTGGGCGTAGCGTTTGTTTCCCTCTACATAGAAATTACGGTAATTGCCCGATGTCGCCATCGCAATGTCTGTGATGTTCAGAACCTCCTCCAATTGCTCGTTTGTACCAGTAGGGTCGGGGTCGGGTTTCACGATTCCTATGTTCCAGTTCTCGCCTTTGGGGTTTTGTCCCCTCAGCCGTATTTCACCGCCTATTTCCACCATGTAGTCGTGTACTCCACACTGTTCGAGGCAGATTCCAACCGCATCCACACCATATCCCTTGGCGATAGCACTGAAATCGAGCATCATTGCAGAGTCCGCTTTCACCATCAGATCGTTCTCCAGACGTACCCGTGTGAATCCTACGTGTTTCCTTATTTCCTGTATCAGTGAATCTGTCACGTTCTCCTTGTTCTTGAATCCGAATCCCCATGCATTGACCAGCGGAGCCACTGTTATGTCAAACGCTCCGTAGGTATTCCGCGACACTTCCTTGGCGAGGGTGAACACGTACCGCAGCATTGGGTCGGTCTCCATGCTTCTGTTGCTATTGATTTTAGAAAGGGTGGAGTTTTGGTTGAAGGTGGAAAGTGAATTGTCTACAGCAGTCAGTACAGAGTCTATCTGCTGTTGCAAGTCTTTACTGCTGTTGTAAGTTATGTGATAATAAGTGCCGAACACGTTTCCCTTGCATGTGATATATTCCATGTCTTGTTTGCCACTGTGGTTCTTGTTGTCCTTTGACACATATACAGTGCCGGCAATCAGCAACAGCAGCAGCACGATGTGCGGCCATTTGAGTTTCCTTCGTTCTCTCTTCTGCTCCATCTGTTTGTTAAGTTCGTCGTTCAGTCTTCCAAACATGCTCATGATATCCAGTGTTAATGTATGTGTTGCGGTGTCTAAGCAGACAGGTGGTCTGCCAGTACCTTTATTCCTATTAATATAAGTATTATTCCTCCGATCAGTTCCGCTGGGAATTTGAACTTCCTGCCCAGTGCCACACCGATGACACCACCTGCGATTGACATTACGACAGAGCACAGTCCTATGATTAGGATAGGAGTGAGTATTCCTGTGAATGTCGTCATTCCCAAACAGGTGAAGGTGATGCCTACAGACAGGGCGTCTATGCTCGTCGCCAGTGACATTATGAGTATGACGGACATCTTAGTGGGGTCAAACACTTTTGTTCCTTCCTTCTTGAACTGGTCAAGCACCATCTTTGTACCTATGAACGCCAGTAGGGCAAAAGCAATCCAGTGGTCGACGGGGTTGATAAGTTCCCCGAACGCCACCGTACACATCCATCCTATAGCAGGCATCGCGGCTTGAAACAGTCCGAACATCAATGCAGTCAACCCCATCGTGCGCAGGTCGTATCGTTTAAGTATCAGACCAGACGCAAAACTCACGCTGAAGCAGTCCATCGCCAGTGCCAGTCCCAATAATATCTGTTCCGCAATTGTCATAACCGTACTCTAATGCATTTATTCTCCATTGTCATTTGACCCCATCAGTCGTTTTCTGTTTCTTTCCCCAGTTCAAGTCAAAGATGAGGTTGTACGTGCCGCCCCAGCACGATTCGCCAACTGTTGCGCCGTAGCCGGGTATATAATAAGGTTTGGCATACATGTCCTGACCGATTTTCATGGCTTTCTTGTACCTCACGCTCCATCCCATATGGAATTTGCTCCATATCTTTACTTGCACCCCGAACACGATTTCAGCCCAGTGACTGTTGCTCTTCATTCCTTCATAGCGGAAGGGAGCAGTGCCATGCCAGACCGGGTCGGTCATGTCAGGACCACTCATGTCGTAGTTGAATGTGGAGAAACCGTAGCGTGCACCGACATACAGACGGTTGTCCTGCCACTTGTTCTTTAGTATGTTGATGTCAATACCGACTCTGAAATAAGGGGCTGCAGACTTGTAGCTGATATGGGTATTGTCGTCCGTTGTCTCACACTTGCCGTATCCCACCTCAACCACAGGGAAATACGTGTTCTTGAGGTTCAGTCGCAACGCTCCCTCGGCATTCCCGTAGTCGGAGAAGACATATAAGACAGGACCGAATATGTCGGCAGACACAGTGAATCCCTGAAACCATTCCAAATCCTTCCGTTCAAGAATCTCCCCAATATATTGCGTTGGTCGGACTGTATCAATCGGGACAGGTTGGACTAAAACGTCCTGCTGTGCCGATGCGTGTGGGATACAGAGCGATAGCAATGCCATGGTCGCCCATTTATTCCGCAACTCCGTTGAAAAAGATCTTGATGTTCTCATTGCCTTCGTAATCAACTGTAGGATTGACAATCTCCATGTGGTCTACCGCAGCGTCGGTAGACTCTACAGACTGTAGTTTGTGGAATACGTGGCTGCCGCACTCTGGCAGTTCCACATATGAGTATCCCCCATGTCTGATGATGACGGTGTCGTTCCTTGATATGCTGCTGTAGTCGAACACCAGTGTGTCGTACTGGTTGAAGTAAGACATCGGAACTTGCATGCTGGATTTTCCCACGCACTTGTTCACCAGTGTGGTGTCGTTTCTCACCGTAGCCTCACTCATTGTATAGCCCTGGTCCAGCAGCGATGTGCTCACACTGTCGAGTGTCACTGTTTTGTAACCCAACTTCCTGTATGTGTACACTTGTTTGTAGCCAGGCAGGAGTGTCTTGACAGAGATTGTGTCAGAGTAGGTGATGGCGTTGCCCTCACTGTCGTAGAAATGGTAGTTGCACATCACCTCAGTGCTCATAGGGCAGTTGCTCGATGAACAGGCGACGCCAGCGGCTGTCAGTGCCGCTATCACTCCGTACAGTATGGCATGGCGTATCCTCATGAGTCTAAATGGTCTTTGCTATATGGTATTTATTCCTTTCCTGGGAGTTCCGGCTTATCATATCCCCCAGAAAACCAGCGAGGAACAGTTGCGTGCCAATAAGCATGGTTGTCAACGAGATGTAGAAGTATGGGTTGTCTGTCACCAGACCAGGGTTGTCTCCGTTAGCAAGTCCTATCAACTTGTATGCTCCCACCACGATGGCAGAGATTAGTCCGATAAGAAACATGATGCTACCGAAGAAGCCGAACACATGCATCGGTTTCTGTCCGAAGGTGCTGATGAACCAGAGTGACATGAGGTCGAGATAACCGTTCACGAAACGGTTCCATCCCATGAACTTCGACACCCCGTGCTTGCGTGCCTGATGGTGTACCTTCTTCTCGCCAATCTTTGTGAATCCTGCATTTTTCGCAAGGTACGGTATATAGCGGTGCATCTCTCCATACACCTCGATACTCTTCACAACCTCCTTCCTGTATGCCTTCAGCCCACAGTTGAAGTCATGAAGGTTGTGTATCCCTGACACGCGCCGTGCAGTGGCGTTGAACAGTTTTGTTGGTATGGTCTTCGAAAGAGGATCGCCCTCCCTGCGGTTCATCTTGTATCCGCTTACCAAGTCATACCCATCCTCCTTAATCATCCTGTAGAGTTCTGGAATCTCGTCGGGGCTGTCCTGCAAGTCCGCGTCCATTGTTATGACCACGTCACCATCTGCCCGCTCGAATCCACAGTACAGTGCAGGACTTTTGCCATAGTTTCTGCGGAACTTGATTCCATGAACTTCAGGGAAAGTCTTCGCCAGCCCCTCGATCACGTCCCAAGAGTGGTCGGTTGAGCCGTCGTTGCAGAAGATTATTTCATACGAGAGTTTATTCTCGTCCATTACACGCTTTATCCATGCGTGGAGTTCGGTGATGGACTCTTCCTCGTTGAATAGAGGGACTACTACAGATATATCCATGTTGTCATTTGTTTTTTGCCAATATTCGTTCAAGCTCAGCCTTCATGTCACGGCATTTCCTGTGTGCGACGAATGCTACCGGTATTGACAGAATGATTGAACCCATGATACTGTTGGCATACAGGTTTAGTGCCAACTCAATAGGGGACAGTCCTGCTATAAGTGCAAGCTGTTCCCGACTCTGCTCCAGTATGTCTGCTGCACCTATACGTGTGTACTGGTCTATCACTTCCTTGCTCGACATGACGGTCTGAAGGAATTCTATCAGACGGCCTTTGTCGATGAAGTTAAAGTAGATGAACTGTGCCACGCCCGTTACCGTACTGGCGTATATGAGTGTGAAGCAAGCGAAGGTCCATGCCATCCCCCAAGATACACGGTCACCTGGAGCTGTTAGGTGTTGCTTGTACCTCCATGCCAAGTATACTGGCAGAACTAATCCTAAGCATGTGAGGCACATGCCAGCTGTCAGTGTCAAGAAGTTGCTGTTAACCATCCCTTCGGTAAAGGCGATGAAGGCTGCACTCCACACCAATCCTGTGAAAGTGCCGTATTCGGTGCTGAAATCTCTAGTTGTCTTGTATAATTCAAAATCCATTGTCTTGTTATTTTTCGTACCTGCCCACAAATTGCTGTAATGGTTGATGACAGGTGCTAACACTCTGCAAAGTTAACCCAAATCAGCCAATAGACCAAATAAAAAAGGCAAATATACCCCAGTACTCCTTTTTTTAATAATTTTTCTATAAGCGTTTGCATTAGTCTCGTTCCGCATGCCCTTGTGCAAAGTGTATTAAAAAAGGGAATTATGGGCAGGCATTGAGGCGTTTTTTTTAAGGTGACTGTTGTTGGTTGCAGATAAATGCGTATCTTTGCACAATATAAAACACGTGTAGTGTAAAGACATTGTTGAAACTATAAGACGAGGATAACCATGAGTGTAGAAGAAATGGAAACTGTTAAAGCGGAACAGGTCAGTTTCGTTGAAGAGATAGTAAGGAAAGACTTGGAGGAGGGAAAGAATGGAGGTAGGATGCAGACCCGATTTCCCCCAGAACCAAATGGCTACTTGCACATAGGGCATGCCAAGGCAATATGCATGGACTTCGGCATAGCTGAGAAGTACGGAGGTGTGTGCAACCTGCGTTTCGATGACACCAACCCGTCCAAGGAGGACGTGGAGTATGTGGACTCCATAATGGAGGATATCAAATGGCTTGGATTCAAATGGGGACACGTCTATTATGCTTCCGACTACTTCCAGCAGCTCTACGATTTCGCTGTGCGATTGATAAAGGAGGGAAAGGCATATATCGATGAACAGACATCAGAGGAGATTGCAGCGCAAAAAGGGACTCCTACACAGGCTGGAACAAACAGTCCGTACCGTGACAGACCGGTGGAGGAAAATCTGGCACTCTTCGAGAAGATGAATCGGGGTGAGGTTGAAGAGGGAAAAATGGTGTTGCGTGCAAAGATTGATATGGCACACACCAACATGCTGTTCCGTGACCCGATAATCTATAGGGTGAAGCATGTGCCACATCATCGTACAGGTACTAAATGGCATGTATACCCGAACTATGACTTTACACATGGGCAGAGTGACTACTTTGAAGGGGTGACGCACAGTATCTGTACGTTGGAGTTCGTATCACATCGTCCGCTGTATGATTATTTCATTGATGAACTGAAGGAAGGAAAAGATTTGGACGACAACCGTCCAAGGCAGATTGAGTTCAACCGTCTGAACCTCACGTACACCATGATGTCGAAACGCAAGTTGCTTGCGCTTGTGCAGGAAGGTATAGTGAACGGATGGGATGATCCGCGCATGCCAACAATATGTGGCATGAGGCGCAGAGGATATAGCCCAGAGTCTATCCGTAACTTTGTGAAAATGATTGGTTATACCAAATACGATGCCTTGAACGACTATGCTATGCTGGAGGCGGCAGTGAGGGAAGACCTCAACAAACGGGCTACACGTGTGGCAGCCGTGCTCGACCCAGTGAAACTGACAATAACCAATTATCCAGAAGGAAAGACAGAAGAGCTTGATGCCATAGACAATCCAGAGGATGAGCAGTCAAAGACACATAAAGTTGTGTTCAGTCGTGAACTGTGGATTGAGCGTGACGATTTTATGGAGGACGCTCCGAAGAAATTCTTCCGTCTGGGCCCAGGTAAGGAGGTGCGCTTGAAGAACAGTTACATCATCAGGTGTCCAGAGACCGACTGCTGTAGGAAAGATGCGGACGGCAATATCACTGAAATATTCGCGGAGTATATACCTGAGACAAAGACAGGAGAGGCTAATGCCAACATGAAAATAAAGGGAAAGACAATACACTGGGTTAGTCAGGCACACTGTGAGTCTGCCGAAGTACGGATTTATGACCGTCTCTTCCTTGCGGAGAACCCTGCTGCTGAGGCTGAGTCTACAGGACGAGATTTCCGTGAACTCATCAACCCTAACTCACTGCAAGTGAAGAATTGTTATGTGGAACCATACTTGAAGGAGTTCAAACCACTCGATTACCTGCAGTTCCAGCGTATAGGTTACTTCACTCTGGACAAAGACTCCACACCGGAACACATGGTGTTCAACCAGACAGTGGGACTGAAGGACAATTGGGCTAAATCGAACAAGTGACGTTTGAACCATATCAATAACATCTATTTGATGGAATGAGGAACGAAGAATCTAAAGACTTTATACAGATAATAGAGAAGTACGAGGCTGCAAGGAGACAGGGCAAGACTTGCTACTTGGACTCGGACGATTTCATTGATATTACAGAGCACTTCAGTCGCCTCAATATGTTTAGAGAGGCACTGGAAGCTGCTGAACTTGGTCTTGTCGTGCACCCTGACAATGACGACCTGAAGGTCACAAAAGTGAATGCCCTTATTTGTACGAGGTCCTATGAAAAGGCTCAGCGTGTACTGGACACTCTTGACCCGGAGAGTAATATCGATGTGTATTTCTTTAGGGGAGAACTCTCAATTGCCCTGAAGCAGGACTTTGACGGAGCGGAGAAGTACTTCAGACAATGGATAGAGGCAGATGAGGAGTGTTTGGATTTGTCAAATGAAGAGGACAAGACCTGTCTCAAGGAGGACTTCATTCATGTGCTGGCATCTGTATATGAACTGAAGCACTGGATGTATAGCCCTACATCGATGATTCACAGATGGGTTGACTTGTATATGGAGAAGTGTTCTCCTCTTATGGGTGACGATAAAGACCAGGAATTGGTGAGAATATGCCATGAGGAAATGATGTTTTCAGCGGAGATAAAGTTGTATACGGCCTTCCTTGATAACAACCCATACCTCGATGGCGGATGGACATATCTGGCATCTCTCTATAATATGGTGGGTGATGCGGATGAGACTTTGAATGCCGCTGAATTTGCTCTTGCGGTCAATCCAAACGATTACAACGCTATGGTGCTCAAGGGTGCCAGTATGCAAAGTCGGAAAAATTTCGTGGAGGCTGAAAAAATATTCAGGAAATATATAGAAGTGACTGGCGACCCGTATATCTGCGTGTCTCTCGCTGAATGTCTCGTTCCACAGGGAAAGTACGATGAGGCGCGCGAGAGTCTGAAGATGGCTGAAAAGCAAGTGGCGACAAAGGTCAAGGACAAGAGTCAACAACTGGAAATAAGGAAGTATATATCCAGTGCCTATTACATAGCTGGCATGTACAAAGATGCTCTGCGGCTGACCAATCAGGTACTTAAGTACATTCCACTATCTTTGGAGTTTCTTCTACAGAAGGGCAGTATTCTTCTGAGGACAGGTAATGTGGACAGTGCCGTCACGGTATTCAATAAAGCCATTGACGTGGCAGGAGGGTCGTTTGACTCGGTGATGAGTGTGGCATTGGAGTTGTTTGGCGAGAAACAATGGGAGTATGCGGAAATCTATTTCAAGATGATTATCGAAAATAGGCTCTCACCCAAATACATTCATTATTATGTGAAGTTGGCTGTGTGTTGCTTAAATACTGGTGACTATGACGGGTTCCTGCAAAATTTGAAGTTGGCTTGTAGGTTGTGCAAAGATGATGTGAAGATGACGTGGAGTCATGAACTTGAGGAGGGACATGTTGATTCTGCTGACTACTATTCCTTCTTGAAGAAATTGTTCGTGGATGACAGACGCAAAATATTGTGAGACACTCAGTGTAGTGACAGAAGAATGATAGAAAAACATATAATTCTTGAAGATATTGATTTGTTGACGTTCTACGGGGTTAATAACAGTAACCTGCAGATGATAAAGGCTCTTTACCCGAAACTTCGTATCGTGGCACGTGGCAATGTGATGAAGGTATTGGGTGATGAGGAGGAGATGTGCTCGTTCGAGGATAATTTTCGGAAATTGCAGGAGCATTGTGCAAAGTACAACTCTCTGACTGAGGATGTGATACTTCGGACGATAAAGGGTGACGGACTTAATGAAGCGCCAGACGGAGGAGAAAGCTCTGCCATTTGTTACAGTATAAGTGGCAAGGCGATAGTGCCACGGAGCGACAACCAAAAGAGGCTTGTGGACGACTACCTAAAGAACGACTTGCTGTTTGCTGTCGGTCCTGCTGGTTCAGGTAAGACCTATGTGAGTATCGCTTTGGCGGTAAGGGCTTTGAAGAACAAGGAAATAAGACGAATCATACTCAGTAGACCTGCTGTGGAGGCAGGGGAGAAACTCGGGTTTCTTCCTGGTGACATGAAGGAGAAGATTGATCCGTATCTGCAACCGTTGTATGATGCGCTGCAGGATATGATACCCGCACAGAAATTGCAGGAGTACATGGATGTGCAGACTATTCAGATAGCTCCGCTGGCGTTTATGAGAGGACGAACCCTCAATGATGCAGTGGTCATACTGGACGAGGCACAGAACACGACGCCACAACAGATAAAGATGTTCCTCACACGTATGGGCCACAACACGAAGATGATTGTCACCGGTGATGTCACCCAGATAGATTTGCCTCGATCCGCTCGGTCTGGACTGGTGGATGCAATGGAGGTACTTGACGGAGTGAAGGGTATTAGTTTCGTTCGGATGGACGAGAAAGATATCGTGCGGCACAAGTTGGTCACACGTATTGTCAAAGCGTATGACAAGTACGAAGAAAACAAGGAATACAAACGTATTAATTTACATAAAGAAAATGAGGACACTAACACAGACTGATTTTCACTTTCCTGGACAGAAAGATGTGTACCACGGAAAGGTTCGTGATGTTTACAACATCAACGATGATTTGATTGTTATGGTCGCAACTGACCGTATAAGTGCTTTTGACGTTGTATTGCCGAAGGGCATTCCGTTCAAGGGGCAGGGACTTAACCAAATAGCAGCCAAGTTCCTTGACGCGTCCGCTGAGGCAGGAATTCCCAACTGGAAACTGGCGACACCCGACCCAATGGTCACTGTAGGTCTCAAGTGTGAGGGTTTCCGTGTGGAGATGATTATCCGTGGTTACCTCACTGGTTCCGCGTGGAGAGCCTACAAAGCAGGCGAGCGCACACTCTGCGGTGTGCAGTTGCCAGAGGGGATGAAGGAAAACCAGAAATTCCCACATCCGATTATCACTCCTACTACCAAGGCTGACGAGGGACATGACGAGAACATCTCAAAGGAGGAGATTATCGCACAAGGCATTGTGAGCAAGGAGGACTATGAGGTTATGGAGCAGTACACATACAAACTCTTTGACCTCGGTACGAAGATTGCCGCTGAGAAGGGACTTATCTTGGTTGACACCAAGTATGAGTTCGGAAAGCGTGACGGTAAGGTCTACCTCATAGATGAAGTGCATACTCCAGACTCTTCACGTTACTTCTATGCTGAGGGTTATGAGGAGAAGTTCGCCAAGGGCGAGCCTCAACGTCAGTTGTCCAAGGAGTTTGTGCGCCAGTGGCTCATCGACAATAATTTCATGAACCAGCCAGGACAGGTGATGCCAGAGATGACGGACGAGTTGGTCAATTCCATCAGTGACCGTTATATTGAACTGTATGAGCATATCACTGGTGAGAAGTTCTGTAAGGCTGAAAGCGATGACATTGCGTCAAGAA
The DNA here is from genome assembly GCA_963626085.1 of Alistipes ihumii. Lineage (GTDB taxonomy): Bacteria > Bacteroidota > Bacteroidia > Bacteroidales > Bacteroidaceae > Colivivens. The sequence goes on along the minus strand of CAVFVJ010000015.1, from coordinate 43,902 downwards.
TAGAGAAGAACGTTACTGAATGGCTGTCGAAGCGATAAAACCATACGGTTCGGACTCTTCTAAGAGAAAACAGGTGGAGGTGATGTTTGACAATATCGCCTCCACTTATGATTTGTTCAACCATGTCCTTTCATTGGGCATTGACAAGATTTGGCGCAAGACTGCAGTCAAAACTATCGGAAGAAACCATCCGTCACACATCTCAAAGATACTGGATGTGGCGACTGGTACAGGTGATTTGGCATTGCAGGCATATGGGTCATTGCATCCGGACGAAATAACAGGTTGCGACATCTCTGAACAGATGATGAGGGTAGGGCGTACTAAGGTTGCGTCTACCGGACTGGCGGACAAGATCCGTTTCGTGCGAGAGGATTGTTCCGCTCTGTCATTCTCTGACGGGACGTTCGATGTCGTCATGTCTGCATTCGCATTGCGGAATTTTGCGCATATAGACACCTGCTTGAAGGAAATGCATCGTGTTCTTGCAAAGGACGGTTGTCTGGTTGTAATCGATTTGTGTGCTCCACGTACATTCCCGATGAAACAGGTTTTCTATATATATAATAGGTGTCTGATGCCGATGGCAGGACGACTGTTCTCGCACGACAAGAAGGCATACTGTTATCTGCCTGCTACCATGGCTGCAATACAACAAGGTAAGCAGATGGCAGAACACTTCAGTAAGGCTGGGTTCAAGGATGTGGGGTACAAGTACCTTGCGTTTGGCATGTGTTGTATGTATACTGGAAGAAAATGAATAAATACGGATTGGTGGGAAAACCTCTTGGACATTCATTCTCCAAGAGGTTCTTTACAGAGAAGTTCGCAGCGGAGGGTCTTGACGCTGTGTACTCCAATTATGAGATACCTGAGGCTCATGAGTTTCTTGAGATTGTGAAGGACAAGGATTTGAGGGGACTTAACGTTACAATTCCATACAAGCAGGATGTAATGGGCATGATGGACTCACTAAGTGAGGACGCGAGAAACATAGGGGCTGTGAATGTGGTGAGGATAGACCATGACAAGCATACCCTTAAAGGGTTCAATACAGATGTGATTGGTTTTGTGAACTCAATTAAACCGCTGATAAAGCCTCAGCATACGGATGCCCTAGTGCTCGGCACTGGCGGTGCGTCGCTTGCCATAGAGTATGGCCTGCACAAGTTGGGACTGAACACATTGAAAGTCTCCCGTACTAAGGAATCGGACAGAATAACGTATGGAGAACTGACTCCTGACATTATGTCCAAATATAAGGTTGTGGTTAACTGTACCCCACTGGGTACATTCCCGAATGTGGACGCATGTGCGGACATCCCTTATGACTGTCTGACAGAAGCACATCTGCTTTATGATTTGGTATATAACCCAGAAGAGACAAAGTTTCTGCGTATGGGGAGGCTTCACAGAGCAGTCACCAAGAACGGTTATGAGATGCTTGTCAGACAGGCAGAGGCCTCATGGGATATCTGGAATGGTTTAGTGGACTAAGAGAGGAATTTATGGTTATACATTGTGATTTATTGGTATGGGGTGAATGGGAAGGACTCCGTAACTTTGCACCCGAATAAAGACATATTAACCTCCAAAGAATACTACAATGTATATAGAGAAGATTAAGTCACCAGCGGACTTGAAAGGGCTGGACATGGATGCGCTGAGGGTAGTGGCAGACGAGACCCGCGCTGCGGTACTGAACCGTGTGAGTAAACATGGCGGACACGTTGGTCCTAACCTTGGGTTTGTAGAGGCTACAGTTGCACTGCATTATGTCTTTGATGCACCAAAGGACAAGATAGTGTTCGACGTGAGTCACCAGTGCTATCCACACAAGGTGTTGACCGGTCGTGCGTCCGGATTCTTGGGTGATGTGGACGAGATGAATGCCATCAGCGGCTATTCATCACCGTCGGAATGCCCTGAATACGACAATTTCGAGGTGGGTCACACATCAACTTCCGTTAGTTTGGCTACTGGACTGCAAAAAGCGCGTGACATAAAAGGTGCGGACGAGAATATTATTGCTGTCATAGGTGACGGTTCACTTTCAGGTGGAGAGGCTTTTGAGGGACTCGATGAGGCTTCGGAACTGGGCACAGGCATCATCATCGTTGTGAACGACAACGAGATGTCGATAGCTGAGAACCATGGTGGTATCTACAAGAACCTTCGTGCTTTGCGTGAGAGTGGCGGCACATGTGAACACAACTGGTTCAAGGCTTGGGGATTTGAGTACAAGTATCTTGAGGACGGTAATGATGTGGGTAAACTGGTAGAGGTGTTCCGAAGTGTGAAAGGTACTAAACTCCCAACTGTCGTGCATATTCATACAGAGAAAGGACACGGTTTCGCTCCTGCCGTACAGAACAAGGAACAATGGCATTGGGGAATGCCTTTTAATCCTATCGACGGCAGCCGACCGGAAAAGCGCAAGTCTGAATCTTATGAGGAACTGTTCAGTAACTGGATGCTGGATCACATGAAGCAAGACAAGACTCTTGTCGCAGTCACTTCGGGAACTCCCACTGTCGCTGGATTCACCCCAGAGAAGCGTACAGAAGCTGGTTGCCAGCATGTGGATGTGGGTATCGCAGAGGAACAGGCTGTTGCCATGGTGTCGGGTATGGCTAAGGGAGGACTGCGCCCGGTATGGACCGTTTACAGTACTTTCATTCAACGAACATATGACCAAATAGCGCAGGATTTGTGTATCAATGCCAATCCGGCTGTCATCAATGTGGCATGGGGCGGCACGGCTTCATTGAACGACATAACACATATATGTCTCTTCGACATTCCTATGCTCTGCAGTATTCCGGGGCTTGTGTATCTGGCTCCAACCACTTGTGAGGAATATTTCGCAATGCTCAATTGGGCTGTTATTCAAGACAAAAAACCTGTAGCCATAAGGATTCCTAGTAATGGTGTGGTACATACAGACCGTGCTGTGGATGTGGAATACGGATTTGAGTCCAAATATCTTGTGACGCATAAAGGTTTTGGCGTAGCAGTTATCGCTGCTGGGTCGTTCTATCAGAAGGGGGAGAGTGTCGTGAAACTTCTTGCAGACAAAGGAATTGACGCTACACTCATCAATCCCCGTTATCTGAACGCTGTGGACACTGACGCTCTTGACTCGCTCCTGCCGGACCATCAGCTCGTGGTGACGCTTGAAGACGGATGCAAGGACGGGGGCTTCGGTGAACGTGTGGCTGCTTATTATGGAGCAACTGACATGAAAGTGCTTGTGTGCGGTGTGAAGAAAGACCTCTATGACCGCTACGACCTCCAGCAGTTGCTTGCCGACAACCGTTTGCTCGATGAACAGATTGTAGACGACATCATAAGAATCATGAATAAGTAGGACGATGCAAGAAATCAGGTTTGACTCGGTTCAGCAATTCAACGATTGCTTCGGTTTTGAGACGTTACATCCGTTGGTGAGTGTTGTTCGCTTTGACAAGGAAGCAGAACTTTATGAAGCAGTCTACCATTATGGCTTGTATGCCTTGTTCCTCAAGGAAAATAAAGGGTGTAAGTTGTCTTATGGACGCACTAAATATGATTACGATGAAATGACGGTGACAAGTTTCGCACCTGGACAGACTATCCATGCAGAGTCTGTTCCAGGTGTGACGTATCCTAAATGGACTGGTCTCGTATTCCATCCAGACTTGCTCTGTCGTACTGAACTGGGTAAGAACATAAGCCGTTATGCATTTTTCGACTACACGTCCAATGAGGCACTACATCTCTCGACTGGGGAGATTGAGATTTTCCGTAATGTACTCGACCTAATCCGCCAGGAACTTAGTCGTAACATCGACAAGCATACACGTGAACTTATTGTGAGCAACATAGAATTGCTGCTAAACTATTGTCTTAGATTCTACGACAGACAGTTCGTGACACGTGAGGAGATAAACCATACTGTAGTCAAGAAGTTCGCTTCTTTGCTTGATGAATATATTGCAGAGAAAGCAACTGTTGAAGGACTGCCGTCTGTAGCCTATTTTGCGGACATATGCTGCTATTCCCCAAAGTACTTCGGTGCGTTGGTAAAGGCGGAAACGGGTACTACCGCAAAGGACTTCATCAACAAACGGCTGATCCGTTCAGCCAAACAACTGCTGGGTGACGATTCACTCAGTGTCTCCATGGTCAGTCAGAACCTCGGCTTTGAATATCCGCAGCATTTTGTACGTTTCTTCAAACTCCAGACAGGCAAAACTCCCACTGAGTACCGTAAGATGGGGTGACGATAAATAATTTGCTCAAATTCGTTGATACACCCTTACATAGTCTATAAAATACTTCATTGGTAGGGCGTTGTCGTCTATGACGCCACCGTTATCTCCTCCCAACGCAAGGTTCAGCAACAGATACAGCGGTTTTTTGAACGGTTGTTCACCATGCCCCAGTTGCCCGTTGACAGCTTCCTCCTGTCTTATCTCGTTCATCAATTCTCCGTCAAGGTATATACGTATCATGTCTTTGTCCCAATCCATGCGCCATACGTGATACTTCTCAGCCCACCTTGTATCGCGGTCGGTAAAATGAGAGAACGGCACAGCCTTGCTGTTCCATTTTGCCACCCATGGTTTGTCTGTTCCCCAACAGGCGTTGGCAAGGATGTGCGGCACGTCTTGCTTGCGATAAAACTCCATCACGTCAATCTCTCCACATGAAGGCCAGTCCATGCCACTGCCTAATAGCCAGATGGCAGGCCATGCTCCCGGACCTACTGGTATCTTGGCACGTACCTCAAGCCGGCAGTAAAGGAACTCTTTCTTGCCTGCCGTATTAACCGAAGCAGAAGTGTATTGTATCTTCTCTATATCATTAGGCCAACGCGTACTGTTCTTGTCGTATCTGGGATTCATGCGGGGCATGACCTCCTTGCGAGCCTCGATGACAAGGTTGCCGTGTTCACAATATGCATTTTCCGCTTGATACCATTGTGCCTCATGATTGCGCATGAAGCCATTCTCGTTATTCCACACCTCCGGGTTCAATTTACCGTCAGTATCAAACTCATCGTGCCATACAAGTCTCCAACCGTCATACTTCTGTGGCTCTGTGTCAATAGAACCTGCTACTGGTGAAGCGTACAAACTCACAGCCATAACGAACATAGTAACCGCAGTCATCTTAATCTTCATATCTTCTTGTTTTTTTGTTTACAGATGCAAAGGTACGATGAATATGCCAAACGATAACACAAAACCGCAAAATATTACGGTAGCAAGGCAACAATAGAAGTCACTTGCAAGCATTAGATTATCAAGCCTCAAATCACTATATCCCTAGATGAGTTCTTTGTTCCGTAGTTCGGAATGTGCATTCCGAACTACGGAACGGCCGTTCCGAACTTGCGAATGTGCGTTCCGTACTACGGAACGGAGATTTCTAATAATCGTGGATGGAACTTTCATTATATTCAACAATACTTTTAGTTAGTATCTTGTCTTATATCGTGGGTCTGACATTAATCGAATCTTGTAATATCTGTTGTACTTTCACCATAAGCTTCTGTTAAATGTAGAGAGTTTCCGAGAAATAGTTCCTTGTTCGTTCTTCCTTTTAGAATAAGATGATTAAATTTGTGCTACAAACACCAAGTTAGCATTAAAGCAATAAATATGTGACAGTATTAAGCCCCACTATATGATTATATTGCATGAAAATTCAAGGGATTTTTCTAACAAAACATCTATATTATGAACAAAACAGTATTGATAACTGGTGCAACAAGCGGTATAGGACAGGCTTGCGCACGGAAGTTTGCCGAGAACGGTGACAGACTGATTCTCACTGGTAGGAATGAACAACGTTTAGCAGAGCTACAGAAGGAACTCTCGTCAAGAGGTACGGAGGTGATTACACTTGCCTTCGATGTTAGAGACAGAGAAGTTGCAAGAAAGAGTTTGGAGAACTTGCCTGAACAGTGGAAGAAAATTGATGTACTTGTCAATAACGCTGGATTGGCACTCGGACTGGAGGCGGAGTACAAGGGGTGTATGGACGATTGGGAGACTATGATTGACACCAATGTCAAAGGACTTCTGACCATGACTCGTCTTGTTGTTCCTGGCATGGTGGAGCGCAACTGTGGACACGTAATAAATGTGGGTTCTGTAGCTGGTGATGCTGCTTATGCTGGCGGAAACGTGTATTGTGCCACAAAGGCTGCAGTCAAGGCACTGACAGATGGCTTACGTATTGATGTGGCGGACACCGCAGTAAGAGTAACCAATCTGAAACCAGGACTCGTGGAGACAAATTTCAGTGTCACCCGTTTTTATGGTGACACTGAAAGAGCTGCAAATGTATATAAAGGTGTAAAGCCTTTGACAGGTGATGATATAGCAGATGTGGCTGTATACGCTGCCAATGCTCCAGAGCATGTACAGATAGCAGAAGTGCTGATTCTAGCAACTCATCAAGCCAATGGCAGCTATGTGGTAAGAAAACAGTAGGATTACTCCTCTGTTTTCATCATGCGATTAAGCCATGGGCTGATTACGAGAAGTATAACACCGGCAATACCCGACATTCCTACGAAGAGAATGAAGAAGTCGTAGAGGCTGGTGATTTGCCATCCCAGGAGAGATGATGTCTTGACAATCTCTCCTGTGGTCTCGTCAAACTGTGGCATCAGACTACTCAGTGTACCTGCCAATTTGTTGGCGGCAGCATTACTGAGATACCATACACCCATAAGTAGACTTGACAGACGTACAGGAGACAACTTGGTCACCATCGACAATCCGATAGGGGAGAGGCTCAACTCTCCACAGGTGTGGATGAAATAGAGGGACACGAGCCAGAAGATGCTTATCTTGGTTGTGGCATCCACTCCATGCACACCTATGGCAATTACTCCATAGCCAATGCTCAGGAGCAACAGACCGATGGCCTGTTTGGCTGGTGACGAAGGCTCCATCCTGCGCTTGTCAAGCCATGTCCACAGTGCAGCAAACACCGGGGCAAGCGCAACCACGAACAGCGCATTAAATGATTGTGCCCATGCTGTCGGCATTGTCCATCCAAAAAACTCACGGTCTATATTACGGTCGGTGAACAGTGTGAGTGACGCTCCTGCCTGTTCGTATGCACTCCAAAAGAAGATTACGAAGAAGGCAATGATATAAATCACGATGATGTGACGGCGTTCGACACGGGTGAGCGACTTGTCGATGATGATGTATAAAGGCATCATGACACATGCCGAGAGAATGGCTCCTTGTATGATGTCGTCTGTGGCGTATGCAATGAGTGCTCCAAGGATGACAAATCCAACGGAACACATTATTGCCTGCATGACAGATGACTGTTTGGCTTTTCCGTCAGTTGCAGTCTTCACCTCTACCTTCTTCTCGCGCACAGGAGGTATCCCTACCTGTCTGCCGTCAGGTGTGACCAGCAGCCGGTTCTTTAGGGATGCAAAGACAATGAGTGAAATAAGTATCGCAATAGACGAAGCGAGGAAGCCCCACTTGTAATCAATCTCCGCAAGCCAGCCGCATACCAACGGTGCAAAGAACGCTCCGATGTTGATTCCCATGTAGAAGATGGTGAAGGCTCCGTCCCGACGTTTGTCCTCTTTGTGATAGAGGTCGCCTACCATCGTACTTATATTGGGCTTAAAGAATCCGTTTCCGCAAATGATGAGTGCCAGTGCAGCGAACATGAACGCAATACTGATGTTCACCTCACTTGCAAGACTCGCACTCAAGAACATCATAAACTGACCTGCAGCCATTAATATCTGTCCGACAAATATCGACCGGCGGTTACCCCAGTATCGGTCGGATATGATACCTCCGATGAGTGGTGTGAGATAAACGAGTCCCGTGTAACTGCCGTAAATCTGGTTTGCCAGCGCGTCGTTCATCATCAGAATCTTTGTCATGTAGAGGATGAAGATGGCGCGCATGCCGAAATAGCTGAATCGCTCCGCCATCTCGGTTGAGAACAGCAGGTAAAGTCCTGCTGGGTGATTTGAATTCTTTGTCATTGTTTGTATTTGTGTTTTATTGTGTCGAAGATGACCGTAGTTTATGCGGTCATCTGTTTGAGTTTCTTCAGCAGTGCAAACATGACGACTGCACTGATAAGACAGAGTGCAATGAGTATTCCCCAGTTGTACATAAGTGGTATCTTGTCCCACAACTTTGAGGGGATGGAACTGAGGTAATTGCCGATAGCTGTGGCAACGAACCAACCGCCCATCATCAGTCCCTTGTATTTGGGCGGAGCTACCTTAGATACAAAGGATATTCCCATAGGGGAGAGCAGAAGTTCTGCGATGGTTAGTGTGAAGTAGGTGGATATGAGCCATGACGGTGACAGTATGCTTTGTGTCTGCCCCTTCTCTAAGTCCATAGGTGAAATGAGTCCTGTGGATGCCAGTGTGATTACACCAAATCCGAGTGCGGCTATCACCATACCCCATGCTATCCGTGTTGGTGCGCTCACTTCCTTGCCTTTCCCTCTTAACATCCCGAAGAATGCCATACTGAATGGAGTGAGGGCTACCACGAAGAAGGGATTGAACTGCTGAAAGTCTGATGGCTGTGCCATGGTCGGGTTGTCCATTCCCTGATAGAGTAGTATTGCGCCAGCCCAAAGCACCAATGTGCATATTAAACTGATGACACGGGTGTTCTTCTTCTTGGCCTGAAAGACTGAGAATCCTGTGTATACAGATATCGCGATGAGAGCCAGACTAAATATATTGAATCCTATACGCAATGGGCCTGTGACCGTTAGATCGGTGTATTTCTTGGCGAAGAAGGTCAGTGCAGCTCCGTTTTGGTGGAACGCCATCCAAAAGAAGATGACGACTGCGAATACAAGCAACAGTGCCGTAATCCTGTCTTTCATCTGCTTGGGTGTCAGTTCTTCTATTGCAACATTGCTCTTCTCTGCCTGTCTGAGTGTCACGTCTGCATGTCTGAACCAACTGCGGCATGAGTAATAGATGACAGCAGAGAGGATGAGTGACACACAAGCCACTCCGAAGCAAAGTCCGTAACCAGAGTACAACGCTTCAAGATACTCTGGACTGTTGTTGCCTGCATCGTACACGAATCCATATTCTGCCAAATGCATGTTGGTAATCCACTTTGCCATTGACGGGGCGAACATAGCTCCGATATTTATCGCCATGTAGAACAAGCTGAATGCGGAGTCTCGTTTGGATGCATACTGTGGATTGTCATACAGGTTGCCGACGAGAACTTGCAGGTTTCCCTTGAAAAGACCAGTACCGAGAGAGACACCGAGCAGTCCGATGTACATTACCAGTTCTCCAGTAGTGTCTGCAGCCGTAGGTATGGCGAGTCCCAGATAACCCAGGAACATGACAATGAATCCCAGTGTGACACATCTGCCATAACCAATCTTGTCTGCAAGCATGCCCCCGAAGAAGGGGGAAAAATAGACTACAGCTAGAAAGATGGCGTAAACATCTCCTGCTTGGGCTTCATCCCATCCGAATTTGGCTTGCATGAACAGGGTGAAGATAGCAAGCATCGTATAGTAGCCGAAGCGTTCACCTGTGTTTGCCAATGACAGGGCATACAGTCCCTTGGGTTGATTCTCGAACATGGACGACTCGTTTTGTTGATTGCTTATTGTTTTATGTTGGCTTTCTGCAAACCGTAACCTTTTCTCTTGTCCTCACGCAGGAGAGCCACGGCAATGAGTATCGCAATGACACCGAAGGTAGCGAATATTGACATTGTCGCTGTGTAGTCAATCACTCCGTTTTCCGCAGTATTGGCTTGGTTGACCTTTCCAATGAGTATCGGTACCAACAACAGACCTATATTCTGTATGAAGAAGATAACGGCATATGCTGTTCCAAGTAATTGCATTGGTATGATTTTCGGTACTGAAGGCCACATGGCGGACGGTACAAGCCCGAACGCAATACCCAGCACCACCATCATCGCTATTGCAACCGCTACAGATGTGACCGATGGGATGGCGAATACTACATGTACTATTGTGAGCAGTACTGAACCGATGACCATGAGGGTCGCACCTTTTCCGATTCTGTCATAGAGAAAACCGAAGAGTGGGGTGAGGATTATGGTTCCGTAGGGGAGCATGGACGGAATGCTTCCTGCAATGTCCTCTTCGACTCCATACTTGATGACCATGAGTTTCGTGGCAAACTTAAGGAAGGGGGACACTCCTGCGTAGAACATAAGACAAAGCAGGGTGATGCACCAGAACCCCTTGTTGGTGAAGAGTAAACCGAGGTCGCTGAACTTGAAACCCGGCTCCGGCTCTTTTGCCGTAGCGGCTATGGCCTTGTCTTCCTTCACGTCCATAAAGCAATAGACTAAGAAACTTACCATAGCGACGCAAAGTAGTATGGCTCCCAACCCTACGGATGCATTCACACCTCCCATAGCCTTTGCCATAGGCAGTGAGAAACTGAGGGCAGCGGCTGTTCCGAAACGTGCCAGGGCTACCTGTGTGCCCATTGCCAATGCAAGTTCGTGACCAGTAAACCATTTGACGAGAACCTTTGATATAGTTATGCCTGAAATCTCACATCCCACACCATATATTGCAAATCCGAGACATGCGTAGATTACCTGCAGCTTATAACCGAAAAGTTCTCCTTCGAACTCGTGTCCTACTGCATACCATTTGATGACCGCACCGAGGAACATCAATGCCGTGGCGATAGTGCCTGTACGCCTTATGCCGAACTTGTCGAGGATGATGCCTCCGAAGAACAGCATGAGAAGGAATACGTTGAAGAATCCGTATGAACCGGAGAAGAAACCGTATTCGTCAGATGTCCATCCGAGTCCCAGACCTCCGTTTTCTTTGGCTGCTGTGAGGAGCGGCTCAAGGGGTGACATCACGTCTGTGAAGAAGTAGGCGAACATCATTGTGAATGAGACGATGATAAGGGCTGTCCACCGTGCGGCAACAGAGTTGCTCAGTCTCTTCGTGACTTGTGTTGTGATTTTTTCAGTCATATTACTATTTTGTTTATTGTTTGTATTTTGTCAATTTCATTTCTTAAGCCACTTGTCGAGCCATGCGAAATATCTGCGTTGCCACAGTACTCCGTTTTGCGGCTTCAGCACCCAGTGGTTCTCGTCGGGGAAGATGAGCAGTTCTGCTGGTATGTTGCGATAGCGTGCGGCATTGAAGGCTGCGATGGCCTGTGATGTAACTATTCGGTAGTCTCTGTCTCCTGATATGCACAGTATGGGCGTGTCCCACTTGTCGGCTGACAGATGTGGTGAGGCTGCGTAAGTCCGTTCCACTGCCGGGTCGTCCTTGTGCCAGAACGCACCGCCCAGATCCCAGTTCGTGAACCATGCCTCTTCTGTTTCGAGATACTGCTGTTCGAGGTTGAAGATACCGTCGTGGGCTATGAAACACTTGAACCGCTTGTCGTGATGACCAGCCAGCCAGTAGACACTGAATCCTCCGAAACTGGCTCCCACACATCCCATACGGTCTTTATCGATGTACGGGCAACAGTTGGCTGCGTCGTCAATGGCACTGAGATAGTCTTGCATGCATTGTCCTCCGTAGTTGGTGCTGATCTCTTCGTTCCACTTCGAGCCAAATCCTGGTAGACCACGACGGTTGGGCGCAACAACCACATAACCGTTGGCTGCCATTATCATCATGTTCCATCTGTAACTCCAGAACTGGCTGACAGGACTCTGCGGTCCGCCTTCACAGAAGAGTAGGGTGGGGTATTTCTTGTTTTCGTCAAAGCCAGGCGGAAGTATAATCCACGAAAGTAGGTCTTTGTTGTCGGTGGTCTTTGACCAACGTGGTAGCACTTCTCCCCACGCTATATTTTCCTTGAAATATCTGTTCTCGTTTGTCACTTGTCGTGGCTCACCACTATAAGCGTCTACCAAGAACAGCTCTGGTGCATCTTTCATTGACTGTCGCGGGCAGATCAAGTCCTTGCCGCAGAGAGCAACACCTGTGTAGTCGTATTGTCCCTTTGTCAGTCTGTACACCTCACCATAGAGGTTCGTACGGTACACATGTGTTTCTCCGTGCCATACACCAGTGAAATAAATCACATCGGCTGTGTTTCCCCAACAATATGAGTCAACGCTACTGTCGAATTTCTCAGTGACATATCTTTTCTTGCCGGTGGCAAGTTCGTAGATGCAAAGTCGGTTACGGTCACTTTCATATCCGTCGTGTTCCATGCTCTGCCAAGCGACAAACCGGCCGTCAGGCGAAAACTTAGGGTTGGTGTCGTAGCCGAGATTCAAATCACCGTTCTGTTTGTTTACAGCTTGATTCTTCAAAGATAGGGTATAGTCAACTTTGGGAGATACGTATCCTTCCGGCTTACACAGGTCCTTTGTCTTCTTCGTCTTCAGGTCGTATAGATAGATGTCCGAATCGGTACTGGTGGCATAGTCAAGTCCAGTCTTTTTCCGGCATGTGTATGCTATCTGCCGTGAGTCATTGCTCCATGCCAACTGTTCAATTCCACCGAATGGCTTCATGGGACACTCGTAAGGTTCTCCGTCAAGGATGTCGAGGACAGCCTCTGAAACTTTGTCGCCATCGAAATCTGCTATGAAGGGGTGGGGGACAGTCTCCACATACTCATCCCAGTGCCGGAATATTACCTCGTTTATCACCTTGCCGGAAGACTTGTCAAGGTCGGGGTAGATGTCAACAGTCCTGTCTCCGTACTTTACTGCCTGCACCAGCAACACTTTCTTCCAGTCAGGAGAGAACAAGTAATCATCGATGTCGTTCTTCATGAACGAGATCTGTCTCCGTCCGCTTCCGTCACTGTTCATTATCCACAGTTGGCTGACCCCTTGGTCGTCGGCTGCGAGGAATGTGATTTTTGTACCTTTATATATATATTTAGGTGCGTGTTCACTTCCTTTGCCTTGTGTAAGGAGTCGCTCATTAGTCCCGTCTGTGTTGACTGTGTAGATTACAGTACGGCTTTTGTTTTGTTCCACACTGTAGTAGCTCACGTTATAGACAACAGACTTTCCGTCGGGCGACACGTCATAGCTGCCTATGCGTCCCATTGCCCAAAGAACTTCCGGGGTGAGTTTGCCATCCTTGACGACTGGCTGTTGTCTGCCTATCACCCCATCACCAGCTTGGATGTCCACTGTTGTCATTGTCAGAAGCAATAATACGAATAAGACCCTGTTCATGTCATTGTTTCTTATTATGTTGCCTTTTCTGTTGCTCCTCCTGTTGCTGCCGCACCAACTGCTGTTGTTTTTCAGCCATCGCCTGCAGACGCTCCATCATGGAAGATGTCTTCTTGACCCCACTGCTGTTGGCTTTACGTTCCTGGTGCCGCTTTTCCAACTGAGCAAGCAATTTTTCGTCGTCGGTGGTCTTGCGCAGATACCACATCATGAGGATGGATATGAGTCCTGACACGAAGTAATAATAGTTGAGTCCGGATGAATAGTCATTGAATGTGAAGAAGAATATGAGGGGCATGAGGTATGACATCCATTGCATCATCTTCATTTGTTGGGCTTGGTCTGGACTCATGCTGTCGCGTTGCTGTCGCATGGTTATCCATGTGTTGCCTACTGTGGAAAGACACCAGAGTACACAGAAGAGACTCAAGTGATTGCCGATGCCCCAGATATGTGTACCCCAGTTGATGACATCGTCATAAGTACTGAGGTCGTCTGCCCAAAGGAACGACTGTCCACGGAGTTCGATTGCATTCGGGATGAAGTTGAAGAGGGCAATCCAGATAGGCATCTGTATGAGCATAGGCAGACAACCGCCCATCGGACTCACCCCATACTCTGAGTATAGCTTCATCGTCTCCTGTTGACGTTGCATAGCATCCTCTTGCTTTGGGTACTTTTTGCTTATCTCCTCAATCTTTGGACGGAGTACACGCATACGTGCTGACGACAGATAACTCTTTCTCATCAATGGGAACACCGCAATTTTGATGACCATAGTCAGTATAAGCAGTACGATACCCATGTTGATACCCCAACTTGTGAGGAAGTCGAAGAAGTAGAGCATGAAGAATCGGTTGATGTACTTGATGAGAGGCCATCCCAGATAAACGATGCTCTGCAGGTCGAGGTTGTTGTCTGTGGTGTCGATGAATTTCTCGTTGTCATTCAGTGTCGAGAATTTGTTTGGTCCGAGGTACATCCTCAGACAAGTGGGCTGGTTGCCGCTCGGGTCGAATTCAGTTGTGAGTTCAGCACTGTATGTCTTTAGATAACCGTTTGATGTCTCTTCGGTGAATCGTTTTGATGTCAGTCTGTGCGGCACGAACTTCTTGTCCGCTATCAGTATCTGGCTGAAGAACTGAGTCTTGAAGGCAACCCACTGCAAGTCGTTGTCGAACTCACTTTCATCTTCATCCGCTCCTGTTGAACTGAGTTCGTCCGTGTCATCGTCGAGTGAACGGGTGGTGATGGTACTGTGTGTGTTCTCGAAACCAAATCCCTTCTCTTGCCTGCGCATATTCTCAGTCCAGGAAATGTCGAAAGTCTTGGTTTTGGTAGAGAAGAAACCATTGAGGTTATGCGTTGCCACATCCATCTTCAGTATGTAAGAACCTGGTATCAAACCATAGGTGATATCAATGCTTCCCTGTCCTACAGGCAGTGACATCACGACACTGTTCTTTGTCACCTGTTTCGGTGTGAAGTACAGCTCGTCTGTCACGATATTGCTTTCCTTCCCGTCAAAGAGCAGTTGCATGTTGGAGTCGTCCTTGTCGAAAAGCACGACCTGTCCACCCTTCTGGTTCTTGTACGTCTTGTCTTTGAGTTCGGCACGTGCCACCTGACCTCCCTTGTTCTGGATGGTCACCTTGAGCAGTTCGTTCTCAAGTATCGTATTACCGTCATTTACCTGACGTGCCTGGAAAAGGATGTTGGCGGAGTCTGTCCTCTCTTCCATCTCCTTTTTAGCCATTTCCTCAGCTACGACATTAGCGATACTGTCCGACTTCTGTTGGGCGATGGCCTCAACCATCTTCTCTTTCTGCTGTTGTAGTGCTTTGTCTTTATAGGTTGCATTATTGTATATCATGAACCCGAAAAGCACGGCTGCCATTAAGACAAAGCCTATAATAGTTCTCTTATCCAAGGTGTTGTGTTTTTATTTTTCCTTTATGTCAATCTTTATACTTAACTCGTCAAGTTGCTTTTGGTCGAGTGGGGCAGGAGCGTCCAGCATGACATCGCGACCGCTGTTGTTCTTCGGGAACGCAATGCAGTCTCTGATAGAGTCGAGTCCTGCAAAGATGCTGACCCATCTGTCGAGTCCGTAAGCCAGACCTCCGTGTGGAGGTGCACCGTACTTGAAAGCATTCATGAGGAATCCGAACTGCTCCTGTGCCTTTTCCGGTGTAAACCCTAATATCTCGAACATCTTTTCCTGTAACTTGGGGTCGTGGATTCGTATTGAGCCTCCTCCCACTTCGATACCGTTGCATACCATGTCGTAGGCATCGGCACGTACAGCTTCAGGTTTGGTGTCGAGCAATGGGATGTCCTCATCCATCGGATGTGTGAATGGGTGGTGCATTGCCATCAGTCTGTTTTCTTCATCACTCCACTCGAACATAGGGAATTCTGTGACCCACAGTAAGGCAAACTTGTTCTTGTCACGAAGTCCAAGACGGTTTCCCATCTCTAGTCGGAGCTCGCACAATTGTTTCCTCGTCTTCATGGCATCGTCGCCACTGAGGATAAGGATGAGGTCACCAGGCTTGGCGTCCATCTTTTGTTTGAGCGTCTCCAACTGTTCCTGAGTATAGAACTTGTCGACACTTGACTTGACACTGCCGTCGTCCTGCACACGTGCGTACACAAGTCCTTTGGCTCCGATCTGTGGACGTTTCACAAAATCTGTGAGTTGGTCCAACAGCTTGCGTGTGTAGCATGCACATCCTGGAGCGCAGATGCCACCGATATATTTTGCGCTGTCAAACACAGGGAATGTGCCAAGTTGCAGCGTGTCCATCAGTTCCACGAACTCCATGCCGAAACGCATGTCTGGTTTGTCACTTCCGTAACGTGTCATAGCCTCAATCCAAGGCATGCGCAGGAATGGCTCGTTGAGTTCCACCCCACGGATTTCCTTGAACAGATGCTTTGCCATTCCCTCGAATGTCTGTATGATATCCTCTTGTGTCACAAACGACATCTCACAGTCAATCTGTGTGAACTCAGGTTGTCGGTCTGCACGCAGGTCTTCGTCGCGGAAGCATTTGGCTATCTGGAAATACCTGTCGAAGCCGGCAACCATCAACAACTGCTTCAACGTCTGTGGGCTTTGTGGCAGTGCGTAGAACTGTCCTTTGTTCATACGTGAAGGGACAACGAAGTCGCGTGCGCCCTCCGGTGTGCTACCAATCAATACTGGTGTCTCCACCTCAATAAACCCGAGATTGGATAGGTAATTGCGTATCTCGATGCACATCTTGTGGCGCAATTCCAGATTACTGCGTACCGCAGGACGTCTCAAGTCGAGGTAACGGTATTTCATCCTTATATCATCACCTCCGTCTGTGTTGTCTTCTATTGTGAACGGTGGGGTGTCACTTGCGTTCAGGACTGTAAGTTGGTCTGTGATAATCTCGATGTCACCAGTTGGCATATTGGGATTCTTACTGAACCTCTCGTTGACAATGCCCTTAACTTGAATGACATACTCGCGTCCCAACTTATTTGCGTCCTCGAATAGCGATGCATTGACTTCTTCGTTGAATACCAGTTGAGTGATGCCGTAACGGTCACGTAAGTCTACGAATGTCATTCCGCCCATCTTTCGTGTGCGCTGTACCCATCCAGCGAGGGTTACAGTCTTTCCAGCGTCAGCAAGACGTAATTCTCCACAAGTGTGTGATCTGTACATAATGTATAATTATCAATTTTTGTCTCATGTGTGGGCTACCAACACTACAGGTAGCCATCTATAACGTGCAAAGGTAACCAAAATAATTGGTCCGGATTACATGGTTAAAGGAAAAAGAGACTAGGAGCTGTGAAAATCAATAGTCCGACCCATGAAATGTAATGTAAACACGGGTGAATCGGTGTGATTGTGTCAGAACGGCAATCCCACTGCGAAATGGAATGCGAAATCCCGATTGAAGTTTGGATGGGTGATGGGGTAGTGAGCCTTTCCAGTGTATGCTGGATTGACGGCTTTCATTCCTGCGTCAAACCTTAGGATAAAGAAGTCGAGATTCATACGCAGACCGAGACCATAGGAGAAGGCAATCTGTTTGTAGAACTCATTGAACTTGAACGCTCCTCCAGGTTGGTCTTTGTAATCACGTATTGTCCACACGTTGCCTCCGTCTATGAACAACGCTCCGTTGATTTTCCAGAAAAGGAACGCGCGATATTCCAGACTGAGATCTAACTTAATGTCACCTGACTGGTTGATGAAGTTGATTCCATTATCCATTCCGTTGTATTTACCAGGACCGAGTGAACGTACCGACCATCCTCTGACGCTGTTGGCACCACCAGCAAAGTAGCGTTTCTCGAACGGTAAGATATTGGAGTTTCCATATGGATACGCTATGCCGAACGCTGTGTGTATGGCGACAGAATTGTTTTTATCAATCCTGAAACTCTTGGCAAAGTCAAAGTCTCCTTTGACATATTGTGCGTAGGCAATTCCACAGAACGTGCGCTGTCCCTCTCCATTGGTTTTTGTGTCTATGAGTCGGGTCATCAGTCCCACGACATTACCTGATGTCTCTATATTAAATTTCAGTGTGTAGGCGTTCTTCCCATAGGTGGTGGTGGCTGCTGCCCCGAGTGAGTTGTATGAGTATGTGTATCCCAGTTTGGTTATCAACAGGTTTTCGTAGTTGTACTTCAAAATCGCATTTGTCTTTCCCAGCGAGTCAAGATAAGCCTCCTTGAATGTCTTGGAAATCCACGGCATATAAACGTAATTGACTTCAAGAAGGTCGAACCTGTGAGTCGACTTCTGGTCGATACTGTTCCACCTGTATCTCCATGCTGCAGTGAGAACTCGTCTGTTGAATTCTGGACGATTCTGCATATTGTACTGTAATGAAATCTCGGATGTGGCATTGTGTATGGCTCCAAATTCTTTGCTGACTGCAGGTAGCAGAAATCCAGGAAATCCGAGTGTGGCTTCTCCACCTACTTCTATGTAATTGTGGCCGTCATATCCTTCAAGCCCTGTGATTGCCTCGTATGCTCCACGCAGTTTGAATGTTAGTGTCTCCGACCCCTTGAACAGGTTCTTGTGCTGGAATGATGTACTTGCGGCTATACCCATGTCGCCTGCAGAGTTTGTTCCCTCCAGATTGAGACTGATGGATTTGGAGGCTGCGTGGTTGATGATGACATTACAGTTGAGAAGCCCTTTGGTGATGTCTGTGGTGTCTTCTTCGATTTTTATATTAGAGTATGCGATTGCGTTGAGGCGTGTGAAATATCTGTAGGTGAGTGTCTGGTTCTTACCGTTGAACAACTCTCCTTTCCTCAACAGAGTGTTTGAGGTAAGTAGATTGGGACGGAAACGCAACTTGTCGTAATAAAAGATGTTACTTCCTTTGTTCTGTTTCCTGTTCAGTTGAAGTGTGTCTGTCAAACCGTTGGTGTCAACAAAAAAATTGATTTTGTTGATTCTGTATTGTTTATGGGGCTCTGGTACTGATCTGCCGTTTTCCATGTGTAGATGTATATTCATGGTGACATTGACTTTTGTGCTTTGTGCAAAAGTGTCTGCAACGAAGGTGATGTATTCCTTGTTGAATTTGAAGTAACCATTGTCACGAAGTTTGGCTGTGATACGGTTGCGTTCCTCGTTCAATCTGTTGATGTTGAACATAATACCTTTCTGTAACAAGGATTGCAGGGTGTCTTCTCTACATAAAATACTGTCCAGCACATTGTCCATGACATTACGGTGTATTTTGTTGATGGTGTATTGTCTACCTGGAACAACTACATATGTCAGTGAAAGTTTTTTCCCTTTAATGTCTTTTATGGGGGTGACATTTGATTGCAT
This sequence comes from Alistipes ihumii, assembly GCA_963626085.1. GTDB lineage: Bacteria > Bacteroidota > Bacteroidia > Bacteroidales > Bacteroidaceae > Colivivens. The sequence continues at coordinate 24,846 of CAVFVJ010000015.1, read as the reverse complement.
GTATCCATCGTTGTAGAGTACTTGCTTGATGTCTGTTACGGTCTTTTCTGTCTTTATACTATCATACAACACAGGACTTTCGCCTAATTTATGGAAGAAACGTGTGGTCCGGTTGGTGGAGTCTACTCCCCCCATGCAGTATATCTTGAGAGGTATCTTCGCACCGAACCACTTTCTGTTTGGCGCTTGTTGCACGTAGCCCGACAGTTCCATCCCTTTTGTCGCTTTGTTGTCTAATGAAACCACCTTGACATCCTTGAGATAAAAGGTGTCATCTGGTATATAACGGTCTACAGTACAAGACTGTATCACTGACAGGAACAGTAATACGGACAACAGTACTGACACTGAAAATGATATTCTTATACGCTCGTTTGTCATTATAATCTTCTCCTAAACTCAGAACAGACGATGGCTGTTGCTATTGCTACATTAAGAGATTCTCCTGTGGGTCTGCCAGTAGGGTAATTAGGTATCAACAGACGACGGGTCACTACAGCCTCTATGTCTTTGGAAATACCATGCCCTTCGTTGCCCATGACAATCAGTCCTGTGGACGACAATTCTGTTTGGTAGATGTTAGTGCCATTGAGGAATGTACCGTACACGGGTACATCACCGCTCACGTTTCCCACCATTTCAGCAAGGTCGGAATAATGGACATGTACACGGGAGAGTCCCCCCATTGTTGCCTGCACAACCTTTGGATTATATATGTCGGCACTGCCTCTTGAGCAGAAGATGTGTTCTATGCCGAACCAGTCTGCCAACCGGATAATAGTCCCCATGTTTCCAGGGTTCTGCACATCGTCCAGTGCGAGACACAATTGCGATTTAGCCATGTGAAAACAATCGTCTGACTCTTCGCGTTGCTTGAAGACTGCCAACAGCCCTTGTGGATTGTCCTGAAAACTCAGTTTGATAGCATCCTCCCCCTCGAAAAGGTCTGTCAACTCGAAACTACCTTTGAGGTCGTTGATGAGTTTCGGACCTTCCGCTACAAACACTCCATACTTGTCTCGGAATTTTTTGTGTTCAAGACTTCGCACGTACTTTATCTGATTTTTGCTTATCATTATTCCTTTCGGCTTATGGTTCTTATAGCATCGAACATTAGGTGTAACCGCTCGTTTTCTGTTGTTGAATCACTTATATTGAAGTAATGCAGACCGTTCCAATAGATGTCTGCAAACACCTCCTCCGACGTTTCTGTCTTAAACGCCAAAGAAAACAACTGATATGCCTCGGTATTGTCACCTTTTAAGTAATGTATAAAGGCAAGGTTAACGAGGTTTTCTGTCGTGGGTTCTTTCTCGGCCAGTTCTGTCAGTATTTGTTCAGCCTTCTCTTTGTCTCCCCTTATATATAAGGCTCTGCCAAGCATTCCCTTGATTTGTACCGAATCTTCGTCAAGATACGCTGCCTTATATAAAATAGGTATACTTTCTTTGAATGCATTCATTGCGAACAGACAATCTATCTTATGGCGTATCCATTTCATATTATCTGAATCCGACTCCAGTATCTTGTCAATGACTTCAATCGCATCCTTGTATCTGGAAACGGACATGTATGTCTGTGCCAGATGTATCAGAGTCCATCTCGACCCCGTCTTAAGTCTGTCGGCAGTCTCATAATATCTTATTGCTTCTTCATTGTTCCCGTCTTTCTGGTGACAGAAGCCAATCTTCTGCCAGATGTCGGTGTCATCCTCCTTTTCCTTTGGCTCCAACTTGTTGAACAATGAAATGGCTGACGAGTACCGTTCTTTCCGCATCATGAACTCGGCTATCGCCAATACCTCGTTGTAATTGTCTGCCGTTACCAGTTCATCAAGCACAGAGAAGTCTAACGGGTTGAAATCTCCCAATTGTTTGTTGAATGGGTCGAAAAACTGCGTGTGGTTGGGGTTGGCTTTGAAGAAACGGTACAAGTCGTATATGTATGATTGGGATATGTCTTGTAGCTCTCTCTCTTTCTTCTTTTTCTCATTATATATCTCCAATACCCCTTCTGTGTCTAACTGTGATTGTATCTGGTTGGCAATCATATCCTGGGCTTGCTGTGTCATGGTACTGAACATCAGCACGAAGGAGAATTTGTCGCTATCACAGAATGTGGACAAGGTAAACAATATGTCGTTGACGTGAAGGATCTCTTTCCTCAGACTGTTGGTGGTTTCATAACACTCCGTATAGTTGTCTGTGAATGGAACGAACCAATGGTACATCTTCTTGAAGAATTGGAAATTTTTCAAATGACAGAACGTGTTCCAGTAAACATCGGCTCCATCCATCTGCATTTTCGCCATCTGTCTCATCTTCTTCTCTACCTGGTCTGTCATGCTCAGCCTATGGTGCCATTCGGGATTCTCTCCTTTCTTGGTCAGTTCGTCTTCGTAGTTTTTTGCATGCAGTTTGGTGTCCTGTGCCTTCATGATGGTGGGAAGTATGTCCTGTGTTATTTTCTGACTGACAGAATCAGTTCCCTTACTGTACTGTAGTTGCATCAGTATCCGGAAGCAGTCTTCCACAAACTGTCTGTTTTCCGTGTATATACGGAAACGTGGCATAATCAACCGAAGGAAATAATCCCTTCTGTTATATCTTATGACGAGAAGGAGTATGCCGACTAAGGCTCTTTGGCTTATCTCTCGGGTGTTGTCGAGATATGCGTCAAAGAGGAAGTTTATTTTGTTGGTGTCCAACAACTCGAATGCTGCAATGGTAACGGCGCTTACGGTCATGGCTTTCACCTGCTGCAGTATCGATGTGTCGTTGAGTATGTCTAGATACTCAGAATATTCTTTTTGTGTCCACAAACCAGACACCCATATGCCATTGAAAAGCTGTTCCATTAGTGAGTCGTGCTGTGACAGTAATGCTTTCATCTGGTACAGCTGCACATTTTCTCTTCTATTGGGACTTTCGTTGAGTTTGGTAATCTGCTCTCCTATAGTTTCCAAACCGACAAGAAGTGTCTTTATGTCCAATGGGGATGTCTGAAACTCAGTATAGACCTTGCAGAATAATTCCGATGGGCGTTTTTTTAGTCTTATGTCTCTGTTCGCAAGATCATTGATGACATACGCCTTGCGCTTCAGTTCCAGACGCATGTTTCCATACTCTGTGTCTTCTACTCCTTTGCTGAAAAAATTCAGCATGTTGTTGTATGTGCTTGAAATCTGTTCAAGATCGCTTTGGAGTTGCCAGTTGTTGAGGCTATTGACTTTTGTCTGTAGGGCTTGCAACGCTTCGAGGAGATTGTCAAGTTCCAGTTTCCCGTATATAGTTTCATTGTTTGCCATGTGTCGTCAGTGAATATGCCTCTTTGATTTTGTCTATTGTCTTCTTGTATTTTTTGTATGTCTTTTCCGTTACCAGCACTCGCATCATAGGCTCTTTGAAAGACGCTATGCGGTATGCTCCTTGTCTCTCACATTGTGATGCGAAAGGTTCGGGTAGGATAGCTCCGTCAAACTGGTTCAAGTTAAGCATCTTCGCTCTTAATGCGATGTCATTGATTTGTGGTCGGTTGAGATAGTCTCTGCCAATCTTGGCTTTGTCCATCGTCTTGTCTGCAAAACGGTCGACTGCGGAATTTCTTGTGACGGCTATAATCCTCTCTTTAAGGTTGTGGATGGACTTTATCTTTGAATCCTTGGCTGTCATCATGTAAAGGTGTAGGGTATCTGTGAAGATACTCCTTACTGTGTCGTCTTTAATCAGTGTCTGTAGATACTCTGCCTTGATAGCGTCGGAAACCAACAGATGTACTTTGCCGTTGACGAATGCCGTGTCTGCATCCATGGCAGAGGTGAATGTGTCGAGTTGTACCTCTATACCTAATGAGTCAAAGACTCCACATCGCATAGCCTCACTGAACGGATTGCATTCCTCCACTGGTAGTATGGCGATATGGACAACCAAAGAGTCGGAGTCCTTTCCGTCTTTGTCTGTAGTAGAACTGCCGTACTGGCATGAACAGAACATGTACAGTACGACAGTCAAAAAGAGTAGTGGGCAAAATTTCATGTCACTTTACAAATTGTACGGACAGTGCTACTGCCCACGTGGTTTTTATTCCTTACCTGTGATGGCAGCTACTCCAGGAAGAACTTTGCCCTCGATGGCTTCAAGCAAAGCACCACCACCTGTTGAGATGTAAGAAACCTTTTCTGCAAGACCGAACTTGTTTACACATGCCACTGAGTCGCCTCCGCCTATAAGTGAAAAGGCTCCTTCTGCTGTGGCTTCTGCAACTGCGTTTCCTACAGCGCGTGAACCAGCGCAGAAGTTGTCGAATTCGAATACTCCAGCAGGACCGTTCCACAAGATTGTCTTTGCACCCTTGATGGCATTGGCAAACGCTTTCTGTGTGTCAGGACCAGCATCCATTCCTTCCCAGCCTTCTGGTATGGCATTTGAAGGAAAAACCTTTTGGTTGGCATCATTGCTGAATGCATCTCCACAGACTGAGTCTGTTCCCAAAATCAATTCCACTCCTTTTTCTTTAGCCATCTTCTCTACATCGAGAGCGACATCCAACTTGTCCAGTTCGACGATAGAACTTCCGATCTCACCTCCATGTGCCTTTGAGAAAGTGTATGTCATTCCGCCACAGAGAATGAGCTTGTCCACTTTACCAAGCAGGTTCTCGATGATTCCGATCTTTGATGACACTTTTGAACCGCCCATGATTGCCACGAACGGACGTTTGATGTTCTTGAGCACGTTGTCAACAGCCTGCACTTCCTTTTCCATGAGCAGACCCAACATCTTGTCGTCCTTGTCGAAATAGTCTGCAATGACAGCTGTAGAGGCATGCTTGCGGTGTGCAGTGCCGAAGGCATCCATTACATAGCAGTCTGCATAACTTGCAAGTTTCTTTGCAAATTCTTTCTGACGAGCTTTCATCTCTTTCTTCGCAGCCTCATATTCAGGTGCTTCCTTGTCGATGCCTACTGGCTTGCCTTCTTCTTCTGGATAGTATCTCAGGTTTTCAAGCAAAAGAACCTCGCCTTTCTTCAGACTTGCAGCTGCTTCGTCTGCCTTGCCACAGTCAGGAGCGAACTTCACTGGTGCTCCGAGAGCAGCACTTACAGCATCTACGATCTGGGAGAGTGACAACTCTGGCTTAACCTTACCTTTTGGCTTGCCCATGTGAGACATGATAATGAGTGAGCCTCCCTTTTCAAGGATGAGTTTGAGTGTTGGAAGCGCGCCATTGATGCGTGTCATGTCGGTTATCTTACCATCCTGGATTGGGACATTGAAGTCAACACGAACGATAGCTTTCTTGCCATCAAAATTGTAGTCTCTGATATTCATAACGTATTATTTAAAAATTGAATTGATATATTCGTTACAATCTGAATGCAAAGATAGTGAATTTGAACGATACGTTGACAGGCTGCGCCTGCTTTTTTGCGAAAACTTATGTATGACACAGTCCGTAAACCGCTATTTTTCTATCTTGGTTGTCTTCGTGTCACGATTGTGCTCTTCATGGTATTTGCAGTACAGGCTTATACCGCACTGTCCGCACTGCGGCTTGATGGACTTGCATACGTATCTGCCATGCAGCAGTAGCCAATGATGTGCCAGGGGGATGATGTCAGAGGGAAACTGTCGGGTCAGCTCCTTCTCGACACTGTTTGGAGTGGTGCAACGCTTTGTGACAAGTCCAATCCTGTGGGTTACTCTGAAAACATGAGTGTCAACAGCCATGGCACTCTTCCCATAGGCTACGCTCATGATGACATTTGCCGTTTTCCTTCCAACGCCAGGCAGTTTCAGTAGGTCGTCCATCTCAGATGGTACTTGCCCATTGAAGTCTGTTACAAGCATTTTCGACATTGTCACAAGATGCTTCGCTTTGTTGTGTGGATAACTGATGCTACTGATATATCTCAACACTTCTGCCTCGGTCGCCTCTGCCATCGCATCTGGGCTTGGAAAGGCAGCGAAAAGTGGTGGTGTCACCATGTTTACCCTTTTGTCTGTGCATTGAGCACTCAGTATGACCGCTACCAGCAACTGGTAGACAGAACCGAACTGCAATTCGGTCTTGGCATCGGGCATCTCTCTCTGAAAGTAGTCAATGATGCCACTTAACCTGTCTTGTTTCTTCATTCTCTGTCCGATTTTTTACAAAGTAAAGCATTTTTCCTGAGATAGTCATCCTCCGAAAAGGATTTTGTTGTAAATTTGCACGCTAATTTCGTTGTAATAGGAATGAGACAATTAAAAATAACCAAGAGTATCACCAATCGTGAAAGTGCTTCGCTCGACAAGTACCTTCAGGAGATTGGTCGTGAGGAACTGATCACTGTAGAGGAAGAGGTTGAACTTGCTGCACGTATAAGAAAGGGTGACCGTAAGGCTTTGGAGAAACTGACCAAAGCGAACTTGCGTTTTGTCGTGTCTGTGGCAAAACAATATCAGAATCAGGGCTTGAGTTTGCCGGATTTGATTAACGAGGGTAACCTGGGCTTGATAAAGGCTGCCGAAAAATTCGATGAGACACGTGGATTCAAATTCATTTCCTATGCTGTGTGGTGGATTCGCCAGAGTATCCTTCAGGCATTGGCTGAACAGGCGCGTATAGTGCGGTTGCCTCTCAATCAAGTGGGGTCTCTTAATAAGATAACTAAGGCGTTGGCTAAGTTTGAACAAGAGAACGAGCGACGCCCCTCTTCCGAGGAACTTGCCAACCTGATCGGTCTTCCTGAAGACAAAATAGGGGACACCTTGAAGGTGCAGGGTCGTCATGTGAGTGTGGATGCTCCGTTCGTGGAAGGTGAGGACAACAGTTTGCTGGATGTGCTGGTGAACGACGATAGTCCTATGGCAGACAAGTCGCTTATCAATGAATCACTGTCAAAGGAGATTGACCGCGCCCTCGACACTCTCGGTACTCGGGAGAAGAAAATAATACAGATGTTCTTCGGAATTGGCGGACAGGAACAGACTCTAGAGGAAATCGGTCAGGAACTGGGGCTCACTCGTGAGCGTGTGCGTCAGATAAAGGAGAAGGCTATACGTCGGCTGCGCCAAAACTCCAGAAGCCGTTTGCTGAAGTCTTATTTGGGTTCATAATATCGGATATGAAAACGTTCTTCAGACTGACGGTTCCTACACTCGCCTTTTTGCTTGTGTCGTCTTTGACTTACGGACAGGACAGAAAACCCAAGGGTGAACAGACCTTCCAGGAAAAGAGTGACGCGATTGTTTCGAATGTATACACTTGTCCTGTATACATGTTTTGCATTTCAGCGGAATTCGGTGACTCAACGGTCTATTTCACGAGTGTGCAGGAGGTTGATAGTGTACAGCTGACCAAGAAATATGACTTGTTGCGCTACCGTTCTTACTATAGCGGACAGTTCCATGACTATCTGTCAACCGTATTTGCCGCAGACAACCAGACTACAAGTGTGTTCTTTGACAAGAAACGTAGCCGTATGATTAAGCGTTTCAATAAAATCATGAAGAAATATGAGACTGCTAAGGGCGCACATGTGGTTTTAGTAACGGAGGACCAGTTTAAACTGAAGTCGGCAGAGGATTTGTCTAATGTGGTCATGTAACAGTACATGGAATCTACGGACATTGCTCCGTTGTCTACTGACTGTCGTCTGCGTTGTGTCTGTGTCCTGTAGCAAGGATCAAGCGGATGATGGGGACTCTACAGCAGCCCGTTCAGTACTTGTATATTTGGTGGCAGAGAATTCTCTGAGTTCGTTTGCGTCGTCGGATATTAATGAGATGCTGCAGGCGAAGTCCCAACTTGAACCTGGAGAAAATCTGGTTCTGTATGTGGACGACACTGATTATCCACGCTTTTATGTTATCAACAGTAATACAACTGCAGAGTCATTCTCTCGCCTCAAACCTGTGATGAGTTATTCTGAGGAAATGGATTCTGCGTCTCCTGAGACTTTCTCTAAGGTGCTTGAGTATTTTTTCAATCACTACAAAGCTGAAAGTTATGGACTGGTCATGTGGTCGCATGGCTCAGGTTGGGTGAACTATCCTGGCAACCAGAAAACAACTGCGTCACAGGTAAGGAAAACCATATGTATTGACAATGGACATAATTTGACGGTCGATAGCGGCTCTAGAATGGAGGTAGTGGACATGGCGAAGGCCCTTGAGTCGTACCCTAAACTTGAGTTCGTCTTGTTTGACGCTTGTTTTATGCAAGGACTGGAGGTAGCGTACGAACTGCGCAATGTATCCAACTATGTAATTGGCTCACCTGCTGAAATACCAGGCAGTGGCGCACCTTATCAGAATATACTTGCCCCGATGTTCGACACGCCTTTCAATCCTCAGAGCATGGTGTACAACTACTATACTTATTATGGTGAATCAAGTATGGCTGGTGTGGTGCTGTCATCTATAAAGACTGATGAGTTTGACGGTTTTGTCTCTGTCATGCAAGACCTAACTTCCCGTTATTCTTTCCTCAACGAGTCGTTGTACTCAGACAAACTCAATTATTACCGATATTCGTGGAATAAGCGGTACACTTCCGACGGTATGTCATATCCTGACTATTATGACATACAGGGTATAATGCTCAGTGTCCTCTCTACAGAAGATTATGCTGTATGGAAACAGGCGTTCGACAAACTGGTGCCATACAAATACGCATCTGACGGATGGTACAGTATGTATTGGAAAACGATGCCGGTCAATCATGAACAATGTGGGGGCGTGAGCGTGTTCATTCCTCTTGAGAAGTATGCCTCGGACAAATTCTACGATTACTACGGTCAGACGGCATGGGGAAAGGAACTGTCTTGGCAGTAGCCTACTTAAGACAGCCCTTCCTGTTATCATCTAAACTTATTCGTCGTATAGGATATACCTGTCGAGCATTTGGGCAGACCACTCGTCATACATGTCTACGAGTTTCTTTGGCTGTGTCCCGAACCAACTGTATCCGTTGCGTCTTTCGTAGTCTATTTCTTCCACTTTCTTGTGTGGAATGCCGTCTCTACCGCAGAAGAGGGGCTCTCCGTTGAGCAGATCATAAAACCGTGCCCACATCACTGGTGCGCCTTTCTTTTCTATTATCCTATAATCTGGCTTACCGTCTGCGTTAGTGAACCGTTCGATGGCTCTGTCCTCAATCTTGTGGTTTTCGTACCAGCGTATGGCTCCGTCGATAGCAAGCATGATTCTCTCTGACGGGTTTTCGATGGAGAGCAACAGGTTGACGATGGCTACTGACTCACCCGCACCACAGAATGAAGGCAGTTCGTAGGCTCGACCCTGTGCTGGTTTAAGTGTCTTCTCGTCGTGTTGTTGACACCATACTGTTGGTTGCCCGTCTACCATTATCTGACAGTTTAATATACATTCCACACCCTTGTCGTACGCTTCCTTACACTTCTGACGTTGTTCTTCCTTTAACCACAGCATGTCGTACGGCTCATCATTGTGTGATACTGTAAGCAGAAACTTCATGACATTTATCATCGCATTGTCGTTGAAAGTGATATGGTCTGAATAGCTGCCTTCTCCTCTTGATGGATAGAACTGTGGCCAGCCTCCATTGTCGTACTGCATCTCAAGCAGGTAGTCCAACCCTCTTAGAAACGCAATACGGTATGCTATGATATTGGTGTAGTAGTACATCTTGGCAAGGAACTCCATTTCTTTGTATGTCGCTCCGTTGTCTATAGTAGATCCGATGCCTGTCTCCATGCATTCAGCCATATAAACGGTGTCAGGACCGAGTCCCCAGTCTTGGTTCTTCGCCCATCCTCCACTTGGCAACTGGTATTTCACGATACTGTCGGCTACAGCTCTTGCCTGTCTACTTACAAACCATTCGTATTTTGTCTGTCTGTATGCTTCGCGCCACGACATAGGCTCAAAGGTCGTCGTGTCTACAGGTATCTGTGCTGTCATGACAACGCAGATGCTCAGTGAAAGGATTGATGTAATGGTTCTCTTCATTGGGTCGAATACTTGATTCCTATTCAGAGGATTGTCTTGACGGCTTCAATCATTCCCAACTGCTGTATCTTGTCGAGGTCGTCCTTCACGAGCTTGGTCAGTCCTGGAATAATGTTGAGGTCTTCGTGCCATATCAAGTCTGACGCCAGCACTCCTTCTGCTACTTTCATGGTGTCGCCAGTTGTCCACAGGTCTTGCAGCAGTTGCATAATCTCGGGACTGTCATTAGGTGTTATTCCAGATCCGTCGCTTCTCTTGCCGCCTTTGTAATAGGTGATGATGGCAGCCAGTCCGAATACCAGTCCCTGTGGCAGTGTGCCCTTGCGCTCAAGGTAGGTCTTCAGTCCTGGCAGGTTGCGTGTCTCATACTTCGGGAATGAATTGAGCATGATACTTGTCACTTGATGGTCTACATAGGGGTTATTGAAGCGTTCCAGTACGTCACTGGCGAATTTCTGCAGTTCGTCCATCGGTAGGTTGAGTGTCTGCATCAATTCGTCGAATTGTACTTTATGTATGTATTTGCCTACAACGGGGTCGTTGCATGCGTCACGTACGATATCGATGCCACTGAGATAGGCGACTGGACTCAGTACGGTGTGTGGACCGTTCAACAGTGTCACTTTCCTCTCGTGGTATGGCTTTTCTGACTCGGTAATCAGCACGTTCAGCCCTGCCTTCTCTGCAGGGAACTCTGCCTTGAGATTCTCTATCGACATGTTTTCTGGCTTTTCAATCACCCATAGGTGGAATGCCTCGCCTTGGACAACCAGATTGTCTTCATAACAGACCTCCTCTTGAATCTGCTTGATTTCTTTACGTGGAAACCCGGGCACGATGCGGTCAACCAACGTGGCGCAGACATAGCAACAATTGGTGACCCATGATTTGAAGCCGTCATGGTCACTGCCAAGGTCTTCTTTCCATAGTTCTATATATTTATAGATGCAGTCTTTCAGATGATGCCCATTGAGGAATATCAGTTCACACGGCATGATGATGAGTCCTTTGTCTGTTGCACCTCCGAAGGTCTTGTACCGACGGTACAGCAGTTGGGTGAGCTTGCCTGGATAGGAACTGGCTGGCGTGTCGGTCAGTCTGCATGACGGGTCGAAAGCAATGCCTGCCTCGGTGGTGTTGGATATGACGAAACGCATGTCTGGTTGGTCTGCCAACGCCATGAAAGCATGGTGCTGGGTGTATGGATTGAGGGCACGACTTATCGAATCGATTCGTGTCAGCGAGTTGACGACCTCTCCGTTGAGTCTTCCTTGTAGGTTTACGTGATACATACAGTCCTGACCGTTCAGACTGTCTACCATACCTCTCTCGATGGGTTGCACCACAACTACACTGGAGTTGAAGTCCGTCTTTTGGTTCATGTTGTAGATAATCCAATCAACAAAACAACGAAGGAAATTTCCCTCACCAAACTGGATGATTCTTTCTGGAGCCTGACTCTTTGGAGCGGTCTGTCGGTTCAATGCTTTCATAAATTCGTTCATTTAAAGTGTTTCGGTCTACAAAATTACGAATAAATTCTTACACTGAAAAATAATCGTTCGAACAGTATTCTCAATTGACGGTTATTCGTAACTTTGTTCCCGATATGGGAAACGGTTCTTTCAAATTCAAACAGTTTGAGGTGTGGCATGACAAGTGCGGACTGAAAGTGGGGACTGACGGTGTCCTGCTGGGCGCATGGACTCTACCGGCTATGTCCAAGTGTAATTTGCGTGTGCTGGATGTGGGAACGGGAAGCGGACTTATCGCTCTTATGCTTGCACAACGGTTTGGCGATGCTGAAATAACAGCAGTTGATATCGATGCGTCTGCTGTGTTGCAAGCAAGGGAGAATGTGGCTTCTTCATGTTTCTGTTCAAGAATTGATGTGGTGCAGTGCAATTTCATACAGTTCGCATCACTGACAAACAAGTTCTCTTATGACCTTATTGTGAGCAATCCTCCTTTCCATGTAGAGGACACGTTCTGTCCAGACCCCAAGAAGAACGCTGCCAAGCACTCTGCCTCACTTCCGTTCCAGCAACTCATCGAGGGGGCAGCGCGACTGTTAAGTACAGATGGAACTCTGTCTGTCATTGTTCCGTATTCGGTAGCCAATGACTTTATAGGAATGGCAGCGGTAAGTGGACTATTCCTGACTCGCAGATGTGACGTGAGGGGTAGTGAACGCAAACCGTTCAAACGGAGTCTGCTGTCTTTCTGCCACCATATGGGTGAGACGGATTTGTCGGAACTTGTCTTGCGTGACAGCGATAACAAGTACACGGCTGCATATTCGGCTTTGACACACGAGTTTTACCTATAGACTACTCGTCCAAGTGGTTTGCCATGTGGATGATGTCTGTGATATACTGACTGAGTTCGGTCATCGAATGGAAGAGCAAGTCTGCCCCTTGGTCTGTGAGAGCAGAGTCGGGTAGGGGACCTGTGTTGACCGCTATGGTGAAGCATCCTGCAGCTACACCAGCCTGTACTCCCAATGGGGCGTTTTCTACAACCATCGTTTGTTGTGGAGTCAGTCCTCCAGCTTTTCGCATGCCCATCAGGTATGGCTCGGGGTTGGGCTTACCAATTTTTACATCCTTGGCTGCCACCATCCAGTCACTGCGGAACAGGGTGGGGAAGTTCTCTTCGATACGTGTCAGCAGACTGGCTGTACCGGAGCCTGTGACAATAGTCGGTGTGATGCCTGCAGCTTTGGCTGCTGTCACAGTCTCCAATGCACCGTTCATGCGTTTTGCCTCTGGACATTGGTTGAAGAACTCACTTTTCTTTTTGTATATCTTTTCGCATTCGGCATCGTCCGCACTCCTTCCTAGTTGCCTTTGTGTGACGATATTGATGGTGGAGGCTCCTGTGCGTCCTTCATGCATGTATGCTTCGTCTTCTGGCAGGTCGAGACCGAAAAATGCCATCGCTTTATGCCATGAACTGGCATGATTGGGCATGGAGTTGAACAATACTCCGTCCATGTCGAACATGATGGTCTTCATATCGAAATGCCTAAAACCGTTTTTGCATGCGAATTTCTCCAGTGCTTCTCTTATTTCACTTCTGTCCATTGTATTTGTCTATGTTGTGCTATGCTTACATGTTATAGTGTTACTCCATTCTTGAAGATGGCAATTTCCTGATAGTTCTTTTTCTCGTTCCATGTGGGTTCACCTGATGCAATGGCAATCACTGCTTGTCTGAACTTGTCTGCCAGTTCATCCATCGATGTCCCCTCAACCAGTGTGCCTGCGTTGAAGTCAATCCATGTGGGTTTGTTCTTTGCAAGACTGCTGTTGGTGCTTATCTTCATGGTTGGAACGAAGGTGCCGAACGGGGTACCCCTACCTGTGGTGAACAGTACTATATGGCATCCGGCTGCTGCCAGTGCGGTACTTGCCACAAGGTCGTTGCCTGGTGCGCTCAACAGATTGAGTCCCTTCACTTGCAGTCGGTCTCCATAGCTCAGTACGCCTTCCACGGCACTCTTGCCGCATTTCTGTGTGCAACCTAGTGCTTTTTCTTCCAGTGTGCTTATCCCTCCGGCTTTGTTTCCTGGACTGGGGTTCTCGCCCACTGGTTCTCCGTGACTGAGGAAATATTCTTTGAAGTTATTGATGAGGCTTACGGTCTGGTCGAACAGGGAACGGTTGCGGCAACGATTCATCAGTATGGTCTCTGCTCCGAACATCTCTGGTACTTCGGTGAGCACTGTCGTTCCTCCCTGACTGACTATATAGTCGCTGAACACTCCTAGTAACGGGTTTGCGGTAATGCCAGAGAATCCGTCGCTGCCTCCGCACTTCAGCCCGACCTTAAGTTCCGACATCGGTATTTCTGTCCGCTTGTCGTCACACATTATATTATATAGTTCTCGCAGAATCCTCAGACCCTCGTCTGTCTCGTCGCCTTGCACTTTCTGTGTCACCAAAAAACGGATGCGTTCTTTGTCATAGTCGCCCAACATCTCCTCGAACTTGTCGGGTTGGTTGTTCTCACAACCGAGCCCTACCACCAACACTGCTCCCGCATTGGGGTGGAGCACCAGGTCTCGTAGTATCTTGCGTGTGTTCTCGTGGTCACCGCTCAGTTGACTGCAACCGTAGTTGTGATGGTATGCAACGACTCTTATGTCTTGTCTGCCGCCAAGGTCACGTATCTCTTCAGTCATCATGTCCTTCAACTGGTTGACTACTCCGTTCACACACCCCACTGTCGGTACTATCCACAGTTCGTTTCTTATGCCTACATCTCCGTTTTTCCGTCTGAAACCCATGAAGGTGTCTTCCCTCTCTGGAGCGTCTGTTTGGGTTGTGGCGACAGGCTCGTAAGTGTACTCAAGCAATCCTTCTAGATTGGTTTTTATATTGTCATGGCAGATGAAGTCTCCTTTCTTGTGGTCTTCGGTCAGATGCCCGATTGGATAACCGTATTTTATGACGTTCTCCCCAGTCTTTAGGTCTGTCAACAGAAACTTGTGTCCGGCTGGCACGTCTGAGGTCAAGCGGATTTCCTCACTTCCCACTCTCACTATGTCGCCTCGTTTCAGTGGCTCTATGGCTACCGCAACGTTGTCTTCTGGATTTATTCGTATCGTTTTCATGTCTATGAATTTCTGAATTCCTTGGGGGCGTGTGGGAAATCGGAGAAGTCTATCTGTTTGAGCGTTACTCAGCTTTGTTTATTTTGTTGCACATTTAGCGTTTTGTTGATAGAGCCAATGTATTCCAACAACTTGTCCTTTCCATGCCTTGATGACGCACTGGTAATGAAGTAGGGCGGCAGTTCTTCCCATTGTTCGGAGATGACATTCATGAACGCCTGCACGTTGGTTGCCTGTTTGCTCTTCGTGATCTTGTCTGCCTTGGTGAAGACAATGGCAAAGGGCACAGCGTTCTCTCCAAGGAATTGTATGAACTCAAGGTCTTTCTTCTGTGGTTCAAGACGTATGTCGATTAGCAAGAAAAGGCAGGTGAGTTGCTCTCTCCGTAATACGTAACCTCTTATCATTCGGTTGAGGTTCTCCACCTCACGCTTGCCGCGTAAGGCAAAGCCATATCCGGGGAGGTCCACCAAGTACCACGAGCCATTGATGATGAAATGGTTGATCAGCATTGTCTTGCCAGGGGTGCTGGATGTCATCGCCAACTTGCTCCGTCCGGTTAGCATGTTTATCAAGCTCGACTTGCCGACGTTCGACCTTCCGATAAACGCATATTCGGGGAGGTTGCTGTCAGGGCACATCTCCACTCGTGGGCTACTTATCTTGAATTCTGCAGATCTGATGTTCATTCCTGTTGATTTTGTGCAAAGGTAGTGAATTCTTTCCGAAGATTCACCATCTGGCTGCTACAATCTCGTTTTTTCTGAGTGATTCCTGCACGTCTATAATCCGTTGGTTGCCGCTTCCCCGGAAGAGCAGTGATATGTCTCGGCGTGCCTGGATAAATGGTCCGTCCACGAGCACGTCTATGTTTTGGAGTAAGGGCATGAACTCCTCATGCTTCAACAGGTTTTCCCACAAATATCCTGTGTAGCACCATATGTTGAGGTTGAGCTCTTGCTTTATACGCCTTGCCAGTTCTGCCACTTCAGTCGCTTGGAAGAAGGGGTCGCCACCAGAGAACGTGACCGGGAACTCGTTGTACTTTATCACTTCCAGCAAGTCATCGATGCTGGTGGGCTTCCCTTGGTTGATGTCCCATGTCTGTGGGTTGTGGCAACCAGGACACTGATGGACGCAGCCTGCGAAATAGATGGATGTCCGCAGGCCTGGTCCGTCAACGGATGTGCCTTCTGATATGTCGATTACTGACAGCATATCACTTGTGTACTACTCGGTCGCGAAGTTCTGCCAGTTTACCTGAGTTCCACCTGTCTGTCGTACCTACCAAATAGCCTGTGATACGCTGGAGGGTATCTATATGTGTGCCTCCGCACTGTGGACATACGGTCAGTCCTTCAGTGGCATCTTCGTAGCCGCAGTCCATGCAGTGGTTGCGGTTGTGGTTCACTGAGCAGTAGCCGATGTTGTAGCGGTCCATGAGGTCTACTATGTTCATTATCGCTGCTGGGTTGTGTGTGGCGTCTCCGTCAATCTCTACGTAGAAGATGTGTCCGCCTCTCGTGAGTTCATGGTACGGGGCTTCTATCTCGGCTTTGTGACGTGGACTACAGTGGTAATACACTGGCACGTGGTTGGAGTTGGTGTAGTATTCCTTGTCTGTCACACCATTGATGATGCCAAACTCCTTTCTGTCGTATTTAGTGAAGCGACCGGACAGTCCTTCTGCCGGTGTGGCAAGGATGGAGTAGTTGTGCTGATACCTTTCGCTGAACTGATTGGCACAGTCGTACATGTATCTTACGATGCGTAGTCCGAGTTCCTGACTCTTCGGGTCTTCTCCGTGATGGTGGCCCGTGAGGGCAATAAGACACTCTGCGAGTCCTATGAATCCAATACCCAGTGTGCCTTGATTGATGACGCTTTCTATGGTGTCGTTCGGCTGCAGACTTTCTGCTCCAATCCATAGTTTGGACATGAGCAACTGGAACTGCTTGGCATACGCTGTCTTTTGGAAAAGGAACCGCTCATGAAGCTGCTTGGCTGTCAGTTCGAGCATGTGGTCGAGTTTTGCAAAAAAGGCGTTGATCCTGTCGTCGTAGTTCTCTACTGACATGCATTCGATTGCGAGTTTCACTATGTTGATGGTGGAGAAGGACAGGTTTCCGCGTCCTATGCTTGTCTTGTCTCCGAAACGATTTTCGAATACACGTGTACGGCATCCCATAGTGGCTATCTCGTACTTGTAACGCTCTGGATCGTTGGCGTCCCACTTCTCATGGTAGTTGTATGTGGCGTCGAGGTTGACGAAATTGGGGAAGAAACGGCGCGCGGTGACTTTACATGCCAGACTGTAGAGATCGTAGTTGGGGTCATCGGGCAGGTAGCTCACTCCTCTCTTCTTCTTCCATATCTGTATGGGGAAGATGGCGGTCGATCCATTGCCTACTCCTCTGTAAGTGGAGGTGAGCAGTTCCCTCATCACGCAGCGACCTTCGGCTGATGTGTCTGTTCCGTAGTTGATGCTACTGAACACCACTTGATTGCCTCCGCGTGAGTGTATGGTGTTCATGTTGTGGATGAAGGCCTCCATCGCCTGGTGTACACGCGACACTGTCCTGTTTATGGCATGTTGCTTGGCACGCTCCTTACCGCTCAGTCCTGTGAGATCCATCGACACGTAGTCTTTGATAGGGGCATTGTAGAGTTCTTGCAGATCCATACCGCTCATCTGCTCCACGTTCTTTACTTCTTCTATATAGGATGCGCGCACATAGGGTGCCATGTAGAAGTCGAATGCAGGGATGGCCTGACCTCCGTGCATCTCGTTCTGCGCTGTCTCCAGTGATATGCAGGCGATGACACTGGCTGTCTCGATACGCTTGGCGGGACGGCTTTCTCCGTGACCGGCACTGAAGCCTTCGGTGAGGATACGGTTGAGAGGGTGCTGCACGCAGGTGAGCGACTTGGTTGGATAATAGTCCTTGTCGTGTATATGCAGGTAGTTCTTCTTCACTGCTTCTCTCACGTCTTCGGAAAGGAGATAGTCATCCACGAACGGTTTGGTACTCTCACTCGCGAACTTCATCATCATTCCTGCAGGTGAGTCAGCGTTCATGTTGGCATTCTCTCGGGTCACATCGTTGCTCTTCGCTTCTATGATTTCGAGGAATATGTCGCGTGTCTTTGCCTGTCGTGCAATGTTGCGCTTGTCGCGGTAGGATATGTATTTCTTCGCCACTTCCTTACGCGGACTCTTCATGAGTTCGAGTTCCACCATGTCTTGAATGTCCTCAACACTCATCTGTTCCTTGCCCTGCATTGCAATCTTGTCAGTGATTCGCTGTAGGAGTGCTTCGTCTTCACCCTTTTCGGTGGTCAACATGGCTTTCCTTATGGCTGCCTTGATTTTCTCTTCATTGAAACCAACAATACGTCCGTCGCGTTTCCTTACTGTCTGTATCATATGTAGTTATTCTGTTAGTTATAATGTGTACTAATTTGACCCATTGTTTTCGAGTGGCAAAGTTATGCAAAATGTATTTTACGTGCAAACATTTTTGGATAAAAATATTTTGTAGGTTTTCCTTTCCGGATAACTTTTACGTCTTTACATATGTATAAATGATTGAGTGTAAACAACTTCATTTTGTGAAACGGAAAACTTTGTTTTTGATATAGGTGTTCAAGTTTCCGCCTTTTGCGTAATGGCAATATACAAAACCTGTAGTTGAGCGGATGGTGATAGATGTAACTCTGTTCTCTAACAGGGCTGGGGCATTATCTATTGTCAATTATCCACTCAATTCGGGATTGGAAATAGGGTAGGGTTATTAAGCCTAGGTTGCAATTCCAGCACATGACGCCTTCTATATGCATATATTTAAGGTGTCGTGATACAAAAAATACCCCCTCTTACGTTGCCGTTTACGGATTTAATAGTATCTTTGCGTGTTTTTTAGAAGTGACAGATTAAACAAAATAAATTAGTTAACACAATTCTATGGCGAATGTAATTAAATTATGCAAAGGTCTGGAGATTAATCTTTCCGGAAAAGCAGCAACTGAGGTTACTTCTGCTAAGGCGTCAAAGGTCTACGGACTGGTTCCTGACGCTTTTGTGGGTGTCAAACCAAAGGTGGTTGTGAAGGAAGGTGATGTCGTCAAGGCTGGTGATGCGTTGTTTGTCGACAAACTGCATCCGGAAGTGAAGTTCGCTTCTCCTGTCAGTGGTAAGGTTACACTGGTAGAGAGGGGCGATTTTCGCAAGGTTTTAAGCATTCAAGTCGAACCCGATGCCCAACAGACCTATGCGGAGTTTGGTAAGGGTGTTCCTTCTGACGGCAAGAAGGTGTTGGACGAACTGCTTGGCAGTGGTCTCTTTGGCTACTTCCTCCAGCGTCCCTACGCTGTGGTTGCCAACCCAGAGGAAACCCCTAAGGCAATCTTCGTGTCTGGCTTCTCTGACATGCCACTGGCGGCTGACTTCGAGTTTGTAGTGAAGGATCAGCGGGAGGACTTCCAGACTGGTATTGATGCTCTCTCAAAGATTGCCAAGGTGTACCTCGGAGTGAAACCGGGAAGCGTACTTGAGAACACAAAGAATGCAGAGGTGACTGTCTTCAAGGGTAAGTGTCCTGCTGGTAATGTGGGTGTTCAAATCAACCACATCTCTCCTGTCAATAAGGGTGAGGTGGTTTGGACTTTGGGTGCTGAGGAGGTACTCTTCGTGGGGCGTCTGTTCAAAGACGGAAAACTCGATCTCACACGTACTCTGGCTGTAGCTGGCAGTGAGGTAAAAGCTCCTAAGTATGTGAAGGCTTTGGTGGGTGCTCGTATCGGTGATATTCTGGAAGGCAATGTGAAGGGCGACAAGAAGGTGCGTGTCATTGACGGCAATCCGCTCACTGGTACGAAATCATCATGCCAGGCTTTCCTTGGCGCACACTCCACAGAGGTGACTGTCATCCCTGAGGGTGATGACGTGCATGAGTTGTTCGGATGGATAGCACCGCGACTGAATGAGTTTTCAGTGAGCCGCTCTTACTTCTCTTGGCTGATGCCGAAGAACAAGGAGTACACTCTCGATGCACGTATCAAGGGCGGACATCGCCACATGATCTTCAGCGGCGAATACGACTCTGTGTTCCCTATGGACATCTATCCGGAACAGCTGGTCAAGGCAATCATTGCAGGTGACATCGACCGCATGGAGGCTCTCGGCATCTATGAGGTGGCACCAGAGGATTTTGCCGTTGCAGAGTTCGTAGACAGTAGTAAAGTAGAACTTCAGCGCATTGTCAGAGAAGGACTCGACATGCTGCGTAAAGAAAACGCATAAGCACTATGGCATTTATAAAGAATATATTAGATAAGATGAAGCCTACCTTCTCAGAAGGAGGTAAGCTAAGTGCGTTTGGCTCACTCTTCGAGGCTGCGGAGACTTTCTTCTACGTGCCGAGTGAGACTGCCAAGGTTCATGGTGCGCAGATTCATGACGCCATCGACTCCAAACGTTCCATTTTCTTTGTAGTAATCGCACTCCTTCCTGCACTCCTATTTGGAATGTACAACATAGGTTATCAGCACAGCATCGCCATTGGCGCTACTGACAGTTGCGTATGGTGTGACTTTCTCTATGGACTGGCTACCATACTCCCGAAGATTGTCGTGTCCTACGTGGTGGGTCTCGGCATCGAGGTGGCTGTGGCTCAGTGGAAGAAGGAGGAGGTTCACGAAGGTTTCTTCGTTACAGGTATCCTTATCCCGATGATCGTGCCTGTGAACTGTCCGCTTTGGATTCTCGCCATCGCTACGGCTTTCGCTGTGATATTTGCCAAGGAGGTGTTCGGAGGAACGGGTATGAACATATTCAACCCTGCTCTAGTGACGCGCGCCTTCCTTTTCTTCGCTTATCCTGCGATGATGTCAGGCGACAAGGTGTGGGTGAATGAGAACTATATGGACTGTATCAACGGTACTATCGACGGATATAGTTGTGCTACTCCGCTCGGACAGTTGGCTGCGGGCGAGCAGGTCTCTTACAGTGCTATGGACACCATCATCGGAACCATCCCGGGTTCTGTGGGTGAGACTTCGTTCATTGCCATCCTCATCGGTGCTGCTATCCTCATCTGGGCTGGCATAGCAAGTTGGAAGATTATTGTGTCTGTATTCGCAGGTGGTGCCATCATGGCTTACCTGATGGGCAATGGTGACGCTGAGACTCTCAACTTCCAGTGGTGGGAGCACCTCACTGTCGGAGGCTTCGCGTTCGGTGCCGTGTTCATGGCTACCGACCCTGTTACCAGCTGTCGTACTGAAGGGGGTAAGTGGATATTCGGCCTGCTCATCGGTGCAATGACAATCATCATCCGTCTCTACAACCCGGGCTACCCGGAGGGCATGATGCTTGCGATACTTCTCATGAACGTGTTCGCACCGCTGATTGACTATTGCTTTGTTTCAAGTAACATTTCAAAGCGCGCCAAGCGTGCCGCTAATAAATAATAAGGAGGAACTGAACAATGGCAAAAATAAATACAAACAGCAACACATACACAATTGTGTATTCAATAGTACTGGTTATTATCGTTGCGTTCCTTCTAGCGTTCGTGGCTTCTTCTCTGAAGGAGACTCAGGACAAGAACGAGAAGCGTGACACTAAGTCGCAGATCTTGGCGGCACTGAATATACGTGACGTGCTGGATGAGGATATCGACGCCAAGTACAAGGATGTTATTAAGGAGGGTGTGAATGTCGAGGATGCTGCCGACCCGTTCTTCAATGCAAAGAATGTAGGGGCGGACGAGACTCCGTACCTCGTGGCTGAGATTGACGGACAGAAGAAGACTGTCATACCTGTTAAGGGTGCCGGACTCTGGGGCGGACTCTGGGGTTATGTGGCAGTGAACGAGGACGGACAGACTGTCTATGGGTGTTTCTTCAACCATGAGTCTGAGACCGCTGGTCTTGGAGACCGTATCAAGGAGCAGGCGTTCCAGGATAAGTTCGTGGGTAAGAAGATCTACGATGACAACGGTGAGGAGTGCCTCGGTGTCTACAAACAGGGCAAGGCTCCGGCTGGACTCCCTGCAGACTACTTCGTAGATGCTATCACAGGTGCGACACTCACATGTAACGGTGTCCATGGTATGATTGTGGAGGGTTTCAAGAAGTATGCCAAGATTCTCTCTGGAACTGCCAAGGCTGACGCACAAGTCCCAACTGTCGAGGAGTACCAGAATTTAGAAGATGTAAATACAGTTGACCAACCAATAGAAGAGGAGAACTAAAATATGAGTTTATTTTCAAAAGAGAATGGTGCCGTTTTCACTGGCCCACTGAATAAGGACAATCCGATAGCTGTGCAGGTGCTTGGTATCTGTTCGGCTCTGGCTGTCACTTCACAACTCAAGCCGGCTATCGTGATGGGTCTGTCTGTTGCGGTTATCACTGCGTTCTCAAATGTGATTATATCATTGATCCGCAAGACAATCCCTAACCGTATACGTATCATCGTGCAACTGGTGGTTGTTGCTGCTCTCGTGACTATCGTGAGCAACATCCTGAAGGCGTACGTCTATGACGTGAGCGTGCAGCTCAGCGTGTACGTCGGACTGATCATCACGAACTGTATCCTCATGGGTCGTCTGGAGGCTTTCGCCATGCAGAACGGTCCGTGGGAGAGTTTCCTCGATGGTCTGGGCAACGGACTGGGTTATGCTTTCGTACTCGTCATCGTGGGCTTCGTGCGTGAGATCCTTGGATTCGGCTCTGTGCTCGGATTCACTGTCATTCCGCAGTCTGCTTACATGGAGAACGGAGGCCTGTACCTCAACAACGGTATGATGACCATGCCTGCAATGGCTCTTATCCTGCTGGCTTGCTTCATCTGGGCTCACCGTGCAATAAACAAGGAAAAGAAGTAATGACATACCTGTAAAAGAAAGATAATATGGAACATTTCATTAGTTTGTTTGTCCGCTCAATCTTCGTGGACAACATGATTTTTGCATTCTTCTTGGGTATGTGCTCTTACATCGCTGTATCCAAGACAGTGAAGACTTCTCTCGGACTGGGTGTGGCAGTGACTTTCGTGTTGCTCATCACAGTACCTGTAGACTACTTGCTCCAGACTAAGGTGCTTGCCGATGGGGCATTGGCTGATGGTGTCGACCTGACATTCCTGGCGTTCATACTTTTCATTGCGGTCATCGCAGGTATAACCCAACTGGTGGAGATGGTTGTGGAGCGTTTCTCTCCATCTCTCTATTCTGCTCTGGGTATATTCCTTCCGTTGATTGCTGTGAACTGTGCCATCATGGGTGCGTCTCTGTTCATGCAACAGCGTATCCTCCTCGACCCAGCTACATCCACTCAGGCTATCGGTGGGGTAGGCGACTGTATCGCATATGCCCTCGGCTCTGGTTTGGGATGGACTATGGCAATCGTCTGTCTTGCGGCTATCCGTGAGAAGATGGCTTACTCTGATGTACCAAAACCACTTCAGGGACTTGGCATCACATTCATCACGGTGGGCCTGATGGCTATGGCGTTTATGTGTTTCTCAGGTCTTAAACTCTAAAAGAAAGGACATATCACATGGATATTACATTTATTTTATACAGCATCGGGGTGTTCTTGATAATCGTACTCGTACTGGTTATCATACTGCTCGTTGCCAAGAAGTACCTTTCACCAAGTGGTAAGGTTACTGTCACCATCAACGGGAAGACAAAACTGTCTGTCGACCAAGGCTCAAGTCTGCTGTCCACCATGGCGGAGAACAATGTGTATCTCCCCTCTGCGTGTGGTGGTAAGGGCTCTTGCGGACAGTGCAAGTGCCAGATTGTTGAGGGAGGAGGAGAGATTCTCGACTCTGAGAAGGGACACTTCACCCGTAAGCAGATAAAGGAGGGCTACAGACTGGGATGCCAGGCTAAGGTCAAGGGCGACCTCGCCATCAAGGTGCCTGAGTCTGTGCTCGGTGTCAAGGAATGGGAGTGCACGGTTATCGGCAACAAGAACGTGGCTTCGTTCATTAAGGAGTTCAAGGTGGCTCTGCCTCCTGGCGAACACATGGACTTCGAGCCGGGTTCATATGCACAGATACGTATTCCAGAGTATGACATCGACTACGACCGTGACTTCGATAAGTCGCTCATCGGTGACCTCTATACTCCAACATGGCAGAAGTTCGGTCTGTTCGGCTTGAAGCAGAAGAACGACACTCCGACTATCCGTGCTTACTCTATGGCGAACTATCCGGACGAGGGTGACATCATCACTCTTACCGTGCGTATCGCCACTCCTCCGTTCAAGCCAAAGGAGCAGGGACCTGGATTCCAGGACGTACCTTGCGGTATAGCCTCAACATATATCTTCTCTCTCAAACCGGGTGACAAGGTGATTATGTCTGGTCCTTACGGTGAGTTCCATCCTCACTATGGTACGGGACGTGAGATGATATGGGTCGGTGGTGGTGCCGGTATGGCTCCTCTGCGCGCTCAGATCATGCACATGCTCAAGACTCTCCATGTCACAGACCGTGAGATGCATTACTTCTATGGTGCCCGTGGCATCGACGAGGTATTCTTCCTCGAAGACTTCCTTGAACTGGAGAAGGAGTATCCAAACTTCCACATGCATCTGGCTCTTGACC
Organism: Alistipes ihumii; assembly: GCA_963626085.1. GTDB lineage: Bacteria > Bacteroidota > Bacteroidia > Bacteroidales > Bacteroidaceae > Colivivens. The sequence continues at coordinate 629 of CAVFVJ010000015.1, read as the reverse complement.
GTCCTGACCCGAAGGCTGACAAGCTCGGTGTCAAGTACACTCCAGGATTCATCGCCAATGTGCTTGGTGACACTTACCTCAAGGCTCATGAGGCTCCTGAGGATTGTGAGTACTACCTCTGCGGACCTCCAATGATGTCCAAGACTGTACTCGATTTGTTGAAGAGTCTTGGTGTTGAGGATGACATGATTTCATTCGATAACTTCGGATAATACAACCAGTGTCGTGCGCCCGTCTAACTGTGGCGCACAGACCCTCGGGATTGTCCCACTATTAAAGGGGATGTACTTTCATTAGTGCATCCCCTTTAATAGTAGGTGACGTGTCTCACGTCACATCCTGAATATCCGTATCATCCGTGTCATCCGTGTTCGAACAAAATAAAAGTTCTGTGTTCTCTGTGGGAGACAAAGATATCCGTATTATCCGTGTTCGAAAAAAATCTGTGCTCTCTGTGTCATCTGTGGGAGCTAAAAAACATCCGTGTCTTCCGTGTTATTCGTGTTCGAAAAAAATCTGTGTTCTCTGTGTCATTTTAACGCATATTCAGGTATAATCCCCATCGTTTAATGTAATTTTTTTTAAGCTATAATTTGTTGCATTCAAATTAAATCCATACCTTTGCAGTG
>CAVFVJ010000014.1:0-6129 GCA_963626085.1 Alistipes ihumii | reverse complement strand
CCCTGTCAAGGATAATTTCTATATTCAGTTCACCGAAACGGACATCTAGTGCATCAACAACACGCTGTAATTCACGATGAATCTCTGCCTCCTGTAGGGGATTTACCCCCAGGGGCTTTTTTTCCCCTATGGGCACTAACGGACTTTTAACGGTATCTCTGAGACATTCCATCTCTCCATAGAGGACAATCCTGCCATCCCACACGAAGATGTCGCCACCGATGACCGACGGGAAACCCCTCTGTATGTACTCCTCTATCAGAATTAGTTTGTTGCGCGAGTAAGAGTCAGCCCAAGCAATCGCCTTGTCCAATCCGTCCCAACTCTCCAGCATGGTGACACCCTTGCTGCCAGACGAGTCAGTTGGTTTCACCACTACCGGGAACGTGAAGTCACGTGTCCCTTCCTTGATGTCGTCAACTGGTGTATCAGGATGGAAACTGTAGAACTTAGGGCAGGCGAAGCCATTGCGTTGCAGGAACTGTCGCCATGGGTATTTCAGTCCGAGCACCTCAACGCTATCAGCTGGATTGGTAGGGAGTCCCAACCGCTCTGCCACGATAGCGGCAGGAAGAGCAGCAGGATCGGATGCATAGGCAAGGATTCCGTCCACCCGTTCATCCTTGGCAATCCTGTATAGCGCCTCTACATCTGTTGTACTCGCATTGTAATACTTGTCAGCCTCATACTGTCCCGGATTGTCAGGTAGGTAATCACACAACACCGTGTAATACCCCAACTCCTTTGCAGTCCTTATCGCCACCACCTGTTGTGCAGAACCGCCAAGCAAAAGTATCTTCTTCTGTCCCATTGCCGTCCTCCTTATGCTGCTTGAAGTTGAACATCATCAAGAGGACTAAGCGTAAGCCTGACTACCTTATAGGGGGGGGTATTTTTAAGTGGCTGACATACAACCTTGCACCATGAGGAGATGTCTGCCATTGCCATTTCCAAGTCCTCGGACGAAGTGAATCGGAGTACCAGCGCACCAATTGCCTGGTTGGCACCATCGAACGGCTCTACCCTATCGTCCTTGTCAACCCACAGATCGGTCTCCACTACGAAAGGCTTCATCTCATCAGCCACATCCAGCCTGTCGAACAGACCAGTCCCACCGGCATGGAGGATAACCTCAGCCCAATGTCCGTTGAGCGGCTTCTGCGAGATATCTCCCACTGGGTCACCCACAGCTGCACGGGTACATGCAGTTATCATGTCTGTGCCAGAGGCATAACGCATCATCTCCGCCAGACGGTTGCCACCGCCACGAGGCGACACCTCCATAATATACGTCTTACCGTTTTTGCCCACACGTGTCTCTATATTATATATGGACGTACGCATGTGCAGCAGAGTGACAAGTCGCTGGAGTTCAGAGGCAAGCTCTGCTTCTTGCCGCATATTCATGGACGATGGCCATGAAAATGCGGCTGGAACGAACGCCCCAGCCGCATTTTCATCGAAACGCTGTGCTGAGAACGTGATGACCTTCAGGTCTCCGTCAAGCGAGAAGCAGTCGGAGTCTGACGAACAGCCAGCCTTCTCTATGAACTCCTCTACTATTACATGATGAGACAGCGAGTGGTCGAACGCATGTCGCAGTGCCTTGTCCATATCCGCAGCCTTGTCTACCCTGGTCACACCCTTTGACCCGGCAGAATCAGTAGGCTTGACAATACAAGGGTAAGCAAACCACGACAAGTCGCTCAACGCCTCGTCCATTGACGCATAACCTTTCGCCCATGGCACGTTGAAGCCGTTGGCCTTCAAAAAAGCACGGAACTTGTCCTTGTTCTGAAGTATCTCCACCGACTCGAAAGGGCCGAATGACGGAAGGTTCATCTTGTTCTGCACGTAGGAAGCAGCCACAACGCCAGGGTCGACACCAAACGACATGATGCCGTCAATTTGTTTTTCACGTGCTACACGCAAGACCTCTTCCTTATCGGTGATACTAACGTTCACATACTCGTCGGAGTACTTGTGGGCTATATTGTCAGGGATGTAATCTGCCGTAATCACATAATAGCCTTGTTCATGGGCAGCCTTAATCACAGGCAGAAGGTATCGGATGCCTCCAAGAAGCATCAGTTTTTTTTGTTTCATAAACTCTATGTTATTCATGCGACGTGGGACACGTCGTCCACTATTTCACTTCACTATACAATCCAGAACACGTGATATGTCGTTCTCGCTCAAAGCATGGTGCATGGGCAGACAAATGACAGAGTTTGCCATTTTGTGAGCGTTTGGCAGGTTCTCGGGAGTTGCACTCTCCAGTCCACGATAGGTCGAGAACTCGCTGATGAGTGGATAGAAATAACGGCGGCCGAGTACGTTGCGCGACTTCATCTTCAGATAGAGTTCGTCACGCGTCATGCAGTATTTGTCGGCATCGACAAAGACGGGGAAGTAACTGTAGTTGTGCTTCACGCCTGGCATGTCGTCGAAGAACGTGATGCCATCCACATCACACAAAGCCTCACGGTATTTGTTTGCCGCATGGTGGCGTGCCTCGATGGCGGCATCCACCTGACGCAGGTTGAGCAAGCCGTATGCACTGCGCATCTCGTCCATCTTGCTGTTGATGCCTGGTCCAACGACCGTGGTCTCCCCAGCAAAACCGAAGTTCTTCAGGTAGTCGATGCGTTTCTTGGTTGTCTCATCGTGCATCACCATAGCACCGCCCTCGATGGTGTTGTACACCTTCGTGGCATGGAAACTCAGAGTGCTTATGTCGCCCGCATTGAGGATGCTCTCACCGTTCACTTCCACACCGAAGGCATGGGCAGCATCGTAGATGACCTTCAGTCCGTACTTGTCGGCAATGTCCTGAATAGACTTCGTGTCACACGGCTTGCCATAGACATGCACTGGCATGATGGCAGTGGTCTTGGGAGTAATGGCAGCCTCGATCTTCGACGGGTCGATATTGCCAGTAGCTGGATCGATGTCCACGAACACTGGCTGGCAGCCGTTCCACCAAATGCTGTGGGTTGTAGCCACGAAACTGTACGGAGTGGTGATGACCTCACCAGTTATGCGGAGAGCCTGCAAGGCTGTCAGGAGCGGCAGGGTGCCGTTGGTAAAGAGACTGATGTACGGCACCTTGAGGTAAGCCGCCAGTTCCTTTTCCAGTTGCTTGTGGTAACTACCGTTGTTCGTAATCCACTTGCTGTCCCATATCTTCCGTAACTCAGCATGGAAGTCATCAAGGCTGGGCAGTAACGGAGACGTCACTGTTATCAATTCATTGTCCATTGAACTATATGTATTTTTATTGTTTGCGTCTGAACCGCACAGGTATCATGCTCACAGCGTCCTCCCACTCACTGCGGAGGAAGAGGTGCGCACATATGAGATAAACGAGAATACCTGTGACGATGCCGAGTGCCAGTTGTACGTACATGTCGGATGAGAGCCACATGGCGGCATGCGCCAGTAACCACATGACAAACGACGTGAGGAATATAGGCATGAGGTCACCCATCTGCTTTAGGTAGCCCACATGAATCAGTTTGCCAGTGTAATAGGTATTGATGATGAGTGCTATCATGGAACTGACAATACCTCCGCTCACCATCCAGATGATGCCGTGAGGGATGGTCACACACATGACACACACACCCATCACTTTCTTGAATATCTCAAGACGGAAGAAGAGGTCAGAGCGACCCTTCACCGTAAGCAGGTTGAGGTTGATGGCGTGAATGGGATACCACATCATGCTGAAACACATTATCTGCAGCAGGATGATGCAGCCCTCCCACTTGTCCGTGAGCAACACACGCACGAGAGGGTCAGCCACGGCTGACAACAGCAACATCATCGGGAAGATGATGAATGCCGAGAGTTTGAGAATCTTACGGTAGTTGCGTGCCAGACGTTCGTCCTCATTCTGTATGCTACTCAGCACAGGGAACGTGACCCTCTGTAGTACCCCGGTCACGTTGCTCGACGGGAGAGAGGCGAACTGTTGGGAGCGAGTATAGTTACCGAGGTCATTGGCACTAAAGAACTTACCGATGACAATCGGGTATATATTGTTATAAGTAGTGTCGAGCAAACCCGAACACAGCATCTTGCTGCCGAAACCCCAGAGATAACGAAACGAGTCCCAAGACCATCTGCGTTTGGGTTTCCACTGTCCGAGCACCCACAGAAGAACGGTACGTATCAAATAACCACCTACCTGCTGGCACACCAGCGACCACACACCAAAGCCGTTGTACGCCATCGCCAGTCCGACCACACCACTCACGACCGCACCAGACAAGGACACGACAGCCTGGGTTCTGAAGTCTATCTTACGGGTGAGCAGTGCCTGCTGCACAGCGCACAGCGGATTGAAGAGCGTTGCCAGTGCCGTCACCTTCAGTAGGTCGGCAAGTATGGGGGTATCGTAGAAGTCAGCTATCAATGGTGAGGTGAAGAACAGTGCGAGGTAACAAACCACACCGACACCTATGTTGAAATAGAAAGCTGTGGAGAGGTCGTCCTCCGTCAAGTCTGGCTTGCGTATCAGTGCAGTGGAGAAACCACTGTCGATGAAACACTGGGCTACTGACAGGAACACAAGCGGCATAGCAATGATGCCATAGTCGTCTGGCGAAAGCAGACGAGCCAGTATGATGCCGAAGAGGAACTGCACGCCTTGGGTGGCGAACCGCTCCACGAAACTCCATACCAGTCCCTTCTGCGTTTTTGACTTCAGATTTTCGGACATTACAATAACACTGATTTAAATTCTCCCACAGATCTCACAGAGAACACAGATTTTTTCGAACACGGATTTAACGAAACAACGTTCGGCGGACGAAGTGAAAGCCTATAACACGAATAATTTTGGGTTCGAACACGGATAACGCGGATGGTTTTTAGCTCCCACAGATCTCACAGAGAACACAGATTTGGGTTCGAACACGGATAAAACGAATCTCGACGTGAAGAAGTGGCTACGGGACAATTCGCAGGTTGGTATTATTCCTTGCCTATAAGTTCTTAATCAAGAACTCTATAAACTCATCCTTGACATTGGAGATTTCTCCCTTGTCATAAATAGTGAGAAGCGTTACATTCATGCCATCTTCACTCACCATTACATTAAGAGTAAGGATGCGTGCTCCACCGCTTTTACCTTTACCCTTGTCAGCGATAGCCATCCTTATCTTACGAACACCACCGCCGAGGTCATCACCGACAAGAGGATTCTCTTGGATTTCCTGTTTCCAAGAAGCTATATCCTGCCTCAGCGAATGATATTTCTTCGCCAAACGCTTGAACTGCCTTTTGAACTCAGGACCAAGTTCTATATTTACCTCCATATCAATCTCCCTCATCAAGTTCTTTCAAGAAGTCATCGATACTTTGCAGTTTTCGTCCCTCCAGTCTGGCTAGTTTCACTTCCTGCAAAGCCCTGGTCAGACTCTCCTTGACATAAGCTTGCTGCTTTTGCGTCTTGGTCAAAATCGGTTCCTTCATGACCGTAGTAGAAACCACGCCACGCAACATATTGATAGCCTTACGAATATTCTGCAAAGGTTGGTTTTTGTCAACCGTAACCAATATCTGTTCCATACTTGTCTTATCCTTTTAAACGTTTAAAAATGCTATTCGATATGCAAAGATACATTTTTCCTCCAGCACAGCCAAACATCTTTCATTATTTTAACGCAAGGCCAAGAACATGTTCCAGTGACCACTTTCCTAAGACAAATCCAGAAATTATCGTAGGCTCTCTATTTCCTCCTCTGCCATACCTGTCATGTCCACTATCGTACCTATGGGCATACCTGACTGCAACATCTTTTTCGCAATACTCATAACGCCTTCTGCACGACCTTCTGCACGGCCTTCTGCACGACCTATCTCCCGGCCTTCAGCGCAACCCTTTTCATAACCTTGTTCCAAGGCTGTGTCTAGAGAGTTCTTGATATCGCGATAGGCCTTGAGGCTGTCTTCATATTCATGCAACTCCGCCTTTGTAAACTTGGCTATCTCTGCCTCCTCAAAAAGGCGGGAAAATATTTTTTCCTTCAACGCTGCCGGGCGTTTGTCCAGACGGGACAGGTTCTTCAACACATACAGCCACTTGTCGTAAAGAGTGACAAGCTCATCCTCTGTCTTGTC
>CAVFVJ010000013.1:0-50943 GCA_963626085.1 Alistipes ihumii | reverse complement strand
ATTAGGAGAAAGTGGCTGAGAAGCCCCTAAGCCCCCCTTTTATTTCACTCGAGTGAAACGATCGATCCACTCGAGTGAAATGATCCATTCACCCGAGTGCCATTTTCCTGGGTGTTCACAGCCCATATCAGAACTACCAAAATTTCAGGCACATTATATCATGATGAAACGGTAAAAGCAATTCTTTCCAATGGTGTTGTCCAACAAACCAAAGAAGCCGGCCTTGTAGAAGCGGAACACGCTTATCTTGCATATTCTGATGAGCAGGAGATAAACCAAGAGCATACTATAGGGAACCCCCTTTTCCTTCTTGATACCTGCCTCTCTTGCTATGCGTCCCAGCTGGAATTTTCCGCTTAGGGACAACAATTCACGAGAGACGGCATCTTTGTCCTCTAAAAGTTTGGATAATTCGGCTAAATTGTGTAATTTTGCATTCATAACAGTTTCTTCTTAAAATGTTGATACTATGTTTTTTGCACTTACAAAGTTACAACATTTTTTCGAGGAACTGTTATTTTTACGGTGCTTTTTTAGGTGTGGGAAACTTTAGAGTGTTATATCTCTGTATGTTTGATGTCACTGCAAAGGCATAAAATATTTTTAGTCTGAATAATTCAAAGCACAGAAAAAGGTCATTATTGATGCCGATGACACCAACACCAACGCCTTCGGAGCGCAGCAACTGACAATCCATCTCTTTCACGCCTTCATATTGTCTTGTCTGTCTACAAAAAGAGGGCGTTACAAGCCATTGCCACATCTATTTTACCGTTAAGACCCAAGTATTGTTGCATAAGTGCGACCTTTTCCATATCTTTGTCGCCAATTACGCTCAAACAGGGCGTTTTTGACGCAACAAACAACACATTAACTAATATAATGGAAAAGAAACTATTACTAGGTGACGAAGCCATTGCGCTGGGAGCGATCAACGCAGGGCTGAGTGGAGTATACGCCTATCCTGGCACTCCAAGCACAGAAATCACCGAGTTTATTCAGAACTCGCCTGTGGCACGTGCCAGAGGCGTACACAGCAGATGGTGTACAAACGAAAAGACTGCCATGGAGGCGGCACTGGGCATGAGTTATGCTGGGAAACGGGCATTGGTATGCATGAAGCATGTGGGCATGAACGTTTGCGCTGACGCTTTTGTCAACAGTGCGCTGACAGGAGCTAACGGAGGTCTGGTGGTGCTTGCAGCCGATGACCCTTCGATGCACTCAAGTCAGAACGAGCAGGACAGCCGTTTCTACGCCAAGTTTGCCATGGTGCCGGTATTCGAGCCAAGCAACCAGCAAGAGGCATACGACATGATAGGCACAGCGTTCAAGATGTCGGAAGACTTGAGAGTACCAGTAATGATGAGACTCGTGACACGACTCGCACACTCACGCGCGGCAGTGGAAGTGGGAGAGGCAAGTAATGAGAATCCACTGAACCTATCGACCGACCAGTGGGTTCTGCTACCTGGAATCGCACGGAGGAAATACCTAGAACTCATCGGCAAGCAACCAACCATGGTCAAGGCATCCGAGGAGTCCATATACAACCGTTTGCAAGGCACAAATAAAGGAGAAAAGATGGGCATCATTGCCTGTGGCATCGCATACAACTACGTGATGGAAGCACTCGCAGGTGATGATTCAGAACATGAGATATTGAAACTGTCCCAATACCCGTTGCCAGTAGACAAGATACGTGAACTGGCAAGCAGAAGCGACTCTATCCTGATCGTTGAGGACGGACAACCCGTAGTAGAGGAACTCGTCGCAGGAATTCTCGGAGCCGGTTACCCAATCAAGGGACGACTGACAGGAGTCTTGCCCCGAACAGGTGAGCTGACACCAGACAGTGTGGCTGTAGCCCTTGGCAAGCCAGCAGGACCAGTGTTCGAACCTGCCAAGAACATGGCAGGGAGACCTCCACAGTTGTGTCAGGGATGCGGACACAGGGATGTCTACACTGCCTTGAACAAAGTATTGGAAGAATACCCACAGCACAGAGTGTTCGGAGATATCGGATGCTACACACTCGGAGCTCTGCCTCCTTATAAGTCCCTCTCCAGTTGCGTGGACATGGGTGCAAGTATCACCATGGCGAAAGGAGCAGCCGATGCAGGTGCCTTCCCATCCGTAGCCGTCATCGGAGACTCCACCTTCACCCACAGTGGAATGACAGGACTGCTCGATGCCGTGAACGACAAGAGCAACATCGTAGTCGTGATAAGCGACAACCTGACCACGGGAATGACCGGAGGACAAGACAGTGCCGGGACATACAAATACGAGGCTATTTGCAAGGCTATCGGAGTAGAACCAGAGCACGTGCGCGTAGTAGTTCCACTGCCCAAGAACATGCCAGAGATAACCGAAGTCATCAAGGAGGAGATTGAATACAACGGAGTGTCGGTCATCATCCCACGCCGTGAATGCATACAGACACTGGCACGCCACGCCCGCGAGGCAGCTAAGAAAGCGAAGGAGACTGAAAAATGAAGAAAGACATTATACTATGCGGTGTGGGTGGACAAGGAATCCTCTCCATCGCAACAGTTATAGGTGAGGCTGCCACTGAAGCCAACCTGTATTTGAAACAAGCGGAAGTACACGGAATGAGTCAGCGCGGTGGTGACGTGCAGAGTAACCTGCGGTTGTCCACCCAGCCTATCTATTCCGACCTTATTCCACAGGGCAAGGCGGACGTTATCATCAGTATGGAGCCGATGGAGTCCCTGCGTTACCTGCCATACCTCACCAAGGATGGTATGATAGTGACAGGCAACAAACCGTTCGTCAACATTCCCAACTATCCCGACCACGAGGCACTGAAAGCCGAACTGGAAAGTATGTCCAAGGTGGTGACGCTCGACATCGACAGTGTGGCAAAAGACACTGGCAACCTGCGCGGAGCCAATATGGTGTTGCTTGGGATGGCTGCACCCTACATAGAGATTCTGACAGTAGAACAACTGCGTTCCGCCATCGCTGTGATTTTCGCACGCAAAGGTGAAGCCATCGTCAATTCCAACCTGAAGGCATTCGACGCAGGAGTAGCTGCCGCCAGAGAACAACATTGAAAAAAAAAAACAGACAATAGACACACTAAAAGACAAAAGCAACCCAATGATATTTAACCCAAAGATGGAGTGCATGTCCCGAGAGGACATGGTCAAGCTCCAGACAGAACGCCTGCAGAAGACCGTAAAGACTTGTTATGAGAAAGTGCCGTTCTACAGGAAGCGCATGGATGCGCGCGGAGTGAAACCGGAAGATATCAAGAGCATCACCGACATAAGTAAACTACCCTTCACCACCAAGCACGACCTGCGGGACGAATACCCGTTCGGACTTCAGGCAGTGCCCATGACCGACGTGCGCAGAATACATGCATCATCAGGTACTACGGGCAAGCCTGTAGTGGCGACATACACTGAGGAAGACCTCGAACACTGGGCAGAGGGAGCCGCCAGAGTACTCGCTGCAGGTGGTGTGGAAAAGGGCGACATCGTACAGGTGTCGTACGGTTACGGACTGTTCACAGGAGGACTCGGAGCACACGATGCAGCAAGAAAAATCGGAGCCGTGCAGTTGCCTACATCCGCAGGCAACTCAGAGAAGCAGATTATGTTGATGCAAGACTTCGGAACGGCAGCCCTCTGCTGCACCCCTTCGTACGCGCTGCATCTGGCAGAGTGCATAGAGAAGAGCGACAAGGTACACCTGCAGAACCTCAAGCTCAGGGTCGGCTTCTTCGGTGCAGAGCCTTGGACAGAAGGCATGCGCAAGGAGCTGGAGACCAAGTTGGGCATCAAAGCCATCGACATCTACGGACTCACAGAGATGTCAGGTCCTGGAGTCGGAGGCGAGTGCGAATGCCAAAACGGAACACACTTGTGGGAAGATATGTGGTTTCCAGAAATCATCAACCCCGACACACTGGAGCCATGCAAGCCTGGAGAATTTGGAGAACTGGTATTCACGACCCTTTGCAAGGAGGCGATGCCAATCCTGCGCTACCGCACACGCGACCTCACACGCCTCATCTACGAGCCGTGCAAGTGTGGACGTACGGCAGTGCGCATGGACCGTATACTGGGACGCTCGGACGACATGCTCATCGTACGTGGAGTCAATGTATTCCCGTCACAGATAGAGACCGTGCTCACGGAGTTCCCAGTCTACTCACCACAGTACTTCATCACCATCGACCGCAAGGACAACGAGGACATGTTCGACCTCGACGTGGAACTGCGCGAGGAGTTCTTCTCGCCCAACCCAGCGAAGCAGATGCCGTTTATCAAACCTCTCTATGACCGTATAGTCAGTCTGGTAGGCATCAAGCCGAACATCCATATACTGCCGCCAGGAACCATACAGCGTTCCATCGGTAAGGCAAAGCACGTAAACGACAAACGTAAATTCCACAACTAATGAGAATATTCAGTGAAGAGTTGGTGGACGAGGCTGCTAAGGTAAGCAACGTGGCAGACCTGAGCCACGCCACCATCGGAGAGACATTGCTGGTGGCACAGTATCTGGAGCAGAAGACTGGTATCCCGTTCATAAGGATGGACCAGGGTTCCCCTGGACTGCCTGCCAACAAGTATGGAGTGGAAGCAGAGAAGAAGGCTCTGGACAGTGGAATCGGCTCGCAGTACCCTGCGGCAGCAGGAGTACCCGAGTTGAAAGCAGCCGCCAGTGAGTTCATCAAGGCATTCATCAACATCGACATCAGTCCCCGTTCGTGTATACCTACAGTCGGCAGTGTCGCTGGTTCATTCGGTGGTTTCATTGCCTGCTGCCAAAGAGACAAGACCAAAGACAAGGTACTTTTCATCGACCCCGGCTTCCCTATCCAGAAATCACAGTTGAGGGTACTTGGTATCGAATGGAAAGAATTCGACATCTATGACTACCGAGGCGACAAGCTGAGGGCAAAACTGGAAGATGAACTGAAGGACGGTGACGTGGCTGCCATGATTTACTCCAACCCCAACAACCCCGCATGGATTAGTCTGGAAGAGGAGGAGTTGCAAGTGATAGGTGAACTTGCGACCAAGTATGACGTGATCGTGATGGAAGACCTCGCATACTTCGCCATGGACAACCGCCGCGACCTCTCACATCCCTATGAGCCACCTTACGTAAGGACTGTGGCACGCTACACAGACAATTACTACCTCATGCTCAGCAGCAGTAAGATCTTCTCATATGCAGGACAGCGCATGGCACTTGCCTGTATCTCCGACACGTTGTTCGAACGGCAGTTCCCTGCACTGGCGGAGCGTTACCACGACACAGGAGTGTTCGGTCCCACCTTTATCGCAAGCATACAGTACATGATAACCAGTGGATGTACAGCCACCACACAGTACGGCTATGCAGAGATGTTGCGTCTCTCCTGTGAAGGTAAGATTAACTTTGTGGAAGACACCAAGGCTTATGCTGTCAGGGCAAAGAGGATGAAGGAGATCTTCCTGAGACACGGCTTCACCATCACCTACCCGAGGGACGTGACTGAGGACATAGGCGACGGCTTCTTCTTCTCCCTCTCCTACCCGGGACTCAGTGGAGGGGAACTGGCAAAGGAACTGATTTACTACGGAGTGTCGAGCATCAACCTAGACACTACAGGCTCACTCGAGCCAGGTGTTCGCGCATGCACCAGTCGTATGCGTGACGACCTGTACAGTGTGCTCGACGAGCGTATGGAACAATTTGACAACGACCATAAAACGAAAGTATGATGGACGACAAATCAGAGTACCTGCATCCGCACTACGAGACCATGTCGCGTGGCGACATAGAGAAATTGCAACTCGAACGACTGCAGGCAACAGTAAGACACTGCATGAACAGTGAGTTCTACAAGAAACGGTTTGACGAAGCTGGACTGAAGCCTGAGGACATAAAGACGCTTGACGACATCCGCAAGATACCGTTCACCACCAAGCAAGACCTACGAGACACCTATCCGTTCGGAATGGCTAGTGTACCGCTTCGTCAGTGCGTACGTCTCCATTCCTCATCTGGTACGACGGGTAACCCCACAGTCATACTGCACACGCAGAAAGACCTCGACGAATGGGCAGACGCAGTGGCACGTTGCCTGTGGATGGTGGGTCTCCGTCCCGACGACGTGTTCCAGAACTCATCTGGTTACGGCATGTTCACAGGCGGTCTCGGATTCCAATACGGAGCAGAACGGTTAGGTGCACTGACCGTGCCCGCTGCTGCTGGCAATTCCCTCCGACAGATTAAATTCTTCACCGACTTCGGTACTACAGCAGTACACGCTGTACCCTCGTATGTCACCCGACTCTATGAGGTGATGCAAGAGACAGGGGTAGACCCACGTAGGGACACTAAACTGAGAATCCTTGCCATCGGAGCAGAGCCCCATAGTGAGGAACAGCGCAAGAGGATAGAGAATCTGCTGGGTGTTAAGGCATACAACTCGTTCGGCATGAGTGAGATGTGTGGTCCGGGAGTAGGCTTCGAGTGTAAGGAACAGAACGGAATGCATTTTTGGGAAGACTATTATATTGTGGAGATTGTCAATCCCGAGACGCTGGAACCAGTTCCAGACGGAGAGATAGGTGAACTGGTACTCACCACTCTCAACCGTGAGGCGATGCCACTATTGCGTTACCGCACGAGAGACCTGACCCGTGTTCTTGGCCGTTCATGTCCTTGTGGACGCAATCATGTGAGGCTCGACCGCATGAAGGGACGTTCAGACGACATGATAGTGCTGCGTGGTGTCAATATCTTCCCAATACAGATCGAGAAGATTCTCATGCAGTTCAGGGAACTGGGGAACAACTACCTCATCACACTCACCACGGATGACGACAACGACAACATGACCGTAGAGGTGGAGATAGCCGAGATGTTCACAGACGATTATGCACGACTGCAGCAACTGACCAAGGCTATCACACGCGCATTGAAGGATGAGATACTGCTCACACCGCACGTACGACTTGTGCCCAAGGGTAGTCTACCAGTGAGTGAAGGCAAGGCACAGAGAGTGGTCGACAAACGTAAAGTATACCAATAACAGACAACACACAATGACAATCAACCAATTATCGGTATTCATCGAGAACAAGAGAGGAGCCATGCTCACCGTTCTCGAACTTCTGAAGCAAGCAGACATACAGATTATCGCGTCAACGGTAAGCGACACGGTGGACTACGGAATCTACCGCATCATCTGCAGTGACCCAAGCAAGGCATATAAACTACTGAAGGAAAAGGGCATGAGCGTGACACTGAGCGACGTGTTCGCTGTTGAGTTGAACAACACCCCTGGACAGGCAGCATCGGTGATGCACGTGTTCGCTGAAGCCAAGATAAACATCAGTTACCTCTACTCGTTCCTCGTGAAGGGCAAGGGCATCCTCATCTTCCGCACGGACGACACTGAGAAGACACGTGAGATTATCAGTCTCAACAAACTCTCCTTCGTAACCGACAAACAGTTACAGTCGCTCGCTGACCAACCATGACACTGAAAGATAACCTCAACGATGGCGACAAGTTCGCCAAGAGCATAGGCGCACGACTCACCATGATACGTGAAGGCTACTCAAAAGCGGAACTCACCGTAGCTCCGGAGCACATCAATGGTGCCGGAGTATGCCAGGGAGGAGTCATGTATACCCTTGCCGATTTGGCATTCGCCGCTGTGGCAAACAGCCGCGGCATCCTCTCACTGGGAATCTCCAACACCATCACCTTCATGAAATCGGCACAAGTAGGCGACCGTCTGACAGCTGAGTGCAGGGAGGTGCTCGACCACCACAGGCTTCCCTACTGCGACATACAGGTACGCAACCAGAGAAACGAGCTGGTGGCAGTCATGACAGGACTCGCATACAGGCTAAAGAAAGAATTCAACTACGACACACTGATGTAATATGAAGACGACACTTATACAGACAGACATAAGATGGGGTGAACCCCAATGGAATGCGGAGCATATGGCACAGGCAATGCTTGCAGCTCCTGCAAGTGACCTGTACGTGCTTCCCGAGATGTGGAGCACTGGTTTTGACACAACCCCAGGTTCGATAGCCGAAAGCCGTGAGGGCGAGAGCCTGCGTTGGATGCAGACTATGGCAAACCAGTTGGACGCAGCTGTAGCCGGCAGCATTGCAGTGGAGGAAGACGGCAAGTACTACAACCGTTTCTATTTCGTCAAGCCGCACGACTGCGGTTCAGACAGTCTGAATTACGTCTACTACGACAAGCATCACCTGTTCACCTATGGTGGCGAGAACCTCCGTTACACGCCTGGCAACAAGCGCACCGTTGTGGAATGGAGGGGCGTGCGTTTCCTACTGCTCGTATGCTACGACCTACGTTTTCCAAAATGGAGCAGGAGCGAGGGAGACTACGACTGCATCCTTTACGTGGCTTCATGGCCCAGTCCCCGAGTATCCGCATGGAGCAGTCTGCTTGTAGCCCGCGCCATCGAGAACCAGTGTTATGTGGTTGGAGTCAACCGTGTAGGTACCGACCCCTACTGTAATTATTCTGGTTCGACACAACTCATCGACCCATACGGACAGACTGTCGCAAAGTGTAAGGACTGTGAGGAGATGACCGTGACAGGGATTATCGACATGGACTCGCTCAACGCCTTTCGCAAGAAATTCCCAGTGCTGGAAGACAGAGACTGACAGTCTCATCAAAACAATAACCGTCTAAATCCGTTTGTATGAAATACCTATTTGCCCTATTCCTATCTGGACTGTTGACGCAGTTGTATGCCCAGACCTACTCCTTTGACGGCAGAGACAAGAGTGCCGTGCAGGTAAAAGTCAACGACACCTTCGGTAACGGCAAGAGCTATGGCTACGACATGGTGGGGATTGCTCCAGTCGGAGACAACCGTCCGTTCTTCTTCTCCGTGGCTGTACCCGACGGCAACTACCGTGTAACCATCACCCTCGGAACGAAGAAACATGCTGGAAGCACGACCGTAAGGGCTGAGTCACGCAGACTATTCCTCAGCAACTGCACGACAAAGAAAAACGAGTTCAAGACCTATTCGTTCATCGTCAACAAGCGCAACACCCTCATAGGCGACAACGACCGTGTACGTATCAAGGAGAGGGAGAAGAGTAAGCTCAACTGGGACGATAAGCTGACTATTGAAATCAACGGTCAGTTCCCGGCCTGTTCATCCATCCGTATCGAACCGGCAAAAGATGTCACCACCCTGTGGCTCTGCGGCAACTCCACCGTTGTCGACCAAGACTATGAGCCGTGGGCGAGTTGGGGACAGATGATACCACACTGGTTCGACGACAAGGTCGCCATCGCCAATTACGCTGAAAGCGGTGAGACTGCCACCTCCTTCATCAGTGCCAACCGACTGAAGAAAATCATGACGCTGGCAAAGGAGGGCGACTACCTCTTCGTGGAGTTCGGGCACAACGACCAGAAGCAGAAAACACCTGGCTCGGGAGCCTATTACAATTTTGCCACCAATCTGAAAGTGTTCGTCGACGAAGCAAGGCGACGCGGTGTGACACCAGTCTTCGTCACCCCCACCCAACGCCGTTCGTTCGACAGGAACGGAAAGATAACAGAGACCCACGGTGATTACCCCGATGCCATGCGTTGGGTAGCCGAAAGGGAACAAGTGCCTGTAATCGAACTGCACGACATGACACGCACCTTCTACGAGACTCTGGGTGTGGAAGGCAGTAAGGTTGCCTTCGTGCACTATGCAGCCAACACGTTCCCCAGTCAGACCAAGGAACTGGCAGACAATACCCACTTTAATCCCTATGGGGCATACGAGATAGCACAGATGGTGGTACAAGGAATCAAAGACCTTAATCTCCCCATAGCGACACATATCTCATCCGACTTCCATGGTTTCGACCCCACAAAGCCCGATGCCAGAGAGTCATTTCACTGGACAGACTCACCCTTTTTCGAAGCACTGAAGCCAGATGGAAATTAACAGGAGAATCATCACATACCTGCTCTCGTTGTCATCACTAACACTTGGAGGAGTCTTCACCTCGGAAGCGCAGACGAGGAAGAAAGTCGAGGACAAGTGGGTCGAAGCACTTCAGGAGGCAAAGCCCTACACCCGCTGGTGGTGGTTGGGCAGTGCAGTCGACAGTGCAGGACTGGCATACAACCTAAGAGAATATGCAAAAGCAGGTATCGGTGGGGTGGAGATAACCCCCATATACGGAGTGAAAGGGAATGACTCTAACGACATCCCCTATCTGTCGCCAAAATGGATGGACATGCTCGCCAAGACAGAAGCCATGGCAGGACAGTTCGGTCTGGAAGTGGACATGGCTACCGGTACCGGTTGGCCCTTCGGAGGACCGTACGTACCCGAGAGAGAGGCAGCAGCCAAGCTGGAAGTAGTAGACGGACAGTTCACTGTCGGTCGCACCCGTCAGAAAGTAAAGAGAGCTGCGCCCGGAGGCGAAGGGCTGGTCATCGACCATTTCGACCGTCAGAGTGTGGAGCATTACCTCAGCACCTTCGACAAGGCGTTCAAAGACAGCGGCACACCCTTTCCCCATACCTTCTTCAATGACTCGTACGAGGTGTACGGAGCAGACTGGACGCCACGGATGTTAGAAGAGTTCAGGAGCAGGAGAGGTTACTCACTCGAAGACCACAGAGACGATTTCCTCGGCACGTCGGACAAAGGTGAAGACATCCAACGAAGGGTGATGTCTGACTACAGAGAAACCCTCTCCGACCTACTGTATGACAACTTCACTTCGGTATGGACCGACTGGGCACACTCACACGGAGCCATCACACGCTGTCAAGCGCACGGTAGTCCAGCTAACCTCATTGACCTCTACGCCAGAGTAGACATACCAGAGTGTGAAGGGTTCGGACTGTCCGACTTCCATATAAAAGGGCTGCGTACAGACCCTGGATACACCAAGACCAATGACTCCGACCTCTCCATGTTGAAGTACGCCTCCTCGGGCGCACACATCTCCGGCAAGCGGTTCACCTCATCGGAGACCTTCACCTGGCTCACGGAGCATTTCCGCACGTCCTTCTCACAATGCAAGCCCGACTTCGACCTACTCATGGTAGCCGGAGTCAACCACGTGTTCTTCCACGGCAGTTGCTATACCCCAGAAAACGATGCGTGGCCTGGGTGGAAGTTCTACGCATCCGTTGACATGTCGCCCACCAACAGTCTGTGGCGCGACGCACCAGCATTCTTCAAGTACATCGAGCGGGTACAGGCATTCATGCAGAAAGGAGAACCCGACAACGACCTGCTTGTATACCTCCCGTTCCACGACATGATATACGAACAACCTGGGCGACTCGTGCAGTTCGACATCCACAGTATGGCAAAGCGTGCGCCTAAGTTCATCAACTCAATCAACGCTATTATCAAAGCAGGCTATGACTGCGACTACGTGTCCGACCGTTACCTCTTGGCATCGGAGGCAGTGGTGAAGGACGGACATACGTCAGTCACCACCACCGGTTCCAACAGTTACGAGGCAGTGCTCGTACCAGGAGTGCGGTTCATGCCCATCGCCACGCTACACAAGTTGCTCGGTCTCGCTCGTCAAGGAGTCAGGGTGGTGTTCATAGATGACATGCCACAGAGCGCACCCGGGCTGAAGGGACTCAACCTGCAAGAAGAGTTCGACAGTCTGCGTGCCGGACTGGCGGAGGTGAGTTCGGTAATCACCGACTATAAAGACCTCGGCAAGTACATCACCCCTGAGTTCATGCGGACAGAACAGGGACTGAGTTGCATACGCCGTCAGGACGGTTCAGACCACATCTATTTCATAAGTAACCTACAAGGACACGACGTGAACGGTTGGGTCTGTCTCGGAAAGGCAGCACAGTACGCCACACTCTACGACCCGATGAGCGGTGAGGTGCGACGCGCAGCGGTGGACAACAGTGAAGACCACACACGAGTTCTCCTGCAACTTCTGTCTGGACAGTCGGTGGTGCTCGTAACCGGCAATGCTGACAACTCCGCCATCACACCTTATACATATACAGACGAAGGAGAGACAACCGAACTGAGACGATGGAAACTCCAGTTTGTGGAATCAGCTCCTGTAAGGCTCAAGAAGACATACACAATGGACACCCCCTGTTCATGGACAGCACTAGGCGACAATCTGCTCTGTGAGACAATGGCAGCAGGGGTGTACTCCACCACCTTCACCGTGGAAGCCACAGACACCGACAGTCGTATCATCCTTGATTTGGGAGATGTGCGTGAGACAGCAAGAGTAAGAATCAACGGAGATAGTGTAGCAACCCTCTTCGCTGTGCCCTACCGACTGGACATCACCGACTTCGTCCACCGCGGCAAGAACAAGTTGGAAGTGGAGGTGACCAACCTTGGAGCCAACAGAATAAGCAAGATGGACAGGGACGGCATAGAGTGGAGGAAATTCAAGGAGATAAATGTGGTCGACATCAACTACAAGACCACTGGTTACGGCAGTTGGATACCAGTGCCCTCCGGGTTGTGCGGACCAGTGCGACTGATAAAGGCAAAAGCACTCAATATCCACTAAAACGACGGTGCGTAAAAGTCAAAAGTCCGTTGTATGCCATGAAAAAGAGTCTCGACACAACTTTTTAATATAATTTGTTTGGTCACATCAACAATTAGCCATACCTTTGCACCGCAAAACAAAGAACAGACAGATGAACTCTACATTCGCTACATATTTTTACTTTTACTTTTACTTTAGCAACAAGTAAGAGCGGGTAATCATGTGTACATAGAAAACGAAAAGAAAGCAATACATACAATGAATACAATCCCGCTCAGTAACGAGCGGGATTTTTTGTTGGGACAAAGAAAGCAGAAGAAATGAAGAAGATCGCAATTCAAGGAGAGGTAGGCTCATTCCATGACGTGGCGAGCCACAAGTACTTCGAGAACGAGGACATACAACTGGTATGCTGCAACACCTTCGAGGATGTGTTCAAGGTACTCAAGGACGACAAAAGCACGATTGCCCTATTGGCAATAGAAAACACCATAGCAGGCAGTATCCTGCACAACTACGAGTTGCTGCGCGAAAGTGGAATGAGGATAATAGGCGAGCACAAGCTCCGCATCTCACACTCCATCATGTGTCTTCCCGACGAGGACTGGGACGACATCACAGAAGTCAACTCCCACCCGGTGGCACTGATGCAATGCCGTAAGTTCTTGAAACGCCATCCTGAATTCAAGGTAGTGGAGACCGACGACACCGCAGGTTCTGCCAAGAGGATAAGCGAGAACCAGCTCAGGGGTCACGCAGCCATCTGCTCCAAGTTCGCCGCACAGACCTACGGCATGAAGATCCTTGAAGAAGGTATCGAGACCAACAAGCATAACTTCACCCGTTTTCTGGTGATATGCAACCCCGAGATGGTCGACGAGTACGAGGATAAGAGTACAGTCAACAAGTCGAGTATCGTGTTCACCCTGGCAGACCAAGAAGGTCAGTTGTCCCAGGTCCTTTCCATCTTCTCTTTCTACAAGATAAACCTCACGAAGATACAGTCACTGCCCATCATAGGAAAGGAGTGGGAGTACATGTTCTACGTGGACCTCACCTTCGACGACTACGTGCGCTACCGCCAGTCCATCGATGCCATGAAACCCTTAACCACGAACCTTACAATCTTAGGAGAATACAAAGATGGAAAATCTACAATTTGAATATAAACCAGCAGAGCGTGTCAGTTCAATCAGCGAGTACTACTTCAGCCGTAAACTCAAGGAAGTGGCAAGGATGAATGCCGAAGGGAAGGACATCATCAGTCTGGCTATCGGCAGTCCCGACATGCCGCCCTCCAAGGAGACCATTGACACCCTGTGCGAGAACGCCCGTAAGGCAGATGCACACGGATACCAACCGACAGTCGGCATTCCAGAGTTGCGCAAGGCGATGGCAGGGTTCTACCACCGTTGGTACGGAGTGGAACTCGACCCAGCGACGGAGATACAACCACTCATAGGCAGCAAGGAAGGAATCCTGCATGTCACATTGGCGTTCTGCAATCCAGGCGACAAGGTGCTCGTGCCTAATCCAGGGTACCCCACATACACGTCGCTGAGCAAGATACTGGGACAGGAGATTGTCAACTACAATCTGTCGCCTGCCAACGGTTGGCAGCCCGACTTCGACGAACTGGAGTCGATGGACCTCAAGGGAGTGAAGTTGATGTGGACCAACTACCCCAACATGCCGACCGGTGGACGAGCCACACGCGAGTTGTACACACGGCTTGTGGACTTCGCCCACAGACACCACCTCATAGTGGTGAACGACAACCCTTACTCGTTCATCCTCAACCGAGACGAGCATTTGAGTATCCTGCAGGTACCTGGAGCGAAAGACTGTTGCATCGAGTTCAACTCCATGTCGAAAAGTCACAACATGCCCGGCTGGCGCATAGGCATGATAGCCACCAACGCCACCTTCATACAATGGATACTCAAGATTAAGTCGAATATCGACTCCGGTACCTTCCGTCCCATACAGTTGGCTGCAGCCCGTGCCTACGACAACACCAATGAATGGCACGTGGATGCCAACGTCAAGACCTATGAGAGTCGCCGTAAGATTGCAGAGGAAATCATGACCACCCTCGGTTGCACGTTCGACCCACAGCAACAAGGAATGTTCCTCTGGGGCAGGATACCCGAGAAGTATTCAGATGTCGAGGAACTGACAGAGAGAGTGCTCCACGAAGCCCGTGTGTTCATCACCCCTGGCTTCATCTTCGGCTCTAACGGAGAGCGTTACGTACGTATCTCACTGTGTGCCAAGGACGACAAGATGCTGGAGGCACTCAAGCGCATAAAGTCACTGCAACTGTGACACGATTAGACAAGCCCATTCACAAGAACAATAAAAAACATACAATATGGAATTTGAACTTCAACCACTGAATTTTCCAAGTGATAATCCACGCCCGTTCGTCATCGCCGGCCCCTGTTCGGCAGAGACGGAAGAGCAAGTAATGACCACAGCCAAAGACCTCGCCAAGAAAGGTTGCCACATGTTCCGTGCCGGGATATGGAAACCACGCACCAAACCGGGAGGCTTCGAGGGTAACGGAGAGAAGGCTCTGCCATGGATGAAGGAAGTGAAGGAGGAGACAGGTATGCTCACTGCCACCGAAGTAGCCACACCCGAGCATGTGGAGTTGTCGTTGAAGTACGGCATCGACATACTGTGGGTAGGGGCGCGCACCACCGCCAATCCGTTCGCTGTACAGGCATTGGCTGACTCCCTCAAGGGAGTGGACGTACCTGTGCTCATCAAGAACCCAGTGAACCCTGACCTCGAACTATGGGTCGGTGCGTTCGAGCGCATCTACGGAGCAGGCGTCAAGCGACTTGGTGCCATACACCGTGGTTTCTCCAGCTACGACAAGAAGATCTACCGTAATATGCCCATGTGGCAGATACCTATCGAGTTGCACCGCCGTTACCCCAACATCCCCATCTGCTGTGACCCAAGCCACATAGGCGGCAGACGCGACCTCATCGCGCCACTGTGCCAGCAGGCGATGGACATGGGTATGGACGGACTCATCATCGAGAGCCACTGCAACCCCGACGAGGCGTGGAGTGATGCCAAGCAGCAGGTGACACCCGACATACTCGACTACATACTGAGCATACTCGTAGTGCGAGACGAGGTGGTGACCACCGAGAACATAGTGGCTCTGCGCAAGCAAATTGACGAGATCGATGACTCCATCATCAGTAGCATTGCCAAACGTATGCGTGTGAGCCGTGAGATAGGACAGTACAAGAAAGAACACGGCATGACTGTGGTGCAGACCAGCAGGTACAGTGAGATTCTCGACAAGCGTGGTGCACAGGGTGCACTGCTCGGCATCGGTCCCGACTGCATCAAGCAGATCTTCGAGTCCATCCACGAGGAGTCTGTACGCCAGCAGGTGGAAGTGATAAACAAATAAACGACACCTGCCATGAAGATACTTATATTGGGAGCTGGCAAGATGGGGGCGTTCTTCACCGACCTCCTCAGTTTCGACCATGAGGTGGGGGTGTACGATGTTGACCCAAGACGGATGCGTTTCACCTACAACTGTCTGCGCTTCACCTCCATGGACGAGATTGACGGATTCCAGCCGGAGCTGGTCATCAATGCCGTCACACTGAAGTACACCCTCGACGTGTTCGACCAGGTCATTCCCCATATCCCCTCTACCTGTATCCTCTCCGACATCAGTTCGGTGAAGACCGGGTTCAAGGAGTACTACGAGAAGACAGGCATGCGGTACGTCAGTACCCACCCCATGTTCGGACCTACATTCGCCAACCTCGGACAACTGTCGAACGAGAACGCCATCATCATCAACGAAGGCGACTTCATGGGACGCTGTTTCTTCAAGGAAGTGTACAACTCCCTCCACCTGCATATCTGCGAATACTCCTTCGACGAGCACGACCGTACGGTCGCCTATTCGCTCTCCATCCCGTTCATCTCCACGTTCGCCTTCGCTGCCGTGATGAAGCACCAGGATGCACCAGGCACCACCTTCAAGCGTCACATGCAGATAGCGCAGGGCGTACTGAACGAAGATGACACCCTGTTGCGCGAGATACTCTTCAACCCCTATACGAAAGACCAGGTGGAGAAGATACGCACTGAGATGAAGGAGCTCATCGACATCATTGACCGGAAGGACGAGGACCATATGCTCGACTACCTCACCAAGATAAGGGCAAACATCAAACCAGGGCAAGGATGAAGGACAGGACACTCAAAGACTGGATCATAGCCAGCCGGCCATGGTCGTTCACAGCCTCTCTCATTCCAGTCATCGCCATCTCCTCCTACCTGTTCTATCAGAGTAGGCTTCAGGGATGGCAGTGCGACTGGACCAATGCCTTGCTTTCCCTGCTGATGCTGGTACTGCTGCAGGCTGCCGGTAACCTTATCGGAGACTATTACGACCACATAAAGGGAGTAGACTTACCAGGCAGTCTGAATCAAGTGCGCCACATCCAGAGCGGCAAGTTCCAACCGAAGGAAATCCTGCACTACGGTTACGTCATGCTCTTCCTGTCAGCGGTATTGGGACTGTTCATACTCTTCCGCAGTTCATTCAGTGCCATGTGGTTGGGCGTATGCGGATTGTTGATGGTGTGCTTCTACCCGTGGCTGAAATACCACGCACTGGGAGACCTCGACGTACTCCTCGGCTACGCCCTACTACCAGCTTTGGGAGTCAGTTTCGTGGTGACGGGCGAGTATCATCTTGAAGTACTGCCACTGTCACTCCCGTTCGGGTTGCTCACCGTATCCATACTGCAAGCCAACAACACCCGAGACATACTCAATGACAGTCGCGCCGGCATACAAACCCTCTGCATCAGCATCGGAGGTCGCACCTCACAGTGGGTCTACGCTGCAGAACTGACTGCACCCTACATTCTCGTGCCTGCCTTCATGATATCGGGGCTGTTGCCGTATCCTGCTTTGGCAGTTTACCTCACCCTTCCTTTGGCGGTCAACCGTATAAGGACAATGATGAAGGCAGAGCCACTGGCAGAAGAGCCTATCGGCTCACTCGACCAACAGACGGCACAGCTGCAGATGATGTTCGGACTACTGTTCTCCGTCTCGTTCATCGTGGCAGCTCTACTATAAGACTGTGGTGTGACTCATAAACATCTTTACCACGAATGAGAAAGACGATAACAGCCATACTTGTCGCAGCTGCCCTGTGGTTCGTCATGTTTTCCCCATGGACAGCCTCAAGTGTTAACTTTTGGCACATGATGACAGCCTCTGGCATCATCCTCACCGCCCTTGCCCTACTGTGGGGCAAGAGACATGAGACGTTCAGTCCGTCATGGCAATGGCAGTTGCTGTGGGGTATCTGCATCGCAGTAGTGCTGTGGGGAGTCTTCTGGACAGGCGACAAGGTGTCGCAACTGCTTTTCGACTTCGCCCGACCACAAGTAGACAGCATCTACAGCATGAAAGGCACCA
Organism: Alistipes ihumii; assembly: GCA_963626085.1. GTDB lineage: Bacteria > Bacteroidota > Bacteroidia > Bacteroidales > Bacteroidaceae > Colivivens. Next base: position 32,902 of record CAVFVJ010000013.1, on the reverse strand, counting down.
TGTCAGGCACTGTCATCGCCCTACTCCTACTGCTCATCATAGGACCTGCAGAGGAGATTTTCTGGCGCGGATTCGTACAGAGACGGCTGTCCTGCAGATACGGAAGGATTGGCGGTTTCATCATCGCCACCACCTTCTACACCTTGGTTCATATATGGTCGTTCAACCCCATGTTACTTATGGCAGCCGCAGCGTGCGGCATCTGTTGGGGATTGCTCTACTGTCTCCGTCCCAGGATGCTGCCCGCCCTCATCGTGTCCCATGCCTTATGGGATGCTGCAGCCTTCGTAGTCTTCCCCTTCTGACAATCCACAGAGCACTCACAAGTTATTGATTATACGCACATCCCCTATTTTGAGTTAAGGCAGCTTAAAATAGGGGATTTTGCAAGTTTTTGCTTGTATGAATTTGGGGATTTTGCAGATGGATACATTTAAAAGAAAGATATACAGACAATTACAATTTATGGTACCGTTTTTGTGATAGGGTGCAAGAACAAGTAATGGCATGTATACAAACGACTCCAGCCCCATGTGTTAAATAAGAGTTAAACACACTACTGTCCATAAGAGCGTATCGGAAACCACACTACATTTGCAGTGTCTTAGTAAAATAGTACACTACAATCAATAGGCGAATGCCAAATCAAATAATGTCACATACAATGAGACAAATACTATTCCTACTGGTTCTCTACTCTTTTGTATCCATGAACGCAGTGGCACAGGGATGGGACTCTCCCGAGTTTGGAGCGATGATGCGTTCCCTTTTCAAACAGTATTACGAAGTGAAGGGCAAGGTGTATGGGGCGGACGATTTCGAGCCGAACCCCTATCCGTTGCAGGGTGCCAACATAAAGGTGACGTGTGTCGGGGACACCACCGAAACCAGTGGAATGGCGGCAGACAAGGACGGAGCGTTTATCGCATGGCTTACTTCACGTGAGCGGCTGAAAGACACGCGTGTGAGGGTCGTCATCTCCTATATAGGTATGCAGACCTACGACAAGGTGCTCACCCCCGTCAAGTCGAAAGAGCACGGAGTGGACAAGTACACCGTGTCCATCGACTCGCTCGTCCTGCAGTCCGACCCACTCACCCTGGCGGAGGCTGAGGTCGTGGCAGAGCTCAAGCGCATGTACCAGAGGGGCGACACCGTCATCTTCAATGCCGGAGCCTACGAGATGCCGTCGGGGAGCGTGCTACTCGACCTCGTGCGCAGACTGCCCGGACTGGTGTACAAAGACGGTAAGTTGACCTATCTCGGCAAGGACATCAAGGAGATAAAACTGAACGGGGACTCGTTCTTCAAGCGCGACATGAGCATCGCCCTCAACAATATGCCGCACGACAAGCTCAAGAGCCTGAAGGTGTACGAAGTGCCCGATGACACCCTAGACGTGCGGAGCGACAACCATCTGGTGATGGACATGGAGACGAAGGAGAAGATAGACCAAACCATGTTCGGTGAGGCTACTGCCGGAACCACGGAAAATGTCAACCACTACCTCTTCAGCGGCAACCTCTCCACATGGAACAAGGGTGGAGCACAGTCGATCGCGTCACTCTCCACGCAGGACATACCGGGTGAGGGGACGTACCAGCTCAAGACCATAAACACCTACGGCAACCTCTTCTATAACCAGCCTGTAGGCACGTCGAACCTGACAGCCAACATCGGTTACAACTACACCCACAACGAGAACAGGTCGGACAGCTACAATCGTCTGTTCATGCCCGACTACACCCAAAGCTCCAACAGTGAACAGACAAGCGGCAACAAGGGGAAGAACTACTCGGGAAGTGCCAGTGTCAGCGGATCGTCCGGTCAACGATTCAGGTGGAATGCCGACCTGTCACTCAACAGGTCCGATGACGACGGACACAGTGAGTCCACCGACTCCATATCCAACGAGGGCGAGGGACTGGTAAGTGCCACGCGCCAGTCCAACACGTCCCACACCAGCTCGAAGAACGCCAACGGCTCGTTCAGCTTCAACTATGCACTGGGAAAGGACAACAAGGACAATGTCAACGCCAGTGTCAACTTCGGAAGGAGCGAGGGGGAAAGCACTCAGTTCAACCACTCGTACAGCCGTTTCGTACAACTGAACGACAGCATACGCAATGTAAACCACCGCATCACAGCCCCCTCCAGGGGCAACAGCGGCAACCTCAATGCCAGCTACAACAAAAACATTAGCGAACACACGTTCCTCTCGCTGACTTACCAGTTCCACTACTCCGGTACCAAGAGTCTACAGAACTACGAGGACATGCACGAGGACGGATCGTTCAGTCAGGTCGACAGTCTGCACTACGACAAGCGCAACAATGAAATCAGTAACATGATAGGACTGTCCTATTTCTACGACAACGACACACTGCGCACCAATGCCTACCTCAATATAGAACCGACACACAAGACCATCGACAACGACCAGTACGGCAAGATAGAAGACCTCACCTCCAACGGTGTCCGCTACAATGCAGGGGCATACCTGCGGTTCAAGTGGGGCAAGAACCAATACGGAATCCGCTACAACGGTTCCAACCAACTCCCCGAAGTGTCGTCTCTTTCCAGTGTGGTGGACTACAGTGACCCTATGAACATCACCTGCGGCAACCCCGGACTCAAGTGCGCATTCAACCACAACATCGGACTGGAGTTCCAGTGGAAGACCTTCATGCGTCTCACCCTCGACTATGGGATGACCACCAACCAGATAACGTCCCTCACCCTGCTCGACAAGGAGACAGGCATACGCCGCACCTCCCCAGCCAATATCAACGGTAACTGGAACACCAACGGTTACCTGTTCGTCACTACCAACCTGCACGACCTTACGCTGAGCTTTACAGCCAACCACTCGTATAACCATAACGTGTCGTTCGTGCAGAGCACCACCGATACATCGGCACAGAAGAGCGTTACCCGGTGTCATAACATCAACACCGGACTGAGTGCCGGCTATGGAAACAAAAACTGGATATGTTCAGTGGAAGCAGCCTACTCGCTCAACCACAGCAAAAGCGACTACCTGTCCTCTGCCACCGTCGGCCATGAAATAAACGCCAATGCCGACATCTCCTATCAGTCGCCCTTCGGGCTGGAAGTGGGCACATCGTGCCGGCTGCGCAAGCCCTTCGGTTACGAGATGCAGGCAGCCAACAAGGCAGAATGCATCTGGGGAGTGACAGCTGAGTACAAGTTCCTGAAAAGGAAGTTGGCATCCCTGCGCCTCGACTGGCGCGACATCCTCAACTCCTACAACGGATTCCAGGCATCCATGTCGAGCACCAGCTGGAACGAGAGCCGCACATACGGAGACACCTCCCTGTTCGTCATCACCTTCAGCTACCGGCTCAACGACTTCAACTGAACAGCACAGAACAAGACAGATAAATCACAGACAATATGAACACACGACTCGCCCGACTGATGAGGGCAATGATAAATTATGACCGTGGCGACGTGCCACGCATACAGCATTTCGTGAAAGTACACGACTTTGCCGCAACCATTGGAATATCAGAGAACCTGGATGAAGAGACGCAACTCATCCTTGAAGCCGCCGCCATACTTCACGATATAGGCATCCATCCTGCAGAAGCCAAGTATGGGAATTGCAACGGCAAGGCACAAGAGGAGTTGGGACCCGATGAGGCACGTAAGTTACTTGCGGAAGTCGGAGGCTTCACGGACACCCAGACAGAACGGATTTGCTGGCTTATCGGCCATCACCACACGTACGATAATGTGAAAGCAACAGACCACCGCATCCTTCTTGAAGCAGACTTCCTCGTCAATTCCTTCGAGGACCATTTGTCCAGAAAGGGCATCATTACCTTTAGGGACAAAGTGTTCCGTTCCGCCTGCGCCATAGACATATTGAACAACATGTGGGAAACTGATGATGTATTGAACAACATTAGTCACGTTCACAATACCGACTAGTCAGTACTATAATACCAAGTAGTAATTCAACTACAAAGTCTTTGTCTTATCAGGAGTCAAGTCAATGTCACCATCCCAGTTGGGGTTGATACGGATGACGAGAGGCACTTTCTTTGTGATGAGCGTCAGGTAATCCCCTGCAATCCGATAATAATGATTGCGCTCAGACACGAGCGTGCCGTTTGACAGAGCATCGTCGGTATTGACATCATCCGAATCATCATCAGTAGTATGCTTCTTCATACGCAACGGCACTACCGTCACCTTGTCGTTACCGTCGTCATCCACGTGAGTTATCCGCACATAGAGGTTGGACGTGACAGGGAACAAGTTCGATTCGTTCATCGTCACATCTATACTGTCAACAGCTGTCACACCATACACCGTCGTCCAGTCGTCTGGGCGCGTCCATGAGTCCAAAACGAACTTAGTACCCTCATCCTCCTCAGCCACAGCAACCTTTCCTTCGGGAGACTTGAAGTCATCGTAACAAGTAGACTTGCACTGCGTGTTCACCGAGTCAGTGATAAGCGTCAGGGACTTCACCTCTGGCGGTATTTTTCTCACCGTCAGTTCGATTCCTGCCACACAGCGGTAGAGCCATCCGCCCAGAGCGTTGACTGCACCCGACTCATACGAAAACACCACCTCACCAGCAGTCTTGTCCGTCATATCAGCACCGTAACGGGGAGTTCCGAAGAACAGCTCTGGAGTGGTGTATTGGTTCGTCTCTATCAGACTCACCCTTGCATCACTGAATTGTGCGTTCTCTGTGTCCGTAAAACTGAACAAAGCACGCTCATTCTTCTGCTCCGCATAGCCGAGAGCCGTGACACGGTACTCATAATCCTTCTGCATGTTAACAACTCCTGTAGCATACGCATAACGGAAATTTTTGTAAAGATAATCCCCGCTTGGTATCTCACACGTCAGCACCACCTTCTTGTCGAAGGTAAAACCCTCCGCATCATCAGTATAAGTACCCTTAGTCCTTTTATAGACATTCAACTGAATACGGTCAGTATACAGTGTCCTCACCGTATCATTGTCATATATAGGGTCTTCCCAACCACCAGAGCCACTCGAGCCTGTAGAGCTGGTAGACGAGCCCGACGCAGGCACGACGAACGACACAGGCATCGTCCATGTGCTGTCATCCGTCCCCTCCTCTTCATCGTCGCCAGTGCGGCAACCGCACAGAGCCACCAGACAAAGCAATCCTCCCACAAGCCGCAAGTATTCGTTCCCTTTCATGTTGTACTCCTTTCACTCATTATTTCTCGCTCCACTCTGGTGCCACCGTCAACGCAGCGTTGTTCGACAAATCCGGCAAGGTAAGCTGCAAGATAAATTTGTCGAGTCCCGTTCCGTACTTACTGCCAGATTCATCACCGAAGAACTCATCAAGTTTACCTGAATACGAAGTATAGCTATCCATTGCCGACTCAACTGCACTCTTTATGTCAACTACCAGTGAATACGTCTGTCCTTTAGTAAAACTCTGATTATACGCCAGCGTCTTTATCGGGCAGTACACCAGTTGCACACGTTCGTTGCCGCCCTGACCTACGAACGACTGCTTGTCTGTCGGAAGAGCAATCACCGACACCGTACTGGTAGCACTCGCAGACTCATAAAAACGGATTTCCGTCATCTTGTTCAGTTCGCTCCCTGCGGTAGCATCCGCATTTTCCCCGAAACCGATAAGGGTAAAGGTGTTCAGTGTTTTAGTACTACCGTCAGTCCCACTCTCCGCCAGTTGCGCCACGTCAAGGAACGGACTTATAACATCCGTCGCAGTAGCATCACCCACCTTTGCCGTTTTACCACTCACATAAAAGCGGTCGGCACGAGAATTGTAAGCAACCTTCGCCAGCAGTCCCTTCCATGGTAGCCACAGTCCCTTCAGAGTCGCATTCTCCAAGCAAGAGTTGTACAACAGTTCCTGCACCTTCTGTATGTCTGTATCATCCATGTTTTTAATGTACGTACTGTAATCCAATCCGTTGATTGCAGACTTAAAACTATTGAACCACGATGTAAAACTCGCGTCAGCCCAAAACGCTTTTGATGTTGCAAACGAGCTGAATTTACTGATGAAGTCATCCAACCACGACTGTACTCCCAAAGGCATCTTGTTGTCCATCGCCACAAGCACACCATACACCTTACTGTTAGTAAACTCACGAATCTTACCTTTAGTAAAGTCCGTATTCCATGCTTGATAGTCGTCTGAAAAGAAGTCCGTGCGGCAGACTATCCGTTGCAGCTTGATGGGACAGTTACAGTAAGTATCCCTGTCGAAGCCGTCCGATGTAATCCGTTTCACACAGAGGTAGAACATATTATTGTCCCCGAATGCCGTTGTTGTTGGCAGCGACAGATACACATCATCCAGTGACGCAGACACCTGCTCACCGTCCACCGTCTCCGTAAGGTGCAGTACCTCCTCACCATCAAACAGCGTCGGGTCAGTATTAGCAATGAACACCGCAGTGTAAGTCTGTCCCTGCTCCAGTGTGTCCTTCAGAGCCTCACGCTGGACCCAACTCATCGTAGCACGTTTCATTGGCCAGTCGCCCTCATTCATGCTACTTATTCCTGGTATCTCACGTTTCTTCACCAGATTACCCGCACCATCATACAGCAAGTAGACGAGCGACTTGATACGTTCGTGAGCTGGCAGAGTCTCGTGGCTGACACTGCGCGTCAACGCCTCCTCCACCGTGTAGTCCACCACCACCTGTTTCCCAGTCATAGGAGTCTTATCCGGCACGAGCGAGTCCTCACTGCATCCCATGCACAGCAACAGTCCAGCACAAGCAACAGACAACAGTCCGTTGCCACTGTCCAGTCCCCCTCTGCTATTATGTCTTATCTTTATCCAGTTCATATAACTATTCATCTTGACACCATCAGTCACTCCCATCCGTCCCACTCATCATCGTCCACATCCACAGCTGCGTCATCCGTGCCAGTGTCGAACCCAGCATAACGCACCTCGAACTCATCCTTCTGCATACCGTTGTAGAGCACCGTGGTCACCCTGTTCTTGCGCACCTCCACCAGAGTCTCGCCATCATCCGTATCCTCACCAAGAGGTAAGGTGACCGACATATTCGAGTTCTTGAACGTCACAGCTATGTTGCCGTTCAGTACCTCAGGAAGCAGACAGAGACGGAATACCTGTCGTGTCGCCATCGCAGTCTTATACGCCTCGTCACTCAGTTTCGAGAAGTCGAGCGTGTACACCATATCCTGAGAGCCACTGACCGTCGTCACCTCATCGTTCGCCCCATCGTGCACGTACACCTTCACCGCAGGAGTGTTCAGAGTGAGCGTGATGGTCTTCACGTTCTTCTCAAACTGGTCAGCCGGGATACCCATGTCAATCTGCAGTTCACCCGTAACCCTTGTCATCTCCACATCCTCAGTGTTCGTTGAGTCTGGATCAATCCATCGGTCAATCACCTGACGGTATACATTCAAATCAGCCGTCTGCGCTATATTCGCCGTCTCTTTCTGGTACGTAAGCACAGGAGTGAAGTCAATCAACAATTTATTGTAGTCGCACGTCTTGTCCACCGGGGTCTCCTCCGTCAGCAGATTCTCACCACCTCCACCGTCCCACCGCGGCACACACACGAACGCAAACTTATACCACTGTCCGTAAAGGTCAGTAAGCGCATACGTGCCACCAGTCAGAGTGTAACGCCTGTCGGCAGCACAGTGCAGTTCGTCTGCCTCATGCTCCTGCAGCCGTTCCACCACATAAAGTCGCGTGTACTGTTTCTCACTGTCCGGGCTGGAGGAAGTCGTTCCACGTGTGCGCACCTCGAACGAGCACCCAGCCGCGTCCTTCACCTCCGTTTCCTCGTCAGCCGAGCACCCAGCCAACAAGGCTGCCAGCAGGAGCAGTCCCCCTGCCCATCTGTATCTCATATTACTAACCATATTCATCACCGTTTGTCCCATCACTTTGCCTGCGGTATGATCACCTCGTCGCCCTCGTCCCAGTCCTCGTCCTTCGTCACGTTACCGCTCGCGTTCGCATTGTCCGGACCTCTCCACGCACCCTTGCGCCGACAGGCAATGACATTGAACCTACGGTCACGCTGTACTATACGCGTCTTGCCGTCGTTCATCCTGACACTGTACGAGAAACCCGGAGTGACCCCGGCAGGGTCGGCAGACGAAGGGGTGGAGGCATGGAACTGTTCCTCACTGCCCTCGAAACTCAGGTAAGCCTTCGTCTCGTAGATCTGTTTCAGTTCCTTCGTTGCCGGCCAGTACCACATAATCTCGTTATAGTCAATCTTACCGTTTCCGTTACGGTCACGGTTCTTCTGCACTATGTAACCGATGGCATGGTCATAAGGCAGGACACCGTCAGTATAGGCAGGGTCAATGAGTTGGTCACCGTTTTTCTTCTTCTGTCCGTTGAGACCCACGTCATAGAGCTTGCGCGTGTTCGACAGACCGTCCCACGTACCAGTAGAAATCATGAGGTCCGTCACGAAACTCCAGTAGTGGTAGTACCCCCACGGGATGTACTTCTGCTCCAGCTTACGCTCGATGAAGAACGTGTCGCGCACAGCCCCAAAGGTGAGAGCATCGTAATTCTTACTGAGCACCACTATCTGCGCCGGCAGTTGTGTCACCGTCAGTTCCTGCGTTACCCCCTTGCACTGGCACACTATCGTTCCAGTGCGAACTCGCACACTTGCATTCTGCTCCGGGGAGTCGATGTCCGGGATGTAGTCGTCCGTATGCACGTAGAAGTAACTCAGTCCGCGCGTTCCCGATATGGAGAAAGCAGCCTCATCACCAGTGTGGATTTGTCCGAGCAGCCGTGGCTTGTAGACAGACGAGTGCGACACCTCCAGCCACGGAGTCTTGTCCGGGTCTTTCACCGACACCGTCCAGTCCTCGGGAGCGTACATCAGAGCCTTCACCGAATTGCAGTGCGCATCCAGCTCATCCAGCGTGGCGTAGACCGTCAGTCCACCCAACAGTTCGCCCGTCACACGATGGTCGTAGTCGTCCTGTGCCTTGATGGTAATCACGTGGTTGTACCAGTAGTTACGCCGAATATTGAAGTCCTTGTAGTTGTCCTCACCCAAGTAGACATAATACGAAGTCTTGTAAGTAGCACCGTTCGTCAGCTGATAGACACCGTCGATACGCAGGTAAGTGGCGTTATAGAACCGTCCTGCCTTCACCTTGTCAGCTGTTGCCGCATCCGTTTCGAGAGTCTCGTTGGACACATCCTTACTGATGGTAATCTGGTTGACATAGGACGGATAATCAATCGCACGGTTACGCTTATAGAGCTGCTTGTAGTACGTGTACTTCTCGTGCGCCTCCAGTCCGTTAAGCTCTGGCCAACTGGCAGCCACATCACTGATACTACCCCGTCGGTTCTCGAACATGTCGAACTCAGCAGTCACAGTACCGCTCTCCTCCTGAGTCGAGAGCTTGTACGACCCGAAATAATTGTTGCGCATCTGAGTTGCATCCGCATTATAGATATAGTCCGCCGTACTACCAGTCTCACTGATGGCAGTCCCATTCTCGTCCTCCGCGTTCCTGAGCAAGTAACTCCCCTTAGGCACATTACAGATATAGACATCCGTCATCTTAAAGTCGCCCCCGTCACCGTCATCCCCACTGGTACTCACCTTGATTGTGAAATTCAGGTGGGCAGCGATACGGTAGAGAGGAATCTTAGCAGTCTCGTTCTTGTTTATAGCCTCATTAATAGCCTCTACCGTAGTGTGTCCCGTCATAATGTAATAACCCGGGTACGCACCGTCGGCTGCGGATACGGTGAGGGAACGTGCCTTCAGCCCGTCCAGTGTAGAGACCTCAGCCACCAGTGCATCCGGGTCGGGGTAGTTGCACACCACATACACCGACTCATCCTCACTACTGAGATACACATCGATGTAGCGGATGTTCTCCGACGAAGTCTGCGTAAAGCCCAGACGCTTGCTGCCGTCCGCCTTGAACACGAACACCGCCACGTTCTCTATCGCCTCCGAGTCAGTGCCAGCCCGGGTGTTGACCACCGACAACGAAGGAGCGGACAACTCTACAGAGACCTTGCCGTCAGTGCCGTCACCATCCACTGCCTCATCGTCGCTGCACGCCGGCAAGGCGAAGAGCGAGAGCCACAGAACAGACAAGTATGCTATATTTATTGATATGCGGTTCATTTGAATTCTTTCGATGAATAATCATAGTCAGAGAAATGATGTGCGAGGCGCGAATAACCGAGTTGGTTACGGAACTCCCGGTTTCTAATAATTTTACTTTCGGATACTTTGTTGTTAAGCCACAGAGTCCCATCCACCCCATTTGTTCTCTCTTTGGTTAGTTTCTGGCAGTAAGACAACCTGTTTTTATCTTTATCAGTAGCACTGTTGAACTTAGCTGTAGAACTCCAATACAGTCCTCCTACCTTTATGTTAGTTTCAATCGCAGGCTGGTGTATGACTGTCTTGTTGAAGAACTGATACAACTCATCACGTGCAGGCAAGTACCAGTAGACTACCGTCTCCGATGGATTTTTCCCATCATAAACCCAGGATTTAGTCCATGAATAGCGAATGACAGGTTGCGTAGAGATATCATCCGTTCCCCAGTCGCTGCTACTGCCTGTAATACTGCTTTTTACATTTTCGTGCGCATAGTATCCGTCATAATCAGTTCTATCATCCAAGCTGCTGTGATATATATCACCAAAGTCTTTTTTCAAAAGTCCCCAATTGGCCAGATAACCTTGGTTGTTGGTTGGGTCGGATGAGTCAATGCCACCACTTGTTGTTCTTTTCACACCATAGTCGTATCGGCTGAAGCCACACGAGAAACGTGGTTTCCCACTATCATCATTATAGTTCCCGATTACCGTAATGGCATTGTACTGACGGATGGAGATGTGCGAGGACGAACTGCTTCCTTCCGTTTGGATTACAATACGTGCACGTCGCCAGTCGCTATTTATATTATTCCAGTCACTTGCATTCGATGGGTCGTACCCTGAGTCGTACTTGAATTTCTTGTTGCCGTCTTTGCTGTAGTGCGGATTCAGATAGTCGTAGATAAATATGGTAATGTCCACAGCCGAACTGTTGCCGTCAGGGAAGTCCGACGAGGACAGGTTCTGCGTGTGTTTACCGTCCGATTTCACGAAGTAGATCCAGTTGAAGGAAGTACTGCTACTGGTATTGTCTACGTTTCCGTCCTTGTCCTCTGCCACAAGCGTGAGTTTCCAGCTCTTTCGCAGCAGTGACGGCATTATGGTGATTTTGTCTGTTGTGTTGATACAGTCGTAGATGTACGACGATGGATTCTTGTCGTAGTCGATGGTGGCTTCCAGCGGCACCTTGGGAAAGTCCGTCTCTATGGTCAGTTCCGTCCAGGGCTGCACCACCAGTTCAATACGCTCGCCAGCAAGACTTGCCGGGCGGTCGGTGTCCTCCGAGCGAGTACCCACGTGGTACACGTAGTTCGGATAGACCGAGTATTTCTCTTTGTCTCCGGCAGCTGTGGGCACGTTGTTCCACAGTGCAGGGAAACTCTTCAGCAGGTTGCCCGACTCGTCCAGCAGTTCTATTGCCAGCGTACCGTTCGTCCCTGCCGCCATCGGCAGGAGGTAAGCACCGAGAAACAAGGTCTGCTCCGTCAGTCCGAGAGCCTCTGTATATTCGTTTTTGATATTATAAAGGTTAGTAGTGGTGTTGGCTTCCACGATGTCGTCAGTCAACGACAGTTTGTATAGAATCTTTGCAGAAGCGTCAGTGACAGTACCACTGCCAAAATCTTCAGGCAACAAGTTATCGGCACTCCGTTCCTTCCTCGCCAGTCCAATCTGAGAAGTAGGTTGGTTTCCGAGCACCAGTTGGATGGCCTTGACATCCGTTCCGTTTATTGTACAAGGGATGTCCTTCACGTAAGCATATGCGCCCGACACACGACGTGTCAGTTCCAGTTCCACCGAGTTCTCGTCCTCACGGGAGTAAGTGAAGCTCGCCCATCCGGCAAACAGTTCAGCACTGGTAGCAAACTTACCGTCCGCCAGTATCGCCTTAGCGTCCGCCAGTGTCTTGCCCTCAGCAAGGAAGTCGGGAACAATTTCATTGTCGTCCAACGTCAGTCCGTAGGTCGCGCCCGACTGGTCGTCCAGTCCAACACACAGCAGCGTGTACTCCGTGCCCGACTTGACGGTCGGAGGAACGCCCAGCTCCAGCACCTTCACCTGCACCACACCCGTGTCATAGTCCGTAGAGTCCACAGGCGACCAGTTCAAGTCCTGGTGGAACATGTACGTAGCACCGTCACCCGTACCCTCATAGAGGATGGCGTAGACCTGCCGCACATGATGGAGGTTGTAGGAACCACGCAACTCCGTCCTTGTCTTCGTACCCGTACCAATCCGCAAGACGATGCTTCCCTTGGCGTAGTCACGCCCAGAGTCATAGTCTGCATCATCATCCGCACAACCGGCACAGACACCCACAAGTACCAAGAGGCACAACGCCACAATCTGTATTCTCTTCACTGCTTATCCGTTTGGGACATCATCCCGAAAATATTGCTTCGGGGACATCGTGCGACATCCCCAAAGCATTCATGATACACTTTTTTGTTAGTCAATATCCATCTGGTGAATCATCTCCCAGTTGTCGTTCACACGAAGGATCAGAGTCTCGTTGTTCAGATCCTGAGCCTTGTCATCATCGGTGCTATCAGTACCACCGTCGCCACCATTACGTGTTCCGATGTTGTAGAGGTGGTTGCGGAGGATACTGTAGTTGACCACGTTCTCCTCAGTACCGTTCTCGGAAGTAACGCCAGCAGATGATACCAATGTAGCCTTCTTGCCAATCTGAGAATCAGTAGTAGAAGTCTGCAAACGGATGTTCCAGTAACGGATGATTGTGCCATCCTCAGACAACATCTGGAGTTGGAATGTTGCCTTGTCTGCTACAAGAGCGAACGGGAACAGGAATGAGCTACCAAGGACGCAACCGGTCTTCACACCCAGACCCTTGCTTGAGTACGGATTGGTGAAGGTGTCTTTGCCGTTCAGGATGCCGTCTTCGTTGGTGTCCATCTTGCTTGATTCACCACTCATACCTGTAAACCAGTCCTTCAGTGTCACCTCATACACAGTGTATGCGTCGTTTTCAGATGAGCCATAGAACTTAGCGTCATATGATGCGGTCTTAGTTTCATTATCCCAACCGTTCACCACGTACTTCACACTTGTAGTTTCTGTAGCAGGAACACCCTCACCACCAATGTAAGCTCTGTTGAAAGCTGCGAACACAGCGTTGTCGCTCTTGTTGGAAGCCACCAGGCGCAGTTTCGTACCAGTTGCTGTTGCATGGTCAGCGTTACCCTTCACCGGTATGTTGGTGAAGTAACCGATAGTACCTGCTACCTGACGGTGGAGTGTGAGAGCTACGTCGAACTGGTAAGATGTGGTTTGATTATCGCCTTCACCAGTTGTCTTCTTAGTCACGATAAACGGTGCGCTACCTGCGAAGATCTCATAGACTTTAGCGACAGTTTCACCTTCTCCTTTTGTGGTCTGTGCCACGCTCAAAGGGAAGGTGAACTTAGTTTCGGTCTCACCTACTGACTTAGTCAGACCATCGAAGCCGTTGCTAGTACTACTTTTCAGTGCTTCGTACTCATTGTCATTATATCCCACTGCATACGCCAAGTACACACCCTCCTGTTTGATCTGGTCAGCTGTAGCGAGAGTCCATGATGCCTGGCGGCCGTTGCCGTAGGTTGCGTTGTTGTACACACTGCTCACACCGCTGTTCATCCACGGTGAGAACACCTTCTGTGCAACGATTGTCTTTTCACCGTAATGAGATAAACTATCCCAGTCATTAATATTGCTGACGTCCGTCACATTAGTTGGAGTATCCCCCAACCTATAAATCACCACCTTCACCTTGTTGATGTCCTGCTTAGCTGCAGAGCTGTAGAGCGGACGAGCCGCACGTGTAGAAACGAAGTTGTCGCCTGTGTTGGCAACCGCCAGTGAGATTGTCTGTGCTCCACTGACAACATGCTCCTCGTTGTTGATTACGTCATCACTGCTACATGATGAAATGGCAACTGCCGCTGTCAGCAGGCAGATTCCCCCAAAAAACTTTCTGTCCATTTGTTACAATAAAACTTTAATTAAACGATCTTTTGTATCTTCTTTTTCTTGATTATCAGTCAATCACCATGCCGTGTACCTTCTCCCAGTCGTCGTTCACCAGCATATAGATGGAGAACCGTCCGTCCTCGTACACGTACCTGAGCACCGTCAGTTCGTTGCGCTTCATCGTGACCTTCACGTCATCGGGCACAGCCACCGGGCGTATCCTCTCGGGTGCATCATAGAAGTTCACCTTCAGAGTCGTCCCATTTTTGTGCAGCGACGGACTCAGCAGGGTCTTCGTCACCACCTCCTTGGCTGGAGTCCACTCGCTCTCGGTCTTGACGCCCGTCTCACCCGAATAGTGGAATGCCCTGTCCACGGTGCGGTACAATTGCGTGCCGGTCTTGTCCGACCACGCTATGTCGCTCGGCAGGTCCACTGCCTGTATTATCAGTTTGCCTTTCGTGCGTTCCATCTCCACCGTATAGTTGTAGTTGTACGCATCGTACACCAGTGTGTCGCAAGTCATGTACACGTCCTCGCCCTCCGTGCCTTCAGGGTGCAGGTCTGCCACCGTACGGCTGTCGTCCAGTGCCTCCATGTCCTTCATTCCGCCCCATACGGTGAGCACGTACGTACCGTGCTGCAGTTTCGTGCAGTAACGGATGGGGAACGTCTCCCCGTCGTCCGTCACCTCCGAAAGTGCGTGCTGCATCACCAGTTCGCCACTGTCCAGGCGGCGCAACTGGTAATAGATGGTAGGCACATACTCTCGGAACGGCAGGTTCTCGCTCCGTGCCTCCTCCAACTCCACCTTACGCACGTTGAAGTAGTTCTTGTCCTTCACTGCAACATCGATGGAGAGGGTAGGACACTGCGGTATCTCGTCGCGCAGACAGGATTCGAGTGCCAGTACAACACATATGAAAACAAGCACCTTCCTCATCGCTCGTCCTCTTTATTTGTGTCGACCAACCGTCTGAACTGCTCCTCACCCCTGTAACGGGAGAAATCGGGTTCGGAGACAGCACGACGGCGCATTCTCTCGTCCGCACAAGCTGGAGCGAGATGGTCATAGAAAACAGTCTTATCATCGAATCGGGCAGCGGTGAGCGCACGGACATATTCAGTCACCGGACTGTTGTCCGTCAGTTTGTCGAGCATCCCCTTTGCCTCGTCGTTGCGGTTCACACTCAAGGCAACAATGGCACTGTTCACGTCAGCGAACGGTCTCAACAACTCGTATGCCTCATGCAGCCTGCGCTGCTTCGCCCTCAGTAGTCCGAGGTTATAACGGCCCTCAGGCAGGTCGATGTCCTGCAACAGTTCCACTGCACGCTCATAGTCGCCAGCATATACATAACTTGCCGCCAGTGTGTTGAGAGTCTCAGGTGAATACTCCTTGAGTGTGCCGAGCACCTCACGAGCCTTCACCTCATCCCCCTCTCTCAACCAAAGCACGGCAAGGTTGTTTGCCGCAATCTGCGACTGCGGAAAGTAAGTCATTATCGTGGTGTACACCTCCTTCTTCCCCTCATGACTCTCTGTCAGGGCAGCCACACGCAGCAACTCATCCTCGTTGAACGCATCGGGACGCTTGCCGTACATCTCCAGCAGTTCAGTGTCGGTGGTGAAGCTACGGATGGTGTAACTGTACACATACTCCACCTTACGGTCTTTCTGCAGGTATTTCTCACGTATGTCCTTCCAGCAAGGCAGACGTCGGATGTAACGCTCCTGCACGTCGTCGTTGCTGTCAGCGTATTTCTCAAGTATCGCCTTCACAGCCACCGAGTCGGGATTGCCGTCGGCAGTCATCGCATCGAGCACCGGTTGCCACCCCTCAGGACGCGAACCGACGGAAATCATGCGTTGCACCGACGGACGGATGCCCAGACGGTTCACCAGCCATGCCTTCGCAGCCTCGGCACGGCGGCGCGCAAGTGGCGTATTGAACGCCAGTGAACCATCGGCTGAAGCCATTCCGTAGATGTCGAGTGAGGTGAGGGTGGCAAGCGTGTCGCCCAGCACCGGGGAGAGAGTCCGTACCATGTCCTCCAGTTCCTTACGGTTGTTGCCCATGGAGAGATTGATGTCGTGCTTGTTGATGACGAACTGCAGGTTTGCCACGCCCTTACCCACCATCACCTTGGGGCGAACCACGAACTCAGGCTCTATCCATACAAGGTTGAGCGACTTCCTTACATCGATGAGTGAAGCCACGTCACTGACCGACGCAATGTCTATAGTGTCGATGCTGGAACACTCACCGCAACCGTCGGTAGTCACCACGCCCACAACACGGGCGTTGTCAGTACCCTCCGGCAACTGCACGGTCTGGCTGTAGGGCAGTTCAAAAGCATGAGATGTACGGTCCAAGGACACGGTGCGTCCAGCATAGGGATCTGCATAGTCATCTAGCACTTCCCACCGCAGTTTCTTCTTATTATATATAGGTGCGTCAATCACGAGAGGCTGGAACTCATCTTTCACGCTGTCGCCCACCACCAGTTGCGGCAGAATAACCAGACGGCTGCGCTGGGACATGTAATGGGCTGGTACACGGAAGAGCACGTCCATATGCATCTGTCCGCTACTGTCGGGAGTTAGCACTGTAGGCGACGGACTGACAGTCACTGCCTGGTCGGACTTCCGTCCGGCAGTGCAACTGGCAAGCAAGCCCAAAGAGGCTGCCGCAAACGTGATTGTATAGAGTTGGTTCCTTTTCATACTGTTGGTCCTTTAAAATAGATAGACAATGGAGATGGCTGCTTTCGTGACCCCCACATAATCACTGGTCTTGCGACTCCAGCATTTCACACAGGGGATTCGCGAACTTTGCTTGTACCACAGGTGAGCGTAACCGACACCGATGGCTGCCTCCAAGTTCCAATGAGGCGAGAGAATCCAGTCGTAGCCGTAGGTGAAGCCTCCCCCTGCAAGATAACCGTCGTAACGCTTGTCGTTGAAACCACCGAAGAACTGTGCTCCGTGGAGATGTACACCCACGAAGTGTCCCTCGAACTTCTCGCAGAGCCAGTACCTCAACTCCGGCTGTACCAGCCAGCAGCGCATCTTCTTGTCATCGCTGAACGTCCAGGGGTTGTAGCCGCCCGAGACATCCACCGTCCACTTGGGGTTGAGCGCGACTTCCAGTCCGAGGTTGGGAGTGGTGGTAGCCCAGTAGAGTCCATTGGTCTTGAGTGCCACGTCCTGTGCTTTGGCTTCCCTCACAAAACAGCAGAGGAGAAGCAGAACAACACATAGAATTCTCTGACACCGTGCCACCAGCCGACCACAGGATATCCTGTCCGAACGACACACACCATGCTGCGAACTATTGCTCAAACTCATTATCATTACCCTTATCTGAATTCAATCTTTTACCTAAGCAAGCTAATAAACACCTATAAATCAGCGTGGTTTACAACCACAAAATTTTCCTCACAATATCCGTCTCTTAGTAAGAGGTGGACAACAATCTCAAAATCGGGTGCAAAAGTAGTAACAATCTGTGAATTACACGCAACAATGTATGTTAAAAATAGGCAAAACTAACAAGAACTGTGGTTGAAGTCCAATGTTTGCAACCTACAAATTCATGCTCTCCTAATTTTGTAGAAGGTCTGACGCCCAGTCACACCTGTTGTTGTCCACCTCTTACTAAGAGCAGGACACACCAGCAACAAGTCGCTATCATAGTGGCCGACGTGTCTCACGTCGCATACACAAGTGTCTCACGTCGCATCATACAAAGAGTGCGGTGGGACACCGCACCTACTAAGCGTCAGTAAGAGAAATTATTTTTCCCAGTTAGAGATTTTTATTTCCTCAGTTATAGCGTTGAAAAACTTTCATCTTGCAAGCAACTTGCGCACTACGGTCTGGTTGGCTGCCCCTACCTCTGTCGAGTCGAACGACGCAAGGTAGATGGCAGTGGTTTCTGTGTTAGTGTGTCCCATCGCTTCACTGATGACAGTCTCCTTTACCCCACTCCATTTGGCAATGGAAGCCCATGTATGGCGCGCCACGTATGAACTTAACGGGATGTCCAGTCCCATACGGTCGGAAATCTGTCGAAGTCGACGATTGTACTCCCTCAGTGCCGTACCGTACTTCACTGGCTGTCCACTGCCAGCGCAGTAGAGCAAAGGAAGCAGGTGTGGGGATTCACCCACCCGATTACGGTACTTACACAATATGGCCTGAGCACAGGGAAGCAGTTCCACGGTCAGCGGTTGACCGGTCTTGCGTCGTCTGTAGGTGAGCAGCCCCCGACAGAGGTTACGGGTGGTGAGGTGTGCCACGTCCACAAACGCCATTCCTTGCGTATAGATGCAGAAGAGGAACACATCGCGAGCAAGGTCGAGCGACGGGTCGCCGGACAAGTCCTGAGCAATGAGTTTACGTACCACCACCTCGCGGACAGCACGCTTTCGTGTCCTCTCCACTCCAGTAAACACTTTACGGAATGGACGCTTGTCCTCACACAGCAGTTCCTCGTCGAGTGCATAGTTGTAGGCAGCACGCAAGTTACGGTTGTAGAGCGAGATGGTGTTCATCGACAGCCCCCTCCGTTGCATGTATCGTTGGAACTCCCTCATCATGTTGGCAGTCAGTTCCCCCGGTGCACAATCATGCCCCCGACGGAACTTCCGGAAGCAGTCAAGTGCACAACGGTAGTTGTCCGCAGTACTGCCCTGTCCGGCAATACGGAAACAGTCGATGCGGAACTCCAACAAGGCAAAGAAACTGCGACGGAGCAGGCACCATGATTTACCTTTCTTTGATTTCGGACACTGGAAGTCCGTCTCAATAGTTGTCATATTCAAGTTTTCCAATTATAAAAGTTACATGGGAAACAAAAATATGAAATAATCGCCAAACCGTTGGCGAAGCGTCGCAGACAAAAGATTATGCGAAAGTCAATATTGACCTCCGGTAATCATAGGACTTCAAGTAGCTATACTTTAAGGGGGCAGACAAGAAAGAACGGGCAATCAGTGCCTTTGCCAAAGGTTGTTCAGCAGCAAAGACATCCAGTTCGCGTTTCACCAACCGTGCATGCAGACCAATACGACGCCCGAATTCCTCAAAGTCCTTACGCCCCACAGTCCGTGTGTCAGACAACTGCATCCCTTCCCTAAACAACCCTTTGTCGAGGGCAAAGATACGTGGTTCACCCAGATGTAAGCTGGTGTTGATGAGGTCGTAGGCAGGGGATAGGCGATACTCCCCATCACCTCGATTGATGAGCGAGAAGTTCTTCAAGTGTGCGTCATCATTAAGAGTAAGGTAGTTGAAGACTATCAAACGGAAAAACTTCAAAATCTCGACAGGAGCCGCCTTGACATGCATACGGATAATGTCCGCACACTCCTCGTAACTCAGGTTACTGTATTTATAATCACTGCCTCCGTTGGCATTTGTCAACCCGGCAAGCGATGCAAAATCCTCCTGACTGTACTTACGTCCGTCAGGCCCGACATCAAACCGACGACATAAGTAAGCAGCTTCACCATCACGGAAGAAGCAGACTGCATTTGCGGCTGTCTCTATGCGATAGACCTGTGAGGCAAGTTGCATTGTCAAGTGTTCATTGGCAGGACAATACTGACGTGCGAGTAGGGCGTATGACGATGGAGCTGGTTTCACTATATACGTACCACGCTCGTTTTCTCCCGGTCTAACCAGACGGTTCTCACCGCTTACCACCAGACTTGCCTTAGGCTGCACACCGGAAAGGGAGATACGTCCCACATTCTTCAGGTACGCCTCATTACTGGAACTGTCATTATGAGGTCCGTCAAAATCCAACATACAGGAGACAACCCTACTGTCAAACAAAGTCTTTCGGGCAGCTGGAGAATAATCGGAAAAGCCCTCCTGTAAGGTACATGGACACACGTTGATATTCATAATCATATTGGTTTAACTGTTACAGCTCCAATCGTATCATACTGGGCAGTTGCCAGCATGATACCAAAATCATCAGCTTCGTCAATATGGTGAGCAATGGACTGCACCTGACGGTTGGAGCCTTCGGACAACATATTGAAGAAATAAGGGAAGAGGTGGTCGGAACGATATGGTTCCCGTCTTACAGGCATCGCCAAACAGACTGGTTCACCAGTGTAGTCCTCACCATAGGTAAACACATACTCTCTGGCATCAGTCTCTTGAAGGACACCTGCCTCAATGTCGTGAACATATATTTTACACTGTCTCATACCTCAACCTATTTGATGCTGACGTTCATCTGCAGACCTAAGGTGTCGAACACCATCAACAAAGTCACAAGCCGGGGATTGCCTTCTCCCCTCTCGATGGAGACAATGGTGTTTATTGACACACCTCCCAAATCAGCCAGCGTCTGTTGGTTGATGCCAAGTTGCCTGCGCCTCTCCTTGACAGTTAAGCCTATTTCTTGCTGCGTCATAATTTCCAGTATATTGTGATTTTGATGCAAAGGTAATCAAATATCCCCAAAGTCAGTGCCGAATTACCAATAAATTACGATTTTATCACAGTAACATTAGTGGACGAGTGTTGTCTTAGTGGGTGACGTGACCCACGTCACATATTATAATAAAAACATGAAGAGTGCAGTGGGACACTGCACCTACTAATAAGCGACAGTCTGCAAGTGAAAGCCTGGCATAAAATCACCAATATTTACTTCACTACACCACTCTCCACTCAAGCATGTTAACACCATCCTTCAGCATGAAATTCATGCCTACCTTTACCACAGGCTTCGACTGCAACTTGAATGCATCAGCGTAGTGCTTTGCCTCTATCTGCGCAAGTGCTTCCTCCACGCTGCCGTTCAGTTTCAGTTCCATCACATATATGGTAGTTGCCGTCTCGAGTGTGACATCGATACGCCCCTTGGCTGTGTGTTGCTCAACATGTATGCGGTAGTCAGTGAGTAAGGCGAAGATGATGTAAAGCGTCTGCTGCCAATGACATTCGTAGTTGGTACCAGCGCAATACGGCACAGTCTCCAGAAAGTCTGCAAGCAGTTGCAAACCATCGTCCATATTCCCTCGACGAATCAACACCGACATGCGTGCTATCGCAGTGTTGCCGTCAGCTGAATTACGTTCGAGGTAGTGTGGCAACAATGATCCGAATAGTCCTGCCCTAATTTCATTGTTCGGAAGAGCCAGTTCATAGAGATCACTCTCCGTTTCATAGTCCTTGATGGTCATGTAACCACTCTGATAGAACAACGGAATTATGGTGGTCATCGTCTCCGTCGCAGCATCGAAGTCTTTTTTACTCACCCACTTGTTTTTGCCCAAATCAGTTGGAAGGAAACCGAACTGGCGCATCATATTGATGAGGTATGTAGGTGTACCAGAACCAAACCAGTAAGCATCCAATTTGCCATCAGCAAAGCAATTGAGCAGACTGAACGGATTGAACACATCGGGTGAAGGCCATGTGAAGTGATAGCCGTCGTACTGTTCAGTCAATCTACCGATAGTCTCCTCACGGGTCAACTTCAACTTTGCTGCAAGTGCATCTATGTCGTCACTCATCTGAGTGGGCATCTCCTCCTTCGTTATTCCACAGATACCGGCATAATGCTCGTCCATAGAGACATTCTTTATATTGTTCAGTTCGCTGAATATACTAAGTTGTGAGAACTTCGTGATGCCCGTCATGAACACGAAACGGAGCATAGGCTCTGCCGCCTTCAAAGGACTATAGAAATTACGCATCACATTGCGGAGGACAGGCAATTGCGTGTCCTCATGCACCACATCAAGCAACGGAGCGTCATATTCATCGATAAGCACGACAACTTGCTTGCCAGTCTTTCGACACACCGACTCCATCAAGTCTGTAAAGCGGATATTAACATCCGGCTTGTCACTGCCGACACCATACTTATACTCCTGCTTCTCAATAATGTCAAGCAAGTACCTGTTCAGCGCATCCTTATCCAAGTGCTTACCCCTGCTCATATCAAAGTGCAGCACAGGGTACTCGTTCCACTCTGTCTCCAGCTTTTCTATGGCAAGTCCCTCGAACAGTTCTTTCCGCCCCTCGAAATAACTCTTGAAGGTAGACACCAATAGCGACTTACCAAAACGTCGTGGACGACTTAGGAAGAAAAATTTCCCAGCACTTGCCATACGATAGACATATTCTGTCTTATCTACATAGAACATACCGAGTCTTCTGACTTCCTCAAACGTTTGTATTCCTATAGGGTATAATCTCGCCTTCATACTTCAAACTGTTTTCATTTTGCAAATATATGACAAACTTGCGAAACCACCAAAAGAGTTGAAGAGAAATCCGACCATGAGTTCTACGGCTGCAAACAAGCAGCATAAGGATAAAATAAAATCTTTTCATTATCAGTTGTTGGTAATTCCGTTCAATAGGCAGTTGCAAATTTACTTATTTTTTTAACGTAAACCCATCTTAAAGAGTTATTAAAGTGAAAATCGGGCAAAAGGGATTGTCAGTATAGCAAGAATTTCATATCTTTGCGCCTCAATAATACTGTATTAACAAGGAATGGAGACGAGAGTCTCCCAAGTTCAATTCTCAAAACTGGAAGTAACATGAAGAATGGAATGGCCGCATTTGCGGCAGTGTGCGCCTTCGCGCTGCTGCTTGCAGGGTGCGACAGCAAGCAGGAAACAAAGAAAGTGAAGTACGTCAAGACAGCTACTGCGGCAAGTGCAGGAGCGTCGAGCGACATAAGTTACCCAGGCAGAACCAAGTCCGCAGATGAGGTGAACGTGTCGTTCCGTGTGAGCGGACCGATAAGCGTGGTGTACGTAAAGGAAGGTGACAAAGTTGCCAAGGGACAGGTCATCGCCATAATGGACCCACGAGACTATCAGACACAGCTCAGTGCTACCGAGGCTGAGTACCAGAGCGTGAAAGCCGATGCAGAGCGTGTCATCGCCATGTACAAGGAGGGCAACACCACCGCCAGCAACTACGACAAGGCGCGGTTCGGACTGGAGCAGATAACACAAAAGCTCAGCAACCACCGCAACCAACTGTCCGACACCAAACTGGTGGCTCCCATCAGCGGTTACGTGAAGAAAGTGCTCCACGAAGGCGGTGAGACCGTCAGTGCCGGAATGCCAGTTGTCTCCATGTTCGGAAGCGGTACGGTGGAGGTGGAAATCAACATCTCAGCAATCGACTACGCCAACCGTGACAGGCTCAACAATGTGTACTGCACGTTCGACATCTTCCCTGACGATGAGTACCCACTAACTGTGAAGAGTATCAGTCCAGAGGCCAATGCCAGCCAGCTCTACACCGTGAGACTCGGTTTCAAGGACAAGTTCGACGCCTCCAAGATAACACCTGGCATGAGTACCATGGTGTACGTCAACTTCAGCAAGGACGGTATGGACAACAACGTGACCATACCAACCACAGCACTACTGAATGACAACAACCGCACCACGGTGTTTGTGTACGACAGTAAGAGCAGCACGATAAGTAGCCGTGAGGTGAGCGTCGCACGTCTCCACACTGACGGCACAGCCGAAGTGAGTGCCGGACTGAAGGAAGGCGAGACTGTAGTGTCTGCCGGAGTCCACAGCGTAAAAGACGGGCAGAAGGTGAAGCCGCTGCCCAAACCGTCAAAGACTAATGTAGGAGGATTGTTGTGATGGACTTGAGCAAATGGGCACTGAATAACACTAAGTTAGTTAATTTCCTCATCGTCGTCCTCATCGTGGGAGGACTCATCGGCTACTATTCGATGAGCAAGTATGAGGACCCGGTCATCACCGTCAGACAAGCCCTGGTGGTGACTACCTACCCCGGAGCATCTGCCCACGAGGTGGAGCTCGAAGTGACCGACAAATTGGAGAAAGCCATCAGGGAAGTACCTACGGTCGACTACGTGCAGAGCCAGTCGATGAACGACCTGAGTATCATCACTGTGGAGCTACAGTCCACGACCAAGGATGTGGAACGCCAGTGGGACTTGGTGCGCCGCAAGATTACCAACATACAGGGGACGCTACCATCGGGTGCTGCCACTCCTATCGTGAAGGACGACTTCGGAGATGTCTACGGTATGTTCTTCGCCCTCACTGGTGACGGACTGAGCGACAAGGAACTCAACGACTACGCCGAACTCATCAAGCGCAACATACTCAACATCGACGGAGTGTGCCGCGTGGACCTCTACGGCAAGCGTGGCGAGTGCATCAACATAGAGTTGCAACCCGACAAGATGGGCAACCTGGGGGTCATGCCTACTGAAATCATACAGACCCTCAACGGACAGAACAAGACCGTCTATTCCGGCTACTACTACAACGGAGGCAACCGCATACGCGTCACCGTAACCGACCGCTTCAACAACACCGAGGAGATTGGTGGGATGCTCATCCAGGGACACGACGACGAGCAACTGCGCATCAAGGACATTGCCACCGTCACCGAAGCCTACGAAGACCCGACACGCAACGAACTGAAATACGACGGTGAGCGCGCCATCGGAATGTCCATCGCCTGCTCGTCCGACAAGGACGTGACCAAGGTAGGGGCAACTGTCGAGGAGACTCTCTCCAACCTCGAATCCCAACTGCCAGCCGGAGTGAACTACCACAAGGTATTCTTCCAGCCCGAACGCGTCGGCAGCGCACTCAGCACCTTCATGGTCAACCTCGTCGAGTCTGTGGTCATCGTGGTGCTCGTGCTCATCTTCGCCATGGGTTTCAAGAGCGGACTCATCATCGGAATCAGTCTAGTGACCATCGTGTTCGGTTCTCTGCTCATCCTCAACGGACTGGGCGGTTCACTCCAGCGAGTCAGTCTCGCTGCCTTCATCCTCGCCATGGGAATGTTGGTGGACAATGCCATCGTGATTGTCGACGGAGTGCTGGTGGACAAGGAACTGGGCAAGCCGATGGACCACGCCCTAACCGACATAGGAAGGAAGACAGCCATGCCGCTGCTCGGGGCAACCCTCATCGCCATCCTGGCGTTCTTCCCCATCTACCTCAGCCCCGACACCACAGGACTCTACGTGCGTGACCTCTTCATCGTCCTTGCCGTGTCCCTGCTACTCAGTTGGGTGCTCGCCCTGGTACAAGTGCCACTGATGTGCAAGTCCATGCTCTTCAAGAAGAAAAAAGGACAGTCAGCAGAAAAGAAAGGCGAGACATCGGACGAGATCTACAAGGGCATGTGGTACGCCATACTGGAGAAGATTCTCACGTTCGGACTGAATCACAGGATAACCATCGTCGGCTGTGCCGTCGTACTGCTCGCACTGAGTGCACTGAGCTACAGGTTCGTGGACCAGGCGTTCTTCCCCGACATGGAGTACGACCAGCTCTACATGGAGTATAAACTGCCCGAGGGTACCAATTCCACACAGGTGGAGTCCGACCTCAAGGAGATAAGCGATTACCTGAAATCGCGCAAGGAAGTGACCCACATCACCACCTCCATCGGAGGCACACCGAGCCGCTACAACCTCGTGCGCAGTATCGCCAGTCCGTCGCTCTCCTACGGTGAACTCATCATCGACTTCACCTCACCCTCTGACCTTGTGGACAACATCCACGAGATACAGGCGGAACTGACCCAGCGCTACCCACAGGCGTACATCAAGTTGAAGAGGTACAACCTCATGTACAAGAAATACCCCATCGAGGCGATGTTCACCGGTCCCGACCCCGAGGTACTGCACCACCTGACCGACTCCGTCATGGACATCGTGCGCAACAGCGACTACGTCTACCTGCCCACCACCGACTGGGAGCCACGCGTGCCTGTGCTTAAGGTGGAGTACAACCAACAGAACGCACGTATCAGCGGATTGAGCCGCAGTGAGGTGGGCACGTCCATCCTCGCCTACACTGGAGGAATCCCCATCGGCACGTTCTACGACGGAATCACCCCGAAGAAGATCTACGTGAAGTGTGTGGACGAGAACGGCAAGCAGATAGAGAACCTGCTCGATGTGGAGGTGTTCGGAATGCTTCCCAACATCTCACGCATAGCCAACAAAGAGACCATCGACAAGATAATGGCTGGGTCGTACGACAAGGAGAAACTGATTGAGGACCTCACGGGAACCACCCAACTCCGCCAGATCATCAAGTCCATCAACGTAGAGTGGGAAGACCCTGTGGTCGTGCGCTACAACGGTGAACGCTCACAGCGGCTGCAGTGCAGTCCGCGTCCGGGCGTGGGCACTGAGGAGGCACGCAAGGCACTTGCTGCTGAGATAAGTAAGATACAGCTGCCCGAGGGCTACCACCTCTCATGGGAAGGCGAGAAGAAAGCCAGCGACCAGTCCATGAAGTACCTCTTCGCCAACTTCCCCCTCGCCATCATCCTGATGATTGCCATCCTCATCATGCTGTTCAAGGACTACAAGAAACCGACCATCATCTTCTGCTGCATCCCCTTCATTCTCGTGGGAGTAATCCCCACCGTGGTACTCTCGGGCAAGCCCTTCGGCTTCGTGGCGATAGTCGGTGTGCTCGGACTCATCGGAATGATGATCAAGAACGGCATTGTGCTCATCGACGAAATTACGCTGGAGATAAGTAACGGCATGGAACCGCGCAAGGCACTCATCAACAGTTCCAAGAGTCGTCTGCGCCCTGTCATGATGGCTTCGCTCACCACCATTCTCGGAATGATTCCGCTGCTGCCCGACGCCATGTTCGGTTCGCTGGCGGCAACCATCATGGGCGGACTGTTCGTGGGTACGCTCATCACCCTCATCTTCATCCCAGTGCTTTACACCCTATTCTTCAAGATAACGAAATGAAACGAAACACAGCATACACATTATTATTACTGACAGTGGCGGCAGCACCGTCCGTCTGCCGTGCGCAGACAGAGACGGTGACTCTTAAGCAGTGCCGTCAGATGGCAGTCAGCCACAATAAGGAGATTGCCGTCTCCAAGGTTAAGGACGAGCAACTCAGCCACGACGTGAAGACTTACAAGTCCAACTTCTTCCCACGCGTCAGTCTCACTGCCATCGACGTGTACTCCACTGCCAAGGGCGATTTCACCATCGGTGGGGGAAACCTACCCATCTACAGCTACTCCGAGGCACTCGGACAGTACGTCCCCGACGTAACCGTCAACGCTGACGGCAGTTACACCCTCAACAAGTACGCCCTCTTCCCCGACCAGAAGATAGAGTATAAAGTGAAGAACCTGTTCATGGGCGGCATCAACATCACCCAACCCATCTACATGGGCGGTAAGGTGTCGGGAGCCTACCGCATGGCAAAGATTGGAAAGGACATGGCTGCCCTCAACGTCTCGCTCACCGAGTCGGAGGTCATCGTCAAGACCGAGGAGGCTTATTTCCTTGCGGTGAAGGCGAAGGAGATGATACAGGTGGCTGGCAAGTACAAGGAACTGCTCCAGGAACTGATGAAGAACGTGGAGAGTGCGGTGGGTCACGGACTGAAGACACGCAACGACATGATGAAGGTGCAGGTGAAGCTCAACGAGGCTGACCTCAGTGTCACCAAGGCGATGAACGCCTACCGGCTGGCGTGCATGAACCTGTGCCACTACATCGGCAAGCCCGTCACCAGTACCATCGACGTGACCGATGCCGGGTTGCTGGGCGAAGGGTCGTACGGTGCTGCAGACGGACAGATAGACATTACTGGACGCGCTGAGTACGCCATCCTCAACAAGAAGGTGGAACTGGCTGGACAGCAGGTGACACTGACCCGTAGCGACTACCTGCCAAGCGTAGTGTTCACCGGTGGCTACACCTACTCCAACGGAGCAGAACTGGGCGGACGCAAGTTGCTCGACAGTGGCTCTGCCTATGCATCCGTTGGGGTTAGCATCCCCATCCTCAACTTCGGGGAGAGCACAAACAAGATTCGCTCTGCCAAGGCGAGCCAACGGATTGCCCAACTCGAACGCGACGACCTCAACGAGAAGATGATGCTTGAACAGCAACAGGCTCTCAACAACGTCACCGAGGCACGTAAGGAGGTCAGTCTCACTCAAGTTGCCTTCGAACAGGCAGAGGAGAACTTGAAACTCTCCAAGCAGCAGTACGAGGTGGGCTTCGAGTCGCTCTCTGACCACTTGGAGGCACAGGCCATCTGGCAGGACAGCTACGCAGCCAAGGTCGACGCCCTCTGCCAACTCAACCTGGCATGGGTGAAATACCTCAAGTCAAGGGGTGAACTGTAAACAAGCACCAGCCACACTAAAACGCCATCTGCACATGCCACGTATCCTTTCCATTGACTACGGCAAAAAGCGCACAGGTATTGCCGTCACCGACCCCTTGCAATTGATTGCTGGGGGACTCGCCACCGTGGACACGCCACAACTCTTTGACTTTCTCGAAGACTACCTGTCACGTGAGGACGTGGAGTGTATTGTGGTGGGACAGCCACGTCAGACCAACGGTGAGGACTCGGAGAACATGAAACGTGTCACTCCGTTCGTCAACCGCCTTAGGAAACTCCATCCCGAGCTAAGGGTGGAGTACTACGACGAACGCTTCACCTCCGTACTTGCCCACCGTGCCATCATCGACAGTGGTGTCGGCAGGAAGACACGGAGGGACAAGGCACTTGTAGACAAGGTGAGTGCCACCATCATTCTCCAGGACTATCTGGAATCAAGGAAAGCATAACGAAAACAGGGTTATGACCCTACAGAATAACAAATAAAAAGAAAAGACATGATTTTACCAATGTACATCTTCGGACAGCCAGTCCTAAGAAAAGAAGCTGAAGAGATTAGCACCGACTACCCCAACCTGCAGGAACTCATACAGAACATGTACGAGACCATGCTCAACGCAGACGGGGTGGGACTGGCAGCGCCACAGGTGGGACTCCCCATACGTCTTTTTGTAGTCGGACTGGATGTACTGAGCGATGACATCCCCGAATACAAGGACTACCTACACGCTTTCATCAACCCATGCATAGTTGAGGCCAGCGAGGACACTGAGGTCATCGAGGAAGGTTGCCTCAGCGTGCCCGGCATCCACGAGAACGTGCGGAGACCCAAGTCCGTCCATGTCACCTACATCGATGAGAACTTGCAACCCCACGACGAGTGGATTGACGGCTACGCAGCCCGCGTGTTCCAGCACGAGTACGACCACCTCGACGGCAAGCTCTTCATCGACCATATCTCAAGCCTGCGCAAGCAGATTATCAAGAAGAAGCTGCAGGCGATGGCTAAGGGACGAGTAGCGTGCGGATACAAAACCAAAGCATGACCGTCAGACGACTCATACTGATTCTGCTGCTCATGAGGGCAGTGTCCGTCTCTGCCCAGATAAACACTGAGCAGATGACGCTCATCGCCCGTAACGCACTCTACTACGACGACTACGCCCTCTCCATACAGTACCTCAACCAAGTCATCTCCGCCAAGCCCTACCTCTACGAGCCCTACTTCTATCGGGGACTCGCCAAGTTCTACCTTGAGGACTTCTACGGGACAGAGAGCGACTGTTCCAAGGCCATCAGCCTCAACCCCTACTTCGGCAGCTCCTACGAGGTGCGCGGACTCTCACGCATCAACCGCAAGGACTACTCTGGAGCAGCCGAGGACTACGGGAAGGCGGTGGAGATAAGTGGCGACAACAAGAACCTGTGGCACAACCTCATACTCTGCTACCTAGAGGTGGACAGTCTCACCCAGGCGGATACTGCTGCGCAGCGACTCATCCGACGCTGGCCCGACCATGCCGACGGCTACCTCTTCAAGTCAGAGACACTGCTCAAACAGGGGGACACCCTCACAGCTGAGACCTTCGTCGACAAGGCACTTGAAGTGGAGCGGTACAGTGTGCAAGCCAACGCCATGAAAGCCAGTTTCCTCATGAACAGGGAGGAGTACGCAGAGGCAGAGACACGCCTTGACGAGGCGATACGTCTCCAGCCCAAGAACGCATCCCACTTCATCAACAGAGCACTGTGCCGTTACCAGACCAACAACCTGCGCGGAGCCATGCGCGACTACGACACCGCACTCGACATCGACCCCACCAACTTCACTGGGCACTACAACCGAGGACTCCTGCGTGCTTCCGTGGGCGAGGACAACCAAGCAATAGAGGACTTCAACTTCATCCTCTCCGTCGACTCCACCGACATCATGACCCTGTTCAACCGCGCCCGACTCTACGACCAGACAGGCGACTACGCCTCAGCCATACGCGACTACACCAAGGTCATCGACCAGTTCCCCAAGTTTCTCTACGGCTACCAGCTACGTGCGGCGGCACGGCGCAAGGCAGGCGACACCAAGGGCGCCATGCGCGACGAGGAGCATGTGTTGCGCGAGAACGTGGCGCACCGCTACGGCTACTCCACACCTACCAGCCGACAGAAGAACAAGACTCGTAAGAAGTCCGACATCAACCCCGACGACTACCAGCGGCTCGTGGAAGAGGAAGACACCAAGGTCTACCAGGACGAGTTCCGCGGCAAGATACAAAACAAAAAGACAGAGACACGACTCCTGCCAGTCATCGTCGTGGCAGACGATGGACAGACTGCCTCGCAGAGTATCCTCAAGGACTACACCATAGCAGCCTACGGCATCAGTCAGACTGCCATCGAGGCGTTCCGTGAGGGAACAGACCGCTGCATCGAAGCCGACAAGATTCGTCTCAACACCGACGAGAGCCACACTGCAGACTTGGTGTCCGCTGCGTTCCAGAAGGCAGAGGAAGCGTTCAGCAAGTGCGTCAACCTCGCACCACAGTTTGCCGAGGCTTACTACAACCGTGCCTACACCTTCGCCATGCAGGGCAAGTACGCGGAAGCTGTCAGCGACCTCGACACAGCCATCGCCCTCCGTCCCGACTTTGCCCTCGCCTACTACAACCGCGGCATCGTCCTCCTGTTCATGAACAAGCAGACCCAGTCTGCCGACAGGCAGGCAGAAGCCTTCAACAACCTCAGTAAGGCAGGCGAACTCGGAGTGTTCGGAGCCTACAGCATCATCAAGCAACACAGAAAATGACAAACAAACCACA
This sequence comes from Alistipes ihumii, assembly GCA_963626085.1. Taxonomy (GTDB): domain Bacteria; phylum Bacteroidota; class Bacteroidia; order Bacteroidales; family Bacteroidaceae; genus Colivivens. The sequence goes on along the minus strand of CAVFVJ010000013.1, from coordinate 1,760 downwards.
CATACGGAAATGAAATCAACAGCAATACTACTGCTCCACTGCCCCGACAAGCAGGGCATCATCACAGAGATAACCAAGTTCATCACCGACAACAACGGCAACGTCGTCTACCTCGACCAGTACGTCGACCACATCGAGGAACATTTCTTCATGCGTGTCGAATGGACACTCGATGGTTTCCTCATCCCCTCCGACAAGATTGAGGACATCCTCTCCACCCTCTACGTCCAGCGCTACGACATGCAGTTCAGCCTCTACTTCGGCAACTCCCGTCCGCGCATGGCACTCTTCGTGTCTAAGATGAACCACTGTCTCTACGACCTGCTGGCAAGATACCAGGCTGGCGAACTCAACGTTGACATCCCCTGCATCGTCTCCAACCACGAGGACTTGCGCCCCGTGGCAGAGCAGTTCGGCATCCCCTACCACGTGTGGCAGATATCCAAGGACTGGTCGAACAAGCGTGAGGTGGAGACAGCCGAGATGGAATTGCTCCATGAACAGAAGGTCGACTTCATCGTGCTTGCACGCTACATGCAGATTATCTCCGACGAGATGATAAAGGCGTACCCCAACAAAATCATCAATATCCACCACTCTTTCCTCCCCGCCTTCATCGGAGCGCGACCCTACCATCAGGCGTACCAGCGCGGTGTGAAGATTATAGGGGCAACCAGCCACTACGTCACCGCTGAGCTCGACGCTGGACCAATCATCGAACAGGACGTGGTGCGCATCACCCACAAAGACACCCCCGAGACCCTCGTACTGAAAGGCAAGGACTTGGAGAAGATTGTACTCTCCAGGGCAGTGGAGAAACACGTGGAGCGCAAGATTCTCACCTACAAGAACAAGACTATCATCTTCAGCTGAGACACCGATAGCTGAGTACAACCAGGACGGCAGACCGCACGTGTCTGCCTCCTCCACAAAAAAACTTGTGCACCACGCACACCGTTACCGATTATTTTTACTACCTTTGCACCCACAATCCCCATGAGGATGCCGAAATGGTGGAATGGTAGACACGAGGGACTTAAAATCCCTTGGCCATAACGGCTGTGTGGGTTCGAGTCCCACTTTCGGTACTACAAGACGAGAAAATAGAATAAGAAAAGAAAAAAGAGAAGAGCTACGACTGTGGCTCTTCTCTTTTTTGAATCAAACACCCTTTGTCGTCTTTCCCAATTGGAGAGTTTTTTTCTTCAGTTGGACAGGTACAACTTAGTAGGTGCGGTGGCTCACCGCACTCTATTAAAGATAGTGGCTCACCGCACGGTTTATAATATGTGACGTGGGACACGTCACCTACTAAACTCGTTCAGCGAACCCTATATAATTGGATGTCGCCCTGAATCAAAACACGATTTACCCCTTGTAGAAGCACTAAACACCCCAGTTCAAGGAACTTTTTATGCAGTTTAAAGCACTTTTCATGCAGTTTAAGCACAAATCAGATTGCGTTAGCAAATGTTAAACAGGGTTCAACACAAGGACTCGAGTTGCCTACGAGGCTTTCTGTGCGTTTTATCGGGGCTTCCGAAAGGGAAAATCCACTAATTTCACGCCTTCTGCAACGTAATAGACAACAAAAAAAATAGAATTATTAACAATTCCATCAACAACCATAAGCTATTGCTTTATAGGTAATTAAACTCCATTTCAAACCTTGCATTAACATTTGTTAGATTACAAGTTACAGTTACAATTAAATAAAAACGCAACCCATCAACTTTCATTTTCCCCTCTTATTATTATAT
>CAVFVJ010000012.1:24319-44578 GCA_963626085.1 Alistipes ihumii | reverse complement strand
CACGTCACCTACTATGTGCAGTGGCCCACTGCACGGTTTATTCGTTAGGAGGTACATACAAAGGAACCGCCTTCAATTTGACTTGAAGACGGTTCAGGAATATGTTGCGGAAAAGTATGGTTACCAGCGTCCTGGTCCACCCCAGCCGCCACCCCAGCCGCTGGAGCGTTCGTTGTCTGTGCCCATGGCGTTCTTGCCTCCGAAGATGCTGAACTTGTAGATGACCCGGAGCATGCCGTATTGGTATATGGCGTTGTACTTGGAGTCGCTGCGCATCAAGGCACTGATGGTACGGCTTATGTTGGACTGCTCGCCCAGGATGTCGTTCACTTCAAGTGCTATGGTCAGTGCGTTTCCTCTTAGGAATGACTGTGAAATCTGTGCGTTCCAAAGCAGTTCGTTGGTGTTCATGGTGGACTGTGAGTATCCGCGGCGACTGTTCATGCCGATGTCGCTTGAGATGGACATGCCCCACGGAGCGGTCCATTCTACTTCGGCTCCATAGGAGAAGTCGTAGGTGCTCTGGTTGGCGTTCTCGTTCATGTTGTTCTTCGCGTTCGAGTAGTCCAGACGACCGTTGAGCGACACGTACAGGAAGTCGTTGCGGTAGGAGAAGTCTAAGCCACAGTCGGCTGACAGGTCCTTGGTAATGGATTTTAGGTCGGTATCGTCGGCTTCGCTGCCTGTGGCGTTGTTGTAGAACGCCACGTTGTGGTTGAAGCCGAAGCCTGCGTCTACTCCGATGTTGAACAGTTTCTTCTTGCCAAGTCCAGTGTTGAAGCCAGCTCCAGTCCCCACGTTCCAATTTCCGTTGATGTTCATCGGCTGTGTGGTGCGCACACCTGTCTCACTGTCGTAGGTGGTCTTGTTGCTGATACTGTTGTGGGTGGTGGAGAAGTAGGCATGGGCGAAGATGCCGCGCTGTGCATCTGTGTTATACGTATTGAAGAACGTGTTGATGTTCTGGCTGAACGATGGTTTCAAGTGAGTGTTACCCTTTGTTATGTAGAGGGGGTTGGAGTCGTCCACGATATCCAGAAGGTTGGTCATGCTAGGTTGGCTGGTGCGTCCGTTGTATCGGAAGTGCAGGCTTGTGCGCTTGTCCTTGGAGTTGAACCGCAGGTTGATGCGTGGCGCAATGTCGAACACGTTGCGTGTCACTTCGGGATACTCATGTCCCATGTACTTGTAGTTGAGGACGGAGTGCTGTGGGATGGCATCGACTCCGATGCTGGCGTTATAGGTGTCGCGTACCTGACGCAGACTCACACCTATGCGGTGAGTGTAGTTCTTGTACTCGGAGAACTGGCTCAGTGCTGCTGTGTCGCGTCTCTCGTAATGGGAGTCGTCCATGAAGCGGAGTATAGCCTTGATGTTGTATCTATATGATGTCAATGCCTGTGCGAGGTCTTGGTAAGCCTGGGAGTCGTATACTTGCGCCTTGCGGTCGTTCTTACTATAGCTGTAGTCGAACCTGTAGCTGAACTGTGCGTATGTCTTGTTGGCTATCGGTTCGCTGTACGTGACTTGGCTGGAGATGTTGTTGCTCTTGGACGGGGTATAGTAATAACGGTTGTTCTGCTGGTTCGTTCCCAGGGTGTTGTAGGTAATGTTAGCGGCAGACAACTGTTTGCTGTTGCCATCGGAGTAACCGCCTGTGACACGCAAGGTGAGGTTGCGCCCCTTGCTGTTGAACTTGCGGTTTGCCTGCAGCTCACCGTTGAGATCGAAGTTGGTGCTGTATGATTGGCTTCTGCTAGTGTTGGTTGTAGCGACGATGTCCACCAGCCGCTGTAGAATCGCATCGCCTGACGCATCCATATCGCCTGCGCTGACTCTTGATATTTTGTCGTTGTAGCTCAGAGCATTGTCTGTGATGTCGTTAGGATCTTCGTCGTACGAGCCAGAGCTACTGTTGCTGAATCCTCTGTTGCGTGAGTACGATAGGTTCGGACGGAATATGATGTTGGTCATTGTGTCAGGCTTCCATTCCAAGCGGAAATTACCCCTTACACTGGAATTGCTGCTGAGGCTCTTGCTCTTGCTCTCGCTGAACTTACCCTTGGTGGCGTTGAAATCTTCGCTTGATGACTCATTGTAGTTGTCAGCCCCATCGTAACGGAAGCGTAGGCTACCGCCAGTTTCAAGTTTCGTGTTGGTGGTGGCGAAGTTGGCTCCTATCTCCTTGCTGTTGCGGAGACCACCGCCTCCCCAGCCCCAGCCACGGCCACCGCCTCCTCCGAAGCCCATGTCGCTGGTGTTGTTGGCGTTGCCGATGAGTGTTGCCTGAAAGTTGTCGTTGAACCTGTTGACGTTCAAACGCTCTGAATAGCGGTCTTCCGTTCCTGCACCCAGGTTGACATTACCGAACCATCCGTTCATCATGCCTTTCTTTACAGACAGGTCGAGTACGGTCTCCTCTTCTCCGTCGTCGATACCAGTCACACGTGAGAGGTCGCTCTTCCTGTCGTATGACTTTATCTTGTCAATCATCTCGGTCGGTATGTTCTTCATGGCGACAGACTTGTCGTTGAGGAAGAACTCCTTTCCGTCCACGAGAATCTTGTTGACTGTCTTGCCGTTGATGGTGATGTTGCCTTCGCTGTCCACCTTCGCTCCTGGCAACTGCTTCACCAGTGCCTCAAGTGTAGAACCTTCGGGCACACGGTAGGCGGATGCATTGTATACCATGGAGTCGCCCGCCACTGTCACCTTAGCAGCATGTCCGGTAACCTCTGCTGCCTTGAGCTGTACGGCATCGGATGCCAACGTTATGTATCCTAAGTCCACGTTCTTGTCTTTCTTTGTGGTTAGGTCAAGATCGACGTACTTGGTTAGAAAACCTATATATGATATTTTCAGCGTGTACTTGGCCTTCTTCACGTTCTTGAACTCAAATACACCCATGGCACTTGTTACCGTGCCTGTTACGAATGTGCTGTCGGGGAGTGACAACAATTGGGTAGTCGCAGAAACGACCGCTTCGTTTGTCTCCTTCTCAATTACCGTTCCGCTCACTTGAAATTTGCCTTGTGCAAATGCAGTTACACATGCCATAAAGGAAATGGCAGCCAACAGAGCTGACTTCTTCATCGTTTTTCGCTTGTCTATTTGTTTATAACTATTTTGTTAAGATTCTGGATTCATATCGACACTAGTCTTTTGTAGGTGTCCTCGTATTGGAGTACAAATTTATGAATTAGTTTAATGGCAAACGTCCCATTTAAGCAAAATTATCATTAGTCTCTCCACTTTTAGCGGAGATAAACGCCAAGAGTCAGTATTTATCTGTATTTTTGCATGTCGAAACAAGAACAATGTGAAGAATATATCTATGAAAAAGATTGTTGTGAGCTTGGCTGTGGTCCTGTTGTCGTTCGGTTGGTCACTGGACTCCCATGCTCAGTTCGTGAAGTTGGACAAGTACCCGAACATACCGATTGAATACGAGGCTGCTTTTATAGACCAGGTGTCGGGCTTCGTGTCAGGTGTGGTGAAGTCGTTGTACGGCCAGTATTTCGGTCAGTTGTCTCCTCAGGGCAATATCTATGGGTTTGGCTCTTTCTTTACTGACATGGATGGTGAGGTGTACGGGCTTTACCGCAACGGCGATTTGGCGTTTGGCATTAAGAAAGGACAGGAAATAGCTAAGGTCGGAACCAACGACCATTATGTGGCGTACGACTTGCATACGGGCTATCCTGTGTATATAATGAAAGACAATCAGAAATATAATCCTTCCACAGAGATGCGTGAGAAGAACCGTTTCCTCATATTGACTTATTCCAATGGAGACAGGTATGTGGGAGAGTCCTCAAACAACAAACGTGAGGGATATGGCTTGTATTTCTATACCAATGGCGATTTCTATTATGGGAAATACAAGGACAATAAACAGTTTGGATATGGTGCTCTGTTCAAACAGGCGAACAACAATGTGACGATTCAGTACTGGGACGGGCTGTCGGACGAGGAGTAATTGCTTCGTGACGGTGTGCCGCATGGGGTGTCAGCGTGACTTCTCGATGAGAGCCACTGCATATGCGCTCATGCCTTCTTCACGTCCAGTGAATCCCAGTTTCTCAGTGGTCGTTGCCTTGATGCTTATGTCGTCAGTGTCGATACCCATACACTCAGCCAGTACCTTCTGCATCTCTGGGATGTGTGGATTGATTTTGGGACGTTCTGCGCAAACGGTAGCGTCAATGTTGCAAACGGCATATCCCTTGGATGCGATAATCTCAATAGTACGGTGGAGCAGTATCTTACTGTCGATATTCTCGTACTCATTCCCTTTCTTTGGAGGAAAATGATAGCCGATGTCCCTCATGTTGGCGGCACCTAGCAACGCATCACAGATTGCATGTATCAGTACGTCTGCGTCGCTGTGACCAAGTAAGCCTTTACTGTGCTCAATCCTAATCCCTCCAAGCCATAGGTCACGGCCTTCTACCAACTGATGGACATCATAGCCCATGCCGACTCTTAACTTAAAGGCTCTTTCCATAAAATGCTTTCAAGTATATTATATATATTAGGTGTAATATAGGTCTCAGCGTCTTTTCTTTCCCAACAAGTCACCAATTCCGTCCATGTCGAAGGCAAGGGAAAAACGCAGTGTCTGGTCGAGCGGATTGGTCTGTGCAGATGAGATAATGTAGCCCGCATCGATGGAGAAGATGTTCATCTTGAATCCTGCTCCGAGTGTGAAGTATTTCAGATTGCCCTTATTGGGGTTTTGGTAATGGTATCCGGCACGCAGGAAGAATTGGTTGTTGTATGAGTACTCAGCACCGATGCCCCATTCGATTTCCTGCAATTCTTCCTTGAATCCGCCTGGAGCGTCGTTGAACGACTTGAAGATTCCGGATATGGGTGATATGTTATAGTATCCCTGGTCCATGAGCCAGCTGGTGTAGCCAGAGTAGTCTTGTTCGTCTGCACCAGTCTCGTTGATGTACTGTTCCATTGTGGGGCGGGTAGGGACGAGGTACTTGTTCGCATCCACGCTCACACTGAAGGTGTTGTACTCGTCTATCGGCACCATCAGGGAGAGTCCCAAACGTAGGTTGGTCGGCAGGAACTCGCTGGTGTTGCCTTCGTCGTAAGAAATCTTGCTTCCTATGTTGTTTATGTTCAGTCCCCAGCCCAACTGGCACTCCCTGTTACCGAGGTTGATGTATCCGTTGTGGTACATGGCAAGGTCTGCGGCAAAGGCGGAACCGGGGGTGAGGTCGTCTGTCTGTCCCATGCTCGAATGGATGTAGCGCAGAGCTACAGCTGCGGAGAATGTCTCCGACAGCATACGTGAGTAGGCGACATCAAGTGCCATCTCGAAGGGCTTTACCGTGACTCCGTTGCTCACGTCAATGACTTCGCCCAGAGAGAAATAGCGGAGCGACCCGCTGAGCGCATCATAGTTGCCTATACGGTAGTAGCCTGTCACGTTGGCAAGGTCGATGTCGCTCACAATCTGCCGCAACCACGGAGTGTAGTTGATTGACACTCCAGCGCGACTGATGGTGAACGGATACTTGGCTGGATTCCAGTACTGTGAGTTGACGTCTGGATCTGTAGCTGCACCCACATTACCCATGGCTCCACCACGGGCGTCAGGGGCGATGGCTAAGGATGTCACTCCATAGTAAACTGGGTTGAACTGTTGCTTCACGTCTTGTGCCTGTGAACTTGTGCTGAACGCCACTTGCGCAATACAGAACGTTATTAGTGTCTTCTTTATCATATTTGTGTGTGATGCTTTGATTGTACTTGGTGCGGAGACACCCCATAGGTGGACTGCCCATGTATTAATAACTCAGATTCAGTCGTTTTATTGTGCTCTGACAAGGAACTTTTGGGATTTGGATGCTGACGCTCCGTCTGCAGTTGCGATACTTGCCTTGCAGATGTAGACACCTGGGGGCAAGTGACCGCCCTTGGCGTTGAGGTTGCAAGTGAACGTATAATAGCTTGTGTTGCTTGAACTGGTCTCGCCTAAATGGCATACTTGCCTGCCTGACATGTCGTATATCTTGACATCGACATCGAGAACAGACTGTGGCCTGTCGTTCTCTATAATCAGTGTCAGTACCCCATTGACAGGTCCTTTAATTTGGAAGTCAAGGATGTTGGGCTTAAGACCTTCCTGCACGTTGAACAGAAGGGTCATGCTCGATGGGTTGTTCAGTATGTCCCATGCCCTAAAAAGGAGTGTATGCAGACCTGATTCCAGTTCGGGCAGACTGTAACTGACTGTACCTTGTGCCCATGAACCTGTGGAATATTCGAAGACATTATTCAGATTATAGGTCATGGACTCCTCGTTGTCGGCCACCAGCGTGATGTCGTGACCGATGCCGCTGCCTGTGATATTGATTCCGTTCTCGTCCTCTATCAGTCCGGTGAAGAACGGAGTCTTGTGCATAGGTACTGCCGCTGTAAGCTCGATGTCCTCATCTACCGTTCCGTCCTCGTTCCTGTTGGTGAACTCCACACCGTTGAGCGTTATGGTCAGCGCCGGACCGTTGGTGTCGTCTGGCATGTCTGGGTCTGTGCCTCCAATGGCAAAGTCGGTGAAACTGCCGTTAGCTTCTATAGTGTTGTCTGAGTTGACTGCATACATGTTTATGAGTCCAGTCTCGTCGGAGTAATTGATGTCGAGCGGCATAGGGAAGGTGAAAGAGAAGTATCCGCTTCTCACTGAGTCGCGTCCCTCATACAACTTCCTTGTGCGGTCATAGAACGTGTATGGAGTGATGTCTTCACCAGCATTGTTCAGACAAGTGATAAGTTCCTTACTGTCGAACACAACTGGTGAAACTGTACCTTTGAACTTAGGAACCACATTGCCGTCCTCGTCCTCGATGTGTCCGCTTACGCTGACCACAGCTCCGGCTCCAATCGTGTCAATGGCTTCAGTGGGTATGGACTTGTTGTTGAAACTGTCTATCGTGACCTTGTACGTGGGGATGGCGAGTGAGATGGCAGGGTCTCCGATAAGTACGAAATGGCACTTGTTGATAGAGTCACGCTTTGAGTATGATGAACTGCTGTTCACGATGTCCGCCTTTGCCAACGCCAGTGCCTCTCCGATGGTGTACTGCCGTCCTTCGGTGTCTGTTGCCAGCACCTGCTTCATGAACGCCAGGTTGATTCGCCTGTTCTGTGACGAGTAGACCGCACGGGTGGTGCCGATGGTTCCCACAGCCGCTCCGTTTTCGTTCAGCAGTGCTGTCTTGCCGAAGTTCTCCTCGTTCATGTCGAACGGTGTCACGTCGCAGGCAGCGAAGAACCACAGTGGGATGTTGGGCGAGTCCCACGACTCGAAGTCCGCCCTCTTGATTACCTGCTCGTGCGACAAGATATATGAGGAGCCGTGTCCCGTGTAGTTCATGATGAGCGCACCTTTCTCCATCTGCTGTATTATGTCGTTCCGAGCGTTTGAGTATGAATGTCCGGCTCCGCTCTCCTCTCTCTTGTACGTATCCCAGTATATTTTCCTCAGTCTGTAGCTGGGACTGTTTTGTTCTATCACAGCGGATACTGCTTCTGCATCCTGCATGTGCACGTTGGCGTTGCCGTCGTCTGCCATCATACAGACAGTGTTCTTCCACGAGCCTGTATGCTCGTTGTTGATGTATGATATGAGCTTGTTGACAACCGTCTTCGCCTGTTCTGCGGTGGTCACCGTGATGCGTCCTATACCGCAATCGGGTGTTTCCTTGAGAGGCGACACTCCCTTGCCGTCGGCAAGTAGGGTGTAGTACTCTTCAAGGACGTAACTGTCGGTCTGGCTCAGCGAGTTGTCCGACTCGTAGCACAACAGGTAGTCGTCGGGGTCATTCTTTGACATGGATGAGGTGACCATACGGTTGTCCCATACACCGTCACCGAACAGACACACGTTCTTAGGCATATCGTTCACTGTCTCAGCCTTGTCGTAGAGCATCTTTAGGAAACGTCTGTATGCTGTGGCATCGGGAGTGCCGGACGAGAATTCGTTGTATATCTCGTCAGCCCTAACTACCACACACCTCATGCTGTTCTTTGCCGTGTGTGCATCAGCCAAACGCTGTGCCTGCTCCTGTAGTGTCCCACTGGTGGGGATGATAATCACGTAGTCGATATCCGCCAGCGCATGCAGGTCTTGGTTGCCTATCGCCCCTACAATCTCAGGACTGGGGTATGAGGCTGTCACATCCACTGCCACATATTCGTTGAGCTTGCTGTCTGCATCAGTCGTTACGGTGTAAGTGGAGCCGCTGAGACTTCCTTTCATCTCACATGTGGTTTCTGGGGTGGTTACTCTCCACACTCGTGTGTTTACGTTAGCCCCACTTATCTCAAACTGTGTCGCATCCTTGTACATGGGGCGGAACGCCAGATAGTTTACACCCGTCATGTCGAGCAAGCGTGTATAACAAGCCTGTATGTAGTTGAGGTAGCCGGCTGTACCCGATGGTCTGTTGTGTGTGAGGGTGATGGTGGATGTCTCTGTGAGTTCCTTGTTCCACGTGACCGACTTCTTTCCTTCATACCCGTATTCGTATTCCACCAGACTACGAAGTGACAGGTTGCTGAATGTGGTGTCGTCTGCGGTGATGGTCAGAGTGGATGCACTGCCTCCACCTACAAAAGCCACAGTTAGCAGTACTTCGGAATCAGCTATGCCTGGGGTGGACAGAGTATAACGCTTCTTGTTTCCATTGGCGTAATTGTAGTTCTCGTAGAAGTGGCGGCCAGACCTAAGCAGGCTCACCTCGTCCTTCTCAATCAGTGCATGTTCCGGGAAGGTGGACGTGACGTTGTGGGATGCTGATGTGGATGTTTCTACAGCCATCTCCGCAGGGTCTCCCTCTTCTTTCTCGGTAAGGAAGTAATAGATGTATAGCGAGTAGGGATTGTTGGTGTGGTTGAAGTCAGACGAATAATAGCTCTTCCTGCTCCACCTGACTGTTCCTAAGGAGTAGAAGAGCAGTGAACCGTCACTACGGCGACAGAGCGGAATCTCTGTCATGTCGTCGCTCATGCTTTCCAGTTCAGTCTCTGGCAGTATGGGCATATTGTAGCCGTAGAGGCACACCTTATCAGGATTGGTGAACCCCATCCGCGTCAGTTGGCTTCTGGTAATCTGATACACGCCCTCACCGCTTACGCGTATCTTTACCCATCTGCCCGACGCAAGTAGTGAATGGTCGGCATAGCGGTCTGCATGACTGCTTTGGGCACAGATGCTCAATGTCATGATGATGGCTGCCGCTAATGTGAGTATTCGTCTTGTCATTGTCATTTTACTTTGCAGTCCAAAACCTTCCTGCCCTCAAGGTATCCCTCAAGTCGTTGGTTCTCGTGCACAGGTCCCACTCCCACTGGTGTACCCGTGTAGATGAGGTCGCCTGTCTTGAGTGTGAAGAACTGGCTGGCGTATGCTATTATCTGGTCTACAGAGTGAATCATGTCCCCAGAACAGCCTTGCTGTACCGTTGTTCCGTCAATGTCCAGACTGAAATGCAGTTGGTCTACAGGCGGCAGCTCTTCTTTGTTTATGAAATCTCCGATGACAGCCGACCCGTCGAACCCCTTGCATATCTCCCAGGGTAGTCCTTGTTCCCTAAGCCGTGTTTGTAGGTCTCGTGCCGTGAAGTCTATGCCGACAGTCATTGCGTCGTAGTATCGGTGTGCGAACCGTTCCGCGATGTTCTTTCCTAAGTGGCATATCCTGACGACGATTTCGGTCTCGTAGTCGAACCGTCCGTCGAAGTCAGGTATGAAGAACGGTTTCCCATTCTTGACGAGTGCAGACTCCGGCTTCGAGAAGATTACAGGCTCTTTGAGTAATAACGTGTTGTGTAACTCTTTATTGTGTTCGGCATAGTTCATGCCTACTGCAAGTATCTTCATACGTGTCCGTTTTTCGATGCTTTCTCCGTCAGAGGCCTAGCAGCCTGGTTATGTCGTTCCATGTGGCGAATATCAGTAATGCGATGATGAACATGAACCCGATATACTGCGCACGCTCCAACACCTTATCGCTTGGTTTGCGACGGGTGATAATCTCATATATGGCGAACACGGCATGTCCACCGTCAAGAGCTGGTATCGGCAGAACGTTCATCACTCCGAGGGCAATGGAGAGGAGGGCTGTCAATAGCCAGAATTTCTGCCAGTTCCATGTCTCTGGGAAGATATTGGTTATGCCGATGACACCCGACACGCTCTTTGCGCCCTGTGAGGTGAAGATGTATTTCAAGTCATTGACGTAACTGGTCAGCTTGTCCCATCCTGATGCGATACCTGCAGGGATGCTCTCCAACAATCCGTATTGCCTGTTGGTTATCTTGTAGTCGGGCATCTTGTTTTGGAATCCGAGTGTGAACCCAGGCGTGAGCATGGTACATAGGGTGTCACTGCCGTTCACCACGAGCGTCACCGTACGCTGCCTCATGCTGTCAGCTGCAGTGGAGTTGTCATCGAGAGCCCCTTTCAGTGACGCTATGAAGTAAATAACGTCATTGTAGCTACTGATATTCTCCCCATTTATCTCGTTTATCACGTCGTGCGGTTTCAGACCAATCTTGTCAGCTGGTGAGCCATCCACGATACTGTCGATGTCGAGTGGAATGAGCAAGTCCGCATAGGGTGGGGTGCTTTGTACCATTTCCAGCATGTTCATGTCCTGCGGCATACTTATAGTGACTTCCTTACCGTCTCTCAGTACCGTTACCTCACTGGAGTTGGAAATGTCCCTCAGTACATTCAAATCCCATGTCTTGACATCCACACCGTCGGTCTTGACGATGATGTCCCCATCATGGAACCCCTGTGACTGCGCCACCTCGTTGAACTTCATTCCGTAGGTGATGTCCGTAGGTTTCACGTAGTTCTCGCCCCACGTATAGAGCACGCCCATGTAGATGATGAAGGCAGTGATGAAGTTCATGATGATGCCACCGAGCATCACAATCAGCCGTTGCCATGCTGGTTTGGTGCGGAATTCCCATGTCTTCGGTTCGGAGGAGAGCTGTTGTTTCGATTCGTCAATCATACCAGTTATGTTCACGTAACCTCCCAACGGCAACCATCCGATTCCGTATTCTGTGGCGTAGGTGGGTTGTTTCATCTCCTCTTCTTGTATCTTCTCCAGGTCGTGTTCCCACTTGCAGAACCCGACTCGTCCCTTGTTTATGAGCACCACGGAGAAGGCACTGATGGTATAGTCGGGGTCCTTGCTCTTGTTTCCAGGATTCAGTTCTCTAATCTTGGTGTATTTCAGTATGGACCATTTGCCCTTTCTGTATGTCAAGAAAGCGAATTGTGGTCGTGGAACTACTATAGGAAAGTCGAAGAAGAGGTAGAACTTCTCTACTCTTATCTTGAACAACTTGGCGCACAGAAAATGTCCGCCTTCATGCAACACTATGAGTAAGCTGAAGGCAGCTATCACTTGTGCTATTTTTATCAGTACTACTTCCATGTGATGTGGGTTATATTAATGTTTTTGCGTATTTACGCGTATCCTTGTCGGTTGATAGATATGTGTCGAGTGAGGACTCGTTGGAGAAGGGGATATGTGCCATCGCTTGTTCAATGATTTCGCTTATCCTATGGAAGGATATTCTGTCATCGATGAACGCGCGGTTGGCTATTTCGTTGGCTGCATTGAGGATACACGGCATGTTTCCTCCTTGGTGCAGAGCTTCGTATGCCAAAGCAAGACAATGGAATCGGTCTGTGTCGGGCTCTTCGAAGGTGAGATCCTTCACTTTGAAGAAGTCCAGCCGGTCGAACGACGATTTTAGCCGGTTCGGGTAACTGAAGGCGTATTGTATGGGCAACCGCATGTCCGGCACTCCCATTTGGGCTTTCACGGCTCCGTCTTCGAACTGCACCATGGAGTGGATGACCGACTGTGGGTGTACGATGACCTGTATCTGGTCAGGACTGACACCGAAAAGCCACTTGGCTTCTATTACTTCAAATCCTTTGTTCATGAGAGTGGCAGAGTCGATGGTTATCTTTGCTCCCATGTTCCATGTGGGATGCGCCAGTGCGTGTGTCTTGGTCGCATTGTTCAGTTGCTCGGCAGTGAACGTGCGGAACGGTCCACCGCTGCATGTGAGCAGAATCTTCTCAATCTTGTTGTTGGGCTCAAGGCACTGGAATATGGCTGAGTGCTCACTGTCTACAGGCAGGATCGGCACTTGGTATTCCGCAGCCAAGCGGTTAATCAGTTCGCCAGCTACCACGAGTGTCTCTTTATTTGCCAATGCTATGTGTTTCTTTGCCTTGATGGCACTGATGGTCGGCTTGAGTCCGGCAAACCCTACCATAGAGGCAAGCACGATGTCCACGTTGGTGTCCTGCACCACCTGGCACAATGCATCTGCTCCAGCGTATACTTTCACAGGCAGGTCAGACAGCGCGTCTTTCACCTTATTATAGTATGTCTCGTTGGCGATAACCACAGCGGCAGGAACGAATTTACGCGCCTGACTAATGAGCAGGTCTGCGTTGTTGCCTGCCGTGAGGACGTATGCTTCGTAGAGATGGCATTGCTCCTCAATCACCTGTAGTGCTTGCGACCCGATAGACCCGGTAGACCCGAGTATGGCTATTTTCTTTCTTCCGTTCATAACTCCAGTAGACCTGCTGGCAGGTCCATTTCAATGTTTTTACCCTCTTGGTTGATGTCTGTGATAAACTCCTCGTTGGCAGGAATGAGAACCTCGTTTTTCTTTCCACCAGTCTGCTGACGGCTTATGACGAAGAGCCAGTTGTCGGTCTGGTCGTCTATGTCCGTGATTGTGCCGATGAGTCCTTCCTCCTTGTCTGTAACCGTGAATCCTATGAAGTAATTGAGTGACACTTCATCCCGAGAACCCTCTTCCACGTATTTCTTCTCGAAGTAGACGTCGGAGCCTACAAGCTGTTGGGCCTGCTCAATACTATCGATTCCCTCGAACTTGATGATGGCAGACGAGTCAGTCTTGAACCGGTATTGTTCAATAAAAAACGGTACAAGAATACCCTCTACCTCACAGATGAGGTATGGGCAATCGACAGAGTCAAAGAGATCATCGGTGAATGTGAATGTCAGTTCGCCCTTCAGTCCGTGCGTCTTGCCGACGTGTCCGATCTTGTAAGTGTCGTCTTTCTTTATCATAGTGTTATTCCACTCGTTTGATTTTTGCTCCCAGTGTGTTCAACCGCCCTTCTATGTTCTCGTAACCGCGGTCTATCTGCTCAATATTGCTTATGTGGCTCACCCCATCGGCACTCATGGCTGCGATAAGCAAAGCAATACCTGCGCGAATGTCAGGTGAGGACATGCGAGCACCTTTCATCTTGAACTTCTTGTCGTGTCCGATGACTACAGCGCGGTGAGGGTCGCAGAGTATAATCTGAGCTCCCATGTCGATGAGCTTGTCCACAAAGAACAGCCGGCTTTCAAACATCTTCTGATGGATGAGCACGGACCCTTTGGCTTGTGTCGCCACAACCAGCAACACACTCAGTAGATCGGGCGTGAGTCCTGGCCATGGTGCATCGGAGAGCGACATGATACCTCCGTCCATGTAAGTGCACACTTCGTAGTGGCCTTGGTGTGGTATGTGCAGATCATCTCCGTTCTCTTCAATCCTGACACCGAGCTTGCGGAACGCATTAGGGATGACTCCGAGGTTGGCGTGTGCAGCATTTTTTATGGTTATTGCACTTCCGGTCATGGCAGCCATACCGATGAATGAACCCACCTCAATCATGTCTGGCAGAATGGTGTGCACAGTTCCGTGCAACTGTCGCACTCCTTCGATGGTCAGGAGGTTTGACGATATGCCAGATATCTTGGCTCCCATATTGTTGAGCATGGTGCAGAGCTGCTGTATGTATGGCTCACAGGCAGCATTGTATATCTGTGTGGTTCCCTCAGCCATCACAGCCGCCATAATTATATTTGCCGTTCCTGTTACCGATGCTTCTTCAAGCAACATGTGCGTGCCATGCAAACTGTGCGCTTCAATCTCATAGATGTTTCTCTCTTCATTGTGGGTGAAGGTGGCTCCCAGCTCTTTTATGCCGACGAAATGCGTGTCGAGCCGCCTACGTCCTATTTGGTCGCCTCCTGGCTTGGCAATATATGCTTTGTGATAGCGTCCGAGCAAAGGCCCGAGCAACATGACGGATCCTCTAAGCTGTGAGCTCCTTTGGATGAACTCGTCGCTCTTGAGGTAATCCATGTCCAACTGCCGTGTCTGGAATGTCCAGGAATGGTCTCCTTCATGCTTGACGTCCACTCCCATCCTCTTCATCAGGCGGATTAGGTTGTTGACGTCAAGTATGTCGGGGACGTTTGATATCCTTACGGGCTCACCTGTGAGCAGTGTGGCGCAAATCACCTCAAGAGCCTCGTTTTTGGCTCCTTGGGGAGTGATGGTACCACTTAGGGCGTGTCCGCCTTCGATAATGAATGATGCCATCTCTTCTCTATTATTTCTTTTTCTTCTTCTTACCCTGGCTGATGTTCCCTCCTCCAGCCTGTGCTTCGGCAATCGCTTGACGGTCACTGATCAAGTTCACTTCGGACGGAAGGAGTGACACTTCCTTGTTTGTGTAGTCAGCGAGGTCGTCCATTACTTTTTCATCGTCCAGTGCATTTGGATTCCAGCTGGCAAGCGAGCGTTTCATCTGGTTTGCCACGAACTCAATCATGTCGTTCCTCTCCTGGCCTGGCTCCATGTCAACCAGTCGCTTGGTGAACTGCTCAATGATGAAACCGTAGTGGCGGCGTTTGATTTTTTTCTGTGGGTAGGGCACTTTGTCTCGTTTTTGTTGTTGCTCGTCCGCCCTTTGTATCTCCACGGGGTAGTCTATGTCAAGTTTGTAGCCCGATATGAGTGCCAGATGATTCCATAATTTCTGGTAGAAGTCGTTCTCGTCACCGCTGAATTTCTGTATGTTCGACATAATGTCGATAATGGTGAACGCACACCGCTGGCGTTCCTTCCTGTCTTCTATTGTCATGGCGTATTCCACCATGTCTTGGATGCACCGTCCGTATTCTGGCAGTACCAGTTGGGTGCGTTGAGTATTGTAGTCCATATCCTATGTTGGTTTTATTGTCGTAGTGGATAGATGTGTTCCACTTTATTGTTGTAATGGGTTGCGGCTCTTGGTCGCAATGAATTCCTTGAGATAGAATGGCTCGAAGTAAGCCACGTCCTCGAACTGTCCCCGAGCGTGCGCCTTCTCTGCCAGTGGCGACATCCATTTTGCCATTGGCGTTATGCCACTGACGAAGTGTGCGTTGGGGTGACTGATTACGTCCTTGCACTTGTCCGAACCGTTCCCGAAGAAGTATATGGGATGCTCGCAGAGTTGTGCCTCAAACGTGGAAGAATCGATGATTTTTGCCTCTGTCGGAGTGACATGTTGCAACCCCCGAGTGTATAATGCCGTGTACACCTCCATGCGTCTGGCGTCAATCATCGGACAGAGCAAGGCATCTTCAGGCAGTTCGTCACCCAAAAGCATTGGCACGCACATCAATTCGAGGGTGGGGATGGCTATGAGGCGCAGGTCACGTGCATAGCACACACCCTTAGCCATACTCGCACCGATACGGAGCCCAGTGTAACTGCCCGGCCCCGAACTCACTGCCACTGCGTCGAACGGTATGGCGTGGTTGTCGGTGAATGAGAGGGCTTCGTCTACCATCCCTCCGATGACTTGCGCATGGGAGGACCCTTCCTGCTCTTCTTGATGAAAAATGACTTGCCCGTCTTGGCTTACCGCCACAGAACAGGTGTCGGTCGATGTATCGATGTGTAGTATACAAGACATAATAATCCAATTTACCGTGCAAAGATACTACAAAAACTTGACTCGGCATACAGACAAACGGCATTAATGTCTCTGTGCCTTTTTTTTTGACACAATAAATTCACCGACAATGCGTTTTATTTGTTGTGAAGTGGTTTGAACACATACGTAATATACGTCTATTCTTGATTGCAGCGGCAATTATGATAGCCATAGCATCTCTGCTCACCTCCAAATATCTGACGGATGACCTTAAGAAAGAGGAAATCAATAAGATGGAGGTGTGGGCTGAGGCGATGCGTTCGCTTGATCAGGCGGACGAGAATACGGATATCAACCTGGTGCTGAAGGTGATAAACGGTAATAACACCATTCCTATAGTGGTACTGGACCAGAACGGAGAGGTACAGACTTCGCGCAACTTGGGATGTACTTTCAGTTCAGACGTGGATTCTATTCCTGTGATCAAACAGATGGCGGACAAAATGAAACGGGCTGGGCAGATTATCAAGATAGACCTCGGCAACGATCACGGACCGAACTATATAGAGGTCTGCTACGGTGACTCGCTGATGCTGAAACGTTTGGCTGTATTTCCCTACGCCCAGCTTGGGGTAGTGGCCCTATTTGTGATTATAGCTCTTTTTGCCCTCTTTTCTTCGATGAGAGCCGAGCAGAACAAGGTGTGGGTGGGACTGTCGAAGGAGACGGCTCATCAGTTGGGCACTCCCATATCCTCGCTTATGGCATGGACTCAGGTAATACGAGAGACTTATCCTGATGACGAACTGTTACCGGAAATGGAGAAAGATGTGAGGCGGCTGGAGCGTATTGCTGAACGGTTCTCCAAGATAGGCAGTATCCCTGAACCTCGCACGGAGGATGTGATAGGCATCATATACCGGGTGGTGGAGTATATCGACCGACGCACATCTAGCAAGGTGGTAATCAAAACCCATCTTCCCGCTCATGACGTGGAGGTAAAACTGGTGGCACCACTCTTTGAATGGGTTGTCGAGAACCTGTGTAAGAATGCTGTGGATGCCATGAATGGGTCTGGACGTATAGACATATTCCTTGTAGAAACTGCCAGTGGGGTGGCAATTGAGGTGAGTGACACAGGCAAAGGTATAGCGAAGGGCAATTTCAAATCGGTGTTCAAACCAGGCTTTACGACGAAGACTCGTGGGTGGGGGCTGGGTCTGTCACTCGCAAAACGTATAGTGGAGGAGTATCACAAAGGTAAGATTTATGTGAAATCGTCGGATGTGGGCAAGGGTACTACTTTCCGCATCGAACTGCCCAAAGACCTGTGAATGTAAGCATCCCATTGAACATCAGCATCTCATAACCGAATTTGTAGCCTGTCGTGTGAAGGGTGGCGTAATCGATGATGTAGCACACGATGGGGGAGGCAATGGCTATGTAGGGCACAAAAGTCCCTCGCACCTGATACTTCGTGAACATGCCGAAGGCAAAGAGTCCCAGTAGCGGACCGTAGGTATAACTGACCAACGTGTAGATAAGATCCATCACGCTCCCACTCCCCAATTCGTTGAACGCCAGTGTACAGGCAAGAAATGCGACCATCATACCTATATGAACAAGTTTCCTGTGTTTCTCGTCATTCTCTCGTTGCATTATGTCAACACAGAACGATGTGGTTAGAGCTGTCATTGCTGAGTCGGCACTGGAGAAGGCACTTGCCACAACTCCTATGCCGAACACTGCGACCACTGCATCGCCCAATGCTCCCGACATGACTATACCCGAGAGTAGGTCATCTCCCTTGTTTGGCAAGGGAATGCCTTGTTGTGCGTAGAGATGCAACAACAATACACCCAGCGCAAGAAATAGCAGGTTGACCGGGACGAACATCAATCCGTAGGAACACATGTCCTTTTGTGCAGCGCGCAGGCTCTTGCATGTAAGGTTTTTCTGCATCATGTCTTGGTCGAGTCCGGTCATGACTATCACTACGAAGATTCCACTGAGGAATTGCTTCCAGAAGTTCTGTTTTGAGGTGAGGTCTGCGAATTCAAATATGCGTGAGTGAGGGTCGTTCCATATAGTAACCACTGTCTCTTGTAGGTTCAGGTGCAACATCGAGCACACCTTTATTATTATAAGGAGTAGGGCAACCAACAGTACTGCTGTCTGTAGGGTGTCTGTCCATACCAGTGTGCGTATGCCGCTACGGTGTGTGTAGAGCCAGATGAATACAAGAGTGATAAGGGCGGTTACGGCATAGGGTATACCATAGTGGTCAGCGATACATACCTGCAGTATCTGTACCACGACATAGAACTTGGCGGCAGCTCCGAGCAACTTGGAAAGTATGAAGAACGATGCCCCTGTCTTATAGCTCGTCTTGCCGAAACGATGGTCGAGGTATGTGTAGATTGACGTGAGGTTATGCCTGTAGTAAAGTGGTAGGAGCATGAACGCCACGATGAGGTAACCAACGATGAAACCCAGACACATCTGTATGTAGGTCATGCCTGTGGTCATAACCCATCCGGGCACTCCTATGAAGGTGAGTCCGCTGATGGATGCTCCGATCATGCCGAATGCCACCAACGGCCACGGTGACTTGCGTTCGCCACGGAAGAAGGCATTGTTGCTCCCTCTTTTTCCTGTAAATACGGATACAACGTATAGAAGGGCGAAATAGATGATGAATGCGAGTAACACGGGTAAAATTAGAAATTAGGAATGGTCGGTTGTGCTTCGGAATCTCTTCTTTAGGAAGTCCACACACTCATCGTGGTCGTTCCTTATCACTCCCTCCAGTATGGCTTCCTTCATGGCAGCCTTGAGTTCGCCCACCTGTCGCCCTGGTGCCAGTCCGAACATCTGCATGATCTCGTCACCATCCACTGCCATTTTCATGTTGCGTATCCTGTCCTTCTCCTCGATGGCCTTGAGTTTCTCTTTTACGAGGAGGAAGTTCTGTCTGAACTGGTTCTTTCTCGCCTCGTTCTTCGAGGTGATGTCGGCATTGCAGAGAATCATGAGATCGTCGATGTCGTCCCCAGCGTCGAACAGCAGTCTGCGTATGGCAGAGTCTGTCACCTCATCGTCGGCTATGGCGATGGGGCGCATGTGGAGTCCCACAAGCTTCTCCACGTACTTCATCTTCTCGTTCATCGGTAGTTTCATTCTGCGGAAGACCTGCGGCACCATCTTCTCTCCGATATAGTCGTGATTGTGGAACGTCCATCCTTGTAAATTGTCCCAGCGTTTGCTCTTGGGCTTGCCAATGTCGTGCATGAGGGCAGCCCAGCGCAACCATAATGCCTTTTCCTTGCCTTCTGTGGAGGAGAGCCAGTCTTTGGTGGCTTTTGCCACGTTGTCGAGTACTTCGAGTGTGTGGTAGAAATTGTCCTTGTGTGCACGTCCGTGCTTGGTCTCCACTCCCTCCAGTGCATACAGCTCGGGAAAGACAATCTCCAGCAATCCGCACCGCTCAAGGTCTATGAAGCCACGCGATGGTGAATCAGACAGTATTATTTTGTTGAGTTCCTCTATCACGCGCTCGCCTGAGATGATGCGTATCCTCTCTTTATTGCGTTCCAGCGCACAGAATGTCTCGTCCTCTATGTAGAATTTGAGTTGAGTGGCAAACCGAACGCACCGCATCATGCGAAGTGGATCGTCGCTGAACGTGATATCGGGGTCGAGCGGTGTACGAATAATTCTGTCTTCTATGTCATACAGCCCTTCGAAGGGGTCTACAAGTTCTCCGAAGCGGTCGCTGTTGAGGCACAGTGCCATGGCGTTTATTGTGAAGTCCCTACGGTTCTGGTCGTCTTCCAGACTTCCGTCTTCCACCACTGGTTTACGTGAGTCGTGACTGTAGCTTTCTTTCCTTGCACCTACGAACTCTAATTCCATGTGGTTGTATTTCAACTGTGCCGTACCGAAGTTCTTGAATACTGACAAGCAAGCTTTCCTTCCCAGTTTTTCCTTTAACTTCTCTGCGATAAGTATGGAGTTGCGGGTGTTTCCCTCGTTGGTTTGCATACCAGTTTCACCTACTCGATGACTTGTCACTACGATGTCAATGTCATTGCTTGGGCGTTCCAGAAACAGGTCGCGCACATATCCTCCTATGACATAACATTCCAAATTCAGCTCGTCAGCGGTTTGTGAGACAAGGTGGAATATTGGAGAGTCGAGCGCACTCTTTAGTTCTTCGTTTGTGAGTATTTTCATGGTGCAAATTTACGTATTTTTCTCCGTACAGCATTGCAGACTGCCTTAAAAACGCTCGAAGGTTTGCAGTACAAGCTGTCGTCTGGGGCTTGAATAAGAAACGTTACGGATACTTTCTGTTTTAGTAACTTTAGTGCTGGATTGAAGAAGAGGTGTGAAAGAGGTATAAAAGAGCCTCAAAACGCCCTTTTATTTCACTCGAGTGAATTGGTCGATTCACTCGAG
>CAVFVJ010000012.1:0-24296 GCA_963626085.1 Alistipes ihumii | reverse complement strand
GAAATCATCAAAACACTCGAGTGAAATCATTAAAACACTCGAGTGAATCAATCCAATCTCCCGAGTGCCTTTTTTAGGGGTGTTTTGGCTCTTTGGGAAATTAACTGTTGAATATGTTAAAAGTTAAGGCTTTGGTATGTCGTTATTTGTTTTCGTTTATGTACTTATAGACAGCCAGTACGTCTTGCGTATCTACGATGCCGTCACCGTTTACGTCAGTTGGTGTACTAGAGGTCACCTCGGATGCGCTCAGCATGAAGGCGTAGATACTAAGAATGTCCTGCGTGTCTACCTTTCCGTCACTGTTTACATCCTCACTGTCGGCTGATGAGATGCAGATCCACCCGAACTTGTCGCCTGAAGCAGCATTGTTGGTGTAAACACCTGCAGTTTGGTCGACCACACGCCTCACGCGCGTGCCATAGACAAGGTATGTGTTATCGTTTGCCAGAGTTTTCATGTCAACGTAACGGCGGATGACAGTAGCCGTGGGGTAGTTGTATGTCTGTGACTCACCGAATATGTACGGGTTCTTGAGGTAGAGGGTGTCAGCGTCATCGGATATGGTTCCGTCAGGGTTTGTGACACGGAATGCTTCCTGTCGATATGTGACTCCGTATACGAGGTTGGGGCCAATGCCGGCACTGATAAGCAGGTTGTTGTTTATCTTACCTTGTCCTGGTGTGCATGCAAGATAGTTCATCGTCTGTGAGATCTTCAGTTCCTTACCTACTATCGCCTCATAGAAGGCAGTCGCTTTGAATCCCTTGTTTGTCACGTCCCAGATTCGCACGTTTATGGGATTGGCCTTAAGAGCCGGTTTCATCTCGGTGATGACTACAGGTACCACTCCCTCAGCAAAAGGCTGTTCGAAGGTCACTTCTATGGTGTCGACGTTGACCTTGGCACTTCCAACCTCTACATTCACATTCCCGAAGGTATGGTTACCGGCTGGCAGGGCAAGGAAGGGCACCTGTTCGGTAGCTGACAGCTCCTGACTCTCAGACTGAGTCCAAGGTAACATCTGGTAGGAGAACCCCCTTACGGTGGGGTTGGAGATAAGGGAAACAGGTGTGGTATCTGAGTTCTTGAGTGTGTATAGTCCTGTGAATACCGATGGAACAGCGTTGAGGGTCGTGCTGAAGTCGATGGAAATACTGTTGGTGTTGGTCACGTCAATCATCCCGTATTGCATGGTCTCGTCGCCTTTGGATGAGCCTACGGTCACTGATGTCTCGTTGGAGTATCTTGTAGTCTTACTGTCCACACTGTACACAACCACACGGTAGTAGTTCGCTCCCGCTTCAGGGTAGTCTGTGTACGAATAGACGGCTCCGCTGCCAGTACTCTTGTCTCTCAGACTTATTTTCTTGAGGTAGGAGTAGTTGGTCTGACCCGGACGACGGCACTCCACCACCATGGAGTCTAGCATGTCACCGTTGTCGTCGTTCCAAGTCAGGGTGAACGCACCAGTAGACTTGGTATATGTGCCTGACAAGTTTGTAGGGGCTTTGTAAACTATGGTCGGCACTTTCTGCAGAGAGGCATCGTAGCCCAGTCCTGCATTCATCTTGGCGTAGTACTCTCCAAGCAGTGAGAGCTCACCGTCCTTGTATAGCTTGGAGCAGTTTGCCTCGTGATTCCAATAGAAATAACGCTCAACATATTTGCAACTGTTAAGGTGCTCCAGTATGGGTACAGTACCGTTCAGACAAGTCTTTTGGTTGGCTTCGGAGAACGAGCTTCTTCCGTCGGGTGCGGCACTGAATATTCCGTTGTTGCCCCATGAAGAACCCCATACCCATTCTGAAATCCATATTGGACGCCCGTTGAAGCGTGAGTAGAAACGGCTCATGTCGTAACCGTTGCCGTAGAATGATGATGTAGCCCAGTAACAGTGCAAATCGACGATGTCGCATCTCCATCCACGTGCATCTATCGAGTCGATGAACGATACGAGGTGTGACCAACTGCCATCGTGTGAACTCTCTGAGCAGAGGCGCATTCCTGTACGCATCAGATTCTGCCAGTTCGCCAACACCACGTCCACTGATTGCGGATGGTCGTCCGAACTGTTTCCTGGTTCGTTGTTGGTCTTCATGTGGCAGGTGCCAGTCACATTTCCGCATGCTGCCGCTGAAGGATAATCCTCGTAGATGTGGTGTGACACGCATTCATAGTCTGGACTTAGGTCTCTTGCCACGCCCCATCCGTAACCTGACGATGCGTCCAGTACGGAGAGAGTGGCTGCGTCAGAGATGGCGGCAAGACCTGCTTTGTGCGCATATACCCATGGGAACAGACGGTAGGATGATGCCCTTCCGCTCATGTTTGCAGGCATGTCGATTTCAAGGTCTTCAGTGTCTGCTATGAAACAGCGGCTATAACCCCATCCAGCGGTGCCGAGGGCGAATGTCACCATGTAGCCCCTCTTGAGTTTGAATGATTTTATCTTGTTGTTGAGGTTGTCAGTAGTGAGTGTCTTCATGAAACCTCCAGAACTGCCTTCTGAGTAGTCAGTGCATGACTCTCCTTGAAAACCGTTCTCGGTGTAGCACACGAGTGGGTGAAAGTCTGTGCCGCCATAAGGGAAGATAATGGTTCCATGACTGTACATACGTACCTCACAGTTGGTACCGTTCACGGCTTTCTTTCCGTCGATGTAGATGCTCGACATCCAGTTCTTCAGGACGACGCTCGGTTTTATCTTTTGGATGATGAGCACGGATTGTGACGTGCTTGACAGTTCGACACTTCCGGCTGTAGCAAAGGGAGTGTCGCCTGTGATGAAGTAGTCAACGCTGTTGCTGACGGTGACAGCTGATGTTACCTGCGATACTGACTGAACGGTGTTGGCAGCGCGCATGCCGGTTACAAGGCACAAGACCAATGCCGTGATGATAGTTAGATGTTTCATGTTGTAATGTCTCTCGTTAATTAGTTGTTGGTTCAGTAAGTTTTTTAGCTTTTCTTATTGCTGATGCAAAAGTAATAATAAAATCTGTAATGACAAAGGGCATAATCGATATATATTTGTGGAAATCTCTCAAAACACTCCGTTTTGGGTTGTTTGTAATAAAAAAGGACAAAGCGTAACTGTAGATACCGTTTTTTTTACGTAACTTTGCACGCAATAGTAAAAATGGTAATATGGAATTTACTGCACAACAGGTTGCGGCATTCATTGGCGGTAAGGTTGATGGCGATGAAAATGCCGTGATAAACAATTTTGCGAAGATAGAGGAGGGTGTGCCTGGAGCCATCTCGTTCTTAGCCAATCCTCAATACGAACATTATATATATGGGACTCTGTCATCGGTGGTGTTGGTGAACGAGGATTTCAAGCCGTCGCAACCTGTGAAGGCAACGCTGATACGTGTGAAGAACGCATATGAGGCGGTCAGCAAGTTGCTCCAAATCTATGAGTCGATGAAACCCAAACCGAGCGGTATCAGTCCGATGGCTTTTGTGGCTGAGACTGCAAAGATAGGTAAGGACGTGTACATCGCACCATTCGCTGTGGTGGAAGATGGAGCGGAGATTGGTGACGGAGTGGCTCTGTACCCTCACGTGACTGTAGGCAGTCATGCAAGAGTGGGTCGTAACACTACCATATATAGTAATGCTGTGATTTATCACGACTGCAAGGTCGGGGCAGACTGTATACTTCATGCAGGGTGTGTTATAGGTGCAGATGGTTTCGGGTTTGCACCGACAGCAAACGGTTATGAGAAAATTCCTCAGATTGGAATCGTCACCATAGAAGATAATGTGGAGATTGGAGCCAACACTTGTGTTGACCGATCTACCATGGGAACGACCATCGTGCATAGTGGTGTGAAACTTGATAACTTGGTACAGATAGCGCACAATGTGGAGGTCGGACACCATACTGTGATGTCAGCGCAGACTGGTGTGGCTGGTAGCTGCAAGGTGGGTGACTGGTGTATGTTCGGTGGACAGGTAGGTGTTGCAGGACACATAACGGTGGGCGACAGAGTGTATGTCGGAGCACAGTCGGGGGTCCATGGAAACCGCATGATTAGGAAAGGAGACTGCACGGTTATGGGTTATCCTGCTATCGAACACCAGAACTTCGCCCGAAGTACTGTGGCGTACAAGAATCTGCCGGAGATGGTGGATCAACTTAATAAACTGCAACGTGAAGTAGAGGAACTAAAGAAAGGATTATGGAAAAACAATTGACCCTGAAGGATTGCTTCACGTTAAGGAGCAAGGGACTGCATACGGGAAAGGTTATAACGGCTCGGTTCTGTCCGGCTCCCGAGAACTACGGATACAAGCTTGTCCGTGTGGACCTGGAAGGACAGCCTGTTATCGAATGTAAGTCGGAGAATGTGGTGGAGACCACTCGTGGAACTGTTGTTGCCGCAGGTGAGGTGAAGGTCAGTACAATCGAACATGCGATGGCTGCGTTGTATGCTTCCGGTGTCGACAACTGTCGCATAGAACTCGACGGACCTGAGATGCCGATACTCGACGGAAGTGCGGAACTGTTCATCGACCAAATTCAGAAGGTGGGTCTTGCGGAGCAGGATGCCGAAAAGAAATACTTAGCTATTGAGAAAGAGTTGGTGATTGACGGTGATAGGGGCGAACATATTGTGATAAGTCCTTGTGACCATCTGTCGTTCGATATCACTATCGCTTTCCAATCAAAGATGCTGGAGAACCAGTCTGCATCCCTCGATAACATCAATGACTTTAAGACGGAGATAGCGTCAGCGCGCACCTTCGTGTTCGTGAGGGACATACAACCCCTGTTTGAACTCGGATACATCAAGGGCGGTGACCTCGACAATGCAATCGTGATTTACGAGAATGAGTTGCCGCAAGATAAGTTGGACTCCATTGCAGACGAGATGGGTGTGCCCCATATGGACGCAACTAAGTTGGGTTACCTGAACAGAAAACCTCTCACGTGGCCCAACGAGATGGCTCGCCATAAACTGTTGGACATCATAGGTGACTTGGCTCTTACGGGCATGCCGCTGAAGGCGAAGGTTACGGCACTTCGTCCTGGACATACCATTAATAATAAGGTGGCGCGCACTATCAAGGCTGAAAGTGATAAATAGAATAAAACAAGATACAAATGTCGAAAATAAGTCCTTTAGCATTTATAGACCCTGAAGCGAAAATCGGTGAGGGGTGTACCATCGGACCGTTCTGCTTCATAGACAAGGGAGTGGAGATAGGTGACAACAATGAACTCATGAATAGCGTCACCCTATTGAAGGGTACGCGGTTGGGAAACGGTAACTTGATATTCCCTGGTGCCGTCATCGGAGCCATTCCGCAAGACCTGAAGTTCAAGGGAGAGGAGTCGACCGTGGTCATAGGTGACAACAACCGTATACGTGAGAACGTGACTATCCACAGAGGTACTGCCAGCAAGGGCACTACTGTTGTAGGTAGTAACAACCTCATCATGGAGAATGCTCATATAGCACATGACTGTGAGTTTGGTAGTAATATCATAATGGGTAACTCCACAAAACTCGCTGGAGAGGTGAAGGTGGATGATAATGCCATTCTCAGTGCTGTGGTGCTCGTGCATCAGTTCTGTCGTATAGGCGGCTATACGATGATACAGGGTGGTACACGTACCAGTATGGATGTGCCTCCGTTCGTGATTGCCGCACGTGAGCCGGTAGCTTACTGCGGACTCAACATCGTGGGACTGCGCCGTAGAAACTTCTCTGCGGAAACAATCAACGATATCCACAATGCCTATAGGATTATCTACAACAGCAATTTGCGACTTTCCGATGCATTGGAGCAGATTCGTGAGACTGTGACCATCGGTCCGGAAGTCCAGTACATCATCGACTTCGTGGCAGCGTCACGACGTGGAATTATCCGTTAAAACCTGTACGATATGATTTTTAGATTTATCCTTATCTCAGACGAAGTGGAAGACTTCATGAGGGAGATACAGCTCGACTCGGATGCAACGTTCTTGGATTTCCATAAGGCGATACTCGCTACTTGTGGCTATAAGGACGACCAACTCACCAGTTTTACTATATGTGAGAACGGGTGGGAAAAATGTCAGGAGATAACTCTTGAAGAGATGGACACTGACAGTGACGAGGATTCATACGTTATGGCAGATACAAAACTCAGCGAGTTTATAGACGAGGAGAAGCAGCACCTGTTGTACACGTTCGATCCGTTGGCTGAACGTTGCTTCTTTATTGAGGTGGCTGAGATTATCACAGGTAAGAGCCTGAAGGAAGCCAAGGTGACACGTCAGCAGGGTGACGCTCCGAAGCAGACTGTAGACTTCGATGAGTTGCTTGCCAGAAATCCTGTGTCGACAGCAGATGACAGTGTCTTAGATGACAATATGTTCGGTGATGGCATTGATGACGAGGAACTGGATGTGGAGGGACTGGAAATCAGTGACGGTAACCCTTACGAGTGATGATGGCGCATACAGCGACAGACACAAGTGACAATAATACGCTGGTGGTCTTGCTCGGACCGACAGCGGTGGGAAAGACGGAGCTTGGCATATTGATTGCCAAGCTCTTGTCGTGTGACGTGATTTCAGCTGATTCAAGACAGATATATAAGGAGATAACTATCGGTACTGCCAAACCATCGGTGGAGGACATGAAGGGGGTGAAGCACCACTTTATAGACGTGCTGCCTTTGGAACAGTACTACAGTGCGGCTCAGTATGAACAGGATGCCTTGAGGCTGATAGGGCAACAGTTCAGTAGGGGGAAGTATGCGTTGATGGTTGGTGGTAGTATGATGTATATTGATGCGGTGACCAAGGGTATCGATGATATCCCCACTGTCAATGATGATGTACGCATGATGATGAAGAGGCGGCTGGACGAAGTGGGGCTTGATGTGTTGTGTGAAGAACTCCGTTTGCTTGACCCTGAGTATTACGAGACTGTTGATACGAAAAATCCAAAACGCATAGTACATGCTCTTGAGATATGCTACCAAACGGGGCAGACTTACAGCTCGTTTCGTAAGAACACCGTGAAGCAACGGCCGTTCCGTATTGTGAAGATTGGTCTCCGTAGGGAACGTGACGACCTGTTCGGGCGGATAAATGCCCGAGTTGACCAGATGATGCGTGACGGGTTGATGGAAGAGGTGAGTCAGGTCTATCCACAGCGTGGACTCAACTCGTTGAATACGGTAGGCTACAAGGAACTGTTCAAGGTAATTGACGGTGAATGGCTGCTGGATATGGCTGTTGAGCGGCTGAAGAAAAATACCCGTGTATATGCCAAGAAACAGATGACTTGGTTTGCGCACGACAACGACATACAGTGGATTGACGTGGATAAGTTGGACGCCACGCAACAGTTGAGTAGGGCGAAGGAAATAATCGGGGTTACTGGCGAGGTTGACTGAGCGACTGGAGTCCGTGGCTCATCCTGCGGTAACGTGCCAGTTCCTCATATTCGGTACCCTTCCGTCCGTAGTTGGCATATGGATAGATGGAGATGCCGCCACGTGGGGTGAAGAATCCAGTAACTTCAATGTATTTTGGATCCATCAGACGTATCAAGTCCTTCATTATGGTGTTGACACAGTCTTCGTGAAAGTCTCCGTGGTTGCGGAAACTGAAGAGGTAGAGCTTCAGACTCTTGCTCTCCACCATCCGCTGGTCGGGCAGGTAGCTGATCCTTATCTCCGCAAAGTCTGGCTGTCCAGTGATGGGACACAGGCTGGTGAATTCGGGACAGTTGAACTGTACCCAGTAGTCGTTCTCTGGATGCTTGTTCTCGAAATACTCCAGCACCTCCGGTGCATAGTCGCTCTTGTATTCAGTCTTTCTTCCAAGTGACTTCAATCCTTCTTTTTCTCTGTCCATGATACTTAGATGTCTTTTATTTTGAATGCGTTGTATGAGATATTGTCATCGTATACGTCTGTCTGCTCGTGCTTCTTTACAAGCCGCACTACCTTGATGGTTATCGGTAAGGCAATTACTTCGTACAGCGTCTTTGCCACCACTTGCGTCAGCATAAGCCCAACGAGTACCTGTCCGTTTACTGCAGGGTGTCCTGAGAATATCAGTGGGAACACGTAGAATGCCAGTGGAAAGAATATCAGTGAGTCCGCACTTTCACCCACGATGGTCGAGAATATAGCTCTCAACGAGAAGTAGTAATTGAAATGCCCCTTGTTCCTGCCAGCCAACTTCATCTTGCTCATGACCATGGCGTTAAGGAACGAACCCACGATGAACGCAAGGAAACTGGCGACTGTCACCTGTGGGGCGAAGAGGAAGACCTCACGGAATGACGCATCGTCGCCCTCTGCTATTGGTGGCAATATGCTGGCGACGGTGCCCAACGCCACCACAAAGAAGTTCATGAGGAATCCCGTCCATATCATCAGCCTCGACTTCCTGTATCCCCACACCTCCGCAATGCAGTCGTTGAGGATGTACGAGATGGGGAACACCAGGAAACCACATGTGAGGTTTATCTGTCCATAGAGTTTGAATACTTTCGTTTCGAGGAGGTTGGATGTGATGAGACATACACTGAAGAGTATTCCCATCAGCATGAATGACGTGCTTACGGTCTTTACTTGTTGCATGATTCTTGTTTTTTTTAGCGTGGTTTTCAAGCACACGCCCCCTTCAGGGGATTGTTACTGTCCTTTTCGAGTCCGCACATACGGTTGATGTATCGAACTGGACTGCAAAGGTAGTGATTTTTCCGCACAGGACAATACGGATTATGGTATCTTTGGCGTTAGTAAACAGGAGAAGGGGATACATCACTCGGTGACATATCCCCTTCTGCTCAATAACAATTAATCTTTAATCAAATCAAACACTCTATCGTATGTGTGTGTCTAGACACGTTAGTCGATTTTAATCTGCCTTGAGGTCTTAGGCTCTTCCTTGACAACAATCTTCGGCAGTGTCACAGTCAAGACTCCGTGTTCGACCTTTGCCTCAATCTTGGTCTTGTCGACATCGTCAGGAAGAATCAAGGTCTGCTGGAACTTGGAGTAGGCGAACTCTCTACGCAGATAGCGCACATTGTCCTTGGAGTCCTTCTTCTCGTTGTTGTGCTCGTCCTTCTTCTCCATCTTGACCACCAAGTCGTTGTTCTCGTTGATCTCGATACTGAAGTCGTCCTTCTTCATGCCCGGTGCGGCAACCTCGACCAAGTAGTTCTTTTCACTCTCTGAAACGTTGATAGCTGGTGCTGTAGCGTTTACTTTCGGCATCCATGTGTTGTCAAAGAAATCACTGAAAATCTCTGGAAGCCATCCGTTTGTTCTTTGTAACTGTCCCATAATAAATCTCCTTCTCTTTATTTTTGTTTTACATCTTTTGTTTTGTTCTGAACTCTTGTTTCAAGCGTTCACTTGACATAATGCAAATGGCTGTGCCATGATGGAGTAGGAGAAAAATATAGGACAAAATAGCAGGATGTTATGCCATAATGGCAGTTGCATGTCCTATACCTATTTATATTATAGAGATGTTGTGACAATCTTTGTGTCGTGCGATCTTGCTGCTTCGTTGTCGAGCAGAGTTTGGAGGACTCTCTCGTCCACGCGGAAGGCAGTGCCATGGCGTGTGCCGCGAGGGAAGTGTACTTGGTCGCTCACGTCAGTCCATGTGTGTCCGTGGTCAATACTGCGCACTGCTCCGTACCGCCCATCTCTGTATTTATCGAAATAGACGTACAGTGTGTCGCCCACGAACAGTGGTGCTGGCCCTTCCGCCCAGTAGTTGCCTGTGATTGGCGCAGACACGTCCGTCGGGAATCCTTTCCTTATGTTGTTTGTACGTGTCACACGTATGTTCTTCTCCGCAGGCAGTGAATTCTCGTTCTTGACCACCATAATCAGTTCGCCTGTCTTCGGGTCTTTGGTTATGGCAGCGTCGATGGCGTTGAAGTCCGGGTTGAAGAACATCTTCGTCTTCGAGAACTTCTTGAAGTCCTTGGTGGTGCAGTAGTAGATACGGTGGTTCCATTGTGCCTCTCTCTCGGTAGACGCTACTGGTGAGTGCCTTCCTGGTATGGTTGTAGCCCAAAAGATGTAAAAGGTCTTTGAAGGTTCGTCGTAGAACAGTTCGGGAGCCCATGAGTTCTTGGCTTCAGGTTCGTCCGCCATCACGGGTATAGCCTTCTGCTCACTCCAGTGTATCAGGTCTTTCGATGAGGCATAGCCGATGATGCGGTCGTACCAGCTGGAAGTCCACACCATGTGGAACGTGCCGTCGGGACCTTGTGCAATACTGGGGTCGCGCATCAATTTGTCCTTGCCTACGGTAGGGGCGAGGAAGGGTGCGTTGTTGTTCAGTGCCGTCCATGTCAGTCCGTCGTAGCTGTATGCCAGATGCAGTCCGCTGCGTTCGCCACGGAAATAGGAAAATAGATACACGTCGCGTGCTGCTAACGAGACCGTCAGCACCAAGGTTGTCACAACCAGGATAATTCGTTTGGTAAACATAGTTTTGTAGTTAAGTTATTAGTTCGTTTGATTGCATGTTGCTGGTCAATAGTTTGTGAAAGCTTCATCTTGCTATCGATTTCGCTGTGCAAAGATACGAAAAACAATCGACATGTTGCGGAATGAATTGTAAAAACTCGTCTGACAAACGGTGTATGTCAGCCAGAATATGTATGCCCTAACGGAGTATGTACGCCTTGACTTGACTGTGTT
Source organism: Alistipes ihumii (assembly GCA_963626085.1). Classification (GTDB taxonomy): domain Bacteria; phylum Bacteroidota; class Bacteroidia; order Bacteroidales; family Bacteroidaceae; genus Colivivens. The sequence goes on along the minus strand of CAVFVJ010000012.1, from coordinate 13,601 downwards.
GATTTTGTTTGGTTATCTTATTTTATGCTTTATTGGCGAATTCTGCGTTTTACTTTACGGCTTTTGTAGAGTCTTACAGCTGTAACGTTGGATAAACGGTTTAACAATTGAAATGATTATTGAAAACAAGACTACAAGAATGAAACTCATGAAACGTACAACCTTTATATTCTTTGTCATGCTGAGTCTACTCGGTAGTGGCAAAGTGTCTGCGCAAGAACTGACATTTTCCAAGGAGACGTTCTCCGACGGGACAGTGACTTTGCCGTACAGGAAGGCGTCTTTCCCAGGAACTGGCGACAAAGCCTCACTTGTCATCTACCTGCATGGTGGCTCCAGTAGGGGTGATGACAATGAGGCGCAAATGCAGGAACCAGGTGTAAGTTCTATAAGTAAATGGCTTTATGACAACAACCGTAAGGCAGTCTTGCTTGTCCCACAATGTCCCCAAAACCAGTCATGGCTCGGTCCAGTGCAGGATGCCATTGTCAGTCTGTTACAAACCTACATAGACCGTGGCGTGGCTGACGCTTCCATGGTTTATATTTTTGGTGGCTCGATGGGAGGTACTGGCACGTGGAACATGCTGTCCAATCATCCAGACTTTTTTGCAGCTGCCATGCCAGTTGCCGGCAATCCGGCTGGTTTGAATGCGGAGGCTGTCTCTCAGACTCCTCTTTACACTGTGATGGGTACGGCTGACAGACTGATGAAAATCTCCAATGTCGAAAACTTCCTAAAGGATATGGATGGCAGTGACGCTGAATATAAGTTCGATATAGAAACGGGGTGGAGTCATGAGAACGTTTGTGAGAACAGCTATACAGATGATCGGCTTGACTGGGTGTTCGGACATGTCAGAGGACAGGCGTCTGCCGTTTCTGACATTACGGTAGGTGAAGGCGAGCCAGTGGCAGTAAGATGGTTCTCTGTTTCTGGCAGGCAACTCCCTTTAGCTCCACGGCATAAAGGTGTTTACATCAAGCTCTCCGTTTATGGCGATGGAAGTATGTCTTCGAAAAAATACCATGTAGACTGAAGAGGTGTTGGATTGACCAGAATCACAGAATTACAGGATTCCCTGGGGTATCCCCTGTTCTATGATTGCTTTAGCTTCAAGGATGGTAGTCTTTGCAGCAATGCCTCAAGTGTGATGATATTTTGCCAACTGAGGAAGCGAAATTAAGCCAACTGAGGAAGTGAAATTAAGTCAACTGAGGAAACAAAATCGAGCCAACTGAGGAAACGTGAAAATAAATCTGTATCTTTGCAGTTGGAAATCAAAGAACTGGGAGATATGGAGTATAAAAGTAGAATTGCAGATCGGTTGCTTGCGAAAAAGCTGGCAAGCAAGGGGGCAGTGCTTATTGAGGGACCCAAGTGGTGTGGCAAGACCACTACTGCCGAGCAACAGGCTGGCAGTATCTTGTATATGGACAATCCCGCATCGTTGGAAACGAATCTGCAGATGGCGGATATTGATCCTTCTGTTCTGCTTGGAGGTGATAGTCCCCGTCTCATTGACGAATGGCAGTTGGCCCCCAAACTCTGGGATGCGGTCAGGTTCGAGGTTGACCATCGGCATGAGGTAGGGCAGTTCGTCTTGACAGGCTCGGCTGTTCCTGCGGATGAAAAGGACATGCATCATTCCGGGACGGGGCGGTTCAGTTGGCTGACGATGCGCCCAATGAGTCTGTTTGAATCGGGGGAGTCGAACGGCAATGTCAGTTTGGCGCAACTGTTTCAGACCCCAGACAAGCTTGCAGCTGTCAATAAACTGAAGATAGACGACCTCGCTTACCTGATATGTCGTGGCGGATGGCCTTTCGCTTGTGGGTTAAAAGGCGAGGCTGCCTTGTCACAAGCCTTTGATTATGTGGATGCCGTAATCAAGAAAGATGTAGCACGGGTGGATGGTTTGGGCCGCAATGCCACAACCACGCGGCTTCTACTGCGTTCGTATGCCCGAAATCAAGGAGCTCAAGCTACGATAGGGACTATTGTGGCAGACATGATGACGAACGACGAGAACGAAATCAGTGTGAAGACTGCGGGAACCTACTTGGAGGCGTTGCGGAAAATTTTTGTCATAGAGGATTCCGAGGCATGGAATCCGAACCTCCGTTCGAAGACCGCTGTCCGTACAGCGAATACTCGCTATTTCGTAGACCCTTCCATCGGTACTGCAGTCCTGGGACTTGGTCCGAAAGACCTTGTCGCAGACCTCAATACTATGGGACTTTTCTTCGAAACCCTTTGTGTGCGTGACTTGAGGGTTTTTGCCGATGCCTTGGACGGGGAAGTACGCCATTATAGAGACAAGAGTGGCTTGGAGTGTGACGCTGTGGTGCATCTTCGCAACGGTAAGTATGGTCTTGTGGAGGTGAAGCTCGGGGGTGACAGGCTTGTCAATGAAGGATCGGCTAACTTGTTGGCCCTTGCTGGCAAGATAAACACCGACAAAATGAACGAGCCGTCTTTCATGATGGTGTTGACAGGTACAGGTGACTTTGCCTACCGCCGTAAAGATGGAGTGTATGTCGTTCCTGTCGGTTGTTTGAGGGACTGATATGATTCCATGCAAGAGTACACTTTCAAGGTACCAGGGAATTAATCCGTTGATAATTTAACCTGCGCCATTCCATGTAAAGAGACAGCCGTTCGTACGGTCGAACACTTGCTGTTTCGTAGGGTTTCCAGTATATGCACTGCCGTCCACAAGAGAAAAACTCGGTGTTAGATGGTTTGGTCTGCAATATTATTTGTAACTTTGCAGTTCAAACGGAAATCATTAGTTGAGAAGAAATGCCGAGAATATCAGTCAGGGGCGATGAGATGCCCTCGTCACCAATACGCAAGTTGGCTCCTTTGGCAGAGGCAGCAAGGATGCGTGGCATCCATGTATACCACTTGAACATCGGTCAGCCCGACTTGCCGACACCGCAGGTTGCGCTTGATGCCATGAAGAACATTGACAGGAAAATACTGGAGTATAGTCCGAGTCAGGGTTACCGCAGTTATAGGGAAAAACTTGTGGGATATTATGACAAGTTTAACATTAAGCTTGATGCTGATGACATCATCATTACTAGTGGCGGTTCTGAGGCGGTTCTGTTTGCATTCCTTTCGTGCTTGAATCCTGGTGACGAGATTATCGTTCCAGAACCGGCATACGCTAACTATATGGCGTTCGCCATTTCTGCCGGAGCAGTGATACGCACCATCACCACAACCATCGAGGAGGGGTTTGCTTTGCCGAAGGTGGAGAAGTTCGAGGAACTGATAAACGAACGGACACGCGCCATACTGATTTGTAACCCGAACAACCCTACAGGTTATCTCTATACAAGACGCGAGATGAACCAGATACGTGACTTGGTGAAGAAATACGACTTGTATCTCTTCTCAGACGAGGTGTACCGTGAGTTCATATATACGGGTAGCCCGTATATATCTGCCTGTCACTTGGAGGGAATAGAGAATAATGTTGTGCTTATCGACTCTGTGTCAAAGAGATACAGTGAGTGCGGAATTCGTATTGGAGCGTTGATAACGAAGAATAAGGAGGTTCGTAAGGCAGTGATGAAGTTCTGTCAGGCTAGACTGAGTCCGCCGCTTATCGGACAGATTATTGCTGAGGCATCATTGGATGTACCTGAGGATTACATGCGTGATGTGTACGATGAGTATGTGGAGCGCCGCAAGTGCTTGATAGACGGTCTTAATCGTATCCCTGGGGTCTATTCTCCGATACCTATGGGCGCATTCTATACGGTGGCAAAACTGCCAGTGGACGACAGCGAGAAATTCTGCGAATGGTGCCTTTCCGAGTTTAGCTACGAAGGCGGCACGGTCATGATGGCTCCAGCTTCTGGATTCTATACTACTCCAGGTGCCGGTCGCAACGAAGTGCGTATCGCCTACGTATTGAAGAAAGAGGATCTTGTAACGGCCTTGTATATATTGAAGAAAGCTCTTGAGGCTTATCCAGGACGTACAGAATAGCGGTGTTTAGTTGCAGGCTGCAAACAACTATTTTTAGCGAGAGTGCCTCATGTCTGTAGAACTGTTCATTGCAAAACGGATTTACTCACAAGATGAAGGGAAGCGTCATGTGTCGCGTCCGGCTGTGCGTATAGCACTGTCGGGAATCATCTTAGGTCTTGCCGTGATGATAGTGAGCATTGCTGTCGTCATGGGCTTCAAGGACGAGGTGAGCAAAAAGGTTATAGGGTTCGGCTCCGACATACAGGTTATCAGTCTTACACAGAACCAAGATAGGGTGCTGATGCCAGTGTTGACCACAGACAGTCTTTTGAAGGTGGTAAGTGCCATTCCGCATGTGGACCATGTGCAACGTTATGCGACTACGATGGGTATGTTGAAGACAGCGGATGACTTCCGTGGCTTACAGTTCAAGGGTGTGGGGGAGGACTATGACCGTACGTTCTTTCAGACATATTTGAAGGATGGGCGGATGCCGGTGCTGAGTAGTGACAGCGCATCAAATGAATTGCTTATCTCTAGACGTGTTGCGTCTGATCTTGGACTGAAGGTCGGAGATAAGGTGTATGCGTATTTTGTTGGCGGAACTGGCATGAGGGCGAGAAGGTTTTGTGTGACAGGAATCTATGAGACCAACCTCACGGAGTATGACCGTAATATCGTGCTTACCGATATCTATACGATACGTAAGCTCAACAACTGGGATTCGGACATGTCTACCGGACTGGAAGTGACTGTCAGTGATTTCGGGCAGGTGGATGAGTTGACACACAAGTTGGGCGAGACAATCAACCGTGTTCCAGACCGTTACGGATGTATCTATGGCGTGTTCAGTATAAAACAGCTCGCACCGAACATCTTCTCGTGGTTGGGCGTGCTAGATATGAATGTGGTAATGATACTTATTCTGATGATATGCGTGGCATCGTTCACGGTGATGTCTGGGATGCTTATCATTATGCTTGAGCGCATCAATATGATTGGGATACTGAAGGCCTTGGGGGCTACCAACGCCTCCATCCGGCGTATCTTTATCAATTTCTCTGTTATGCTGGTCGGACGTGGTGTGTTGTGGGGTAATGTTGTGGGATTTGGACTGTGTCTTCTGCAATACCTCTTCCAAGTGGTGAAACTCGACTCGTCGGTGTACTACCTTGAGTCTGTGCCGATACGGTTTGACTGGGTCAGTATCGTGGGCGTGAACGCTGTTACCTTGTTGATTTCACTCGCTGTTATCCTTGGGTCTTCGTACCTCATGGGACTGGGTAAACCTGCTCAGACTATGAAGTTCGAGTAGCAGACCGTTGACGAACGTAGTTATTCATTGACGAACTCACTGACGTTGTAGTTGTTAGCCGCCGCCAGTTTGGCGCAGTTCTGAATCTTTCTCCTGTTCGTTTCGTCCACAATCTCTCCGCTCTTCTTTCCGTAGACAGTCTTGTCGTCACGCAAGTCTGCATTGAAACAAGGTGCGATGACAGACTCGAAGAAAGTGCATGCAAGTAGGTAACGTCCTTGATACAGGCTTATATGCTGGTTGTCGCGTGTCCACTCATTGTTTGTGGTTATACTGTTTATCTTGCGTGCGTTCTGCACTGCGGTTCCACATGGTATGATTACGTCAATGCCCGACTTCTGCTTCATTTCATTGGAAGCAGCGCAAATCTTTTTCCACATATCTTCTTGAGTGCCGTACCGTTTAATCTCCTTGTGCTTGGATGAGTATGCCCATGTCTGGTTGAAGGCGAACGTGGTGCGTGGGGCAATGGTCGTGACCTTATATGCTTGAATTAGTTTGGACAGGTATGGCTCGTACGATTCGTAGTTTCCTGATTCGAGTGAGTATTGCTGAAATACTACCACGTCATATGCAAACCGTTTCATTACATCCCTTATAGTTGTTTTCTTCTCCAGCCGTTTCTCACCGCTACTGTCGAACTGCCACAGTTCATATACTGGCTCGTTGCTTTTGAAATACTCATAGTGCTGCTTCATTGAACAGCCTCCCTTGTATAGGACGTATACAGCTACGGTATTGAGTCCCATTGACTTGAGTATGGGCGGAAGTGCCGTACTGGTATCAATCGAAAAAGAGTTGCCGATAAACAACACATCCAATTTATAGGGCAGGTAGGGTAGTGGCGGATTACAGAAATACCCTTGTTCGTTACCTGCGGTCTGTGCTGTGGCATTGCCGGCAAGCAGTGACTGAACAATCAGTACAGCAATGACGGCTGATATGATTTTTCTGCTGATAATGTGTGTCATGTGTTTATCCTCCTTATCGCTTTTGTGTGCATTGTCACGACTGGAATATATTTGCTTTGCCCCTCTTGTTGAGCTTTTTCGTCTTGTAATTGCCTTTGATGTAGATATTACCGCTTGTCGCGTCAACCGTCAGTTGGTCTGCATTGAAATTGATGTTGCAGGTGGCGTTGCCAGACGTGAATATGTACAGTTGCTTGGTGTTGCCACTCAAGTCAATCTGGCATTTGCTGTTGCAGTCGACCGACACACCCTCTTTCGCGTTGATGTTACAGGTGGTATGTCCGTGTCCAGACAGAAGGAACTTGGCTGTGTTCTTGGTCGTCACGTGCGAGATGTTGGCATTTCCGTCGCCTGTCACGTCAAGCGATAGGTTTTCTGCGCTTATGGTGTCAGCTTCAATCGAGCCTGTTCCGAGAATACCCAACTGGAGATTGTCTGACTGTATCGTCCCAACCGCATGCAAACCTCCTGTGCCGCACATGGCTATTGTCTTTATTACAGGACACGATACGTGAAGTGTCAGCTTCCTGTTTGTTGTCTTGTATTGCGTTAGGTCAATCTTCTCTTCATCTTTCATGTTTACAGTCAGCACATACTGGTCGACCGCTACACTCAGGTCGTCTATCAAATTTTCTGGACCTTCCACCTCGATATTGTACGGTCCCTGAGTGAACACAATGTCAAGACTGCCGATGTTGGTTATCTGATAGAAGGCTCCAGAGTATTTGACATGTCTGCGTACGGTCTTTACTGCACCCTTCTTGTTCTCTTTTTCGACGGTGTCATATCTCCCCCTTTCCGTTTTATTGGTTTGCTGACAGCTGAGAAATAGCAGAGCGCACATCAGCACCCCCAAAAATCTATACACGTTTGTTCTACACATTGTTTTAGTCGTCTACCTGTAAATTTCCATGCAAAAGTAGTGATTCTTCTTCAGTTATTCGTATATTTGCAGTGGAAAATTGAAAATATAATATTATGGCAGTAAAAAACGACTACATCACAGTTGCATATAAGCTTTACACTAGTGATGGTGAAGGTGCAAAGGAAGAATTGACAGAGGAGTGTACTTCGGTGCACCCTTTCATGTTCATCAGTAAACTGGGATGTGTGTTGCCAGCTTTTGAGGAAGCTATCGCTCCTCTGTCTGCAGGTGATTCGTTTGATTTTGTTATCCCGAGTGGGCAGGCTTATGGTGACTTTGTGGAGGATTTGGTGCAGGAAGTGCCAAAGTCTATCTTTATGGTCAACGGTAAGTTCGACTCCAAACATATCTATGAGGGCAGTGTCGTTCCGCTTCAGTCTGAGGATGGAAGTCGGTTCAATGGAGTTATACTCGAGGTGAAGGACGATACGGTCACGGTCGACCTAAACCATCCGTATGCTGGTCAGGACTTGCATTTCGTGGGGACTGTGGTGACTCACCGCGAAGCTACAGACAGTGAGTTGACAGATATGCTGAACAGCCTTGGTGGCTGTTGCGGAGGCGGCTGTAGTGGCGGTTGTGACAGTTGCGGTAGCGAAAAAGAAGGTTGCGGAGGTTGTGGCGGCTGTGAATAGTCATTGACGTGAATACATTCGGAAATATATACAGACTGACTACATTCGGGGAAAGTCACGGTACGGCTCTCGGTGGCGTTATAGACGGCTTCCCGTCTGGTATAGCCATTGATTTGGATTTTATTCAGTCTGAACTGGATAGGCGACGTCCCGGACAGGGCGTATTGACTACAGCGCGGAAGGAGGCGGATAAGGTTGAGATACTTTCAGGAGTGTTTGAAGGTGTGTCTACAGGTACTCCCATTGGCTTCGTGGTACGCAACTCCGACCATCACTCGTCAGACTATTCAAATATCAAAGACCTTTACAGACCGTCGCATGCCGATTATACCTATCAGATGAAATATGGTATAAGGGATTACCGTGGCGGCGGCCGTACATCGGCACGTGAAACTCTCTGTCGTGTGGTAGGCGGAGCTTTCGCAAAACTTGTTCTCAACAAGTTGGGCATTATAGTAGAGGCGAAGGTGACTCAGGTCGGCAACCATCTGCTGACAGGCTCAGAGGAGGAACGCAGAACCCAGATGGAGGAGATTGTGGGAGCTGTGCGTGCGTCACATGATAGTATAGGTGGCATCATCGGGTGCACTATAAAGAATTGTCCAGTGGGACTCGGAGAACCGGTGTTTGGTAAACTGAATGCGGCACTGGGAGCTGCGATGCTGTCTATAAACGCAGTGAAAGGCTTCGACTTGGGCGATGGGTTTAATGGTGTGGGACTGACTGGCTCGCAGATGAATGATGAGTTCTATAACAACAACGGTGTCATACGCACTCGTACCAATCACAGTGGCGGCATTCAAGGCGGACTGAGCAATGGGGAGAATATTTGCTTTAGGGTATTGTTCAAACCTGTTCCGACAATCCTGCGTCCACAACATACAGTGACGAAGGACGGGGAGGAAGTGGAGTTTACAGCTACAGGTCGTCATGACCCTTGTGTGTTGACACGTGCCGTTCCTATCGTGGAGTCGATGGCAGCGATGACTATACTCGATTATTATTTAATTGACAAAACAACAAGAATAAAATAACGTATGAATAAAGTAATGCTGATAGGCAATGTGGGACAGGAACCCACTGTGAAATACATTAATACAGGAGTCTGTGTGGCTACTGTGCGGTTGGCAACAACAGAACGTGCGTATACTATGCGTGACGGGACACAAGTTCCAGAGAGGGCGGAATGGCACAATCTCATATTTTGGGACAAGCAGGCAGAGATTGTGGAGAAGTACGTGCACAAGGGTGACAAACTCTTTGTGGAGGGCAAGCTGCAGACTCGCAGTTATGATGACAAACAGGGTATACACCGTCAACTTGTTGAGGTCTTGGTAAGTAATATGGAAATGCTTACCGTCAGACCTCAGTCTGTACAACCAACGGTGTCGGGTAATGCGGCAGTGCCGCCAAAGCCTTCATCGAAAGACCAAAGAGCACCATTCTGATGATATATTTCGATAAGCAAATAGAGGATGTGAGGGTGGCTGTGTGGCATGTCACCGAGGAATATGACGAGCTTCTGGCATTGCTGCCAGATGCTGACATCGTGAAAAACGAGGCGGAGTCGCAGTTCAAGTCGCAACGCAGAATCATGGAATGGACAACCGTGCGTGTCTTGCTGTACACTGTCTTGGGTAGACAGGTAAATATACTGTATAACGAACAGGGTGCTCCTTCGTTGCCCGATTATGAAGGACTGAACATCAGTATCTCGCATACAAGGGAATATGTGGCGATTGCCTTGTCGGAGAAGTCGAGGGTAGGCATAGACGTGGAATACATCGAACATGATGCGGCTGATGGAAGCGGTAAACAACCCAAGGTGGCTCGTGTGAAAAACCGCTTTGTGCGTGGTGACGAGTTTGCGGACAATAATATCAGTCTGCTGCTGCATTGGTCGGCAAAAGAGACCGTGTTCAAGGTGTTGGGACGTGAGAAGGTGGATTTCGTAGATGACCTAAAAGTGTCACCGTTCGATGATACTGTTTATGAGGGAACGTTCGAACTGGAGGATTTGAAACGTCATGACATGTACTCTATTATATATAAGGTGTTCGAGGATTTCGTACTTACAATCACAAGACAGGAAGAATGATTAACGACATTAAGATAATAGCTGGACCGTGTGTGATAGAGTCGATGGATATTCTGGAGGAGGTGGCAGACCAGTTGGTCGCGCTCAACCGTCAGTACGGACTTGACATCATCTTCAAGGCATCGTTCGACAAAGCCAATAGAACCTCTATACGATCTTTCCGCGGACCAGGCATGGAGCGTGGACTGCAGATGCTTGCCGATATTAAAAGCAAGTATGGTCTAAAACTCCTTACAGACATACATGAGAGTTGTCAGGCAGAACCTGTGGGCGAGGTGGTGGATGTGTTGCAGATTCCGGCATTCTTATGCAGACAAACAGACTTGCTTGTAGCAGCGGCTAAGACAGGCAGGGTGGTGAACATCAAGAAAGCGCAGTTCCTTAGCGGTGACGACATGCAATACCCCGTACAGAAGGTGCGTGACAGCGGCAACGACCGTATATGGCTCACCGAACGCGGTAACATGTATGGTTACAACAACTTGGTGGTGGATTTCCGGAATATCGCTTGGATGCGGAGGTACACTGATGTCGTGATTATGGATTGCACTCATTCTGTACAGCGTCCGGGAGCGGCTGGAGGCAAGACTGGCGGAGACCGTGAGTTTGTACCTGCCATGGCTTTGGCTGCAAAGGCGTTTGGTGCCAACGGCTTCTTCTTTGAGGTGCATCCAGACCCGGTGAAGGCACTCAGCGATGGACCGAATATGTTGTATCTGAAAGATTTTGCAGGTGTGGTTAAATCATTGGTAGACTAGTCTGTTATGGGAATGAAAGAAATAGCAATCAGATGCTTGCAGGATGAATCACAAGCGTTACTGGACCTGATACCGAAGCTCGATGATAATTTTGACGGGGCAGTCTCACTACTGTATAAATGTAAAGGACATGTGGTGGTTTCTGGAGTCGGCAAGTCGGGTCATGTAGCAGCCAAGGTTGCGGCTACACTGGCAAGTACAGGAACACCTGCTATATATGTAAATCCACTTGATGCACTCCACGGTGACTTGGGTATGATTACAGAGAGCGACATGGCGTTGCTTATATCCAACTCGGGCTCGTCTGACGAGATACTGCGCATGGTTGCATTTCTTGAGGACTGTCACATCCCTGTCGTGTCAATGGTGGGAAATACAGACTCATTGCTAGCTCGTCATTCCGCTTATCATATCGATGTGAGTGTGGCAAAAGAGGCTTGTCCTCTTAACTTGGCCCCGACTTCATCTACAGCGGCAGCCATGGCAATGGGCGACGCAATTGCTTGTGTGCTGATTGAACTCCGTCACTTTAAGGCACGAGACTTCGCCAAGTTCCATCCAGGTGGGTCGTTGGGAAAGAAACTGATGACTACGGTAAAGGATGTGATGTACACAGACAACATGCCTATCATTCCGCCAGACATGAAACTGGTTGACGCGCTTATCTCGATAAGCAACGGACATCTCGGACTTGGAGTGGTCATGGAGAACAACAATATACTCGGAATTATCACAGACGGTGATATTCGGCGCGCAGTCGAAGGGTCGAAGTCAAATTTCTTCAATCTGGCGGTGTCGGACACGATGACAAAGAACCCGAAAACAATCGGCCCCGATGCTAAACTGACACAGATACAGTATATGTTCCACAAGAACAAGATACACGCCTTGCTGGTTGTGGATAAGGACAATCATCTGCTTGGAATTGTAGACTACTTCTCCATCATGAGTTAGGCTAAGGAGTGGACGCATTGGCTTAAATCGTCGAAAGTCGACATGCAACCTGCTTTTTATCCCCAACCACAAAATATGTCTCCAATATTTGGAAACCCGATGGGATTTGCTTAACTTTGCCGACAAATTGGAAGGGAAAACGGATATGGCAGGCATCAATAACAGGAAATTACCGGCAGGCATCCAGTCGTTCAAAAAAATCAGAGAAGAAGGGTATGTCTATGTTGACAAGAGCGATGTGGTTTGGCATTTGGCGAATAGTGGGATTCAGTATAATTACCTGAGCCGCCCGCGCCGCTTCGGCAAGTCCATCCTTGTCGATACGCTACAGATGTACCTTGAGGGAAGGAAAGAACTCTTTGAGGGACTTAAGATTATGCAGCTGGAAAAAGACTGGAAGCAACATCCTGTCATTCGCCTTGATCTCAGCTTGGGCGGAGCGAGTGCTGTGACACTGCGTTCGTATCTCGACAGACGCTTTGAAAAATATGAAAACGAATATGGCATTACCCCCAAAGCCACTGCCCAACTTGCCGACCGTTTTGATGCCATCGTCACAAACGCTTACGAACAGACAGGACAGAATGTTGCCATTCTCATCGACGAATACGACTCTCCCCTTCAGCACTCATGGAATACTCCTGAGCATGAAAAATGCACGGAAGTATATCGCGAGGTCTTTGCTGTTCTGAAAGCAGACGACGAGTACGAGCGACTGGTGTTTATTACAGGCATTACCAAGTTTACACAAATATCCCTCTTCTCGGTATTGAACAACCTCACCAATATCAGTTTCCTGCCTGAGTATGCCACTATCTGCGGCATTACAGAGGAGGAAATCGACAATACCTTCCAACCAGAGCTGGAAAGGATGGCAGAGGCGAACGAATGGACCTTACAGCAGACCCACGACAAGCTAAAGAATTATTACGACGGCTACCATTTCAGCCGCCGCAACATGACAGACATCTACAATCCATATAGCCTCATCAATGCCTTGGACAGCCTAGATATCAGAAACTTTTGGGCAGCATCCGGTGCAACATCGCTTCTTCCCAAGTTCGTGGACAACATGGAGCTGCGGATGAAGAACTTCGAGGGGTGTCGCATCATGAGAAACACCTTGGAAATGTCGGATGTAACAGGTGGAGGAGCAGAACTGTTCCTATACCAGTCGGGCTACCTTACTATCAAGGACTGCGATGAGTTCGGCTATACGCTGGGATTTCCTAACGAGGAAGTAAAACAGGCACTCTACGAGACGGTACTTCCAGCCTTGACCTTGCGAAGTGAAAGCGACATCCAGTCCTTGCAGGCAAACCTTTATGCACAAATGGGCATGGGGCAAGTAGATAATGCAATGAAATCCTTAAAGGCTCTCATCGCTGACGTGCCTTACAGTAACAAGAAGCTCGCCTCGATGGATATGGAGGAACGCTATCGCCTTATCATTAGTACCATATTCAACGCCATCGGCCTAAAGGTGGAGGTAGAGAAGATGATTGCCACAGGAAGAATAGACATGACTGTCCAAACATCTCGCTACATCTATGTCATCGAACTCAAGTTGAGAAACAATGGCGGCAAAGAGGCTGCCACCCTACAGATTCTCGACTGCCAATATATGGAACCTTTCAAGGCTGACAACCGACAGGTCATCGGGCTTGGAATAGAGCTGGACGAAGAAGGCAAAGGCCTCTTGGACTGGAAGAGAGTGAAATAAGCACCTTAATACAAAAGAGGCAACCTTAACGGGGAACTCATGAAGTTTGGCATGGCAAAGATGGTGGTCGACGTACTTGACTTCTGCACTCAACAGACATGAGAAGAAGTTTCGTTTGGCGGTATCCTAGTAGGTGCAGTGTCCCACTGCACAATTAATAGTATGTGACGTGAGACACGTCACCTACTAAACCGTACCCTTTGCAATATGTGACGTGAGACACGTCACCTACTAA
>CAVFVJ010000011.1:3052-42962 GCA_963626085.1 Alistipes ihumii | reverse complement strand
GCAGATGTCTCACAAGAGAAATTGCTGAAGATAGGTGTACCACAAGAATGTGTTGCCAAAGTGCTGGCCATACAAACGCTCGACGATCTTGATGCATTGGAGGCGGTACTGCCAGAAGATGCTTATGAAAACATCTTCAACATCATGGACGGGGAGAGCATAGATTCAATTATAGCAGACATTGAAGAAGGACAGGCACATGGTGACTCTGACAAGTTGCTTAGCGACAATAACAAACGACGCTTCGTGGAACTTACTGATGATGATGCACTGCAACGTATTATCGATCAGGGCATGGACAAATGGCAGATATTCCTGCATCCGTCACAACGGAAACTGGTGTATGCTGATTATAAGGGCACAATGAAGGTTAGCGGCGGTGCTGGTACGGGTAAGACTATCGCTGCTATTCATCGTCTGAAGCATCTGTGTGAAACTCCAGGAGTCAACGTGCTGTTTACGACCTATACGCGCACATTGAGTGAGAACCTTGCCGAATCCATTGAGAAACTCGGCATATCAAAGCAGAAATATACGCTGAAGAACATTGACCGTGTGCTGCTGGACACTGCTGAAAAGTATAAGGTGAAGGAAGGATACAAGGTGCTTGATTACAGTGGTGATGAGGAATCACTGAAACTGTGGCGAGAGGTGTTGGAGACAGAGGTTACGGAATTTGACGAGCAGTTCCTATATGACGAATACATTGATGTCATTGTCTACTATGGCAACAAGGACGTAAAGCAGTATATGTTGCAGCCACGTGTTGGTCGCACGAAGGCATTGAGCCGCAAGCAACGTATTGAAATATGGAAACTTGTGGAGAAGTATGTTGCTCTGAAACAGGAAAGAAAGGTCGTTGACCGTTTGGAGCTGTTTAACGAGACAACCAACTATCTGAAAGAGAAAAACATCCATCCCTATACAAACGTGATTGCTGATGAGTTTCAGGATTTCTCCAATCCTGAATTGAAATTTCTCCGCGCACTTGTGGCGGAGGGCAAGAATGACCTGTTCCTTACCGGAGACCCAATACAGCGAATCTACACTGGAAGAAAAATCAATTTCGGTGCAGCAGGCATTAACGTGCGTGGTGTAAGAAGCCGGAAATTGAAAATCAATTATCGCACCACAGAACCAATCAAACGTGTGGCTGTGAGTGTTGTAAAAGGTATTGACTATGACGATATGGATGGCGGAAAAGAAAATATGAATGGCTATGTGTCGCTCATCCATGAAGGAGAAATTCCGCAGTATCAGATGGTGGATGATGCAAATGCTGAGGTTGAGCTGGTGATGGAATGGATTAAAGAATGTCAGAATTCAAACATCAAGTTGTCTGAGATATGCATTGCTGCTCCTAGTATGAATCTTCTGAAAGATATTCAGAGCCGACTGCACCATGACGGTACCGACTACAGAATTCTCAAAGGTACACAAAAGCAAGGTAGTACAAACGGTATAAACCTTTGCACGTTGCACTCACTGAAAGGTCTCGAATTCCGTGTGGTCATCCTGACTGGCATCAATGAACGCAACATGCCATCGAAAGTGGTTGTCGGTTATCCCTTCTCAGGCATGGACAAGGCTGGGCAGAAGGAATATCTCTCCTCCAAACGTTCTCTTCTGTATGTGGCAATCACCCGTGCCCGACAGCTGGTATATATGGTAGGTATTGGAGAACCGACTGGTTTGATTGATTTGTCGAAACCTCAATGACGGTGTCTGCATGTGAGTACTAACTCTCAATCCTCTCTTGTCGCCAAGCGAAGAACTTGGCGATGAGTGCACCGCTGATGTTGTGCCATACGGAGAAGATGGCTCCGGGTACGGTTGCCATGGGGTACATGGCAAAGTGGGTCTTTGCCAGTGAACAGGCAAGTCCGCTGTTCTGCATACCTACCTCAATGGATATGGCGGAGCATTTACTGTGCGGCAGTCCAAGTACTCGTCCCACTCCGTAGCCGAGTGCCAGTCCGAAGATGTTGTGCAGTATGACTATAAGGACGATGACCAGTCCGCCTACAAGTAGTTTGGATGCGTTGGCACTTACCACGCAGCCGACAATCAGGGTAATCATGACGGTGGAGAACGTAGGAAGGTACAGCACTACCTGTTTGGTGAGTCTCGGCATCATACGTTGCAGTGCGAAACCTAATATGATGGGCAGGATGACAACCTCCACGATACTCATGAACATGCCGATGGCATCTACATGAATGTGTTCGCCTGCATACAACAGGGTAAGCAGTGGGGTTAGTACCGGTGCCAATACAGTGCTGACTGAAGTTATGCCGACCGACAGGGCGAGGTCGCCCTTTGCCAGATAGGTCATCACGTTGGATGCAGTGCCTCCTGGACAACAACCCACGAGTATCACTCCGATTGCCAGCTCGTCGTTCAGACCGAACAGCTTCACAAGCAGGTAGGCAGTGAGCGGCATGATGATGAACTGGGCGAGGGTGCCTATTATTATGTCTTTAGGTCGTGTGAACACTATCTTGAAGTCGTGTGGGTTGAGGGTCAGTCCCATTCCGAACATCACGAGTCCCAGCATGGGGGCTATCCATGACGTGGAGATCCAGTTGAAGGAGGTGGGGAAGAATAGTGATATTGATGCTACCACCAATACGATGACAGCCATGTAGCGTGATATGAAATCGCAAATTTTCTGTATCATTGTCGTATGCTTTTGTTTTGAGGTGTATATGTGATTGTCTGTATACTGTGTTTTACAGTATCTCTATAATCTCTGAGAGGGCATGTACTTCATAAGTTACGGGTTCGGGTGCCTTGAACTGGCTTGACCAGCGGTTGAAGAAGATGGTGTCGAGTCCTGCATTAGAAGCTCCTGTGATGTCTGTGAAGAAGTTGTCGCCAATCATGACCGTCGACTCACGCTTGGCTCTGGTTTTGTCAAGAGCATAATCGAAAAAACCTTTTCCCGGTTTGTTGACTCCTGCGTCTTCACTGAGTATGATTGTGTCGAAATAACTGAGTAATCGGCTTGCCTTTAGCTTTTTGTACTGCACTTCATGGAATCCGTTGCTGCATAGGTGCATGCGGTAGCCGCGTGCCTTGAGATAGTCCATCAGCTCGTGTGCACCGTCCACAACTCCCGGCTTATTAGAACACAGGTCGAGGAACGCGTCACTCATCTTCAGACAGTAGCTGTCATCCACATCAGGGATGCCGATGCTGAGTGGTTGGCGAAACCGTTCGACCATTAGGTAGGGGCGTGTGATCTCGCCCTTGGCATACTGTGCCCATAGTTGTATGTTGGCATTCCAGTAGGCTTCATAGAAGATGCTGGGATTGCTGAAATACCGACTTAGCTGGAACATGTCGAATATCTCCGTAAGTGCTATTGTTGCATTTCCGCGTGTGTCATACAGGGTATCGTCGAAATCGATGAAGAGGTCTGTGTACCTTCTTCCTGTTTCGTTCTCCTTGTTCGGCAATGGGTTGTCCGCCAGTGTCATGAGTGCTATGTCGTATTTGAGCGGATCGTCCGTGTCCCATGAACGGAATATGGAAGTCAATTCCTCGCACGCTTTCCATGTGGGGCGTTTGTTCTTTAGTATACATTGTGTTTGACGGCACACATGTACGTCCATAACAGCATATAGGTCTGTCTGGCTACGTGACTTCCACAGCCCGAAGTCGGGGCTTTCCTTGCGGACCATCCAGCGGACAAACATGCATACGCGTTTGCATGCAGACTTGTCCATGCTTCCCACCTTGGCTGGTTCTAACCACTTGCATATCTCTGCTATGGCTTCCTTGACAGTCAGTCCGCTGAGACGTTGTTCCATGGTGGCGTATCCGTTCAGAGCTTCTCTGAGATTTCTGCATACGGCCCTGAAGGTAGGTACGTTGAGGGTGCGGTACACACAGTTATTTCTTGCATCCTGGTACGAGTCTTCATATTTGCCGTTCATGATGAAATCTGCTGGATGCCAACTCATTTCGTCACGAAGCATGTGGAGGGCGGTTGGTACGATGACCTTGCGTGACCCCCAACTGATCATGGCGACCAGTAATGCTCCAAGTTCGATATCCAGTTGGTCGTATGTATGTTCCATCAGTTGATACACCGTGCCACAGGGGTCGACTCGCTTGAAGTTGTCTGCGTCGAAACGGTAATATGCCTTGTCGAGTACAGCTTTCATTGTTCAAGATCCTTTAGCCATTCGGTTGAATATGCATCACTTGGCATACGCCAGTCACCGCGTGGACTGAGACTGACACTTCCCACTTTCGGTCCATCGGGCAGACAGGAACGTTTGAACTGCTGGCTGAAGAACCTTCTGTAGAATATCTTGAGCCACTTGAGTATCGTCTCGTCATCGTAGATGTCGCAGAACGCTTGCTTTGCCAGGAAATAGACCTTTGCAGGACGGAATCCATTGCGTATGAAGTTATAGAGGAAGAAGTCGTGCAGTTCATACGGGCCCACCAAATCTTCAGTCTTCTGCTTTATCTGTCCGTTCTCGTCTGCTGGAATCAGTTCGGGACTGATAGGGGTATCGACGATATCCAGCAGTGTGGTTCTGGACTCTTCGTCCACACTGGTGTTCGCCACCCACGTGACGAGGTGTCTTACCAACGTCTTTGGGATGGAACAGTTGACTCCATAGTTCGACATGTGGTCACCGTTATATGTAGCCCATCCGAGAGCCAGCTCTGAGAGGTCGCCCGTACCGATTACAATGCCTCCTTCCTGGTTTGCCACATCCATGAGAATCTGTGTGCGCTCGCGAGCCTGAACGTTCTCGTAGGTCACATCGTGTATGTCCATGTCGTGACCGATGTCTTTGAAATGCTGTATGCATGCGTCCTTGATGGATATCTCGCGGATGGTCACTCCCAGTGACTTCATGAGTGACAAGGCATTATGGTATGTGCGGTCGGTGGTGCCAAAGCCCGGCATCGTGATAGCGATAATATCCTTCCTGTTACGCTTCAGTCTGTCGATGGTCTGTGTGCATACGAGTAGTGCCAGAGTGGAGTCCAGCCCTCCAGAGATTCCAATCACAAGGGTCTTTGCTCCGATGTGTGACACACGTCGTGCCAATCCTGCCACTTGAATGGCGAAAATTTCTTCGCATCGTTCATCGAGCAACTGTCCTTTGGGTACAAACGGGCTTGGGTCAATCTTACGGGTGAGTGCAGGTGCTTCGTTCCATCCTTCGGGTGACAATGCGGTTATAGTATTTACTTTTGGCGCTTGTGCCTGTGAGTCGGTAAACGTGGTGTTCGATTGGCGCAGGGAACGCAGGTACTCGACATCAATTTCGGAGATGACCAACTGATCTTTCATTGCAAAGCGTTCCCCTTCGGCAAGTAACTTCCCGTTCTCGAATATCATGCCGTTGCCGGCGAACACAAGGTCTTGTGACGATTCGCCAAAGCCACATGATGAGTAAATGTAACCACAGATGCAGCGTGCGGACTGCTGCGACAAGAGACTGAAGAGATAACTGTGCTTGCTGACGACTTCGTCTGTAGCAGACAAGTTGAATATGATGTCGGCTCCTTGGATGGCGAGGGTAGAACTGGGTGGCACGGGTGCCCAAACGTCCTCGCAAATCTCTATGCCGAACTGACAATTGCCAGTGTTGAACAGTGTGTTACGCGATACGCTTATGGTCTGTGCACATAGGGTAGTGGTGGTGTCGACCGCCTCGCCCGAGGTGAACCACCGTTTCTCATAGAACTCCTTGTAGTTGGGGATGTAGGACTTGGGAACGGCTCCCAGAATCTTGCCCTTCTGTACGACCACTGCCACATTAAGAAGCATGGAGTTGATTCGTAGTGGCAGTCCGATGATGGAGATGATGTTGAGCGACCGTGTGGTGTCCAGCAGATGGAACAATGCCATCTCGCAGCTGTCCAGCAGCAACTGCTGTTGGAAAAGGTCGGCACAGGTGTAGCCAGTGATACACATTTCCGGGAAGCAGATAATCTCCACCCCTTTGCCGTCAGCCTGTGCAATGAGGCTTTCAATCTGATGGGCGTTCCATTCGCAGTCGCCAACCTTTACCAGTGGCACTGCACTTGCTACTTTGACAAATCCGTATGACATAACCAAGTCTTTTTTATGTTGATAATCTATTGTTTTACAAAATTATTTTCTTCCTTCATCTTCCTGCGGAACAGGGCTTTCCATGAGTCGAAGTCTCGCTGATAGGTCAGTCCGATGCCTTGTGTGTTGAGTGTGGCTTTGGTGAAGTACCTGTCGTTGGTTTGGTTGTATGCCTTGATGAAGGTGTTTCCGTTTTCTGTCAGTCGCCATCTGACATCGAAGTCACCTATGAATGTGGAGGTGTTGGTCATTGCGTTGTCGCGGTATCCGAAGTTACCGTTGATCAGTAACCTGTCGTTGAGTAACCGTCCACTGAGTATTCCCTCGACATCCAGGTCGTTCCATCCTTGCTCTCCGGTAGACAGACCTGTACCAAAATTCCACTTGCTGTCTTGTCCTATCACGTTCGACAACATCTGGTTGATTTGTCCAGATATGGTTGACGAGAGTAGGGTACTTACTTGGTTGGACCCATACTCACCGTTTGCTCTCGCATATTCGTTGGTGTAGAACCGTCCCAGTCCGAGCAGATAAATCATCTGCATGTTCATCTCGTCATCGGTACTGATGAGACTTTTGACGAGCTGACGTGTCTCATCGCTCACGTTAGGCAACTGTATGTCGAAGGCGAAGTCCATATTACCTAACTTTCCTGTGATGTCCAACTCGCATATTACCTTCACCTTGTTCGTCTGGTTGTATCCTGTGGTGGACGTGAGGTCGCGTAGTGGCACGGAATTGATGGTGTGATGGCAGATAAGGTGTATGTCTGCGTCGAAAGGGTTGCCGTTGAAGACCACATTACTCCCAGTCTGCAACTCCAGGTCTCGATAGATGATATCCTGTAGGTAGAGCCGGTAGCGTCCTCCTGCAATTTGATAGATTCCATTCAGAGTGAACGGACTTTTATTGTGATAATACGCCAACAGGTTTCCTGTTCCATACGTGGTGATATAGCCGTCTTCGGTATTGTCCATCCTGAGCTTTATCTGACAGTTTTGGTTTACGTGCAAGCTGATGTCCATGTAGATATCGCCTTGGTAGGCATAGCTCTCTGTTGTATCATTCTCTTCGTTACCCTGTATGTCTTCACCGTCACTGAACAGTAGCCGTGAAGGCTCCTCTTTCTTTCTTTCTGGTGTGGCATCCCTAAACTCAACAAAATTACCAGTGGAGATGGCATCGGGCGTAGCTGCGTCGTATGCGAAGACACTCCCTTTGGTCGGTGTGACATCGGCGGACATCTGTAGAGGATGACCATCAGCCCCATGTATGTCAAGTGTGGCGTTGGCATAGACCGTTGCATAGAACTTGTCAGAGTTGAACTCATGTTCGTCGTAGACTGTCATGTCCTCCATCTTTATGTTGAAGTCGTACCTGAAGTTCTTCATGTTCTTGTGAGATAGGGTGCCGTTGACTACCCCCTCTTTGCCTCTATTGTCGGAGATACGTATGTCGTTGAAGTTGAATGCATATTTACGTAGGCGTATAGTGTCAGTGGGGTTGATGTGGTACATGACGTTAGTCGCTCTCAGTCGCATGTCGACATCAGCAGTGACATCACCGATGATATTGATGTCGTTGAGTGGCCCGATGATGTGTATCACTCCGTTTGTACTGCCACTTATGTCTTTGAAGACCGAACCGAGGAAGCCGTTGAGAAACTCTGCGTTGGTGTTGTTTGTGGATATCTTCAAGTCAAGGTCGTTTTGTCCAGGTGCAATAAATCCTGACACGTTGGTCATACGGTCTAGTCCCTTGTAGTTGTCGATGATGTCACCGAACACCCTTATTCCCTTTATCTCTTTGTCCCAGAATGCCTGTATGTATCCGGTGCCGAGTCGTCCATCCTGCAAGTGGAGGTCTTTGGCAAGAATGTTGGCATTGAGGCGTATGTCATTGTATATGTCGCTTACCACAGCCTGTCCTGACACTTGTCCATTGAAACGCACTGCATGGAAATTGATGAGGTCTGTGACATAGCCAATCTCAACATTCTTCAAGTCTGCTATGATAGAGTCTGACGGGTTTTCGGATACGACTCCGTTGAGTACTATGGACTGGTCTTCATTATGTACACTGACATTGTTGCACCATACACGTTTGCCATAGACTTCAATGCTTGACGGCTCCATCTGCCATAGGGTGTCATTAACCGTGAGTTGTGACTTGTGGATATTGATGTCTGCCTTAATCTTGCCTAGACTGTCTGTGAAGGCAGTGGTGGCGTATATCATTCCATTTGTCTTGTCCGACAGCATGTCGTTCCAACTGACCAATGTCTGCATCTTGTCTGCATCGGCATCAGCTGTGAATGTGTACTGTGTGGCATTTGATTCTGCTTTCTTGATGGTTGACAGTGACACGCTCAGTAGTCGTCTTGTACCAGTACAGTGTATCTGGGTGCGTCCGTATACCTTGTTGTTTTCGTCGGTTATGTGTGGAGCTTCGATGTCAATCTGTAGCGAGTCGGTTATGGCATCTATGTAGCCGCTTGCGTGTACTGGTGACTTTAGTGTGTAGCCTGTATTGATGAAATGTTTCAGAATTTCTGAGTCCGACACATGTAAATCGAAGTCGAATCGATTGGCGTTGTTTTTCTTGTATGTCATGAGTGAGGGCATGTGCAGACCGACTTGGTTTTTGAATGCGTCAACCAAATTGCTTAAGTGTATGTCTCCATGAAGTCTTGCGTCAGCGAAGTCAGAATGGAGCGTGATTTGTTGTGTGCCACCGTCTGTCCCGATCTCCAGTTTGGCTTTGTCAAGTGTAAGTAGCTCTCCTTCTGTGTATATGTTGAGTGAATCGATGTCGAGCGTTCCAGTGATGTTATCTATGTCGTTCCCTGTTAGGCTGGCTTCTGCTCGCAGACTGTATGATTCGTTCTCTCCAGTACTGACGAGTCCCAGTCTGTACGGGTTGATTCTTCCAATATTAAGTAAGCCTTGGAATTGTGACTTGTCGTGGATGTATGTGCCATTGAACTGGAGTGTTGCCAGTTCGTCATTCATGGTGAGTTTCGCATTGACGAGTCCCGCTTGGTTGTTGGCGTTGATGGTGATATCTGTGTATTTGTGATTTTTGTATTCCAACTGTGTGATGTTGCCCTTCACTGTCCCTTCTGGGATTTTTGTGTCTGTCATGACAGCGTCAACATTCAACTTGAATGTAGCGATACCGAAGTCAGAATCATCCATAATCTGTCCGAGATGGACCTTGTCAGACTGTATGAGTCCAGTGACGTGGGTTTTGTTGTTTACCTCCACGTCCATGGACATATCTCCAGCTTCTGTTCCCATATTCCCGTTTATGACCATCCTGTCTCCAAATTTGTGTATAGTTCCCGTATAGTTGATGGTACCGAGATGCTCGACTTGTGGTGGCAGATTTTTGTCGGCAAGCACTCTGAAGAGCAATTGTTTACCCTCGCTGTTGAGTAGAACTTGACTGATGTTTACACTGAAGTCCTTGTCTTTGTATTGGAGTTTGTTGACATAACCGCTCAATGCGATTATCATTGAGTTGTTGTCTGTATGGATGTAGATGTTGTTGGCATCGATATGACTTTCTGTACCGTCAACTGCTGCCTCGAAATAGAGTGGGGCGGTGAATTCTTGAATGCCTGGGATGAAGGCACTGAAGTCTGCAGGGGTAATGAATGAATCCTGTATCTTTGTACGGTAGCTGAAAGAATGGTCCTTGTGATAGTTTTCGTAGTGGAGCGTCAGGGTATCGATGTTGACAGATGATTGATGGGTCTTGAGGTTAAAGTCGGTTATCAGTGTCTCTTTCTTGTTTCCTTTCACCTTTGCTTGCAGATTGCGCAGTCTTAGTCCGCTGTTCTGTTCAATGAAATTGAAACGTTTGACTACAAGATTGATGCTGTCGTTGGTGAAAGTTTTCATTGACAGTGTCGCATCAATATGGTTTATGTCCAGGTGATTGGTGTCGAAGGCCTGTTCCCTTTTCTTGTTGAGTACGTTGTATGTAACGCGTCCACGACGGACAATGAGTGAGTTAACGTGGAGGTCTATATTGGACGGTGTGTCCTGATTGTCTGATGAGAAGGCGTCAATGAGAAACTGACAGTTGAGTGGAGACTGTGGTGTAGCCCTGCGGAGGTTGACAGTGCAGCCGAAGAGTTGCGCGTTGGAGATGCCTAACTTACCTTGCATGATTGACGGGATGTCGATCTTGACTGCGGTGCGGTCGGACTTCAACAAAGTCATTCCTTCTTTGTCTGCAATATATAGGTCGTCTATGATGAGGCGGTTCAGTAGACCGATGTCCACTCTTCCCACGGAGACTTCAGAACCCAAGTCATTAGACAAAGATTCTGCAACCCAACTTCCTAAGGATGTTTGGATTGCAGGAATGTTGACCAGTATTATGAGGCATACGTACACTGTCAGTATGCCTCCGATAATACTTCTGATTATTTTCTTAACTTTCTTGATACTGCTATCATCTTTATTGCTGTCACGGCGCACTCGTCTCCCTTATTGCCCATCTTGCCTCCGCAGCGGTCAAGAGCTTGCTGCATGTCATTGGTCGTGATGAGTCCATAGATGACTGGAATGTTCTGAGTGGCATTGAGTCGTGCCAGTCCGTAAGTGGTTCCCTCGCAGATGTAATCGAAATGGGGTGTATCGCCACGTATGACACAACCGATGGCAATGACTGCGTCCACACCCGTCTTGACCATCAGCTGTGAGCCGTAAATAAGTTCGAAACTTCCAGGGACGGTTTCAACGTGTATGTCATCGGGACGCACGCCAAACTTGCAGAGTGTGTCCTTTGCTCCTGCAAGCAGTGCTCCAGTAATGTTTTCGTTCCACTCACTGACTACGATACCCACCTTCATGCCTTTAGCGTCAGGTATGCTGTTTATGTCGTAGTCGGAGAGGTTATGGTTCTTTGTAGCCATTCGTTTACTGTTCAAAAAACACGTACAGCGTTGTTTGTTACTTGCTTGCCCTTTCGATATACTTGTCGATGTCAGTTGCGAGCGGTGAACGGAAATACTTGGTCTTGATTTCTTTGTAGAGCTCTACTGCCTTGTCAGCTTTGCCAAGTTCCTCATATATCTTTCCTGCCTTGAGGAGGAATACAGGACTAACAGCATCGTTGTCGGCAACTTTGGCTGCTTTCAGCATTGTCTCGGCTCCTTTTTCGTTCTGCCCCTTGGTCACGTAGCAGTCGCCAAGTGCTCCAAGTACTGCTGGTGATATGATTTGGTCTTCTTGAGCAGAGTAGCCCTCAAGCATACTGATAGCTTCGTCTGTACGGTTGAGTTTTGCATAGCAGAGTCCGGCATAGAGCTTGGCAATGTTTGCAGTTTTGGTTCCGCTGTATTCGTCAATAATTTTGAGGAGTCCATTTGCTGCATCTCCGTTGAGTGCCTGCTCGTACTGTCCCTGAGCGAAGGCGACCTGACATTTTGCGATTGCCTCATCTGCCTCTTCTGTCTGACTATTGATGTGCATCTTGTATATGTAGATGCCTGCCACAACCACAATGATTGCAGCGATTACAATCAAGATTGACTTGAGGTGCTTCTCTATAAATGCTTCTGTATTGGAGAGGTTTACGTCAAGTCCAATCATACTGTTTGATGCTTTTTTTCTTGCCATTTTATTGTTTTGTTTATTATTAGTTCCGTAGTCTTTGTGTTATGCCGTCATCTTGCCTTTATCGACATTCAGACAGAGTGCGCATTCGAGTTGCAAATTTACTGGTTTTTATTTGAATGAGGAAACAAAAACGAGAAAAAGATGCCAGTGTTATCTAAAAAAGGTCTGCACCGAAAGCGATGCAGACCTTTAATATCACGTATATGTCTGTATTAGAGCAGAGACTTTACTTGATTGTAGACGTTCTCGGCTGTATAGCCAAGTTTCTCATCGAGCACCTTGTATGGAGCAGAGAATCCGAAGCTCTTAAGACCCCATACGGTTCCTTCGCTTCGCGGAACGAGTCCCTCAAGGGTAACAGGTAGACCAGCAGTGAGACCGAACTTCTTGACTCCTACAGGAAGAACTGCGTCCTGGTACTCCTTAGGCTGTGTGCGGAAGAGTCCCTCTGACGGAACGCTTACGATAGAGCACTTTACTCCATCCTTGCGGAGCAGTTCAGCTCCTGCAACCAGTGTTGACACCTCAGAACCAGATGCAACGAGTATCACGTCAGGGTTGGCATCGCTTCCTGCTGTGATATAAGCCCCCTTGTCTGCTTGAGTGTAGTCAGTTCCAGCTGGCAGGTCGGTGATGTTCTGGCGTGAGAGGATGAGTGCAGAAGGAGTTGCAGTGTTTTCCATTGCAAGCTTCCATGCCTCAGTTGTCTCCTTTGCATCAGCTGGACGGAGCACGAGCATTGAGTTCTTGCCGTGGTGGTTCTGCAGTTTCTCCATCAGACGAATCTGTGCTTCCTGTTCTACTGGCTCATGTGTAGGTCCATCCTCACCCACACGGAATGCATCGTGTGTCCAGATGAACTTTACAGGCAATTCCATGAGGGCAGCCATACGTACAGCTGGTTTCATGTAGTCGGAGAACACGAAGAATGTACCGCAGGCTGGAATGACTCCTCCGTGGAGTGCCATACCGATGCAACAGCATGCCATTGACAGTTCGGCAACACCTGCTTGGAAGAACGCACCTGTAAAGTCGCCTGCTGCGAGTGAGTGTGTCTTCTTTAAGAATCCGTCTGTCTTGTCTGAGTTGGAGAGGTCGGCAGAAGCACAAATCATGTTAGGTACTTGCTCTGCGAGTACTCCCAGCACAGCCGCGCTTGCACTACGTGTTGAGTCGTTGGCTTTCTGCTGTACCTTTGACCAGTCAATTTTCGGTGCTACACCGCTGAACCATTCGTCTTGTTGTGCTTTCTTCTCTGGGTTGGTCTTAGCCCATTCAGTTTCTTCTGCATAACGTGCGGCACAGATGTCCTTCAACTCTTCTGCGCGTTTTGCATACATCTCCTTCACGTCATCGAAGATTTGGAATGGAGCATCTGGGTTGCCACCGAGGTTCTTGACGGTGTTGCGGAATGCGTCACCTCCCAGTGGAGCTCCGTGTGTCTTGCAGTTGGCCTCGTATGATGAGCCGTCGTCTTTTAGGGCACCCTTGCCCATGATGCACTTGCCGATAATGAGTGCAGGCTTGCCTTGAACGGCTTTTGCCCATTCGATTGCCTCACGAATTTGTGCTGCGTCATTACCGCAAATCTCTTTAACTTCCCATCCGAGAGCCCTGTACTTGGCTGCTGTGTCCTCGTTCATCACTACTTTTGTCTCTGTTGACAACTGTATGTCATTAGAGTCGTAGAACATCACGAGGTTGTCCAGACCAAGGATTCCTGCTATACGCGCACCGCCTTGGCTTATCTCCTCCTCGACACCTCCGTCGGAGATGTAGGCGTAGATAGTTTCCTTTGAGAAGGTGGGGTTGCCTGTATGGGCAGCAAGGAACTTGGCTGCGATGGCTGCTCCAATGGCGAACACATGTCCCTGTCCGAGTGGACCAGAGGTATTCTCGATGCCTCGTGCGATGTCGAACTCTGGGTGACCAGTCGTAGGAGCACCCCACTGACGAAGCTGTTGCAGTTCCTCAAGGGAGAACTTGCCGATGAGGGCAAGTTGTGAGTACAGCATTGGAGCCATGTGTCCTGGATCGAGGAAGAAACGGTCACGACCGACCCATTCTGGATTCTGTGGGTCGTATTGAAGATATTCAGAATAAAGTACATTTATGAAATCAGCACCACCCATGGCTCCGCCTGGATGACCAGATTTTGCTTTTTCTACCATTGATGCAGCCAAGATACGTATGTTGTCGGCTGCATGATTTAAAACTTGAATTGAGTTCATCTAAATATGCGTTTAATCATTAGTTTTGCAGTCTACTGCCGCTTGTTCTGCTGGCAGACACTTCTTGTAGTTTTCAAGATACTTGTTGAATCCTTCGACATCAACTGGGTCTGGTTCAACAGACACGCCTTCGTTGCCGGCGAACACGACCTTGTCGAGGAAATCTGCAAGAGACAGCTTCTCAGTGTTGTTGACGAGGTATGAAGCCAGAAGGGCGATTCCCCATGCACCGCCTTCACCTGCGGTCTCCATTACTGAGATTGGTGAGTTGAGTGCGGCTGCCAGCATCTTCTGTCCGACTCCCTTGGTCGTGAAGTAACCTCCGTGGCCAGTGATGCGGTCTACCTTTACATGCTCTTCCTTCAAGAGAATGTCGTTGCCGAGCTTAAGTACTCCGATGGCTCCGTAGAGGTGTGCGCGCATGAAGTTGGGAAGGGTGAACTTGTCGTTGGCTGAACGTATGACGAGTGGACGGCCGTCAGCAAGTCCTGTCACAGGTTCTCCTGAGATGTAATTGTAAGAAATTAGACCTCCACAGTCAGGAGCACCCTTGAGAGCGATTTCAAAGAGCCTTGTGTACAAGTCGTTGGTTGTCTGCTCAACTCCGAGAAGATCTGCGTATTCCTTGAAAATCTTTATCCATGCATTGATGTCTGATGTGCAGTTGTTGCAGTGAACCATGGCCACAAGGCTTCCGTCAGGGGTGGTCACCATGTCAATCATTTCATATGGTTTGGAGAGTTCTTTCTCCAACACAATCATTGAGAATGAAGATGTTCCTGCCGACACGTTTCCTGTGCGTTGCTTCACCGAGTTGGTGGCGACCATACCTGTGCCTGCGTCGCCCTCAGGTGGACATACAGGAATGCCTGGTTTTAGATGACCTGACACGTCGAGCTTGTTGGCTCCGTCTGGGGTGAGATATCCTGCATCTTCACCTGCGTTAAGTGACTTTGGCAGTATATCGAGTAGTTTCCACTTAAAACCTCTTGGTTCGATGAGTTTGTCGAATTTCTCGACCATGATAGCATCATAGGTGCGGGTTTTCGGATCAACCGGAATCATACCAGACGCATCACCTACACCCAGCACTTTCTTTCCTGTGATTTGCCAGTGGACATAGCCTGCGAGGGTGGTGAGGAAATCGATGTCAGCCACGTGTTCCTCGTTGTCCAAAATGGCTTCGTACAGGTGTGAGATACTCCAGCGGAGCGGTATGTTGTAGTTGAAGAGCTTTGACAATTCGGCTGCCGCCTTGCCTGTGTTGGTATTGCGCCAAGTACGGAAAGGAACTAGAATGTCGTTGCCTTTGAATGGCATGTATCCGTGCATCATGGCACTGATGCCGATGGCTGCAAGGGTCTCGATCTCTGTGTCGTATTGCTCAAGAACGTTTTTGCGCAAGTCTGCGTAGCAGTCCTGCAGTCCGTACCAGATAGCTTCTGTGCTGTATGTCCACAGTCCGTCCACCAACTGGTTCTCCCAAGTGTGGCTTCCTTGTGCGATCGGTTTATTGTCTTGGTCAATCAAAACAGCCTTGATACGTGTGGAACCGAATTCAATTCCCAATATGGCCTTGCCTGTTTTAATCGTTTGTTTCGCATCCATACTTAATAAGGGTTTAATGATTATAAATTCCAGGTGGCGTTTATGCCACCTGGAATGATGTTGTTACATGTAGAGTGCTCTGTTAAGCATGTAGTACACTTCGTTGTTGCGGAGTGTCTGCTTGATGCCAGCGACTGTGGTGTCTTTGTCGATATGAACCATTTCGATGCCGGCGATTTCCGCATAGTCTTCCCAGTACTCTGGAGTGATGTCGTATCCCATGATAGAGTGGTGTGTTCCACCAGCCAAAATCCATGCCTCTGTTCCGACTTCGAAGTTAGGCTGTGGAATCCACAATGCGTTAGCTACAGGCAGTTTTGGCAGTGGTTTTGGTGCGATACACTTGACATCGTTTACGATGAGGCGGAAACGGTTGCCGAGGTCGATGATTGTAGCTGTAACACCATTGCCTGTCTTTGAGTCGAAGACGAGACGGGCTGTCTGACTCTTGCGTATGCCGATGCCGAGGAAGTGTACTTCCAAACGAGGCTTGTTGGATGCGATGAGCGGACAAACCTCAAGCATGTGTGACTGAAGTATAGCTGAGTTCTCTCCGTCGAAGTTGAGTGTGTAGTCTTCGAGGAAGGATACCCCAGAAGGCAGTCCCTGTGTCATGTACCATACTGTACGGTAGAGTGCGGCAGACTTCCAGTCGCCTTCAGCTCCGAATCCGTAACCTTCTGCCATCAAACGCTGTGACGCCAGTCCTGGAATCTGGTCGAATCCGAGGAACTTCGGGTCGTTGACATCAGCACCGCCAAGGTCGTCGAAGTTGGTTGTGAAACCTTTTGCACCTTCATCCTGAAGTACGCGGCGGATGGCAATCTCTGCCTTTGCAGAGTTCTTGACCTTCTCCCAGTATACCTCTTCACCAGACTCGTCAATCTTGATAGTGTAGAGCTTCTTGTATTCCTCTACAAGTGCGTCTGCCTCAGCGTCTGTCACTTTTTTGTAGTATTCCATGAGTGAAGAGACTGGGTAGTAGTCTACGTGATAGCCGAGACGCACCTCTGCCTCTACCTTGTCTCCGTCGGTCACTGCCACGTTGTTCATTTGGTCGCCAAAGCGGAGGATTCTCATGTCGTGAGAGTCTGCCCATGCGGCTGCGACACGTGCCCATACAGCGATGGCCTTCTGTGGCTTCTCGTCCTTCCAATAGCCTGACACAACCTTGCGAGGTTTGCGGAGATGTGCACAGATATGTCCGAACTCACGGTCTCCGTGTGCACTCTGATTGAGGTTCATGAAGTCCATGTCCATTGTATCCCATGGAATCTTCTCGTTGTACTGAGTGTGGAAGTGGAGGAGTGGCTTCTGGAGTACCTGAAGTCCTTTAATCCACATCTTTGCAGGTGAGAAGGTGTGCATCCATGTGATTATACCGACACACTTGTCGTCATTGTTTGCGGCTTTCATCACAGCCTCCACTTCCTTTGATGAGTTGGCTGTGCCCTTGTAAACCACCTTTATAGGTATGATGCCACCGTTGTTGAGTCCATCAACCATCTCTTTAGAATGACCGTCTACTATCTTGACAGTTTCGCCTCCGTAAAGAAGCTGTGCTCCAGTTACCCACCAGAGTTCCAAATTTTCAAATGCTTTCATAAGTTCTTTGTTTAATGTTATTGATATGTTTGTTGATTGAATGTTCTTACATTAGTGTTTTTGACCTTTTTGCCCATAGTATGCGTTAGGTCCATGCTTGCGCATATAGTGTTTCTCTACCAACAGAGGGTTCATTGTCAGGTTGGGGTTTACCGACAGTGCCACGAATGCCATCTTGGCGCACTGCTCCATGACCTTGGCGTTGTAGACTGCGTTGTCGGGTGATGTGCCCCATGAGAACGGTCCATGGTTCTTCACAAGTACAGCTGGTGTGTGGTCTGGGTTGATTTTCCTGATGTTGAGAATCTCGTCGACGATGACGTTACCTGTTTCCAACTCATACTGACCTTTCACTTCCGCTTCTGTCATATCTCTTGTACAAGGTATGTCTTTGTAAAAGTAGTCTGCGTGTGTAGTGCCAATGTTAGGGATATCTTTCCCTGCTTGTGCGAAGGCTGTCGCATAAGTGGAGTGGGTGTGTACTACTCCTTGTATGTTCGGGAAGGCCTTGTACAGCACAAGATGTGTGGGAGTGTCTGACGATGGGTTGAGGTTTCCTTCAACCACTTTGCCTGTCTCCAGGTCTACAACTACCATATCCTCGACTTTCATCTTGTCGTAGTCGACTCCAGACGGTTTGATTACCACCAGCCCTTTCTCACGGTCAATGCCAGACACATTGCCCCATGTGAAAATCACGAGACCCTGTTTTACAAGGTCTAGGTTGGCTTTGAAAACTTTCTCTTTAAGTGCTTCTAACATAGTTGTTTATTTTATATTATCGTATATAGTCGTTTTTGTTG
Organism: Alistipes ihumii; assembly: GCA_963626085.1. GTDB lineage: Bacteria > Bacteroidota > Bacteroidia > Bacteroidales > Bacteroidaceae > Colivivens. The sequence goes on along the minus strand of CAVFVJ010000011.1, from coordinate 24,994 downwards.
AATTTTCTCATTTAGGTGGGACGAAGAATATTCCTCGTACGCTTTCTTGTTAAACCGATACAAGTACTCCATGTTTGGAGCCACTTTGCCGATTATATAATCCCTCTCACATGACAGCCCTATGTACTTGCTGTAGCTGTGCCTGTGTGAAGAGGTAGGGTAGGAGCTTAAAGCTCAATTGTTCATGATTGACGCGACAGCTAATCTGAACTTTATGACGTTTTGTTTTTTAAAGTTCAAGTGCATAGGCTTTGCCCATAGCACTTGAACTTCTATTGTAGTCTGTTTTACCAGAAGTATGCATAGAATGCGGCACAAAGACCGATTACAATGAGAGAGCCGATGATGTCAAATGCATCCCAGCTTTCACGGATAGACTTCTTGAAGTCCTTGGTGAAAGTGATGGCTTCAACCTGTGCCTTGCTTGGCGCAGGAGTAAAGCAACTGACAACAACCATGAATATGATGAGGAACACAAGTAACCAGCACTCGAATACGAGCCAGTTGGTCTGCCAGAACCAGGCTGTGTAGTCCCAGAAAGCACCTTCCATAGCTGCCTTACCAGTATCTGTGATTACATTGGTCACAAGTCGGAGCATTCCGATAAGGAATCCTACAATCATTGTGTATTCACCTGCTTTAGGCGTGATTTTCTTGAAGAATATACCCATGGCAAATACTGCCACCATGGCAGGTGCCAAGAGTGACTGGATACCCTGGAGGTAATTGTACAAGGTGTCCATCTTCATCATGATAGGCAACCAAGCAAAACCAAGGATAACCACTACTACGGTAGCTACACGACCTACAAACACGTAGTGAGCCTCAGACAAACCTTTCTTCAAAGGCTTGTAGAAGTCCTCTGTGAAGAGGGTAGCACAACTGTTGAAGAAGGCTGCAAGAGAAGCTACAAGTGCGCAGATGAAACCGATGGTAACGATACCCTTCACTCCTGCAGGGAGCACTGTCTTAACCATGATTGCGAAAGCAGCGTCTGTCTCCTCCATCTGGATTGTACCCTTCTGCGCCAATGCGGCAGCAATCATACCTGGAATAAGGAACATGAAGCAAGGGAGTACCTTGAAGAAACCGGCAGCGATTGTACCGCGGCGAGCACGCTTCATCACGTCCTCGTTCTTCTCGCCAGGTACCTGGCCGAGAACACGCTGAACGATGTGTTGGTCAGTACACCAGTACCAGAAGCCGATGATTGTAGCACCGAGGAACACAACGAAACCAGGATACTCCTGATACATGGAGTCGCCTGCCTCCCAGTGGAACATGTGGGTCGTGCCGTAGCCGTTGTTGAGTTTTCCGCAGTAGTCCATCATATCGGTCCAACCTTCAGCGATGCTTCCGCCGCCAAGGGTTGCCAGTCCGAGAAAGAGTACCAGGAACGAACCGATGACAAGAATCGGAGTCTGAATAGTGGAAAGTGTCATCACACCTTTCATGCCACCAAACACTGTAAAAATCGTGGTGAGGACTATCAGTCCGATGGCTCCAACCCAGAAGTTCAAGCCCCAGAGATATTCGAAAAAGATACCGCCTGTAAGTGCTGTCACACTTACCTTGGTAAGGATGTATGCAACAAGGGTGATGATTGAGAGCCATGAACCAGTGCGCTGTGTGTAGCGGAACTTCAGGAAGTCAGGCATTGTGATAATCTTACCCATTTTGTTGATGAGCAACTGATAGAATGGCACGAACAACCAACCCAGAATCAGGATCATCCATCCTTGCATCTCCCAGTGAGCCATACCGACTCCGCTCTTTGCACCAGTACCGGCGAGACCGACAAGGTGCTCAGAACCTATATTGGCGGCAAAGATTGCCATACCGATTACATACCATGGCTCACCCTTACCGAAGAGGTAGGCAGAAGAGTTTTCACCCTTCTGAGCTTTTCTGTCCTTTACAATTGCATACCAAACGGCCCATATCACGCCAATTACACCAATGGCGAGAACCGCCCAGTCGAGCCAAACGAATTCTGTTGAATTCCAATTCATAATTTTAATTATAAGATTATTTGTTACTTAATTGATTTATATACAGAGGTCTGTCACTTTACACTAAACTTGTAGACAAGATGTGAATAGTATTTTTCGCCTGGTTTCAAAGTAGCGTCTGTCCAGTCCTCCACACCCTGTGAAATCTTGGTAGGGGAGTCGGGATATTTCTGGCTTTCAAAACATACACTCACATGCTTTGGGTATTTGATGCCATGCTTGCAAGCTATACCTGTACCCTGGAAGTTACCTGTATAGACCTGGATTCCAGGTTCGTTGGTGAATACTTCCAACAGAATGCCGCTCTTGGGTGAATAAAGGCTTGCACACACTGTCTTGTCGTCGCCTACACCGTCCTTGTAGGTGTTGAGACACCAGTTGTGATCGTAACCAGTTGCGTTTTTGATTTGGTCGAAGCTGTAGTCAACCTTTTTGCCGATTTCTGTAGGCGTGCGGAAGTCCATCGGTGTTCCTTCCACGCTCTTTATCTCTCCTGTTGGGATGTACAGACTGTCAGCTGGTGTGAACTTGTCTGCATTGATGTACATCACTTGGTCGAAGCCCTCCTTTGACGGGTCACCGTTTAGGTTGAAATAACAGTGGTTGGTCATGTTGACTACCGTCTCCTTGTCAGTGGTTGCGCCAAATTCAATATCAAGCGTGTTGTCGCTCTTTACAGTATATTTGGCAGTGGCAGTGACATTGCCTGGGAAACCATTTTCTCCGTCTTTGGCATTGATAGTAAATGTAACTGAGGAGTCATTCTTTTCGGAGATGTCGTATACTTGGTTGATCCATCCAGTGTTACCGCCACCGTGCAGACAGTTGCCGTTGTCGTTAGGTCTAAGATTGTATGTTGAACCGGCAATGGTCAACTTCGCGTCCTTGATACGGTTGGCGTATCGACCGACTGAAGATCCATAGTCTGACGGAGAATTCAGTGTGTCTGCATATTGGTGGATGTTGTCGTAACCTAACACCACATCTGTCGGTTTGCCGTCCTTGTCAGGAACAGAGATTGAGACTACTCGTCCCCCATAATTAGTGAGGCAAACTTCCATGCCATTGGCGTTTTTAAGGGTTACTAACTCGGTCTTCTTGCCCAATACTGTAGAGTCGAAAGCCGCTGGATCCAAACCGGACTGTGTAAGATTAGCATTGCTGCCGGAAGAACATGCAGAGATGGCTGCGATTGACACAAGGCCGGCTCCGGCGATAAGGTTCTTTACTTTGTTCATTTCTAGATTGTTTAAATGTTTCGTATTAGTCTTATTGATATATAGGTGTAAAATTACAATTTAATTCCGATAGGGCAATGCATTCCTTCTTCCTTTTTTACAAGAAGGTGCGTTTTTAACACTCTTTGTATATGAACCTTGTGATTTGGTGAATATCCGTTTTGGAGTCTGTTATTGATGCATGCCAATGCCTGGACAGTGCCAGAAAACAAAACCCACAACAAGGAAAAACCTTGCTGTGGGCGAATCAACTTAATGCGTTCTTCTACAAGAAAACTCTTATCCGTTAGCAAACCTTATGTGAACCGTCGGAGATGACCACTGGGTAGATTTCAGGTGCATGACCGTACTTGGCAGCAAACTTGGCAGTCACATCTTCCACGAACTTGTCGTAGATTTCATCCTTCACCAAGTTTATGGTACATCCACCAAATCCACCGCCCATAATACGGCTACCTGTGACACCGTTCTTCTTTGCCACGTCGTTGAGGAAGTCAAGTTCTTCGCAGCTGACTTCATACTCCTTGCTCAATCCGTAGTGAGTCTCGTACATCTTCTGACCTACGGTCTCGTAGTCGCCTTTCTGAAGTGCATCGCAGACTGCCAACACACGGTCTTTCTCGCCAAGGACGAAGTGGGCACGGGTGTAATCTTCTTCTCCTACTTCAGTGCGAACCTCGTCGAGCTGTTCCCATGTGCAGTCGCGAAGTGTATCGAACTTTGCCTCAGGATGCTTGGCTGCAATATGCTTGACTACATTCTCGCATGAGTTACGACGGTCGTTGTACGGAGAGCCAGCCAATTCGTGCTTTACCTTTGAGTTTACCAAACATAGCTTATATCCCTTTGGCTCGAACGGGTAGTACTCGAACTCGCGGCTGTTGCAGTCGAGGCGCATCAACTTGCCTTCTTTGCCGAACACGGAAGCGAACTGGTCCATGATACCGCAGTTCACACCGACATACTTGTGTTCTGTAGCCTGACCTGCCAATGCCAAATCCCACTTGGAAACCTTATTGTCTCCGAAGAGGTCGTTCAAGGCGAATGCAAAGCAACTCTCAAGGGCAGCGGAAGAAGACATTCCGGCACCAAGAGGTACGTCACCATAGAAGGCTGCGTTGAATCCCTTGACATCCACACCAAGTGATTTCATCTCCTGGCAGATACCATAAATATAGCGTGCCCAAGATGCGCGGGGACCTTTCGGGTCGTCAACCTTGAACTCTACGCGGTCCTTCAGATCGATAGAGTAGAGCATAACAGTGTCTGTACCGTTCGGACGGACTTCAGCCATGATACCTTTGTCTACAGCACCAGGGAAAACGAATCCCCCATTATAGTCGGTGTGCTCACCGATGAGGTTGATACGGCCTGGAGACATATAAATATTACCAGTTTTACCATCAAAGTGCTTGATAAAACGACTTCTAACAAATTCTATATCCATGTCTTTATGTATTTATAGTTATTAAAGTTCTTGTAAGTCAATGTTCTTTATCGAGTGGTCTTCCCGAGTCCAATGCGGCTACCGAAGTTGCAGAACCAGATGATATATGCGTAGAAGACAAACATTGTGCACAGTGCAATAATGACACCTGTATGGTCAACAAAGAAACCCATGAGAGGAGTCAAGATAGCTGCACCGATGACACCTGTGTTGATGACTCCTGTAGCAGCCTTCGTGTGCGGACCGAGGTCTTGCAGACCGAGGTTGAATATCAGCGGCCACATCACAGAGTGGAAAAGTCCAGCGGCAAGCATGAGCCAGATGCCAAACATGCTGTGTGCAAAGAACAGTGAGATGGCGATGCATGCTGCACCGAGACAGAGACATGCGGTAAGCAATTTGCGCGGCTCGAACTGCGTGAGGATACCTGCACCGATGAAACGTCCGACCATCATTCCGCCCCAGTAGTAAGCCAGATAACTGGTGGACAGAGCAGCCAAGGCTGCTGTGTCCATGTCTGGATGGAGCAACTCAAAGCGGTATTTCAACATGGACGGAACACCGACTTCAAGTCCCATGTACATGAATATGCCCAACGCTCCCAACCATACATGAGGATACATGAATACGTTGCTCTTGTATTTGCGGTGCATTCCAGCCTCTTCAGCCTGTTTGCCCTCATCGATTTTCGGCAGTTTGAGGAAGGCAAGTACAATACATATGAGCAAGGTGAATGCTCCCAATCCTAAGAACGGACCAGGTACAAATTCGGGTGCCGGCTCCTTGCCGTTTATAATCACATATGTAATAAACAGAGGGGCTACTGTTGTCGCCACGGAGTTTAATGCTTGGCTTAGCGTCATGCGGAAAGCCCCCTTTTCTGGTGAGCCGAGAACCATCACGTACGGGTTGGCTACATTCTGTAGCATAACCACGCCCATGGCTACAATGCACATAGAGGCGAGGAATATCGTATATACATTCACTCCAGCACCTATTGCCCAATTGATTCCAAACGAGTTTATTATAAAGCCAATACCTGCCACTGCAAGACCGAGAATCAAAGTGTTCTTGTAACCGACCTTGCTCATCAGCAATGCGAAAGGAATGGAAAGCAGGTATGCACCATAGAATGCAGAGTTGACATACTGACCTTCTTGTGCTGTCAGATGGAATGCTCCAGAACAGAATGTGATCATCGAGTTGTTCATAGTGGTGATGAATCCAATGAGGAAGCATACTATGAACACGACAATCAGTGCGAAGGTGTAGTTCGGTTTAGTTTCTTGTGTCATTTCTTCAGAGTGTTTTTTAGGGGATAAGTTTATTAGTTATACGTAAAAAGTGGTTAGTCAGCATCATTCCTCTACACCGAATTTGTAGATGGTCTTTTGCTTGTATTGGTCGCCTGGGTTAAGCACTACAGACGGGAAATATGGGTGGTTCGGTGAGTCTGGGAAGTGTTGGCATTCGAAACAGATGGCAGACCGACGCGGGAATGTTGCACCGTGTTGTCCTTTGTAGCCGTCTGCCCAGTTGTCGGTGTAGACTTGCACTCCTGGTTCTGTCGTGTAGACCTCCATCGTGCGTCCGCTGTTAGGTTCGGTAATCTTGGCAGCAAAGCTCAGTTCGCCTTCTTCCTTTTTGTTGAGCACGAAGCAGTGGTCATAACCGGCACCGTTCTTTATCTGTATGTCGTCTGCATCGATGTCTTGTCCTACAGGTTTTGGGGAACGGAAGTCAAACGGAGTACCTTCGACAAGACGTATTTCGCCTGTTGGAATAGACGTGTCGTCGATAGGTATATAATAATTGGCGTTGATTTTGCAAATCAGATTGTCTATTGTGGGTGTCGGATTTGCGATTCCAGCAAGGCTGAAATAGCCGTGATGCGTAAGGTTCATCACCGTTTTCTTGTTTGTGCAAGCGAGATACTCTATCACCAATTCATTGTCGTCCGTAAATGTGAACTCTACAGTAACCCTGAATTCACCAGAGAATCCTTCTTCACCGTATGCGGAAACGTAGTGGAGGGCTAATGAACTGGGACTCATTTGACGTGCGTCCCATACTCTTGTGTGGAAACCTGTCGGTCCTCCATGTAGTGCGTTGGGACCGTTGTTGATGGCCAACTGGTATTCTTTACCGTTCAGGGTGAACTTTCCATGCGCTATGCGGTTGCCGTATCGTCCGATAAGTGTAGAAAGAAATGGCTCGGGGCTGTTGATCACGTCATCAATGTTGTCATGCCCCTGTATGACGTTCGCCACCTTGCCGTTTTTATCTGGCACCATTATCGCAACAACCGCTCCTCCGTAGTTGGTGATAGCTACTTCATATCCCTTTTTGTTGTGTAAGAAGAAAAGGTCGGTTTTCTTCCCTTGGACCTCTTTTTGGAATTTCTCCCTTTGGAGTCCAGACAGGATTTCTCTTGTATTTTCGCTCATAGTACGTATGTATTTGTTATTAGTAAATTATTACAATGCAAATAAAACGTTTTTTTTTCGAACGAGCAAAAAATACGCGATGATTTTCGATTATTGATGATTTTTTTTCTCGTGCATTAGAAAATCAGCAACAACAAATGAACTTCCTCCAATGAAGATGAGGTCATTTTCATTTGATTCTTGTAGTGCTCTTTCATAGGCTACGCCTACGCTGGTGAATGAATTTCCATACAGTCCGTGGCGTTTGGCAAGTTCCTTTATTTGGGTGTGTGGCATCGCCCTCTTGACGGACGATTGGGTGAAATAGTATACTGCATCCCTTGGCATTAGTTCTAATACACCGTCTACGTCCTTGTCGCTCACCATTCCGAAGACAATCCGCAAGGTGTCACATCCCTGTTGTTTCAACTGCTGCGCTACATAGGTAATTCCTCCGATGTTGTGTCCGGTGTCGCATATGACTGTAGGATTGGTTCGGACTGTCTGCCATCTGCCTTGCAGACCTGTATTTTCGCAGACACGGCTTAGTCCTCTAATGATATTCTCACGTGTGATGGCGTAACCTATATTAATAAGGTGGGAAACGGCACAGAGGATAGTCTTTAGATTTTTCTTCTGGTACAATCCCTTCAGCTCGAAGTCAAAGCTGTTATCCTCCTCTGTGTCTTCTGCGAAGAATATGTCTGCATTTGCTTCCTTTGCTTTCTCTGTAAATACAGGCTTGGTCTCACTCGTCGTTTCACCGATTATCACCGGGACTCCTTGTTTGATAATCCCAGCTTTCTCACGGGCAATTTCAGCCATGGTATTTCCCAGGAACTGAGTGTGGTCAAGACTGATATTTGTTATGATGCTTAGGTCGGGTTGAATGATGTTGGTGCAGTCCAAGCGTCCTCCCATTCCGACTTCAATAACTGCTACGTCTACTTTCTCGTCAGCAAAATACTTGAAAGCCAAAGCGGTTGTCAGTTCAAAGAAAGTGGGGTAGAGTGGTTCGAAGAACCCACGCTCGTTGTCAATGAAGTCTATCACGTACTGTTCCGTGATTTTCCTTCCGTTGACTCTGATACGTTCCCTAAAGTCTGTGAGGTGTGGCGATGTGTACAGTCCTACCTTGTAGCCAGCTTCCTGTAGTATGGACGCTATAGTGTGAGAGCAGGAACCTTTGCCGTTGGTTCCTGCGATGTGTATGGTTTTGTAACTGCGGTGAGGATGCCCGAAGTGTCTGTCGAGTATGTTTGTGTTCTCAAGTCCTTCCTTATATGCGCCCCCTCCGATATTTTGGAACATCGGTACTTGTGAAAACAGATAGTCGGTGTATTGTTCAAAGTCTTTCATCGCAGTCTTTCACAGTTGTAGTCAAGTCATTCATCGTCAGTCGAAGAATGACTTGAACTTCCTGAATATCTTTTCTTTTATGCTGTCTGTCGGAGTGAAACTGTCGCTACCTGCAAGTTTCTGGATACATTCCTTCTCTTCCTTGCTCAGTGTTTCGGGAATATAGACACTTATATTGATGACCTCGTCACCTTTCTTCCCTTTGTTGTAGCCTTGTACTTCTGGTATTCCCTTGTCCTTGAGACGGAGAACAGTCCCTGGTTGTGTTCCTGCAGCTATGGAGATCTTTGCTTTTCCGTCAATGGTAGGCACTTCTACATCTCCTCCAAGTATCGCCATCGGCAATGACAGTACGAGGTTGTACACAAGGTCGTTGCCGTCCCTTGTCAACTTGTCGTCTGCTTTTTCGCTGATGATTATCTGTAGGTCTCCGTTCACACCATTGCGTTTGCCTGCGCCTCCCTTTCCCGGGACGTTCAGTATCATGCCGTCGGTGAGTCCAGCGGGGAATGCCACTTCCACCACCTCTTCTCCCATGACGATGCCTTCTCCGTGGCAGTCAGGGCATTTGTTCTTTATGACAACACCTTCACCGCGGCAGTCAGGACATACAGACTGTGTCCTCATTACCCCAAAGAAACTTTGTTGAGTCTTCACTACATAACCGCTACCGTGACAGGTGGGGCATTCAGATGTCGTTCCGTCGGTTGATCCGCTTCCGTGACAATGGTTGCACTTGACCTGTTTCTTGAGTTTGAATTTTTTTGTAGTTCCGTTGACAATCTCATTGAGAGTGAGCTCCACTCTCAGTCTTTGGTCCTGTCCCTTGTATACGGGTTTGCCGTTGCTGCGTCCGCCACCAGCGTTGAATCCCCCGAATCCTCCGAAACCACCAAATCCTCCAGCTCCCCCGAAGAGGTCGCCGAACATGGAGAAAATATCGCTCATGTCCATGCCTTGTCCACCGAAGCCGCCCATGCCTTTGACTCCTTCTGGTCCAAACTGGTCATAACGCTGCCGTTTCTCAGGGTCGCGCAATACATCATAAGCTTCCGCAGCTTCCTTGAATTTTGCTTCCGCTTCCTTATCACCCGGATTTCTGTCCGGATGATATTTGATAGCCATTTTCTTGTAGGCTAACTTTATTTCATCAGCACTCGCACTCTTGTCTACTTCAAGAATGTCATAATAGTCTCTTTTTGCCATTATTTATAAGTATGGTTAATTGGCCACGACCACTTTGGCGTACCTTATCACTTTGTCATTCAGAGTGTATCCTTTGCTTATGCAGTCTACAATCTTACCTTTCTGCTCATCGTTCTCGCTTGGTACCATGGTGACTGCCTCATGGTAGTTGACATCAAAGTCCTTGTCTTTGGTTTCAATCTCCTCCACACCTTGTGACTTCAGGGTTTTCTTGAACTTGTCGATGATGAGGTCAATCCCCTCTCTGAGAGCTTTCACGTCAGTCGCGTTTGCCATATGCTGCTGTGCTCTTTCAAGGTCATCCACCACAGGGAGAAAGTTTGTGAGCACCTTTTCGCCTCCGTTGAGAATTAGCTCTGCCTTCTCTTTCATGACACGTCTCCTGAAGTTATCGAACTCTGCGACCTGTCTTAGGTATTTGTCCTCAAGTTCTGCGATTTTCTTGTTGGCCTTGTCCAGTTCGCTTTCCTCCTCGTCCTTGCACTCCTGTTTGGATTCATTCCCATTGTCTTCCGGATTGCAGACACCTGTCTTGGTCTGCTCCTCAGTCTCTTTATCCGTGATTTCTACCTTCTTGTTTTCTTTCTCTTTCATAATTTACGGCTTTTTGTTTACTTGATGACATACAAAATTGATGCCAATCAACGTCGTACTCTTATTGTTCTGTCATTATGTCTTTGTCCGAGTGGCTTTTAGGCAGACTCCTGCAGTTGTATTGTGAGGCCATAACTTCTCCGTACGCACCTGCACTGAGTATTGCCAACAAGTCACCACGTTTGGTGGCGTTCAGTTGGATTCCAGTGTCGAACACGTCACTTGACTCACAAATCGGACCGACCACATCGTAGGTCTCAGGTGTGCTCTCGCTCGTGAGGTTCACAATTTTGTGGTGCGCTCCATAGAGGGCAGGACGTATGAGTTCTGTCATCCCGGCATCGACGATGGCAAACTTCTTGTCAGTGTTGTCCTTTACATACAGCACTTTTGTGATGAGACTGCCGCATTGTCCTACTATCGCACGTCCCAATTCGAAATGCAGTTCCTGTCCCTCTCTGAGTTTGAGGTTCTTATGATAGGTTTCGAAGTAATCCTTGAACTGTGGAATAGGGTGTGCCTCTGGATCTTCGTAGTCGATTCCGAGTCCTCCTCCCACATCTATGATTCTGACACTGATACCGTGTTGGTCGAGTAAATCCTGTATTTCGTTTATCTTATTGCTGAGTGCCACGAAATCATCCATTTCGAGGATTTGGCTTCCTATATGGAAGTGTAGTCCCACGACATTTATGCCTTTCATGGCTTTTGCCTTGTCTATCACTCCAATCATGTGGGCGAGGTCAATGCCAAACTTGTTTTCGGACAATCCCGTGGTGATGTTTGTATGCGTATGTGCTCCCACATTAGGGTTGATTCTCAGACAAATATTGGCGGTTTTACCCATGCTCTGAGCAATCTCGTCGATTACCTCCAGCTCGGGTATGCTTTCCACATTGAAGCAACCGATGCCTTTGTTGAGTCCAGTAGCGATCTCCTTGTCTGTCTTGCCCACTCCAGCGAACATGATGCTTTCAGGTGCGAATCCAGCTTTGACCGCCGTCTCGATCTCACCTCCGCTCACACAGTCCACGCCAAGTCCGGCTTCCTTTATCAGTGCTAACACTGTAGAGTTGGCGTTGGCCTTGATGGCGTAGTGAACGTGGTAGTTGTCGTACTTTGCTACTTCCTTGTTCAGCTCGTGGAGTGTCTGTCTCAGCAGTTCCGTATTATAATAATAATAAGGTGTGTCGATGTCTTTGAGTTTGGTGAACAGTTCTTTTGGTGTCATGTGTCGTGTCTTGCCTTTATTCGTTATTGTTGTGGTGACTCTGCCATCTGCCGCTTTACTGTTGGCTTTTGAACAGGTGGTCGCTCAGTGACTGAAGAGCCTTCTTCTTATCCGCTGCTGCCACGAGGAATGATATGTTGTTGTTGCTGCCTCCGTAACTGATCATCCTGACAGGCACTTCCTTCATGGTCTCTGTCGCGAGAGCTTCGAAGCCGATGTTGTGCCAGTCGAGGTCGCCCACTACACAGATGATGCACATGTCGACATCCACGGTTACCGTTCCCAGCTTCTTCAGTTCATTGAGAATCTGACTCAGGTTGTTGGTGTTGTCGATGGACACGGACACACCCACCTCACTTGTTGTCACGAGGTCGATGCTTGTCTTGTAGGTCTCGAATATCTCGAACACCTTGCGGAGGAAACCGTAGGCGAGCAACATACGGCTCGACGTGATATTGATGGCAGTAATGTTGTCCTTGGCAGCTACAGCCTTGATGATTCCCCTTTGTGTCCTGTTGCTTATGATAGTGCCAGGGGCAGTGGGGTCCATGGTGTTCAGGAGTCTCACAGGTATGCCAGCGAATTTGGCAGGCTGCACACAGGTAGGGTGCAGAATCTTGGCTCCGAAGTAAGCCAGCTCCGATGCTTCCTCGAAGTTGAGTTGGCTGACTGGCTCGGTGTTGTCCACGTAACGTGGGTCGTTGTTGTGCATACCGTCGATGTCAGTCCAAATCTGTATCTCCTCAGCTCCGACAGCTGCTCCTATCAGTGATGCCGAATAGTCGGAACCGCCTCTTTGTAGGTTATCCACCTCGCCGTAGGCATTCTTGCAGATGAATCCCTGGGTGATATATATATCCTTGTCCGGGTTCTCTGTCAGTTGTAGTTTAATCTTTTCACGGATATAGTCAAGGTCGGGTTCTCCATTCTTGTCAGTTCTCATGAATTCAAGTGCCGGCAGCAGGATGGCGTTGATACCCTGTTCCTGCATGTAGAACGTAACCATGTTGGTGCTGAGAATCTCTCCTTGTCCAACGATAATCTTTTCCTCGAACATGGTGAATATCCCCTTGGTGAACGAACGGATGTAGTTGAATTCGGTCTTCAGGAAGTCTGTTGCAATCTTCTTGTATTCGTCGGTAGTATACAAATCCTCTACATGCTGCATGTACTTATCTTCCAACTTGTTGATGTTCTCGTTGGCTCCTACCGGATTTTTTTTGTGGAGATAGTCTGCGATTTCATACAGTGCATTCGTGGTGCCCGACATTGCCGAGAGTACCACAATCTTCTGATTGCCGTCGTTGACTAGTGCGACGACCTCTTTCATCCTTTGGGGAGTACCCACAGAGGTTCCTCCGAACTTTAATACTTTCATATCTGTTTCCGTTTATTGTCTTGTTTTGTTTCCTACTTCCACAAGGTCTTCAATGATGTCCATGTCGTCGGAAGTCTGTATCCTTTCGTCCTTTATCTCGTCTTCAATCACCTCAATCTCCTCTTTCTCGATTTCTGTTCCAGTGAGTTCGGTGAGTTTCTTGTCTTTGCACTCGAATACTCTGCCTGGGAATTCATCCAGCAGGTGTGTGTTGTGCGTGATCATCACTACAGTTGATCCTTGTTCCTTTACAATCCTCTGTAGCAGTTCTGTAATCCGTCTGCTCGTTTCTGAGTCGAGGTTTCCTGTTGGCTCGTCGGCAAGGATTAGTTTGGGGTGGTTGAGTATTGCTCTGGCGATGGCAATTCGTTGTTGCTCTCCGCCCGACAGCTCACTTGGCAACTTGTATCCCTTGGTGCTCATGCCTACGAGGTCCAGCACCTCCTGTATCCTGGTCTTTATCTCCACCTTGTTCTTCCATCCTGTAGCTCTGAGCACAAATTTGAGGTTTGCCTCCACAGTGCGGTCAGTCAGCAACTGGAAGTCTTGGAAGATAACTCCCAGTTTTCTTCTGAGTTCCGGTAGGTGCTTCCGTTTCAGACTGGTCAGGTTATGTCCCATGACACTCGCTTCTCCTTCGTGAATAGGCAGTTCCCCGTAGAGAGTCTTGAGAAACGAACTCTTGCCAGAACCGACTTTACCGATGATGTATGCGAGTTCACCTTCATCGATAGTGATTGACACTCCATTGAGCACTTCTTGTGCTTCCTGGTACACTCCGACATTCTTGTATTCTATCAACATGGTCTGTCTGTTTTTATTTTATCCCATCCACTTGTTCAGTGCTTATGCCAGTTTGGATCGTGCCGTTCCATGAGTTCTCGTGCAATATCCTCAATGCTAAGTCCCTTAGAGGTGAGCAGTACGATGAGGTGGTAGAATAGGTCGGATGCTTCGTATATTAGCCGTTCGTTGTCTCCCTTCATAGATTCAATGACCAGTTCTACTGCCTCTTCGCCCACTTTCTGTGTCATGCGGCTCAGTCCTTCTTTGAACAAGCTTGTGGTGTACGAGCCTTCAGGCATTTCGTTGTGACGCTGGTTGATGAATCGCTGCAGTTCTGTGAGGAACATGATGGGGTTGTCGTTGACCTCGTTCCAACAGGTGTCGGCTCCGGTGTGGCATACAGGACCAGTAGGGTTGACTTTGACCAATAGGGTGTCATTGTCGCAGTCGTTAGTGATGGATACCACCTCCATGAAGTTTCCGCTCGTTTCCCCCTTTGTCCACAGTCTCTGTTTCGTGCGACTCCAGAATGTTACTTTGCCCGTCTCCACAGTCTTTTTGTATGCTTCCTCGTTCATGAATCCTAGCATCAGTACCTTAAGTGTCTTATCGTCCTGTATGATGGCAGGCACGATGCCGTTCATCTTGTCGAAATCTATAGTCATAGTCGTATTGGTATATTTTGTCCGTTCAGATATTCCTTTAGTTCTCTTATTTTTATTTCTTCGAAATGGAAGACGCTGGCTGCCAGTGCTGCATCGGCTTTCCCTATGGTGAACGCGTCTCTGAAGTCCTCAATCTTTCCTGCTCCACCCGATGCGATTACGGGTATGGTGAGTGTGGAGGCGAGTTGTGCCAGTGCATCGTTGGCGAAGCCCTGTTTCACTCCGTCGTGGTTCATGCTGGTGAACAGTATCTCTCCTGCTCCACGGTCGTTGGCTTCCTTTGCCCATTCGACGAGTCGCCTGTCGGTAGCCAAGCGTCCTCCGTTGAGATAGCATGTCCAGTCGTTTCCGTCGTGTCGAGCGTCTATCGCCACTACGCATACCTGACTTCCGAAGTGTCGCGCAATCTCGTCGATGAGGTTGGGATTGCGTAGTGCAGCCGAGTTGATGCTCACCTTGTCGGCTCCCGCATTGAGCAAACGGTCTACGTCTGCCAGTTCTCCTATGCCTCCTCCCACGGTGAAGGGTATGTTGATCTCGCGTGCGATGCGTCCCACCAGTTCCGTGAAAGTCTTTCTGCCCTCATGACTTGCTGTGATGTCGAGGTACACCAACTCGTCGGCTCCTTGACAACTGTAGGCTTTACCCAGCTCGATGGGGTCGCCCGCTTCCCTAAGTCCCTCGAAGTTGACACCTTTCACGGTCTGTCCGTTCTTGATGTCGAGACATGGTATGATCCGTTTTGCCAGCATATAGTCTATCCTTTCTTTTTGAGCGTTTCCAAAAGCTTGTCGAGGTCAATCCGACCTTCGTAGATGGCTTTGCCGAACACGACAGCGGGTATTCCTGCCTCTTCGAGTTCTACTATATCGTTGATGCTGCTCACTCCTCCGCTTGCTATGAGGTGGCAGTCCGGGAAGGTGTCCATGATTTGTCGGTAGAGTGGGGTGTTGGGACCCTGTAACATCCCGTCCTTACTTATGTCGGTACACAGTACGTTCCTAATTCCTTTGTGCGTGTAGTCGGTGAGGAGTGTCATCAAGTCTGTGCCTCCGTTGTCTTTCCAACCATTGATTCTCACTTTTCCATCGAGCACGTCGGCTCCAAGCACTATCTTGTCCGCTCCGTACCGCTTAATCCAACCAACCACAGTCGAGGGTGATGTGACAGCGATACTTCCAGCTGTGACCATTGCGGCTCCTGCGTCGAACGCTTTCTGTATGTCTTCGTCGCTCTTGATTCCTCCACCGAAATCTACTGTGAGGCAGGTATGACGGCAGATGTCTCTAAGTACTTTGTCATTGACCACGTGCTTCGACTTGGCACCGTCGAGGTCCACGAGGTGTAGCCTCTTGATTCCTTTCTCTTCGAACAGCTGTGCCATCTGCAGCGGACTGTCGCTGTACACGGTTTTCTGTCCGTAGTCGCCCTTGGTGAGGCGCACGCACTTACCGTCAATCAAGTCAATAGCAGGGATTATCTCTATCATAGTCCGATGTTGATGAAGTTTTCCAATATCCGTTCGCCCACGCTTCCACTCTTCTCAGGATGGAACTGCACGGCATAGAAATTATCCTTGTGCAAGGCGGCACTGTAGGGGTGGATATAGTCGGTTGTCGCTATCGTGTCTTTGCACAGAGGGACGCAGTAGCTGTGTACGTAATACACGAACTCTGGTCTGTCGAAGCCTCTGAAAAGGTCTGTCCGAGTGTCTTCAATAGTGTTCCAACCCATCTGTGGTACTTTGTCCTCATTCCTTTCTGGACGGAACTTCACTACGTCTGCATCGAATATGCCGAGGCAGTCGGTGTCTTCCTCTTCACTGTGTCTGCACATGAGTTGCATCCCGATGCATATCCCCAACACTGGCTGCCGCAGTCCTTTTATCAGACTGTCGAGATTGTGTTCCTTCAGGTAGGTCATGGTGGTCTTTGCCTCACCCTGTCCCGGGAATATCACTTTGTCCGCTTTTTGCAACACTTCGAAGTCGTCTGTCAAGGTCGGAACCACACCACATCTCCTGAGTGCGTTCATCACGGAGAAAATATTTCCTGCGTTGTATTTTACAATAGCTACATTCATAATAGGGTGCAAAGTTACGAATTAATTTGTACTTTCATGTGCACTCCTCTTTTTTTTTACTCTTATAAGGCTATTCTCCAGCCATTGGCGGAGTTAATTGTTTGTATATGGACTACTGGCTTCATGCGTCGCAACGATAGGCAGTTTTGTCTATTGTAGGTTAAAGTTGTATGTGGAACAGTATGAAAGTATGTTTGTCCCTATGAGAAAGTTCCGTTCCGTAGTTCGGAATGTGCGTTCCGAACTACGGAACGGCGGTTCCGAACTTGCGAATGTGCGTTCCGTAGTACGGAACGGAGATTCCTATTATGCAAAGTTACAATTTCTACTGCTTAAAAGCACGACTTTACCTATGTTAATCCTTTAGGGGGTTGACTATAGTTCTGGAATTCAGAATGAGTATGCTCAGGAATGTGGTTTTACCTGAGTAAACGTTAATAATATGGAAATCGAGTTGTCTGTGTGTCGTTTTTCCGTTGGATTGTTTTGTGGATTACACAAAAAGAATCTACCTTTGCATCAGTTAAACTAATTAAGGGAATAAAATGAAACAAGTATTTCTGACTTTACTCTTGGCGGTTGTTTCAGTTTCGATTGCAAGTGCCCAGAGTCTTTACAAGAAAGTATTCGACAATGCCACCAGCGTGGTGAATAATGCTGCGTCTAATGACCAGCAGATTCAGATTAACCAGTATAAGGTTACTGTACTGAACTACATTTCCAATCAGGTGAAGAAGCGTAAATTGACCAAAGACAGTTATTTCTACGACTCACAGGCGGTAAACCTGGCTTCTTTCATCACTGACTTCGAGACCAATGTGATAAAAGCTAGGGCTATCTCTACAGAGAAACGCTTAGAGGTAATAAAGGTCTACCGTGACGCTTCGCTACAGAATCCTCTCTTTGGTGATGATGATAAGGAAGTGACATATGTCTACGTGAATGACAAGCAGACATATACTCCATTCTCTCTCGATACCGACTGGGAGAAGGCTTACGCTCAAGCTACTGAGAAGATAAAGACTGTGTTTGCAAAGTAATCCCCCTTTCCACTTGGTCGGGATTACTGGACTCGAACCAGCGACCTCGCGCCCCCCAGACGCGTGCGCTAACCAACTGCGCTAAATCCCGATCCTCTTATGGGAAAGCGGTGCAAAGTTAGCGAAAATATTTGGTCGGCGTGTCAATATTACGATTTTTTTTGAATAAAGGACGGTTCCAGCTCGGATTTACGAGTCTGGAACTTGTTTTTTTTAACGACATTCGGTAAATTTGCAGCTGTAACTATTCGACAGAGACAGATAAAAATCCTGTATACATGAAAATGAACAAACTGAAGGCGATGTTGGGCTACGACCCAAGTAGGACTACAGTCCGTACCGAACTGGTGGCGGGGACGACCACTTTCCTTACTATGTGTTACATACTGGCTGTCAATCCGTCCATACTCGCCATGGCAGGTATGGATAAGGGTGCGCTGTTCACCTCCACAGCCATCGTGTCGGCTGTGGCGACAATGCTTCTCGCTTTCATGGCCAAGCTTCCGCTTGCGCAGGCACCCGGAATGGGACTGAACGCCTTCTTTGCGTTTACCCTCTGTCAGTCGATGGGACTCACGTGGCAGCAGGCTTTGGCAGTGTTGCTGGTAGAGTCCGCCATCTTCCTGCTCATCACTTTCTTGAATATACGCGACAAGATACTGGAGTGTATCCCAAAGAATCTCCGTTATGCCATTTCTGCCGGAATCGGGATGTTCGTAGCGTTCGTGGGATTGAAGAATGCAGGTATCATAGTCGCGAACGAGTCCACTATCGTGCGATTGGGTAGCATTACGACTTCTACCATATTGGGTTTTGTAAGTATCTTGATTTGTGGTGCTCTTCTCGCACGCAGAGTGAAAGGCTCTTTGTTTATCGGTATAATTGTCACCACACTCATCGGCATTCCCCTGGGAGTGACAGAAGTGGGTGAGGGATGGGCTCCGGTGTCTGTTCCCCACAGCATAGCCCCCATATTCTGCCAATTTGACTTCGAGGGTTTCTTTTCTCTCAAGATGGTTGTTGTGGTGCTGTCGCTGTTGTTTGTCAATATCTTCGACAGCATGGGTACCATATTGGGTGTGGTTTCCAAGATGGGTATCAAGGAGGACAAGGACGGCAATATCCCAGGTGTGAAAGAGGCTATGACGAGTGACGCTATAGGAACGACCGTAGGTGCCTTGTTGGGTTGCTCTACCGTCACTACCTATGTAGAGAGTGCATCGGGCGTGGCAGAGGGTGGCCGTACAGGTCTCACGTCCTTTACAGTAGGCATACTCTTTCTGCTTAGTATGTTCTTTGCCCCGGTTTTCCTTCTGATTCCGAGTGTGGCAACCTGTGGTGCTCTTGTTATGGTGGGGGTTCTGATGGTCGAATCATTTCGTATGGTTGATCTTGACGACATTTCTGAGGCTCTGCCAGCTTTTGTCGCCTTGACAGGTATGATGTTGTGCTATAGTATTGCAGATGGTGTCAGCCTCGGTGTGCTCTGTAATGTGTTGATCAAGATTCTCGTCGGTAAATTCTCCGACTTGAACCTAACCTTATATATATTGGCGGCTTTTCTGTTGGTAGACTTTTTGTTAGGTTGACATTTGTGGTCTTCTTTGTCTGTGTACGAACACAACGTGTTGAACTGCGCATTATACGTTTGTGTGGGCATAAATGGATTGTAAAAATTTGTCGCCTGGTTGGTTTTACGTGTCGCTGGGTGTAAAAGTGTGATAAATCTCTTGGTCAGTATTTGTAAAGATTGTAATTTTGCCGCGCTTTTCCGCAGATGCGGTGAGGCGAGGGGATGCTGAAAACCTCGAATAGAGTAGGCGGACATTAAATCTTACATATAATATTATGAAGAAAATCATTCTTTCAGCTATCGTTGCACTCAGTGCACTGGCTGCAGACGCTCAAGTATGGGGCGGTGGATCAATCGGTTTTGGCGTGAAGGATTTTGACGCAGCAGACAAGTCTCAGGTATCATATGAAATAGCTCCTGAAATTGGCTATTCACTCAATGAGAAGTGGGACGTTGCAATAGCCTTGCGTTATCAGTCTGTGAGCAATGTAGGGGGTGTTGACAACAGTGATGTAGACATCTATACTATTAACCCATACGCACGCTACACTTTCGCCACTTCAGGTATCGCTTCATTCTTTGTTGAGGGTACTCTCGGCTTCTCCTCAACTAAGTCTTCAGGTTTAGATGCTGTAACAGGTTTCAACATCGGTGTACGTCCAGGTGTGAAGTTTACTGTTTCAGACAAGATCGACCTTGTTTCTAAGCTTGGATTCCTTGGATATGAGACAAAAAAAGATAATTACAATGAGTTTGGCTTCAGTGTCGACAACACAAACATCAGCCTTGGAGTATACTACAAGTTCTGATTTGCTAAAAGCATGTAATGGATACATGAGGAGGTCTTCGGACTTCCTTTTTTTTTGTTTACCGCTCCATAAGTAGCTGTTCGGTTGCCAGTCTGAATAGTTGTTATCATAATTTCAACTGTTAATGGCGAGGTTTTTATTGTTAAACTAACGCAAACTAACGCACTTTTTACCTCCTTTGCTTTGCTGCCACTAAACTTCACGCTATTTTTGGCATCAGTTTTGTAGATTGTAAGTTAAAAGCGATTCGATATTAACTATAACAACAAGATATGATTATGAAACAGACAATGAGGAGATTTTACGGTGTTGTCGCTCTGACGGCAGCCGTATCGGGGATTACGGGAGCCTTTGCCTTCACGCTGGTGAACAGTAAGGTGGGTCTGACGGACAGTATTGTCTCTGCCAAGGAGGTGGAGAATACTCGGACTCCGTTCATGACTCTGGCTACTGAGGATGTCACTCCGCAGTCGCGCCAGTATGTGGACCTTACTTCTGCTGCTGACAAGGCTTGTAGTGCGGTGGTATACATCAAGGTGACCATAAACGGACAGACGCGTGTTCAAGAGTACTATGATCCGTTTGCCGACTTCTTTGGGGACTTCTTTGGACGTGGCGGCGGTGGAATCCAGCAACGTCAGATACAGACTCCCAAGCGACAGGGTGCAGGTTCGGGTGTCATCATCTCGTCCGACGGTTATATAGTGACCAACAACCATGTGGTGGCTGGGGCTGACGACATTGAGGTGACTCTGAATGATAACCGTGAGTTTAAGGCTACGGTGGTAGGACTTGACGAGTCCACCGACCTTGCGTTGATTAAGATTGACGCGACTGACCTGCCGACACTTGTCGTGGGTGACAGCGACAAGCTCCGTGTGGGCGAATGGGTGTTGGCTGTGGGCAATCCATTTAACCTCAAGTCTACAGTTACAGCTGGTATTGTCAGTGCTAAGGCGCGCAATATCTCAGAACGTGGTTCTAAGAATGACATCGAGTCTTACATACAGACCGATGCTGCCATCAACGCAGGTAACAGTGGAGGTGCGCTGGTCAATGCTGACGGAGAACTGGTGGGCATCAACGCTGCGCTCTATAGCCAGACCGGCAGTTTCACTGGTTACGGCTTTGCCATCCCTACATCCATAATGAAGAAGGTGGTGACCGACCTCAAGCAGTTCGGTGCTGTGCAGCGTGCGCTTCTCGGTGTCAGCGGAAGTGACTTGAGTGCGTACATCGATTCGCAGAAGGCGAAGGACGAGTCGTTCGACAAGGACTTCGGCACTACGGCTGGAGTGTATGTGGCTGAGGTGAGCAAGGATGGAGCAGCACTGGAGGCTGGCATCAAGGAAGGCGATGTCATAGTGTCAGTGGAAGGCAAGAAAATATCCAAGATGGCAGAGCTTCAGGAGACCGTGGCACGCTACAGCCCAGGCGACAAGGTGAACGTAGGTGCCATGCGGAACGGCAAGGAGAAGTCGTTCACTGTAACACTCAAGAACTCCAACGGCAACACTAAGGTGGTAAAGGCACAGAACCTGTCTGCTCTCGGTGCTGAGTTCAAGGAGGTGACATCCGAACAGAAGAAGACGCTTGGCGTGCAGTCAGGAGTGCAAGTTACCTCACTCTCTGACGACAGTCCGCTTCGCAATCAAGGGGTAGGCAAGGATTTCGTCATCATGCTTGCCAACAATGCCCGAATCACTTCTGTGGCAGACCTTGAGAGAGTTTACCGTTCGGCACTCGAATCAGAGTCAAAGACCCTCTTCATCTGGGGCAAGTATCCTTCAGGACGTAGCGGCAGCTATGCAATAGAACTGGAGTAGCCGGTTCATCCGAATCATTTTAGACACATCCGCTGTACCATAACGATACAGCGGATGTGTCTTCTGCATTTTCTTATTTTTTTTACGACAACACTGACAACATAAGACAACTTTTCTTTAAAGCATTGTCTAAAGTTGTGGTCGTGAAGTTCACAATCGGGCATAAATATTCTCCGTATCGTATTAAATGTACTAACGTGTGTTATACGGCTTCTTCGGGTTGTGTTATCCCTCTACATTTTGTGTGATGTGACGTGGGACACTTGATAA
>CAVFVJ010000011.1:1399-3032 GCA_963626085.1 Alistipes ihumii | reverse complement strand
ATAAAATGTGACGTGGGACACTTAATAAAATGTGACGTGGGACACGTCACCTACTAATAGGGACGGAGCAATTTTAGAGTTGCTCCGTCCCCGGTTGATGTTAAGGTGTATGTTTGATTACTTAATCACGACCTTTATGCCATTATGGATGAACACACCCTTCGTGGCTGGCTTGCCCTGCAGAAGGCGACCGTTCAGGTCGTACCAGGTCTCGTCATCGTTGGCGGCATTGTCGTTAACGCTGTCAATGCCGGTGACGTCGTCGCTCTCGAAGCGGATGCTCATGACACGTGGGCTAGCACCAGCGGAAGTCGCAATCTGCAGCCAGCAGCGGTTGGCTGGCAGCGTGCCGGCATCCTTCACCCATGTGAAGTTCTTGCCATCGAGCACGTAGTAGTCGGCATTGTCCATGTCGTCACTTGTGAACTCCTTAGCCTCGTTGGTTCCGAAGTAGTGTTCACTGTCGTAAGTCACAGAGTCTGCACTCTCGTTCACGCGGAGGGTAACTTTCTGCTCCTCTTCGGTGGTGTTGCAGATGACGAGCGGTGTCTCCTTTGCGGCAGAAGTCACAGTGCCCTTGTCGTACAACACTACGCTGCCTTCAGTAACGCTCTTCACGCTGGTGAGGAACACACCGTCGTTGGTCCCGTCTGCAAGGTTCAGACCCTTGGCTGAGAAGTAGCTGATGTAGCACTTGGCTGGGATGGTCAACACGGCTACGGTGGCAGCCTTCACGGAGAAGGTCTGTTCCTTCGAACCGCTGTAGTTGCCTGTCAGTGTTACGACCACAGTGTACTCAGCGTCCTCGGTTGCCTCGTCCATAACGTTCTTTATCTTCTCCTCGGTCACGGCGTTGCCACTCTTGTCCTTATAAGTTACGGTATAGTCCGTGTCCTTGACGAGTGTCTTGTCGCCCACTTTCACAGTGATGTCACCCACTTGTGCAGGATCGGCATCGTCGAAAGTGATGGTCGGCTTGATGACGTCGGCAGCAGCCTTGGCGATGCTCACCGTTAAAGAGTCTGCGTCCACAGCATTGTGGTTGTCGTCGCCATCCACCTTATAATATACGGTGTAGTCTTTGGCGTTTGTGCCAGTAGGAACGGTGTCTGTCCAAGTCTCATTGTCAGTAGAGTACTTCATCGTGCCGTAGCTGGCTGTTCCAGCCTCCACGAGAGCCTGTGGCTCACCTGTGTAGGTCAGGCCGGTCTTGGCAGTAGGAGCCGTAACGGTGATGTCTGCCTTCTTGATAGTGAACGTAGCCTTAGCCGTGCCACTGTAGTCAGAACTCTCTACGGCGGTGATGGTCACGGTGGCAGTGCCTGCGTTCACGTTGTCGGTGTAGCTCACGGTGTAGTCTGTATTCTCTGTCAGCGTGGTTACACTGTCCTTTACGGTAACAGTCGGTTTGATTTCCGTGCCCATGTAGGTTTGGTCGGTGATGGTCAGAATCCATGCGTCCTGCAGGTTCTTGGCATAGGTAGCCACTACCCAAACCTTGGCCTCGGGCATGGTGAACTGCCATGTGCCATCATCGTTCTTCGTCACGTCCACTTCGCTCTGCAAGCTGGGAGTACCCTCACTGCCGCCAGTAGGTTCCACGTCCCAGCTGGTGAAGGCTTTTACGGTAACG
>CAVFVJ010000011.1:0-1174 GCA_963626085.1 Alistipes ihumii | reverse complement strand
GCACCGCCTTTGCCCTTCGTCCAGTTCACGAACTTATAGCCTTTGGCAGGGTTGGCGGTGAAGGTGTAGGTGGTTGACTTTTTGCCAGTGCTGGTGCTTGTCACTTCGGCCGAGCCGTTCTTCACGCTCACCGTACCATTGCCGTCCGTCGCTGCATTGTAGCCGATATATTGTATAACAGACTCACTCCAAATTCCTGTTCCACTGTTCGTTTCGGGAAAGGTGGCGTTTATCTTAGCCCCGTCGTTAAGATATACTTTGATGGTGCCAGAATCATATTTTAATGTAGTAATTGCTTTTCCCCCAGTAGTTGCAATAGTTCCATGAAGTTCAATGGTCGCATTATTTGTCAAATGGAGGGTTGTATTATCGCCATAACCGGAGCTCGCCAATGCGTAGGTTGTACCACATGGGATAGTTAGGGTCGCCCCATCGACCTCCAAAGTCTCGCTTCTCATGCTCCAGGTGATAGTATAATCGGATGTATACGAATTCGCATACGTTGCCGTGCTCAGTCCCAGCATCATTACAAGGCTGAGCAGGCGGGAAAGTTGTGATAAAAGTTTCTTTTTCATTTTTGTCTTTTTGTTTGATTGTTATTTTATTCATGTTATAAATTGTTGCCGCTTCTTACACGAATATGCACGACAAACCGGCTATGGAGGCTCACGGCACTCTATAACGAAACCACCCGAAGCTGCCGCATGGCAACATCGGTAATATGTTGTTTTATATAGAGTTTTAGAAAATAGGGGGGGGTATTCACGCCCACGTTAGCCTTCCTGTCACCCTTCGTGATGGCGGCATCAACGTTGGTCGATATGTATACGTTGCGTGTAGGCATTGTGGGTACTGATAACAGATAATTAAAGACTCATAAGTGTCCCTTTTTCATATTTTAGACATGCAAAGGTACTGCATTTTATAAAAACCGCAATCATCAACCTTGTTAAAAATAAAAAAGACACCCAAAACAGGCAATTTTGTGCACCATTGAAGGGTCGTTTCCTGAATAGATGTGTCGAATTACGCAACTAACCTTCGGAAGGCGAAGAAGCGAGTGTTGATAGTTAAACAAATTTCTATTAAAAAGAGGAAGTTGTTTGTAGGGCATGCCGTGACCCCAAAAATAGGGTCTCGAGAGGGGGTGTCATTTCACTCGAGTGAATTGATC
>CAVFVJ010000010.1:0-33034 GCA_963626085.1 Alistipes ihumii | reverse complement strand
TAAGGCACATGAAGAGCCTTTTCGACACCAGTCGGGATGAAGGTTACCAAGAAGGTCATGACGAAGGATATAATGAAGGAATGGCGGAAGGAAGAGCGGAAGGAAGAGCGGAAGGAAGAGCGGAAGGCGAAAAGCAAGAAAAGATAGCCACGGCAAAAAGGTTTTTGACCCTCGGTCTGTCTGTGGAAATTGTAGCTCAAGGCTCTGGTCTTTCCGTTGAAGAAATCAAGGACTTGGTAACAAAGGACACAATGTCTCGATAAAGGTAAGCAAACCCCGTATTGTGAGGCTGGGGTTAATTAAACCTAAATTCCGCAACACTATAAATTAATATTTTTATAAGCGCCTGGACAACAAAAAGTTGTCCAGGATTTTGCCATGTCAGAAATTTCACCTATCTTAGTGCTGCAAAAACAGACAGGATTCTGAATAGCATGGCAAAAGTACAAATAAAATCTGAGAAACTCACTCCTTTTGGGGGAATATTTGCAATCATGGAGCAATTTGATGATCTTTTGTCTCAAACGATAGACTCAACCTTAGGCTTACACTTAAAGTTTGGCGGTATGCACTTGTTATAATGTTGTAATGATGCTATAGCTACGATTCTTGTTGCCGCCATGCGCTTCAAGATAACCGTACTCTATAAGTTGGCGCATATAACGCTTGGCAGTGGTGGCGGTAAAACCAAATTCGGAAATGATGTCTTCTGTTGTGACATCCTGTTTGTCGGCCATAAACACAAGAATATCGACCATTTTCTTAGCCAACGAAGGCTTTATCAACCATTTATCGGCCATTTCCTTCGCCAAAGCCATTTTATCGACCATTTTCTCTGATGTCGATTTGACGTATTGGTCGATGTCAGACTTCAGATGGCGGCAATGCAACTCTGTCATGCAGTTAATGAATATGTCGATGTTTTCTTCCTCTCTTGTGTCAATCAGGGCTTGGATATACTCTGCTTTGTCTTCTTTCAACACTTTTGTAGGCAATACATCAAACTCCATTTGTAGCAAGTTCATCAGCAGCCGACAAGTTCTTCCGTTTCCATCTGCCCATGGGTGAATAGTCACCAACTCGTAGTGTGCCCAAAAACTCAGTTCATAGACAGCAGCGATGTCGTTGGAGTCTATTGTTTGACGGCGACGATTTAATTCTTCGCAGAACGTAGCTAACTTGTCCGGCACTTTCTGAAAAGCCATATATGAACGCCCACCAAAGCCAGCCGTCACATTCAGCTTTCTCAACTCGCCTTTAGACGCATCGAAATGTCCTCCAAGAGAGTTATATTCGCTACCTGTGCGAGCCATCACCTTGGAGGCAAGCGTTATGAGCCATTCCGTAGTAATTGGTGCATGGCTTTTTATCCACTTCATGCCATATTCATATGCAACCTTTAAGTCAAGGTTCATCATCTGCTCCATCATCGTACGCTTCGAAGAAGTTATGCCTTCATCAAATAGCAGTTGAGCCTCCACTTCCGTGACAGTACTGCCCTCAATGGCTGTAGAGTGCGTAATGATAGAGTACAGATAGAACTTGTCGTAGTCTATCTGCTGCGAAATGCCTAACTCTTCATGCTGATGTAGTAAGGCAAGCAATATGTCTTTATTTTCTATGTTCATATGGTTATGTCAAGATTTTTTGTTTCTTCCAGTAATACTATATTGTCGCCATAGATTTCACGAGTGAATCCCTCTTTTTGGGGGAAAGGAGAAATCGTCTATTTGAGATTTGCTTTACCTCCAATAATGACTTTTATAATAACCTTTTCTGCGATATGATTTTTTATTGGATTTCGTTTCATACACAATGCTTAGCCAAACCCAGAAATCATTCATGTCAGCATGACTATCCCTGAAAAACGTTGTCACATTTGAGGGTGATTAACTGATATTGTTTACACTCTTTGTTTGGTGAACTAATCCACTTTACGCAGACCGCTCTTTCACCTGTTTACCTTTACACCTCAATGTTCGTCGAACTGATTTTCTTGACACCTTATTGTTGGGGTACAAGTCCGGTGTCTTGGCTTCGTTCTCAATGCAAAGTTAGACATATTTCTCAATAACGATTCGTTCCTGAGGCTGTTTTTTGTAGTTTTGCATTAGAAACCGAAGAGGACACAGGCCCTGCTGAGGAGCAACCTGCCAGCAATGGTAAGTTCCTGTACTTGCTGCATTATTTTCTTGACTTCAACACCTCCCCATAGACACCCCTGTAGAGGGGCTCGGCTCAATTGATCGATTCACTCGAGTGAAATAAAAAGAGGAGTTTTAAAGTCCTTCAACTTCTCTTAGGCATCATACCAAAATGCCAATAAAGCATCTCTTTTCCATGTCGTTTTGCCATTACCAATTATACTATAGTACTATAGCATATAATCATATAAGGCATTTACCTCCTACCCGATTGGTTTGTCGGTCATTCCTACCGTCTGCCGTTGGAGACGGCTCTGCTTGTGCCCGCTGAACGGTTCATACTACTATTACCATTGCGCTGCTGAACTTGAGTGCTGCGCTGCGCTGCGGTACTACTGGAACGGGTGCTTGAAGAACGGGTGTTGACCGTGTTGTTGCGTGTATTGACTGTCACGCCACCATTGGCATTACCATTACCACCACGGTTTACGCGATTGGCATTAGCATCCTGATTGACACGATTAGCATTACCGACTTGGTTGCCGTTGTTGCCACGATTGTCTTGATTTCTCATGCCAGCCTCTCCCTGGCGTTCGTCACCGCGAGCGTTCTTGCTACCATCGAAGCGGTTACTATCACCGATACGGAACCCTGTGCCATTGTTGGCTCGTCCGTCATTCCTCCGAAAATTGCCACGCCCCATAGCGTCGCCCCTCCCTGGTTCTGGTGCTCGCATACCGACGAAGAAGGCTCCGCCCCTGTACTCGTTGAACCTGCGTGGAGGATTGAAGAAGAAATGGTCCATTCTATGGTCGTGGGCGTAGATAGAGAAATGCCAACGGTGATCTGCGAAGGTTATCGGACGGTAAAAATAATCATAGGACATGAGCAACGCCCACTGACGCTCGGAAAGAAGACGACGGAGTGCATAGTCACGTGCGAAGACCACTGTCATGTAGTCGTCGTACCTATAACCCAAAGCCACTTGGTCAAGGTAATCGTTGACACCGCATATGTAATCATAGTTGATGCAATAGAGGTCGTCAAGTATTGCCGCGCTCAGCCCCAACGTGTGCGCCATCCTGTCGGTCAAGAACCGTGCGTTGTTGCGCATTGAATAAACAGACATTGGTTGTGCATTTGCTGTGAGAGACACCGTCATCATCATCAACGCTACTGTGAAATTCCTAAGAGTGTTCATATAGATCTCCTTTCTTTTACTGTTTCTTTTACTGTTTTTTTTACGCTGCAAAGATAGAAGTTAAATGTTGCATCGCAAAAAGAAAGTTCCTATTCGTAAAAGGGAAAACCCTATCAACGGGTCGTGCAGAAATCAAGTGACAGTTGTCTGTCACCCATAATGTTGAATGTAAGACGGTGGTAGGGTGACAGACCATGCTCTGCAATGCCAGTTCGGTGTTCCTTGGTGGGGTATCCAGCATTATGATTCCACCCGTAATACGGATATTCCTCGTGTAACTGCCTCATGTAATCGTCACGGTACGTCTTGGCAAGTATGGACGCTGCAGCTATGGAGAGGTACTTCCCATCGCCCTTCACAATTGTCTGATACGGCAAATCATGATAAGGATAAAACCGGTTACCGTCTATAATCAACGTCTCGGGTCGCACTGTCAGTCGGTCAATGGCACGGTGCATCGCAGTAATGCTTGCCCGAAGAATATTCATTTGATCAATCTCCTGTGCCGTCACGATACCCAAAGCCCAACTGAGCGCATCACGTTCAATCACTTCACGCAAAGTGTAACGCTGCTTGGCAGTCAACTGTTTGGAGTCGTTCAACTGGGCGTTGTGATAGTCTTTCGGAAAGATTACTGCTGCTGCATAGACGCTTCCTGCAAGACAACCTCTCCCTGCTTCATCACATCCTGCCTCAATAAGTTTTTCGTTAAAATAAGGCAACAGCATAATCATTTAATTTTAGAAGAGAGAGCATTGCGTATGCCTGTACCACTGCTATAATAAGCTTTGGCAATGCCAAACTTCAGATAGAAGTCGATACGAACTGGAAGATGGTTCTTGTCATCCGTAATGTAAAATCTCAACAATTCCTTTTCTTTCTTCTTGGACTTGTCATCAAGCAACGAGAGCACATGACACCTGTATGTGTGTCCGTCGTTGGCCTTGAACTTCTCCGTACCCTTGTACACCAGCACTTGGTTACTCAGTCGCTTGCCAGTCACCATCTTGAAGTATATCCGTTGTCCTTCAACACACTTGGAGTAATCTTTAGAGCGTGAAATCAGCAAGATATTCAACATGTCGTTCACACACTCATCACTGGACGTTTTCTTGTCGGTCCACACCCCCTCCGGTGAACGGTAACGTTGCTTCATGATCGTCTTGCCGTCTGCATAACTGAACCAAACCTCATCCACTGTATAGCGTTTTCCCTCAAATGCGCCCTTGCGGAAGTACAGCGGTTCGAGGTTTGTAGTGGAATAACTGATCAGGGTGTCTCTCATTGGAAAGATTGCCTCACACTTCTTGTTGCTCTTGAACAGGATGTCCGTACGGAGTGCGTCCACACCCTTATAGTTGGACGAGACGACACTGAAGTGGGTTGCCCCCACCTTCACCCATATAAACTTCCAGTTGAAATACAAGTCATAGGAAAGTGACTCACCAGGTTTGAAAGCGGTGTTATGGTATTTGCATTGTGCGACTGCCAACATCGTACCCATCAGAAGTAGGGACACCACCAACGCGCGCAATATCATGTAATGACTACCCCGTCCCATCATTTTCCCTCTCTCTTCTGTTTAAGCCGTTCCAGATTCTTCTTCCTTAGGTCTTTTTCCTTGTCCGCCTTCTGTTTGGTTATTTGTGACGGTTTTTGTTTATGTACAGGCAGATACTTGGGCGACCACTCCTGACTTATGTCCCAGTTCGCCCTGACCATAAACGAACCTGGATAGTAATAGACCTCCTCAGCCTGACGGTGTTCATCATATGAGCCTGTGTCCCACACCCCATTTCCGTTCCTGTCACAGAACATACGCATGTAGTACGTGCCGGCATCCACATAATAGAACTCCGCAATCATCGACCGATTGACCTTAGCACGCATCACCGATTTATCGGATGAATTGAGCAACTCTACAACCGCACTGGAATCCACTCCGTTGAGATGGATGAAGAGAGAGCCATACGTGTCAGCCGACCTCACCTTTACTTGCTTAGAGAAGCTCTCCGACCGCTTGCCGTAAACATTCACGAACGCACCAGTGTCCACCGTAATCTCATATGTGTGTCCTGGCTGCCATTCGGCATAAAAACGGAACGTGTTATGAGGATATTCAAGTGGCCGAATCTTAAAGTCTCGTTCCACAAACACAGAGTCTACCTTCTCCCTAAAATGGAACAATGAGGTGTCCATTACCGCAATCGGCTCCTTGCAGGTAAAGTCTACGTTCTGAACGGGACTGATGGAAGAGCTGGAGGTCTTGACATCAAGGAAATCCTCGGGCATGGGCGGAACGACAAATTCCTCATCATCTTTGTCCTTGGACTTCTTCTCCTTGTCGCGTTTCCGTTGCTTTTTCTGTTCATCCTTATATTCCTTGACCCACTTTTCGTAAGCCTCGTTCAGCTGCTTGTCGACCTTTGATTTAGTTATCTTCGACATCAGCTCCACAGCCGAGTCAGTGGTTAGAAGCAGTTGTCCGAGAGTATCTGTAGCCATGTACGACAAGTCAAACACAAGTGTGTCACGGTTGTAGACCAACGAATCGAGTATCCAGTACTTTATTGTGTCGTTCGTAGGATTGGGTTGCACAACAAAAGCCCCGTTGGAATCGAAGTTCACGCCACGTATAACAGGCAGTGAATCTGCAGGACTCGTGAAGTAAAGCGTGAACTCACGCAGACTAGGCCGTTCCATCTTAAGGAAATAATGATCGGTCATTTTCTCCGTAAAGGCCAATAATACGATATTATCCGGAAGGAAATGCGTGTAACCTCGAGGAACGATGGAATCATAGTGTATACTATCATGCCAAACCGTATCATAGCGGATGTCAGGACGGCAAGTAGAGCGAATCATTTCATTATTGAACGCAAGCTTCTCACTTTTCTGCGTAAAGGAATAACTTTGGTCTTGATCCTGAAGGGCATAAGCGCGGTAGAAGCCCTTATTCAGTCCCTTGACTACGAAACGCCCGCGGCTATCCGTGCGAGATACGCGATCGAACGGTTTTGTTCTGAAAACAGAGTCAGGAAAACAGTCCACTAACGAGTCGGGAACCTCATACAATCCGACAAAGATTCCCTTTATCGGTTCAAGATTGCTTGCGTCAAGCACATAACCCGACACTTCCATCGTATCGATGGAGTCACCTGTAGAAAAAGTGAAAGCATAGTTACCCATCGGGTTGCCCTCGTTATTGTCCTCAATAGCATCCGAGAAATCAACAGTGTAGGTAACACCCTTTTTCATAGAATCGACCAGTTGAACGGTGATGCGCTTGCCTGAGGCACTTATTTCCGGCTGTTCTATCTGCGGAGGCGACACGATTACCTTCTCCGACGCATTATCAATCTTTATATTCTCGTCAAACTCTAACACAATCTTCTGGGAGTGCGATCTCACCGCCCCATACCTGGGTACGGTATTGACAATCACAGGTGGAGTCTCATCATATGGTCCACCATCTGGTGTCCCCATACTGGCACAAGCTGCCACAAACAATGCAGCAAGCATCACAACTACAACATATGCTCCTCTAACCCCTTTCATTTATTCATTGCAAGAAGCTCGTCAATATACTCTCGGCTATTGCTCAGACGTGGAATCTTATGCTGACCACCCAACTTGCCTTTCCCCTTCAACCAGTCGTCAAACAACGCAGACCGTGCCTCTACAATCTCCAACTGTTGAAGCGTAATATCCTTAGAGCGTTTAGCCTCATAATCAGAGTTTATTGCTTGAAGGGAACGGTCGAGTATTGTTGCGAAATCATCGATCGAGGCTGGACGTTTTGCAAACTCAATGACCCACTGATGACGGCATTTGGCATTCGCGTCCATAAATATGGGGGCGGCAGTGTATTCCCTCACCTGTGCACCAGTGGCTATACAAGCCTGCTCCAGTCCTTTTTCTGCATTGTCCACAATCAGCTCCTCGCCAAAAGCATTGATGAAATGCTTGGTACGCCCCGTGATGATGAACTTATATGGGTCTGTACTAGTAAATTTCACCGTGTCACCTATGATGTAACGCCACAAGCCACACGAGGTACTTATGACAATCGCATAATTTACATCCTTCTCGACTTTCCATAATGGAACGACAGTTGGCGACGGCATCCCAAACTCACTCATCGGGATGAACTCGTAGAACACTCCATAATCCATCATTATCTGCATTGCCGGATCACTTAGGTCTGTCTGGATTCCGAAGAAACCCTCACTGGCATTATACGTCTCCATATAATGCATACCTGGCAATGTGATTATGTTCTTGTATTGTTCACGATATGGAGTGAATGCCACTCCTCCATGGAAGAAGACCTCCAAATTCGGCCAGATTTCGTCAATTGTACGCTTGCCTGTTATCTCCAGCATACGATCGAGTACAGACAGCATCCATGAGGGGACACCACTTATGTTTGTCACATTCTCGTGGCTTGCAAGCATTGCAATCTTGTCACGTTTTTCCTCAAAATCGCTCAGCAACGCCACTCCTTTAGGCGGCACACGCACCAAATTTACCAACGACGGAATGTTTTCAATCAATATAGCACTGAGGTCTCCGACCAAGCTGTTTGGGGTATTCAAGTTAGGAGCGTGGCTTCCGCCCAGAATTAGGCTCTTGCCTGCAAACAGTTTACTCTGCGGATTTACACTTAAGTAAGCTGCCACACAGTCCGTTCCGCCCATATAATGTATATTTTTCAGACCTTCCGTGCTTACGGGTATGAACTTGCTCTTGTCGTTGGTTGTTCCTGATGACTTGGCGTACCAGTTGACACGTCCTCTCCACAATACATCCTTTGCGCCCTGTCGCATCTTTTGAATATAGTCCTTCAGTTCCTCATAGGTATTCAAACCAACTTGTCGGCAATAGTCGTCGTACCCATTTATGTCGGAATAGCAATGAGTCACTCCCCATTCGGTCTTTGATGCGGCACGGACAAGATAACCCAAGACTTTCCTCTGAATTTCCTCGGCACGCCCCTCATAGCCCCTCATAGCCTTTTGTCTACGGGCAAAATATAATTTATCCAGTAATGGTGTTATATTCATAACGGTAGCATTTAACGCACAAAGGTACAAAATTTATTGTTACCGAATCATACGCTTTGTGCATTTATTCGTAAAAAGGACATGAGAAACAAGAATTATATTCCCCTCTGCCTCTTGTTTTTCTGTTCCATCAAGCCGTTGACAAACTTCACGTTAGTGCTCACTTTCTTGTAAGCTGCCTGTGCCGCCTTTTGGTGACTCTCTTTCTTTGTAAAGCCAAAACCTTTGCCACACGTCACACCTTCAATCCTTACCTCTGAGTAGAACTGTGGGGTATTGTTCCGCCCCATCTTCTCACCAGTAATCATAAACTCGAACTGGCACTGATAATGTTGAGCCCATTCAATAAGTTTACTTTTATAGTTCTCCTCCTTTTGCGACATCTGGTCAATGTTGATGTGGGTATCAAAGACCTTATCCTTCAAAAACCTCACACAATAGTCGTATCCACGGTCAAGGTAAATAGCTCCGATAAATGCCTCAAACGCATTTCCGTTCATGTAGTTGTTGTGCGCATGTACCATGTGGTTGGCGTGGCTTACCAGCTTGTCCAGTCCGAGTTGAACCGCCAATTCGTTGAGGGTGTCACGTTTGACAATACGACTGCGCAAAGTGGTCAAAAATCCTTCCTGCTGGTCAGCATACTTCCCATAGATGATGTCAGCGACAATCGCGCTCAACACTGCGTCGCCCAAGAACTCCATCCTTTCGTTGTTAACATGCTTCGGATTCTGCAGCTTCGGAATGTACGAACGATGCATCAATGCCTGCCTGTAAAGGCTGATGTCCTTGGGATAAAATCCCATGATATGATATAATTGCAAATAAGGCTCTTTATCCTTACGGAACAAGAGCCTTAGCTTACATGTTATCTTTTGTATTTTGGATGCCAATTACTTATACTTTTTGAATATTGCACATGCGTTATGACCTCCGAAGCCGAAAGTATTGCTGAGTCCAGTGTTAACAGTACGCTCCTGAGCCTTGTTGAAAGTAAAGTTCAAATCATAGTCAATCTCAGGGTCCTTGTCCTCTGGGTCGTGGTTGATTGTAGGAGGCACAATGTCGTTCTTGACAGCAAGGACTGTAGCCATTGCCTCGATACCGCCAGCAGCACCAAGGAGGTGACCAGTCATAGACTTAGTAGAACTGATGTTCAACTTATAAGCAGCATCTCCAAAGACATCCTTGATAGCCTTAGCCTCTGAAATGTCACCCACATGTGTTGATGTTCCGTGAACATTGATGTAGTCAATCTCGTCAGCGTTCAGACCTGCATCCTTCAAGGCGCGTTCCATCACGAGTTTAGCTCCGTAGCCTTCTGGGTGTGAAGCTGTGATGTGGTATGCGTCAGCAGACATACCGGCACCAACCATCTCAGCATAAATCTTCGCACCACGTGCCTTTGCATGTTCCAGTTCCTCAAGCACGAGGATGGCAGAACCCTCACCTGCAACGAAACCATCACGACTGGCACTGAACGGACGACTTGCTCCCTGTGGGTCGTCGTTACGGGTTGACAATGCATGAAGAGCATTAAATCCACCGATTCCTGATGGTGAGATTGCAGCTTCAGCGCCTCCAGAAAGGATTATGTTTGCCTTACCCAAACGAAGGAGGTTGAACGCATCCGCAAGTGCGTTTGTAGAAGAAGCACAAGCAGAAGCCGTAGCATAGTTAGGTCCGTGGAAACCATATTTGATTGACACCAGTCCTGATGCCATGTCCGAAATCATCTTAGGGATGAAGAACGGGTTGTACTTAGGACCTTGTGTCGGGCCGTTAATGGCGTAGTTGGAAACCTCGTCCTCGAATGAATGGATACCACCGATGCCAACACCGAGGATAACGCCAATCTCGTCCTTGTCCTCAGTCTCGAGGTCCAGACCTGCGTCCTCAACAGCCTCCTTTGCAGCCGCAAGTGCGAACATTGAGTAACGGTCCATCTTACGGGCTTCCTTACGGTCGATACCATACTGTGCCGGGTCAAAGTTTTTCACCTCACAAGCGAACTGTGTCTTGAATCCCGATGCGTCAAACTGTGTGATAGGACCGCAACCACTGACACCTTTCTTGAGGTTTTCCCATGTCTCCTCTACAGAAAGTCCAAGTGGAGTCACCGCACCAAGACCTGTCACAACAACTCTTTTCAATTCCATAACTGTCTATAAAAATAAAACCATTTACTTACCTTCACCCTACGACAACGCAGCTTGAAAGTCAAGTAAATGGTTATGATTGCTAATAATAATTATTTTGCGTTCTCTTCGATATACTTGATAGCGTCACCGACGGTAGTGATTTTCTCAGCACGATCATCTGGAATGCTTACACCGAAAGCCTTCTCGAATTCCATGATAAGTTCTACTGTATCGAGGGAATCTGCGCCAAGGTCATTAGTGAAACTTGCCTCTGGCTTTACTTCAGCCTCGTCTACTCCAAGCTTGTCAACAATGACCGCTTTTACTCTTGATTCAATTTCAGACATAATTACTTTGTTTAATGTGTTAATGATTTCTCTTTTCAAATTGCGACTGCAAAGTTAAGAAATAATCCACGAACCATAAGTTAAATAGGGAAATAATTTACGGTTTCGCGCACACACCCTTATGCCAATGTGCAAAAATCAACCATTAAGCCTCATTTTTGCTTCCGCGCTTCCTCTCCAAGTGGTCCAAGATAATCTTACGGATTCGCATGCTTTTCGGCGTCACTTCAACATACTCATCTTCTTTGATATACTCCAACGCCTCTTCCAAAGAGAGCTGTACCGGTGGGATGATACGTGCCTTCTCGTCAGTTCCCGAAGCACGTACGTTAGTAAGTTGCTTCGCCTTGGTCACATTCACCACCAAGTCGTTCTCATGCACATGTTCTCCGACCACCTGTCCTGCATAAACAACCTCCTGCGGCGAGATAAAGAACTTTCCACGATCCTGCAGATGGTCAATAGCATAGGCAAATGCCGTACCGCTTTCCATGGCAATCATACTTCCGTTCAACCTACGTACCATGTCGCCCTTATACGGTTGATAATCCTTGAAACGATGTGCCATAATCGCCTCTCCCTGACTTGCGGTCAAGACATTGGTGCGCAGACCGATGATTCCACGAGACGGGATATCGAACTCTATATTCACACGATCGTCCTGAGCTTCCATCGAGAGCATCTCGCCCTTACGGCGTGTCACCATGTCAATCATCTTACTAGAGAATTCTTGCGGAACGTTGATGGTCAGTTCCTCAATCGGTTCGCATTTAACCCCGTTTATCTCCTTATATATTACCTGTGGTTGTCCAACCTGCAACTCATACCCTTCACGACGCATCGTTTCTATAAGCACACTGAGGTGAAGGACTCCACGTCCGCTAACGATCCACTGGTCAGTCATTCCCTCTTTTTGCTCCACACGCAAGGCAAGGTTTTTCTCCAGTTCCTTCTGCAACCTGTCGTTTATGTGGCGGCTTGTACAGAACTTACCCTCTTTTCCAAAGAACGGTGAATTATTGATGGTGAACAACATACTCATGGTAGGTTCGTCTATGGAGATGGTGGGCAACGCCTCAGGGTTGTCGAAATCACAGATAGTGTCACCTATCTCGAAATTAGAAAGGCCTATAACAGCACAGATATCTCCACTCGACACACTGTCTGTAGCCTTATGCCCCATACCCTCAAACGTATGCAGTTCCTTTATCTTTGTTTTCTCTACTGAACCGTCACGGTGACAGATGGTAATGTTCTGGCCTGAGCGCAACGTACCACGGTGCACACGTCCCACAGCTATCCGTCCCGTGTAAGTTGAATAGTCTAATGACGTTATCAGCATCTGCGGAGTTCCATCCAAATACTTTGGCGCGGGAATTATTTCTATTATCTTGTCAAGCAAGTAGGAGATATCCTCGGTCGGGGTATTGTAATCCTCACCCATCCAACCTTGCTTGGCAGAGCCGTAGACAACAGGGAAGTCCAACTGATCTTCTGTAGCGTTAAGACTGCACATTAGGTCGAACACCATCTCATAAACTTCCTCTGGGCGACAATTGGGCTTATCCACCTTATTGACTACCACAATCGGTTTCAGTCCTATCTCAAGTGCTTTCTGAAGTACGAAGCGTGTCTGTGGCATCGGTCCCTCAAACGCATCGACCAAGAGGATGCATCCGTCCGCCATATTAAGCACACGTTCCACCTCGCCTCCGAAGTCACTGTGTCCTGGAGTGTCAATCACATTAATCTTCACGCCTTTATACATGATTGAGACATTCTTTGAAAGGATGGTTATTCCGCGTTCTCTTTCCAGTTCATTATTGTCGAGGATGAGTTCACCTGTCTGCTGATTGTCACGGAAGAGATGACCTGCCATAAGCATCTTGTCAACCAACGTAGTTTTCCCATGGTCCACATGCGCAATAATCGCTATGTTCCTAATGTCTTGCATATCTTTTTACCTTTTTACCTTAAAATCAAGTGCAAAGTTACTAAAAAGATTGCACTCATGCGTCCTGCCAACACACATTTTCGTCTAGTGCAGTGCGCCAGAACTGAGATTTAACTATCTTTGCACAGTGAATCTATCTATAAACGGCACATGTATGACAGCAGACGAAATCATTAGTAGCGTAAAGAATCCGAAGGTCAGGCGTTTGACAGACCTACAGCAGAAATCAACCGAACGAAAGGATTCAGGGTTGTTTGTGGTCGAGGGCCGCAGAGAGTTGCAGCACTGCATCAGTGCAGGACTGGAGATTGATACAGTGTTTTACTGCCAAGAGATTTACGGAGGAGTTCCAGACGTGAAGTGCCACGCTACAGTACAGGTGTCGCCTTACGTGTATAGTAAGATTGCGTACCGTGGCGGCACGGAGGGTATTATTGCAGAGGTGAAGGCAAGACAACACAAGCTCGACAATCTGCACTTTGACAAGACCCCACTGGTAATCGTACTTGAGAGTGTGGAGAAACCGGGTAACCTGGGAGCAGTGCTCCGTAGTGCGGACGCAGCTGGAGTCGATGCAGTGATTGTGTGCGATCCTCTCACGGACCTGTACAACCCCAACCTCATACGAAGCAGCATCGGAGCAATATTCACCGTACCGTGTGTCGCGTGCGAGAGTGCACAATGCATAGAATGGCTACAGAGGAACGGGATTCAGATTCTGACGGCACAGCTACAAGACTCGAAGGCGTACTACGACACGGACATGACCCGTGGAACCGCCATTGTCATGGGGACGGAGTCAACCGGACTGACCCAAATATGGAGGGATGCAGCGGATGCACACATACGTATCCCGATGCTGGGGTCACTCGACTCCCTCAACGTGTCGGTCAGTGCTGCCATACTCCTCTTCGAGGCTGTACGGCAACGGCAAACCGCCCATCTCATCTAAAACATTTTCCTAACCCTGTCGATTCCTGCGGTAAGCGCATCGACTTCTGCCTTGGTGTTGTACAAACCGAAACTGACACGCACAGTCCCTTCGATACCGAGTCTGTGCATGAGAGGTTCAGCGCAGTGGTGTCCCGTACGGACAGCGATGCCCAGCCGGTCGAGCAAGGTTCCCAAATCCAGGTGGTGTATTTTCCCCACATTGAAACTGACAGGACCAGCCGACAAGTCGCTCTTCAGTGCATCCAACCCATATATGTGCATTTCAGGAATTGTCTGCAGGGACTCCAGCGCATACTTCATCAATTCATGTTCATGTCGGTGGATGTTGTCCATGCCGATGGCACTTACATAATCCAACGCCACGGCAAGCGCATGAGTCCCGACATAATCGGGCGTTCCAGCCTCGAACTTATACGGAAGGTCATTGAAGGTGGTGTGCTCAAACGACACGTTACGTATCATCTCACCGCCACCCTGATACGGAGGCAACTTGTCCAGCCACTCCTCCTTACCGTACAAGACTCCGACTCCAGTAGGACCGTATATCTTGTGCCCACTAAACGCAAAGAAGTCGCAGGACAACTCACGCACGTCTACTGCCATGTGGGGTGTGGACTGTGCTCCGTCGAGCAGCACCGGCACTTTATGTTCATGTGCAATCCTTATTATCTCGTTGACTGGATTGACCGCGCCCAAGACATTAGACACCTGAGTGACACACACCATCTGAGTTTCCGAAGTGAACATCCTTTCGTAAGCCTCGATGTCCAGCACCCCACCGTCGGTCATCGGAATCACACGCAGAGTGTACCCATTCAGTTGCCACGGCACAATGTTGGAATGGTGTTCCATAGACGAGACTATGACCTCACGATGGCGGTCAATCTTGCTCATGCAGGAAGCCAACAGGTTGATGGACTCTGTCGTACCCCGTGTGAATACAATCTCCTTGGTGGAATGTGCGTTGATGAACGCGCGGACAGTCTCACGCGACTGCTCATGCAGGTCTGTAGCCTTTTGCGAAAGGAAATGCACACCACGATGCACATTAGCATTCTCATTGTAATACTCATCAGCTATGGCATCAACCACCCGTCTGGGTTTCTGCGTTGTCGCTGCATTGTCCAAATAAACGAGAGGGCGGCCATACACCGTCCTGCTCAATATGGGAAAGTCCTCCCTTATCTTGTCCACATCAAATTCCATAATCACTGTTTCTGGTTTCTCATGACATCCATCATCACCCTGAGTTCCGGGTTCGTGTACATCACCTTTATCGTAGTCCCAGTCTTGTCGCCTCTGAACTGGAACACAAGGTCTGCCTTCACCTTGACGAAAGCCTCCACCATTGTCCTCATCGACCCGTTAGAGAATATCTTGTCACGCGTAGATTCTTTCATGCGCTCTTCCATCGTCTGGTTAACTACCTGATTCTGGAAGGTCACGAGACTGTCTTCCGTTACGGTGTAGTAGTACGTCCACACATTGTCCTTGTACGACACACTGTCCATGGTATTGTACTCGCCAGCCTTCACCGGACAAGCCGCATTTACCTGCGCTACCGCTGCGTTCAGTTCATTAACAGTGGAACTCTCCGGCTGTATACTGATAGCCAAGGAGTTTTTCTGCTGCCTATCACATGCAAGCAGACAAGCAGACACGGCAAATAACACCAATATGTTTCTCATAAGCCCATTTACAATCATTTACACAAGGCACATCCAGTACATTTATCCAGTTCACCTCTAAGACGTTTCTCCACCAGTGAATCCAGACGCTCACGCAGTGGAGCGAGCGGAATCATGTCTACCACTTGACTAATGAATGCTTGCACGAGTAGCATCCTCACTTCCTCCAGTGGAATTCCCCGCTGTCTCATGTA
The DNA here is from genome assembly GCA_963626085.1 of Alistipes ihumii. Classification (GTDB taxonomy): domain Bacteria; phylum Bacteroidota; class Bacteroidia; order Bacteroidales; family Bacteroidaceae; genus Colivivens. The sequence goes on along the minus strand of CAVFVJ010000010.1, from coordinate 17,345 downwards.
GAAGAGCGAAGCTTCGTCCAGTTTCCCCACCGTACTGCCGTGGGAGCACTTCACATCGTCTGCGTAAATCTCCAGCATAGGCTGGGTGTACATACGTGCGTCGCCACTCATGCAAATATTCTGGTTGACCTCCTCACTGACAGTCTTCTGTGCTCCTTCAGCCACATAGACCCTACCAGCAAACACACCAGTCGAGTGCTCATCGACAACATACTTGTACAACTCACGGCTCGTACAGTTTGCCACCTCATGACGGATAAGCGTATTATTGTCCACCACCTGTCTCTTGTCAGTCATCGCACAACCGTTGAGCGTCACCTCACCGTATTCACCGTTCAGTCCTACCCGTACCGTGTTGCGCGTCATTCCGTTGAACAAAGTGATGTTATTGTGCTTCACCGTAGCGTACCTGCACACATTGAAGTACACGTTATTGAACCGAGTGCACAACGTATGAGTTTCTTCTATCTCATACATGTCCAAGTGTGCGTTCTCACCCACAAGCACCTCCATCACCTGAGTTGTCAGGAACTTCATCTTGTCGCTGGCAACGTAACGTAACACGATGGTTGCCGACGCATTTTCATCGAGAACCACAAGCAGACGCTTGTGCTCCATCTGCGGCACGTCGCCCTTCAGTACGTCACTCACCTCAATAGGTTTGTCCAGCACTTGGTTCTTGCCCACATGAATACAGAGACATTCATTTGCAAACGCTGTGTTCAAGGCAGTCAAAGGGTCATTGATGTCCGCAATCTTGGCGTAATGTGCAGCCATCAGACCATTGTTGTTCACCTCCACCACAGCATCCTCAGTGCTTATCTGCGATGAAGTGACATTATAGTTGTAAGTCCCGTCCAGAGCCTCCTCCACGTTGATGTACTTGTACTCCTCCACCTCACGTCCAGGGAAGCCTTTCCGTCCGAGCACATCTATAGCCGTCTCCCTCACCGAGTTCATCACTTCAGGCGCACACCCGAGTAGCTTGTCCTTGTGGGCCGAATACAGTTCTAAGTAAGATTGTAACGCACTCATCCCTTTATCCAGTCAAATCCCTGTTCCTCAATCTCCCTTGCCAGTTCTGCCCCACCAGTCTTTACAATCCTGCCGTTGAGCAGCACATGCACGAAATCCGGACGGATATAATCCAGCAGACGTTGGTAGTGGGTGATGACTATCGCACTGGTTTTCTCCGTACGAAGTTTATTGAAGCCGTCGGCAACGACACGCAGTGCATCCACGTCCAAACCACTGTCGGTCTCGTCAAGGATACAGAACGACGGTTGCAGCATCGCCATCTGGAAAATCTCGTTTCTTTTCTTCTCTCCCCCAGAGAAACCCTCATTTACGGAACGTGACATAAGTTTCTTGTCAATCCCGACCAAATTCTGAGTGTCGCGCATAAGTTTCAGGAAGTCCGTCGACTTCAGCGGTTCCTCGTGAAGTGCCTCGCGGCGAGCGTTGACTGCCGCACGCATGAAATTGGTCATGCTGACTCCAGGAATCTCCACTGGAGTCTGGAACGACATGAAGATTCCGGCATGTGACCTTTCTTCGGGAGTCATTGCAAGCAGGTCCTGACCGTTGAACGTCATACTACCCACAGTCACTTCATACTTAGGGTGTCCCACAATGACATTGCTCAACGTACTCTTTCCGGCACCGTTCGTACCCATCAAAGCGTGTATTTCACCATCGTTGATGACCAAGTCCACACCCTTCAGTATTTCCTTGCCCTCCACTCTTGCGTGTAAGTTTTTTATCTCAAGCATAATTACTATCCAACTGTTTGTTCCAATGAAACCGAAAGGAGTTTCTGCGCCTCCACAGCAAATTCCATCGGCAATTTATTTATCACGTCCTTCGCGTAGCCGTTAACAATCAGTCCTATGGCATCCTCTGTAGGGATACCCCTCTGGTTGCAGTAGAACAGTTGTTCCTCCGAAATCTTGGAGGTCGTCGCCTCGTGTTCCACCGTAGCTGTGTTGTTGTGGCAGTCGATGTAAGGGAACGTATGCGCTCCACACGTACTGCCCAGCAGCAGAGAGTCGCACGAACTGTAGTTGCGCGCCCCGTCCGCATGGCTACCAATCTTCACCAGTCCCCGATACGAGTTCTGACTTCTGCCGGCAGAAATTCCCTTACTTATTATAGTGCTTGAGGTTCGTTTCCCCAAGTGAATCATCTTCGTGCCAGTGTCTGCCTGCTGATAGTTGTTGGTCAGTGCTACTGAATAGAACTCCGCCTGCGAACCATCACCAGTGAGCACACAGCTCGGGTATTTCCATGTAATAGCAGAGCCAGTCTCCACCTGCGTCCACGACAGTTTACTGTTCACTCCACGCAGATGTCCCCGTTTGGTTACGAGGTTCAGCACTCCACCCTTACCGTCTGCATCGCCTGGATACCAGTTCTGCACCGTACTGTACTTCACCTCCGCATTGTCCAAGACCACGATCTCCACGATGGCAGCGTGCAATTGCTTCTCATCGCGCATCGGAGCCGTACATCCCTCAAGGTAAGAGACGTACGAGTTATCATCGCATACTATCAGTGTCCTCTCGAACTGTCCTGTGTTGCGTGCATTGATGCGGAAATAAGTAGACAGCTCCATCGGACACCGTGTGTTCTTCGGGATGTATACGAACGACCCGTCACTGAACACAGCCGAGTTGAGTGCAGCGAAATAATTGTCTCGGTAGGACACAACACTACCCAAATACTGTTGTACCAGTTTTGGGTGGTTCTTGACCGCCTCACTGATAGAACAGAAGATGATGCCTTTCTCCTCCAGAGCCTTCTTGTGGGTGGTCTTTACCGACACAGAGTCCATGACAGCATCTACGGCAGTGCCGCTCAGAGCCAGCCTCTCCTCCAAAGGGATACCCAACTTGTCGAACGTCTTGACCAGCTCTGGGTCAATCTCCTTTGACCCAGAACCCTCTTTCGACTTGGCAGTCGGGTCTGCATAATAGGAAATCGCCTGATAGTCAATCTCAGGCAACTTCAGATGTCCCCACGATGGCTGTTTGGCTGTCCTCCAGTAATTATACGCCTTAAGCCGGAACTCCAGAAGCCAGTCGGGTTCGCCCTTCTTCCGGGAGATGAGGCGCACCACGTCCTCGTTCAGTCCTTTGTCTATGATTTCAGTGTGTACGTCAGTGGTGAAGCCATACTTGTATTTTTCGTTAGCTATCCTCCTGACAAACTCATTCGATTCGTTCATCGTCTGGTTTCCATCAAAGCTTTTGCTTAACCTCTACCTCTGTGAATGTCTCCAGTATGTCGCCTTCACGTATATTGTCGTAGTTGACGATCGAGATACCGCACTCGAAGTTGACACCAACCTCCTTCACGTCATCCTTGAACCGTTTGAGAGCGTTTATCTGACCCGTGTAGACCACGATGCCTTCCCTGATGACTCTCACCTTGTTGCTACGCTGCACCTTTCCGTTCGTGACGAACGCACCAGCAACGGTTCCGACCTTCGTGATATGGTACACCTGACGCACCTCCAGGGTGGCAGTCACCTCTTCCTTCGTCTCCGGTGCGAGCATACCCTCCATGGCACTCTTCACCTCCTCAATAGTGTCGTAGATGACAGAGTAGAGACGTATGTCCACGCCCTCCTGCTCCGCCAGTCTCCTCGCAGCCTGTGACGGGCGCACCTGGAAACCTATTATGATGGCGTCAGACGCAGCAGCGAGGGTCACGTCGCTCTCGCTTATCTGTCCCACAGCCTTATGAATCACATTCACCTGAATCTTCTCAGTAGAGAGTTTTATCAGCGAGTCGCTCAAAGCCTCGATGGAACCGTCCACGTCGCCCTTGACCACCAAGTTGAGTTCCTTGAAGTCACCGAGAGCAATGCGTCGTCCCAGCTCATTAAGGTCCACGCGCTTCATCGTGCGCAAACCCTGCTCGCGTTTCAGTTGCTCACGTTTGTTACAAATCTCGCGAGCCTCCTGTTCAGTCTCCATCACATGGAACGTATCACCAGCAGTAGGAGCACCGTTCAGTCCGAGTATCACTGCCGGTTCAGCTGGCAGAGCCTCACTCATCTTCTGTCCACGCTCATTGAACATTGCCCTGATACGTCCGTAATGTGTTCCTGCCAGTACTATGTCGCCCTGATGGAGTGTTCCGTTCTGACAGAGTATGGTTGCCACGTATCCACGTCCCTTGTCGAGCGTCGACTCTATGATTGAACCTGTTGCTTTCCTGTCGGGATTAGCTTTCAGATTGAGCATCTCCGCTTCGAGAAGCACCTTCTCCATCAGTTCATCCACTCCAAGTCCCTTCTTGGCACTGATTTCCTGACACTGGTACTTACCGCCCCAGTCCTCCACCAGCAGGTTCATGTTGGCGAGTTGTTCCCTTATTTTCTCTGGATTGGCTCCAGGCTTGTCTATCTTGTTTATCGCAAAGACCATCGGAACTCCTGCAGCCTGTGCATGAGCTATCGCCTCTCTTGTCTGCGGCATGATGGCATCATCGGCTGCGATGATGATGATGGCGATGTCGGTTACCTGCGCTCCACGCGCACGCATGGCTGTGAACGCCTCGTGTCCTGGTGTGTCGAGGAAAGTGATGTGACGTCCGTCCTTCATCTTCACGTTGTACGCTCCGATGTGCTGCGTGATTCCTCCAGCCTCTCCAGCAATCACGTTAGTCTTGCGTATGTAGTCAAGCAATGAGGTCTTTCCGTGGTCCACATGTCCCATCACCGTGATTATAGGAGCGCGCGGTACAAGGTCTTCCTCCCTGTCCTCCTCTTCTATTATGGCATTGCTCACCTCACCACTGACATAATTGGTTTGGAAACCGAATTCCTCAGCAACCATATTGATGGTCTCCGCGTCAAGTCGCTGGTTGATGCTGACCATGACACCGATGGACATACAGGTAGCGATGACCTTGGTCACCGGCACGTTCATCATCGAAGCCAACTCGTTGACCGTCACGAACTCCGTCAGCTGCAGCACCTTATCGTTCTGGTGCTCGCCCTCTTCCACCTCCATACGGTGGCGTTCGCGTTTTTCCTTGCGGTTCTTCACACTGCTCTTCACCGACTTGGTAGTGAGTCGTGCCAATGTTTCCTTCACCTGCTTTGCTACCTCCTCGTCAGTCAGTTCCAGTTTGACATCCTTCTTCTTGTTGCGGTTCTTCTTGCCACCCTCCTGCTGGTTGCCATTGAACTGACTTTGCCGTTGTTGCGGTTTGCCGCCTTGGTTTCCACCGCCCTTACCAGCATTCTGCTTAGGCGCATTAGATTGGTTTGGCTGGTTGGAGACAGCATTGATGTCCACCTTGCCCTTGTTTATGCGCTGACGTTTCTTCTTGTTCTGCGACTGCGCGGAGTCGTCATTTTTGTTGGCACTGTTGCCGTTATTGATTTCGCGCATCACCGACTCCTTATATTTATTCTTGGCATCGGCTCTCGCACGTTCCTTATCTTCACGTTCCTTCTTGCGTTCCGACTTGTTCTTCTTGTCAGGACGCATCCTGGAGTTCAGGCTGTCGAGGTCAATGAAACCGACCTGCTTGAAGCTGACACCTGCATCGGGTACGGAAGTATGGAACACCCCGTCCTTCTTCTCCGGTTGCGGAGTCTCCGCCACTGGGGCAGGCGAATGGTCAGCCATTGTCACTGACAGAGTGTCAGCCGGTGCAGGCTCGACAGTCTCCGGACTGGCAGTCTCGGTTGTCTGAGGTGCACTCTCCTGCTGTTCAGTCTCAGCAGTCTCAGCAGCGACTTCAACCTTCAGTCCATCGTCAGGAGTCACGTCAGTCTTTGCCTCCTCTGCCGTTGTCACTTCCTTCACTGGGATTTCTTCTGCCTGTGGGGTAGGAGCAGTAAGAGTCGTCTCCTGAGGAGCAGTCTCAGCTGGTTGATCCGCAGTCTCGCGCACAGGGCGCACAGTGTCGTTTATGTTGCCGACAATCTTGAACTCAGTCTGTTTGCGCTCGCTGTCGAGACGGAAAACGCCCTTTTTCTTTTCGTCGTTCTCACGCTGATTTTGTTCTCTGCGTTCCTTGGCTTTCTGTGCTTTCTCTTGAGACTCCTGTTCCTTCCGCTTTTGGATATTGAGATGGGTCTCCTGCTGTTTCAGCATGTCACTGCCGAATTCATTCAGCAGCATGGTGTACTGCTCGTCCGTTATCTTGGCATTGACACTGGCATCCTCCAGTGGGAATCCCTTCTTCTGCAGGAACTCAGCGACAGTGTTGATTCCTACATTTAGTTCCTTAAGTGCTTTGTTTAGTCTTGGCATCTAAATCCCTTCGTTTGTATTTTCTTTTTTTCTTCTCTTGTCAAATCAATCTTCGAACTCGCTCTTGAGTATGCTGAGCACCTCGTCTACAGTACTCTCTTCGAGGTCTGCCTTCTCTATGAGGATCTCGCGCGGTGCGTCGAGCACTGCCCTGGCTGTATCCAGACCAATCTTCTTTATCGCATCGATTACCCATCCTTCGATTTCATCTCTGAACTCGTCCAGATAGATGTCGTCCACACTCTTCTCGCCCTCGTCAAGTTCACGGAACACGTCTATGGTGTATCCTGTAAGCATACTGGCGAGCTTTATGTTCATACCGTTCTTACCTATCGCCAGTGACACCTGGTCGGGATTTAGGTAGACCTCTGCCTTATGTTCCTCCTCGTTCAGTGTGATGGAGTTGACACGTGCTGGCGCGAGTGCCCTCTGTATAAGTAGTTTGTCGTTGGCAGTATAGTTGATGACATCTATGTTCTCGTTGTTCAGTTCGCGTACTATCCCGTGTATGCGCGAACCCTTCACTCCCACGCAAGCTCCCACTGGGTCAATCCTGTCGTTGTAGCTCTCTACTGTAATCTTGGCTCTCTCACCTGGTATGCGCGCCACCTGGTGGATGGTTATCAGTCCGTCGCTTATCTCCGGAATTTCCTGTTCCATCAGACACTGAAGGAACGACGGAGCGGCACGACTTAGGATAATCTTCGGGTTGTTGTTCATGTTGTCCACGCGCAGAACCACCGCACGCGCTGGTTCTCCCTTGCGGAAGAAGTCGCTTGGAATCTGTTCCGTCTTCGGGAGGAGGAGTTCGTTGCCTTCGTCGTCCAACAGCAGAACCTCACGCTTCCATATCTGGTAGACCTCACCGCTTACAATCTGTCCCACCTTATCCTTATACTTGTTGTAAAGGTTGTCGTGCTCCAGTTCCAGTATCTTTGAAGCCATGGTCTGTCTCAGGGTGAGTATTGCACGGCGACCAAAGTCGGAGAAGTTGATTTTCTCTGACACGTCTTCGCCCACTTCGTATTCCTCGTCTATCTTCTGTGCCTCCGACAGGCTTATCTCCGTATTCGGGTCAACCACCTCGTCGTCAGCCACAACCACGCGGTTGCGGTAGATCTCGAAATCCCCATTCTCAGGATTGACGATTACATCAAAATTCTCGTCTGTACCATACTGTTTCTGCAGCACGCTATGGAATGAGTCTTCTATCACACTGACCAGTGTGGTACGGTCGATGTGCTTCGTGTCCTTGAACTCCTTGAAGGAGTCTATAAGGCTTATTTCTTCTTCGTTCTTTTTTGTTGCCATTATATTAGTTTTTGTTTTTGCTTGATAAAAGAAGTGGTTTGCGGTCATTTGAAGTCGATGACGGCCTTAGTCCATTTCACCTCGTCATAGCCGAACTTTTTCTCCACCTCTACCTGTACTGGGCGTTTCTTGCCCTCCACCTTCTGTTTCTCCTTGTAGCGTACAGTGAATCCCGACTCGTCTGCATCTGCCAGAACCCCCGTGAGTTTCTTCCCGGCATTTCCGACAGGCATCGTCTCCACATTTTTTCCGACAGCATTCACATACTGCTGGAGCACCTTGAACGGCTGACCTATACCGGCCGAACCGACCTCCAGCTCGAAGTCCTCTTCATCCCTGTCGAGGTGTGACTCGATGAAGCGACTCAAATCGCAGCAGTCGTCAATCCACACACCATCCTTGTGGTCGATTTCGACTGCTATCCTGCCGTCGTCCGTCACTGTGGCATCTACAAAGAAATAGTCTTTTGTAGCGAGCCATTCGTCCACCAATGCCCTAATCTTCTTGACATCTATCATATTGCGTTCTACATTGAAATATTACGAAGGGAGGAACTTTTTCAGCCCCTCCCTTCCCTTTCGTGCCGCAAAGGTAATACAAATTGTGTGAACAGCCAAACATTAGCATGTTTTTTTACTTGTATGTCACAACTTTCCGCACGGAAGGACCGAAAATAAATTGGTACACCCCTCGATTTCCGCAATATAGTTTAGGATGACCCATCAATTATCACAAATGCAATTTCTGATAAATTCGTGGGCATTCGCATTTAACCCTCCTTGATTATCAAGTCGCATATAGTGCGCTGTTCGTTGTCAGTAATCGCTTCTCTTCATACAACTCACTCCCACAGTACAATATTTGCGTGTTCTCGTTTCATATAGTTGATTCAAATCAAAAAAAACACTTCGTTCCGAGCATAAATGTCCGCATGGTTTGTTGGGGCATGGTTTTTATGTGCATCTTTGCAGTTGCAAAATTGTCTTGCTTGCGAAAAGCAGACACTTGTTTATCAACTCAATAATGTGTAAATCTATGAAGAAACTCTACTCTTTATGCCTTGCCCTCTTGGCGTTCAGTTCGTCAGCATGGGCGGCAACGCCGGGCGTGACGTTCCTTTTTGCGGACGGCACCAAGGCAAGTTTCGCATTCTCGGCTGCACCGAAGATCACGATGACTTCCACAGGAATCACCGTATCAGCTACAGATCAAGAGAGTGCCAGTTACGAATTCTCCACTGTCAAGCGTTACTACTTCGAGGATGACATCACGACTGCCATCAAGCGCGTTGATGCTGACGGTGCTGTCTCCAATCCTCTGTTCAGCTATGCAAGTGGTGCAGTTTCCGTAAGTGGCATGAAAGCCGGGGAGCACATCCGTGTCGTTTCCGTCAGCGGTGCAGCCGTTGCGTCTGTTACAGCCGACTCACAGGGCAACGCCAGCGTTGACCTCTCATCTGCCAGTGCCGGTGTATACGTCGTTAGCACCGAGGGTGGCGTAAGTTTCAAAGTGATAAAGAAGTAACCAACAAAATCAAAAAAAAAAACATATACAGATTATGCGAAAGATATTTACCCTTTTGTGCGGCGTGCTTTTAGCTGCACAGTTCACAACCGTTTCGGCACAGACAACAACCAAGATGAAGGTTTACAAGACCGACGGTACTGTTGAAGAATTCACAACGTCAGAAGTAGACTCCGTATCCTTCTCTACCACTTCAAAAGAAGACTCTCCATCCTACATAACAGTTAATGGTCACAAGTTCGTGGACCTCGGTTTACCAAGCGGTCTGCTTTGGGCTGAAACAAATATCGACGCAGAGTCAGCTGCAGACTATGGAAAGTATTTTGCGTGGGGTGAGACTACCTCCAAGTCTAGATATACATGGGAGACCTACAAGTATGGTACCTCAGAAGACAATTTAACCAAGTATAACTCTACCGATGGCAAAACTGTTCTCGATAAGGAAGACGATGCAGCCTACGTTAACTGGGGTGACTCATGCCGTATGCCCACTATTAACGAGTTTGCTGAACTTCGTGACAACAACAACTGCACATGGACTTGGACAAGTCAGACAAACTCATCAGGTTCTGAGGTAGAAGGCTATAAGGTCACCAGTACTAAGAACGGCAATTCGATATTTATGCCAGCTGTAGGCTTTTACTACGGGGATAATATCCGCAATACGAAAGTCAACGGAGGCTATTGGTCCACTTCACTCGATTCATCAACTGGACGCTTCGCCTTTAACCTTTATTTCGACAGTTACACCACTAGTGATAGCAAAACCCTTCGTTTCGGAGGATACGCTATTCGTCCAGTCGCAGAAAAATAAGATACGCATAATGTGCATCTCTTAAACTTGGGTCTTTAGGTGCTCCATAACCCAAAGCACAGAAGGGCTCAAGTGGCAAAACAAAAAAAAAGGTGTCCAGCCTGATGACGGTCAGTCATCAAGCTGGACTTTTTTGTAACCATCGTTTTATACTTCAATCATCCCACCTTCCAGTAGTTAATAAACATCAAAGGTCTGTTCCGTTTTGTTTTTATTTGTATCTTTGCAGAATAATAGCGTAAATAAGATGAGTAAAATCGAAATAAGGAAGGTAGAGACGAAGAAGGACCTGAAGAGGTTCATCCACTTCAACTACGAACTATACAAAGACAATCCCTATTCAGTTCCTGACATCTACGAAGACATGCTTGTGACCTTCTCCGACAAGAACCCCGCGATGGAGTTCTGCGAGGCAGTGTATTACCTCGCCTACAAGGACGGCAAACTCGCTGGCAGGGTGGCAGGAATAATCAACCACAAAGCCAACAAACGGTGGGAGTTGAAGACTGTACGTTTCGGATATATCGATTTCATCGATGATATGGACGTCAGTAAGGCTCTGATAGAAGCTGTAGAGGCATGGGGAAGAGACAAAGGCATGGACTCCATACAAGGTCCGCTCGGATTCACCGACATGGACGCAGAGGGTATGCTTATCGAAGGATTCGAGGAACTGAGCACTAACGCAACTATATACAACTACCCCTACTACCCGAAACACATCGAGGCGCTGGGCTTCGGAAAGGAAGCAGACTGGGTGGAACTGCTGATGACTGTGCCGAGAGAGACTGGAATGCCCGAGAGGCTGGACCGCATTGCGCGCATTGTCATCGAGAAATACGGTTTGCAGATAAAGAGGTACACCTCCAGAAGCAAACTGCGTAAAGACTACGGCAAGGAGATATTCCAGGTAATCAACGAGGCGTTCAAACCACTGTTCGGCTACTCAGAGCTCAGCGACAGACAGATTGACCAATACGTGAAGATTTACCTGCCGTTCATCGACCTCAAGCTGGTGTCGCTCATCACGGATGCCGACGGCAAACTCATCTGTGTGGGCATCTCCATGCCCTCACTCTCAAAAGCATTGCAGAAGGCGAAGGGCAGACTGTTCCCCTTCGGTTGGTTCCACTTGTTGAAGGCTCTGAAATGGAAGAAACCCGACACGATCGACTTGATGCTCGTTGGTATCCTACCTGAATATCAGGGAAAGGGGATCAACGCAGTGCTCTTCTACGACCTTCTGCCCAACTACATAGCGGAAGGCTACAAATACGTGGAGACCAACCCCGAGTTGGAGACTAACAACAAGGTGCAGTCGCAGTGGATCTACTTCGAGCGCAGACAGCACAAACGCAGGAGATGCTTCAGCAAACCGCTCTGACGCACAACACAAAAGGATAGGGAAGTAGGAAAGGACCGAAATGACAACAGATACAGAAGAGAAAGAAAAGGAATACACGGAGCAGGTGGAGTATACCGACGACAACATACGACACCTAAGCGACATGGATCATGTGCGCACCCGACCGGGCATGTACATTGGACGGTTGGGCGACGGCTCGCATGAGGAGGACGGCATATACGTCCTGCTGAAGGAGATAATAGACAACTCTATCGATGAATTCAAGATGAACGCCGGCAAGCGCATCGAGGTGGACATCACCGAAGGGAAGGCAGTGAGCGTGCGTGACTTCGGACGAGGAATACCGCAGGGGAAACTGGTGGAGGCAGTCAGTATGCTCAACACTGGAGGCAAGTACGATTCCAAGGCGTTCAAGAAGAGTGTCGGACTGAATGGTGTCGGTACGAAAGCGGTCAATGCACTCAGTTCCAACTTCACGGTACGGAGCTACCGCGACGGCAAGGCGAGGGAAGTGAAGTTCCAGAGAGGCATCCTCATAGACGACAAGACGGAACCGTCACAGGAGGAATCGGGCACATACGTCTACTTCGAGCCGGACAACACCCTCTTCATGGGCTACCAGTTTCGTACTGAGTTCGTGGAGACCATGCTCCGCAACTACACCTACCTGAACACTGGACTTGAAATCCACTACAACGGACGGCGCATCCTAAGCCGAAACGGGCTGAAGGACCTGCTGGTAGACACGATGGACACGACTCCCCTCTACGACATCATACACCTCAAGGGCGAGGACATCGAGATTGCCTTCACCCACACCAACCAACAGTATGGTGAGGAGTACCACTCATTCGTGAACGGTCAGCACACCACACAGGGAGGAACGCACCAAAGTGCATTCAAGGAGCACATTGCACGTACAATCAAGGAGTTCTTCAACAAGAATTATGAGTATGCGGACATACGCAACGGTATCGTGGCGGCAATAGCCATCAACATACAGGAGCCACAGTTCGAGAGCCAGACGAAAATAAAGTTGGGCTCACTCACCATGGAACCCAATGGAGGCATCAGTGTGAACAAGTTTGTCGGCGACTTCGTGAAGACAGAGGTCGACAACTATCTCCACAAGCACTTGGACGTGTCGGAAACCATTCAACAGAAGATCCAGGAGAACGAGCGCGACCGCAAGGCCATCGCTGGTGTCACCAAACTGGCGCGCGAGCGTGCCAAGAAAGCCAACCTGCACAACAGGAAACTGCGTGACTGTAGGGTGCACCTGAACGATGCTAAGGGAGAGAAGAAGGAGGACAGTTGCATCTTCATCACCGAGGGCGACTCAGCCAGCGGAAGTATCACTAAGAGCCGTGATGTGGAGACGCAGGCTGTGTTCTCGCTGAGGGGCAAGCCGCTCAACGCCTACGGACTGACCAAGAAGATTGTGTATGAGAACGAGGAGTTCAACCTCTTGCAGGCTGCGCTCAACATAGAAGACGGCATCGACGGACTGAGGTACAACAAAGTGATTGTGGCTACCGATGCGGATGTAGACGGAATGCATATCCGTCTGCTCATGATCACGTTCTTCCTGCAGTTCTTCCCCGAACTGATAAGGAAGGGACACGTGTACATACTGCAGACACCACTCTTCCGCGTGCGCAACCGTAAGAAAAAGATAAAAAAGACTGTGTTGGAACAGTTGGGCAAAGACAAGGCGGACGACAAGAGCGACTTTGTAACCCTCTACTGCTACTCTGAGGAGGAACGCCAGAACGCCATCCAGTCGTTGAGTCCCGACCCTGAAATAACACGATTCAAAGGACTCGGTGAGATTTCACCCGAAGAGTTCAAGAACTTCATCGGCTCTGACATGAGACTGGAGCAGGTGACTCTGAAGAAGACGGACAAGGTGCAGGAATTGCTCGAATACTACATGGGCAAGAACACTATAGAGCGACAGAACTTCATCATCAACAACCTGGTGATTGAGGAGGACAAGCCAGAGGCGGACACTGAAATGGCAGAGGAGGACGAGGAATGAGAAGACTGTTGTTTGCCGGTAGCTTTGACCCCTTCACTCTTGGACATAAGTCAATAGTCGACCGAACCCTTGACCTTGCGGACGAGACTATCATAGCCATCGGCATGAACGAGGGAAAGAAGACGCTGTTCCCTTTGGAGTTCCGTCTGAAGTACATCAGGAAGATTTATGCGGACGAGCCAAAGGTGAGGGTCGCACACTATGAAGGACTGACTACCGACTTCGCAAAGGAAGTGGGGGCAACGCACCTTCTGCGTGGGGTCAGGGACTGCAAGGACTTCGAATATGAGCGACAGATGGCGGACGTGAACCGTCAGCTCACTGGAATCGAGACCTTACTGGTAATAACTGAAGAGAAATATGCGTGCGTCAGTTCCAGTATAGTGCGCGAACTGATACATTACGGGAAGGACGTAAGTCGTTTCCTCCCGGCAACCATCGATATAAAGAAAGGCTGACAATATGAAACGGATATCACTGGCAACCGTTGCCTTGCTCGCTGCATTGAGCGTGACGGCACAGAACACTAACAACCAGTTCAACAACAGTCCACTGCACAAACTGCTCTTGACGGAGTCTGCCATCAACCAGCTTTATGTGGACAGTGTGGACGAAAACAAGGTGGTGGAGGACGCCATCAACGGAATGCTGAAACAGCTCGACCCTCACTCGGTCTACACTCCGGCAAAGGACGTGAAGGCACTGACTGAACCGCTCGAAGGTAACTTCGAGGGCATCGGTGTACAATATAATATGGTGGAGGACACTCTGGTAGTGGTACAGCCCGTGAGCGACGGTCCGTCGGAGAAAGTGGGAATCCTTGCCGGCGACCGTATCATCACGGTCAACGACACCTCCATCGCAGGACAGAAACTGACCACGGATGACATCAAACGTAAGTTGCGCGGCCCGAAGGGGTCGAAAGTCAAACTTGGAATCATGCGTGAGGGGGTCAAGGGACTGCATAACTTCACTGTGACCCGAGGTAAGATTCCTGTCTACTCCATCGACGCCACATACATGATTGACTCCACAACTGGTTACGTGCGCATCACCAGCTTCGGGGCTACAACACCGCAGGAGTTCTCCGGGGCGATACACAAGTTGAAAGACCATGGAATGACCGACCTCGTGCTCGACTTGCAGTCGAACAGCGGTGGTTACCTCCAGGCTGCCATAGAGGTAAGCAACACGTTCCTCGACAAGGGCGACCTCATCGTGTTCACCGAGGGAAGGGCAATGCCACGGAGGGAATACAGGGCAGACGGCCACGGAATGTTCAAGACAGGACGCGTGGTGGTGCTTATCGACAGCTACACTGCCTCGGCTGCCGAAATCGTGTCGGGAGCAATACAGGACAACGACCGTGGACTGGTTGTCGGCAGACGCTCGTTCGGTAAAGGACTGGTGCAGCGCCCCATCGACCTGCCCGACGGTTCTATGATTCGTCTCACCACTGCCCACTATTACAGTCCTTCGGGACGCTGCATACAGAAACCGTACGAGAAGGGCAAGAGCGAGGATTACAACAAGGACATGCTGGAACGGCTAAAGACTGGTGAGCTGACCAATCCCGACAGCATCCATTTCGCAGACTCACTGAAATACCTCACCCTAAAGAACAGACGCACTGTCTATGGTGGCGGTGGAATCATGCCCGATGTGTATGTGCCGCTCGACACCACACAATACACACCGCTCCACCGTGAGTTGTCTGCCAAAAGCTGTATCATACAGACTTGTCTGAAATACACGGAGAAGAACGGCAAAAAGATAAAGAAGGAGTACAAGGACTTTGCCGACTACCGTTCATCATACGAAGTGGGACGGGACGTGATGGATCTCCTCCTCGACTTTGCAAAGAAAGCGGACATTGAATACACCGACTCCATGCTCGAACGCACCTACCCGATGCTGAAACTACAACTGAAGGCACTGATAGCCCGAAACGTGTGGGACATGAACAACTACTATCAGATATTCAACAACGCCAACGAGATCTACAATAAGGGCGTTGCCACGATAAAGGAGGAGGGATTCTATGATAAGCTTTCAAAGTGACGGAGTGACACTGCCCGACATCAACCAGACAGAGATAACCAGTTGGATAAGGGCTGTGGCACACACATACGGCAGACTTACGGGCGACATTGCCTACATATTCTGCAGCGACGAGAAGATACTGGAGGTCAACCGACAGTATCTGCAGCATGATTACTACACGGACATCATCACGTTCGACTACTCCACGGAGCACACCATAAGCGGTGACCTCTTCATCAGTCTCGACACTGTGGAATCAAACGCTAACCTGCAGCACACAACCTATAAAGAAGAACTCCATCGGGTAATCATACACGGAATTCTGCACCTGTGCGGCATCAACGATAAGGGACCTGGGGAGCGTGAAGTGATGGAGGCTGCCGAAAACACAGCACTGGCTATGCTACATGCGGATTGATACGGCGGATTAACAGCCATACGACCAACAGCGACGCATAGCACAGAAATACCCCCAACCGGTCGGGATGCCACTCTATCGTTGCCCAGTCCACCGACGCTATCTGTTCGGTGATGCTTGTGATAAGGGACGATACTGACATCAGTAGCCAACCGATGACTGACTGTAGGGTACTGGAGAAGAAAAACAACCACCAGGCAGCGGCAATGAACATCAATGCCGTTGCCAACAGACACACCAACAAGTTACTTACGATGGACAGTGTGGGTATGATGCCGAAATAATAGCCCACCAGCGGAAAGGTAAATACACTGCAAATAACTGTAGACGACACACTTGCCACAATTTTCCGAAGTATCATGTTCCCCGTTTGCATCATACCGTAGACACTTCTGCTGACAGTGATGAGTCCGAACACAGAAAGGAACGACAACTGGAAACTCACACTGAAAAGCAATAGAGGGTCTGCAATGAGCATGACTGTGGCAGAGAACACCAGAGAGTCAAACGACAGTACCGTACGGTTGAAAAGCCGTGTAAGCAGCATTATCGAATACATGACGGCTGCCCTCACCAGTGACGGTGGCGCACCGGCTATCATCACGTAAGCAACGATGCACAAGACGGCAGACAAGACAGAAATCCAGCCCCACCTCAGTGGTTTAAGAAAACTGATGAGGAAGAGGTCCAGTAGCATGTAGATGACCGACAAATGGAAACCTGAAAGTGCAAGCACATGGCTCACCCCTGCACTGGAGAACTGTCGCCTCAACGACTTCGACATTTCCGTCTGGTCTCCTACTGTCATCGCCCTGATGACAGCCCCCTCATCGCCAGTGAACCCAGCACTGTCGTACCTTTCACTAATGTTGTTCTGTAACAACCGCAAACGTGAGTAGACACCGTCCCCGCCCCTTCCTGTCAGTCGCCACGCCCCCTCTGGCACGTAACAGGTAGCGGACACCCCTTGATAGAACAGGTAACTATGGTAAACAGCGAACACCGAATCCGAATTGTCCAGCACACAGGTGGGCGACAGTCCATAGGGAGCGACTGCGCAGATGGAATCACCGATAGACAGACGGCCTGCCGACGTGAGGTAACACAGCACAAGTGCTCCGCCCTCCGCACGTACCTTCACAGCTACAGTTTTCGACTTCTGTCGTGGGGTTTCCACGACCTCTCCACGGACAGTTACCGCATCCATAGGCACAGCGTGGCGCACACCATCATACCTTATTAAATATATGGCTGAGCCGAAAACGAGAGAGAATAGTGCCACGGCAACCGGGAAGGCAAAGAGGGCGCGGCAATGGTTGAGCGCGCACATGAGCAAGACCAGCACGCCCATGACAATCGCCAGCATGGGGACAGTATAGCTGACAACCCCAACGAGTCTGTCCGTGATGTAAATGCCACAAATGATGCACAGGAGAACGTAACGCATTCTTCATAATTGTTGCAAACCAAAATCCACTGCCCTCGTGGCAGTGGACTCGCGCTTCAGGATGGGCTTGAACCAACGACCCCCTGATTAACAGTCAGGTGCTCTA
>CAVFVJ010000009.1:0-53437 GCA_963626085.1 Alistipes ihumii | reverse complement strand
ACCTTCTCCGATGATTGCCTTTGTGACTTTTTCTTTCCATTGGGGGGTTTCAGTATAGTCAGGCATTGCTCCCGTGCCCTCAAGTGTCAGCAAGCCATCGCTGTCCAGCGTCCATTTGATGTTGTCACCGCATGTGCCTGACTCAGTTCCGTCAGCCAAGGCTTCAACGTTAACAAAGTCCTTCCATCCGTCTGCGGCCTTGTATGCGTCCATGGACTTCTCCGGCACGTACAGCTTACATCCGCTCTTGTCAACGTAATCGAAGGCCATGTTGCCGCAGGCAGGAGGAGTCTCTGCCAGAGATACTATTTTTGTCAGCCCTGTGCAGCTATGGAACGCAACAAATCCTATGCTCGTCACGGCGGCGGGGATAGTCACGCTTGTCAGTCCTTTGCAATATGCGAACGCTCCCTCACCTATGCTCGTCACAGAGTTGGGGATGGTCACGCTTGTCAGGCCGTAGCAGCTACGGAACGCATAATTTCCAATCGATGTAATACCTTCTCCGATGATTGCCTTTGTGACTTTTTCTTTCCATTGGGGGGTTTCAGTAAAGTCTGTCATTGCTCCCGTACCCTCAATGGTAAGTACGCCCTGGTCGTCCAGAGTCCATGTGACTTTGTCGCCGCAGCTGCCCGATGAAGCCGCCCGAAGAGTGGCGGGTGCCAGCAGGAACAATGCGGTCATTACTGCGAAAAAGTAAATCTTCTTTGTCATTGTTACTTGTTGTTAAATTAATTATTAATAGTGAATTACCTAAGTTTCCTCTGCCTTGTTATTTTTAGGCTGTAAAGTTAGACAAAGTAGAGATAAGAGTAATCGCCCCCCATGTTAACTTTTGTTAATGCGTTAAATTTCGTTGGCAAATATCCTGCAACCTTACACACTTCAGCGATAATCATGCAATAGTAGGTGACGTGTCCCACGTCACATATTAAAAAAAGTGCGGTGGGACACCGCACCTACTAAGCATTTTTATGTTTACAAGTTATCTTGCAGCATTCACCTTGAATGTCCTGCCAGCAGCCGATTTTTCAGGTTCATTCAACCTAAAAGTACTCGAATCTGTAAAGTTTTAGGTCAGTTCAACCTAAAACTTTGCACAATCAAGCATCTCATCCTTTCATCTCTAATCACATTGTCAACCCCCGACACCCTGCAGGAACGCCTGTAAATGACCAGTATAGTACAGAGGTATATTATATAAGGTGTAAGTCTTGCCGTTTGGGGTCGTCACCTTATCGGATGTCATCGGCCCGTTCCACAAGCGCAGAGCCACCGTTTCCTTTGATTCGTCCATGAAGAGGTGCAGAGACCGCAACTTTGCATTACAACCCGTCTTCACTTCCACAGGCAAAAGATGAGACTTGTAACGTATCAGAAAATCCACCTCTGCCTGTGAGTTCTTCGCATCACGCACCCAAAACATTCGTTTCTCCCCAAAGCAGACAGAAGGCCCAAGCAGTTCCTGACCGACAACATGCTCGGCAATATCACCGTTCCACAGTTCATCGGAATCCCTACTGAACAGCAGGTCTTCTTGCATCCCAGCCACATAGTTCACCAGTCCTGTGTCAAGCCACAATAACTTTGGACTTTTCTTCAAATCAGGCAATACAGGGAAGGACACCGAAGTCTGGGGATATACCAACTCCAGTAGAAGGGTTTTCTCCAGCGTCCTGAATGCGTTGCCTGCCTCAGCCGCCTTGAAGGTGGAGCCAGTGAACTTTGCAAACTGAATGCGGTGACCGGCAGCTGCCCAACCATAATTCAAGATATATCTGATGGCATCTTGTTCCTTTGGCTTACCCGCATACTTCTCAACGTCATCCCTATAACCCGAGAGCAGAGAATTGAATACCCCGTTCAGTCTGACAATATCATTGTACTTGGCATAATTGGCAACCGCCTCAGGCAATCCACCCACAATCATGTATTTCTTGAACCAATCCATGGCATGTTGGTGCAATGACAAAGGCAATGATACATTTTCTATACAGTCCGCCATTGCATCCTGCCCCATTGCACCCAGGAATTCGGCAAAAGTACAGGGATGCAAAGCCATATACTCCACCCGACCTACAGGAAATGAGATATGACGCCCCATCAAGCTCTCCAACAGTGACCCAGCGGCAATCACGTATATGTCTGGACGCTTCTCATAGAAGTAACGTAGCGTCTGCACCGCCTTAGGCTCGTTCTGTATCTCGTCGATAAAGAGGAGTGTCCGCCCACCTGCATCCTGAGGCACGTTCGCCTTGAAATAGATACCAGCCAACAAGTCTTCAAATGGGTAATCTTCAGAGAAGAGAGACCTGCTCTCCTTTTCCTCTAAGTTCATGTAGATATAAGTGTCAAACTCCTTGGCGAACAATGCAACCAAGGTTGTCTTGCCCACCTGTCGGGCACCCCTCAACACAAGCGGCTTTCGTTCTTCTTTGCTCGCCCACTGGCGAAGATACTTTATGGCTGTCCTCTCAAACATATCCGGCAATATTGATAATCACCGCAAAGTTACGGATTTTAATTCAAATCCAAACCAAAATCCTAGTTTCTTATAGCATTTCCAAACCAGAACAGCAAAAAAATATCAGTCAAATCCAAGGCAACAATCCTACTAATAGTAGGTGACGTGTCCCACGTCACATATTAAAAAAAAGTGCGGTGGGACCCACTAAGCGTCAGCCTGCAAGAGAAAGCCCATAGTCCAAAACCACCCTATATAATACGGTATCAGCAAATGCACGATAGGTCATGCAGACCAAAATCTGAAGTTGTGCCAGTTGGCACGTTCAAACAGCAACATGTAGAATCACCGGTTCTTGATGAGCACAATCATGTTAAGTGCAAAATCAAAGAAGATGAACTTGGGATTGCCATTCTGGCTTATGTCACGGAAACAACGCTGCAACTGATCAGCAATACCGATCACATTATTCTCATTGATGAAGGGGGCGAACTTGACTGCAAATTCACGCTCGTCCTCACTCATATAATTAAGGTCGGGGTTATGGAAGTTGAAGATGAAGTTCTCACGTATCAACCGCTGGCAGTAACCGAGGAAACGTTTCTGTCGCTCTCGTCCCATACCTGCCACATCATCGCTCCACTGCTTCATCTCCTTCACCTTACGCACATAACTGAGGCGCATCAGACTCTTGAACAGTTCTAAAAACTCTTTTTGCTCGGAATCGTCCATTATCTGACGTATGGCAACACACATGTTACCATACGAAGTACGCGCGATGCCCGTTGCCATCGATTCATCGACACTGAAACGTTGAACCAACGCTGTCTCTATGTCCTCCTGCCTGAGCTTAGGTACAACCACGGTTTGGCAACGACTACGAACGGTATCGAGCAAAAGTTCGGGGTGTTCGCTCACGAGAATGAACACGGTCATTGACGGCGGTTCCTCAAGCAACTTCAACAGTTTGTTTGCACACTCAAGGTTCATCTTTTCGGGAAGCCAGATGACAGACACCTTATAACCACCTTGATTGGACTTCAGACTGAGTTTCCTCAACAAGGCGTCGCTCTCGTCCACATAAATAGTCAACTGCTGATTTTCCGCCCCGATGGCATCCATCCACTCACTGTAACCAAAGTAGGGATTCTGCATGGCCATACCCCTCCACTGTTTTAGGAACAAGTCACACGGTGACGGCTTGGAAGAGTCCTTCTTGAACACAGGAAACGAGAGGTGCAAGTCTGGATGCTGCAGTTTGGACACCATACTTGAGTTGTTCAACAAACTGTCGGCAAGGGCAAGGGCTATGGCATAACCACCGTTACCCTCCGGCCCTGCCAACAGCAACGCATGAGGCAACTTGCCTGTCTCAATCTCCTTGAGCAACCTCTGCTTCACATCCTCCTGTCCGATTACATCCTGAAATGTCATAGTCTCCCTATATTCTCCTTAATATCTCCTTTATGCTTGGTACGGCAGACACAGTATAGAAGTGCAGACGTGGCACACCGTGCTCAAGCAATTCACGGCACTGCGCCACACCCCACTCGATACCCAATTGAGCCACCTCATCGTCTGTCTTCAGTTTCATAGCCTCAGTTGCCAGTTCTTCTGGTACATCCACGTGGAATGTCTTGGGCACAACTGTCAGTTGATTCATCTTTGCAAGTGGCTTTATTCCAGGAATAATCGGTATGGTAATTCCAACCTTGCGAGCACGCTCTACAAAGTCGAAGTACTTATTGTTATCGTAGAATAACTGTGTTACTGCATACTTCGCACCCAAGTCCTGCTTCATCTTCAATATCTGCAGATCGAACTCCAAGTTGGGAGCCTCGTCATGCTTCTCAGGGTAGCACGCCACCCCATACTCGAACGGTTCACCCGGCACTTTGATGTCAGACCCATCACGAAACTTACCAGCATTGAACAAGTTGACCTGCTCAATAAGGTCAGTGGAATGACTGGGGCCGTCAGGCTCTGGACGGAACCGTGCATCGTCCTTTGCCTTGTCGCCACGCAGCAACAGGATGTCCCTGATGCCGAGGAACTGCAGGTCGAGCAACATGTATTCGATGTCATCACCCGTACAGCCCGAGCACACCACATGTGGCACCACCTTGATATTATACTTCTGCATGATAGCACTTGCCACAGCAATCGTACCAGGACGGCGGCGCACACGATGCCTCTCGTACGAGCCGTCCGCACGCTCCGCATACACGAACTCACTCCTGTGAGTGGTTATATTTATAAGCTCAGGATCGAACTCCATGAGCGAGTCAATCGTCTTGAAGAGATTAGTCGTTCCCGTCCCCTTCAGAGGAGGTAAGACTTCAAATGAAAACATATAAGTCCAGTTTGATTTTGCATGCAAAGGTAGTCAAAAAAGGAGACATACCAACAAAAACAGCGGTGATTTATAAATAAAAGCAGTGTTTGGCGTGCCCGTTCATAAATAAATTCGTACCTTTGCATCCGCTTTAGCGAAGCCGCTGTCTGTGGAAGTGTAACAAGAGAATGCTTCGTTGGAACATTAACCCATAAAAAGTTAGAACAAATGGATTTGATTAAAGTTGCCGAAGAGGCATTTGCAACGGGCAAGGAGTTCCCTAAGTTCAAAGCAGGTGATACTATCACAGTTGCTTACAAGATTATTGAAGGCTCAAAGGAGCGTATCCAGTTGTACCGCGGTGTGGTCATAAAGATCTCAGGCGAGGGCACAAAGAAGCGTTTCACTGTACGCAAGATGTCTGGCACTGTCGGAGTTGAGCGTATCTTCCCAATCGAGTCTCCGAACATCGACAGCATCACCGTCAACAAGATCGGTAAGGTTCGTCGCGCTAAACTCTACTACCTTCGTAACCTCACTGGTAAGAAGGCTCGTATCAAAGAGAAACTGGTACGCAAGGGCGAAGCGGAATAAACTGTTCCGTATGACTAACAGTGCGGCTGTATTCCAATCGGATACAGCCGCACTCGTTTTTTTCAAGCCTTACCCTAAGAGGCTTAAGTCGTGGACTACCACGGGCTATTGCACATTGAAACGACTTCCACCACTTACGACCTTACCTGTCCTCACGTCGTCTGTCTGCGTCTCAGTCGCACGTGTCTTGGCATAACTGTAATAATCGTTATAATAGCCGTAACCGTACCCATTGCTGTAGTTGTTGTAGTCACTCCACTTGAAGTCATCGAGCTTGTCGAGCACAATACGCGTGTTGCCTATGCGTCCTCCCAAATGATAGTAATCAATGTAATAGTCGTATATCACACAGTCCAATTCGTTTGCATAATCATAGTTAAGGTATATGTTACCGTTCCGCACATACCAGCGGAAATAAAAACTACGCCACGCATAAGGGCCTCTGAGATAGAAATCCACTTGGTCGCCATACCCGCTGGTCGCTGTCTGGCGGAAGAACCGTATGTTAGTGTACTGTGCTACGTATTCCGTAGTATATGCACCATACTTGTCCACCCCTTCATACACATAGTACATACCCATGTCACCCTCCCATTCGCCTTCGAGGTTATACGCAATCTCGGTATCCTCGTCACATGACACACACAACAGTGCTGTAAAAGCAATTAATAGAGTAGTTATCTTCTTCATAAGCCAACCATATTTTATAGTTCTTGTTCTGTTCACATGGCAAAGGTAATACTTTTCGGATTCATACGGATAGGGAAAAACATATTTCAGGTTAGGAAAATCCCTTTGGACTGTCAAGGGGCGCAAAGACAAGAAGAACAAAACGAGACAACTGTCATCACGACATAACACGCTGACCAAGGATTTTCGCAAGTTCTTTCTTAACCTTAGTCAACCTCATCTGTTCCTGAAGCAAGCCCATCAGTCTCTCACCGTCATTGGCGAGAGCAGGGTCTGCCAACTGCCTTACGATATCGTTGATAGCACAAGTAACAACCACATTCTTGTATTCAACAAGCATTCTGCTGACGTCCGCAAAAATAGCGGAATTTTCCTTGCCCTCATCCTTAGACGAGAACGTATAACGGTCACTCATCAAGCGGAAAGCCTCTTTACTAAACTCTTCATCAGAACTGTTGAGGAAGAACTGGCTTGGACTGAACTCACCCTGGTGGTCGGCATGCACCGCGGCATCGAACATCCTCGCGTACAACGGAGTCCGGAACGACAGTCCGTCCATATTCAAGTCATGTGCTATATAGTCAATCACAGACATCGGCTGTATCCCATCAATTTTAGTGACCTCCCTCACCTGACCGTAGCACACCACGACCTTCATTATGACCTCCTCCATCTGCTGAAACCGACGTTCCTCTTCCGTCAGCACCGATTCGGTAAGGGATTCCGGAATCTTAGGCTCAGGACGCGCTGACACATCACCCTTCACCTCCTGGTCAACTGCAACATCAGCAACACCACCGTCCTGCAACTGCTTGCGCTGTTCCTCCCGTTCCTTCTCCACCTTACGCTGTTCCGCATTATACTCCCTTCTCCGCTTTATCTGGCGAAGCAACATCATCTCGTCGACCTTCAACATCTCACTGCAACGATGGACATACACAGATCGTTCTATCTCCTCTGGTATGACCGCTATCGACTCAACTATACTACGTATCAAGTCCGACATCTTGTCAGGGTCGTTCTTCGCATCCGCCATCAGCAGATTAGTCTTGAATGAGATAAAATCCACCTGATGGGTAGCTACATACTCCCTAAACTCCGTCGCATTATGCTTGCGAGCAAACGAATCAGGGTCGTCATCGTCGGGCAACAGCAGGATTTTTATGCGCATACCACGGGAAAGCAACATATCAGTACCCCTCAGTGCCGCCTTCTGACCAGCCGCATCACCGTCATAAAGGAGAGTGATGTTGTTAGTAAAACGACGAAGCAGATTGACTTGATCCATACTCAAGGCTGTACCCGAGTTAGCCACTACGTTTTCTATCCCACACTGATGCATGGAAATAACGTCTGTATAGCCCTCCACCATAAACACATTGTCCTCCTTGGCTATCGCCTTCTTAGCCTGATAGAGTCCGTACAGTTCCTTTGCCTTATGGTATATCTCTGATTCAGGAGAATTAATATACTTCTGCACCACACCCTTGGTGCGGGAATCGAGGACTCTACCACCGAAACCCACTATCTTGCCAGGTATACTAAACCAAGGGAAGATGACCCTACCGTGGTACTTGTCGTAATAAGAACCGTTTTCTTTCTTGACTATAAGTCCAGTCTTTACCAGATACTCCTCCTTATAGCCCTCCTTCAACGCAGTCTTTGCCATCACATCATAGGCGGTGGGGGCAAAACCCAAGCAAAACTTTTCTATAATGTCATCCCGGAATCCTCTACTGCGAAAATAAGCAAGTCCAATGGATTTACCTTCATCAGTGTTTAGTAGGGTATCATGGAAATACTTGCCAGCCCACTGATTGACGACAAACATGCTCTCACGCTCACTCTGTGATCTCTTCTCATCATCAGTCATCTCACGTTCTTCGACCACAATACCGTACATACCAGCGAGGAACTTCAATGCCTCATAGTACCGAAGTTGCTCTATCTTCATGACGAACTGCACCACATCACCGCCTTCCCCACAAGCAAAACACTTACATATACCGCGAGAGGGAGACACGTAGAACGACGGGGTTGAATCATCATGAAAAGGACAGAGTCCCCTGTAACTGGACCCTGCACGGCGAAGCGACACGTACTTGGAGACGACATCAACTATATTCGCTGCATTCCTGATGCGCTCGACTGTAGACGGAGAAATCAATGTGATGAACAGTTTTTATCGTTGATGTATACTTGCGTAAAACTCACGGCGTTTGTCAACGTTCTCAAACTCGCCTTTAAAATCAGAAGTTACAGTTACCGCTCCTTGCTTCTCAACACCGCGCATCTGCATACACATGTGCTGAGCCTCCACGACCACCATCACGCCCCGTGGATTGAGTGCGTCCTGAATACACTGGCACAGTTCCCTGGTAAACCGCTCTTGCACCTGAAGTCGATGTGACAAGATGTCCACCACACGAGGAATTTTACTCAATCCCACTATCGTGCCATCGGGTATATAAGCTACATGCACACGACCGAAGAACGGCAGCATGTGATGTTCACACAATGAATAGAACTCGATATCCCGAACTGTCACCACATTCGAGAAGTCCTCCTTGAACTTGGCAGAATTAAGTACAGCGATAGGATTTTGACGATAACCTTCAGTCAGTTGAAGAATACTCTTCGCCACTCTCTCGGGAGTCTTCAACAACCCTTCACGATGGACGTCCTCTCCAACCACCTCCAGCGTCGTCTCCACAACCTTCTTCAGTTCCTCAATCTGGGGTTGTTTGTCTTCATATGAAATATTGAACATCGCTACAATTCAAATTACAGATACACCCTTCATCTCACCTCATCCTTCGGCACATAGACCTCACTTCTGACCACCATTGCACCATCGATTCCCTTTGCCTTGATCTTATGCATGTAAGCAGAAGCATCCTCACGGTTGATGAAATCACCTATACGGCATCTCCAGTGGAGCGACTCAAACGAAGTGTATGCACGTAGTTCTGGAAACATACTGGTCACTTTCTCGCCCATCTTCTGTGCCTTAGCCTGGTCTGCCCGTTGGTTACCACCGAAGTAGACCTGTACTCGGTAGCCGCGAACCTTTCGGTGCATCCCCGACTCCTTGTTTCTGACGATGTCGTCATTATCCTGCCTTACCTTCGACTCTGTGGTTATGGCATTCACCTTGGACGTCGTCGCCAATGAGCTCGGGACAACCACGACACCATTGATGATGTCCGTCAACCTCGGATCCTGCTCAACCTTAATGTCACCCTGTCCTTCGACGTGAGCCTCCAGTCGGTCAATGAAATTAGTTTGAGCCTTCATGGAAGCACCTGCTACCATGAAGGCCAAAACTGCGAGTGACAATACTTTCATTGGAAATGTATTATTACTGAAACAAATAGAACCGTACTTATTTCCACGCGTCAATGATACCCTTGAAGTCAGCAGACTTTAGGGATGCTCCTCCAATAAGTCCACCATCAATGTCTTCCTTAGCAAAGAGTTCTGGAGCGTTGGAAGCCTTACAAGAACCACCGTAAAGAATGGATGTGTTCTCAGCCACTTCCTTGCCGTACTTCTCTGCTACGATACTACGGATGTAAGCGTGAATTTCCTCTGCCTGGTCGGAAGTAGCTGTCTTGCCTGTTCCGATAGCCCAAATCGGTTCGTATGCGATAACAATCTTAGAGAAGTCCTCTGCTGACAGATGGAACACACTGCCTTCAAGTTCAGCCTTAACCACTGCGTTCTGCTCGTTTGCCTCACGCTGAGCCAAACTCTCACCGATACAGAAGATAATCTTCAGCCCATTTGCAAGAGCGAGATCTACTTTCTCCTTGAGAATTTCAGCTGTCTCGTGATAATACTCACGACGTTCTGAGTGACCGAGTATCACATATTCAGCACCTGTGGATTTTACCATCTCGGCACTCACCTCACCAGTATAAGCACCTGAAGCCTTGTCTGCACAGTTCTCTGCGCCAAGACCAATCACACTATGGTCAATCACATTTGAGACTGTCGCGAGGTGAATGAAAGGAGTGCAAATCACCACATCGCAATTAGGCTTCTCTGCCTTAAGAATGTCATTCAGTTCTGTTGCCAAAGCAACGCCTTCCTGCAGGTTCTTGTTCATTTTCCAGTTACCTGCCACAATTTTCTTTCTCATTGTCTTTATCCTTTAAATATTAATACTGAGTTATCTGTCTTTTATATTTATAAGTTTAGCAACCTCATCCGCAGACGGGAAGTTCCAGCTGCTCCACTTCCCAATGATTCTGCCGTCACAAAGTATCATAAGTCCAGGATTGGAGCGTATCATAGTTTGGAGCACCTCCGCATCCGACGTATATATTATATATTCAGCTCCTGTATAGTCCACCCACCTGTCCTGCGCCTGTTTGTCGGACGCTGTAAGACAATAGAACTCCATGTCCTCCTGTTGCGAGTAATCATACAGGTCGTTTATCTTGTCCATAATGCTCTCATCTGCAGTCTTCAAATCTGGAGCGACAAGCAGGAATATGTAGCCGTCTGTCTGCATTATCTCTTCAGTTATATCTGCATCATCCTCCATGATGAAGAAGTTGGATGCCGCACTCTTATCCATACCGCCTACCATCTTTCGCCTTGTCTCTACATACGTCCACGAAGAGTCGGGATCGTCATCATCCAGTCCAAGTTCAATGGTCTTCCCATCCTTCTCGTAGACTAAGGTATTCTCGAACTCAGGCCTTTGCCCATCGGGAACCCTCACCATCTCCCTCAAGTCCGTCCCAATCCGATAAGGACGGAAATCGATTACAGGCAAGGCATAGATACAATACAGTGCATACACGATGATACCCATGCTCAATACTGTGGACAGCATCCAATAGAACCGCCTACTTATTATCTGTACCTGGCGGTCATACCACAGTGCGATGACAACAGCCGCACCCAGCAGCACTATATTCTTCAACAGTGTCTGTCCGTTGGTCAGCACCACAGCATCACCGAAGCACCCACAGTCTTTCACTGGATTTGCCACATAGATGCAAACGGTGAGTGCGGTCATGAGTAGCATGAACACAAGTGTTATGCGTGACACCCACCCGCGTCTCATGCCGAAGAACAGGTACAGTCCCAAAGTGAATTCAAAGAACGAAAGGGCTATTGCCACCATCACCAGAAACAAGTCCGGCACAAGAGGAAACGACCACGCTGCCAGATAGTCCTTTATCTTCAGTACCGTACCAAGTGGATCATTGGCCTTGACAAACCCTGAGAAAAGAAATGTGACGGCCAACAGGAAACGGCATGCGTTCACTATAATCCGGTTCAATACACTCATCTCGTCACATGGTTTTCATTCACCGAAATCCAGTTTTATCAGTCCAAAGACAGAGTAGTTGATCATGTCCAGGTAATTGGCGTCGATACCTTCAGACACCAGAGTCTTGCCGTCATGACCCTCTATCTCTTTTGTACGGTTCAATTTCTGGAGGATCAAGTCGGTATATGAACTAACTCGCATGGAACGCCACGCCTCATCATAATCATGGTTTTTCTTGAGCATGAGTTCCAACGCAGCCTTAGCGTATTTGTCGTAATACGCCATCGCCTCATCTACAGTCATGTCCACCCTGTCCGTATATCCTTTCTCCAGTTGAATCAGACCGACAATACCGTAATTGACTATCGCCTGAAACTCGGGATAAATCCCCTCACCAACCAGCGATACTCCCTTAACCTCAAGGCTACGTATACGCTTCGCCTTTATCAATATCTGATCAGTAACTGAAGAAGGACGCAATATACGCCATGAAGCACCATAGTCAGACAGTTTCTTCGAAAACACGTCACGGCATTTAGCCATCTCTTCCTCAAATTGTACTGGAGTATCCATATTCATCGATTTAAAGGCAAAGGTAAGACATTTTATTGTTACGACAAAATAATAATGCCCAAACCAAATGGTCTGGGCATTAAAATATGTATAGCCATGGCATTATGCCACACACAACTGTCAACTAACGGCACTTCAGCACCTGTCCACGCGTTATGTTACTATTGGGCTTCAAACCGTTCAATTTACACAACTGACTCAGTGTCAAACCATGATTGACGGCTATGCGATAGAGGTTATCACCGTCCTTCACGATATATGTTGCCTCTCCCCGCATAGTTTCTGCACTAGAGGTGGAATGGTTCTTGGATGTGGACGACTGACTGTCGCGAGTCGCATTCGACTGCTTCATGTCAGGTAAAGCCAAAGAGAAGCTGTCATCTTGATCATCGTCACACTCATCCGTCAGTGCGCTTGCGACAACCGCTGTTTTAGAATTTTGGATTCTTCCAGTGTTCACCACATAGAAGTCTCCCGTAACATCCTGTGACTCGAAATCAAACATCTTCGCAGGATCTATTGCCTTACCCAACAGACGAGTTTCGAAATGAAGGTGTGAACCTGAAGACCTACCCGTACTACCGCCCAGTCCTATCGGCTGTCCGGCACGTACAATCTGGTCTTCTTTCACCAGCTGCTTACTCAAGTGCCCATAAAGAGTCTCCAATCCGTTCGGATGACGTATAACCACGTAATAGCCCCATCCGCCAGCATTGTATTTTGTTATCCTCACCTTACCATCAAAAGCAGCATAGATGGTGTCACCTGTATAGACCTTGATGTCGATACCTCTGTGCTGACCGCCCCATCTGGCACCATATCTCGATGTAATCTTCCTGCTTGGAGTAGGCATGGCAAACTCCCTCAAATCCACCTTGTAATTTGGAGGCAACACGCCTGGAGCAACCAGCGCAGACTTGTTATCCCAAGTGGAATAGATGCTGCCTGCCGGATTGTGGAGGTCAACAAAGGCGGAAGTATTGTTAATCTTGATTGCCTTCAAATCTGTCAGTTTCCTGTCTGACGGAGCTCTGTTTGCCAACATGTCTTGGGCAGAGGCGTGGTACGATGTCATCGTCAAGGCAACCAATGTTATAGTTTTCAAAAATCCCAGCATAGTATATAGTTCTTATAAGAGATAGACACCTACATGCCTATTTGGTTTAGTTCTTGTGTATTTCCCATGTACGCAGTCTAATATTCATCATTTGCGTAAAGGAATTGGAATGAGGCAGGCTTGTAGTCGAAGATTTCCTCTGGTTTGAAGAATCGAGCAAGTTCTGCCACCGCATTTTCAGGAGAGTCGGATGTATGGATGATATTTTCTTGGAAACTCATTCCATAGTCACCGCGTATGGTCCCAGGAGCAGCCTTCCGTCCATTGGTACTGCCCGTCATCGTACGAACTGTCTCAACAGCGTCAACTCCCTCATAGCAACAACACACGACCGGAGCAGCCATCATTGAGTCCTTAATACGCTGGAAGAACGGTTTAGAAGCCAAATGAGCGTAGTGTTGGTCAAGTATCTCATCTGTCAACTGCATCATCTTCATTCCGCATAGTCTGAGACCTTTACGTTCAAATCTAGCCGTCACCTCACCGACCAACGCTCTCTGCACTGCACTCGGTTTGAGTATTACAAGGGTTTTCTCCATCGTGTCCGTTTACAAAATTAACAATCTGACCCGTGATGATTTATCACTAATCGAGGCAAAGGTAACAATTTTATTTGACCCGACAAAACCCACCAACACCTTTTTATTATTAATTTGCATTGAGCAACACCAAGACTGCACTTGAACACGACGGGTGTTATCCCTGCATTACAAACAAATCACTATATGGAAACAACTGGAACGTGGTTATTTTTCCAGCATCATATCCACGTCACTCTCTGTCTGTTTCAGTCTTTTCTCACAGAACGCCAGTAGTGATTTGGCTTCCTTCAACTTATCCGCCAGTTCGTCGACGCCGATGTTACCCGAACCTATCTCCTTGACAATCGCCTCCAACTTCGCCATTGCCGTTTCGTATGTCATATTATCATCCATAGCTATTTATTCTTTTACAACCGATTTAACCGTTCCTTTCTCTAATGTTATTTCAAGTTCATCTCCAACTGCAAGCAATGACGCATCACGTACTGCCTTACCATTGAACCGCGTCACACTGAATCCCAACTTCAACAAGTGGGCTGGATCTGCTCCGTCCATCTGGACTGCACATAGCCTCAACCGATGGCGTTTCTCTTCCAACAAGGACTTGACGAAATTGCGCAGACTTACACTCATGTCCATGAGTATGTGACGCTGGGTGGCACTGAAGAGTCGCACCAAAGAGGGCAAATTACCGACAATATTCTCCAGACGCAGTTCTTCCTTATGTAGACGGTTTAGCACACCCTCCGTAAGCGACTGTCTCAGAGCGTCAAGCAGCGTCAGTTGCTCCACTCCCAATTGAATGATAAACTCTGCAGCTGCCGTAGGGGTCTTAACTCGTGTATGACTAATCATATCTATCACCGTATCATCCCTCTCATGTCCTATACCCGTGATAATGGGAAGAGGGAAGTTAGCCACGTTCTCAGCCAACCGCAAATTGTCGAACCCTGTAAGGTCAGACGTGGCACCGCCACCACGGACAATCACCACCACATCCCAGCGCTCCAATTCAGCTGCTATATTGTCCAGTGCGTCAATGACCGATTGTTCAACACGCTCCCCCTGCATCACGGCTGGAAAGAGCCTCACTTCATACGCCAATCCGTAGGCATTGTTTTGCAGTTGATTCAAGAAGTCACCCCAGCCAGCGGCACCCTCCGACGAAATGACCGCTACACGCTGTACCAACCGTGGCAATTCCAGTTCTTTATTAAGGTTGACCACCCCCTCTTCTTCCAACCTACGCATTATCTCCTGTCGTCGACGGGCAATATCACCTAAAGTATAGGTCGGGTTGATGTCGACCACATTAAGAGAGAAACCATACTGTTCATGGAATGTGACCTCCACCTGTACCATCACCTGCATGCCAGCACTCAACTGTTGGCCCGTTGTCTGCTCAAAGTAACGCCGCAACACCGCCCAACGATTCCCCCACACATGTCCTCTTGCCTTGGCAATGAAAGTGTTTCCGCGTTCAGACTTCTGTACAAATTCAAGATAGCAGTGAGGGCTACGTTCAGACACAGAGCTGAGTTCTGCCTGAATCCATACTGGTTCACAGAAACAGTCTTCGACGACCGCCTTAACTTGCAAGTTGAGTTCATACAATGTAAGACACATATTCTTTTCTCCTATTTTATAATGTAATTATCACATCTGCGGCCGTTTGCCATACAAAACACACAAGAAATTCTCGTACGACCTGTCGATGAAGCTCAGTTCGTATGGTTCTATGCGCAATGAGAACGAGCTTCTGATATCGTCCAGTCCGAAGTAACTCTTCAATATACTTGCCATGTTGAACGAAAGGTCATCGCTTTTCCTCATTACCGCAAGACAAGCGGCACGCAATAGTTGACTGTCGTCCAGTACTTGTTTCAGTGTTTCGAACAATGCGTAATAAGCATGAGGAGAAGTCTCCTTCACCAACACCGCAACCTTACTTTTCTCATCTGTAAAACTGAACAGGTGGAAGAGAGAGAGTATCTGCTCACCAGTCACAAGCAACGGCACAGCCATCCTCACTACCTTAGCCTCGGACTCTGGAGATGTCAGCCTCATCCATTGCGCCAGTTCTACTGCCTTCTGGCTACTGAAGTCCAGTCTGCCAGTCTTGGCAAGTTCGCCTATGGAGCAGATGCAAGCGAGGAAAGACTGACGCCGGAACATCATCAAGTGCATGTAAGTATCCCAGAAATCATCGTTCGACAGGTACGGCATCACTGATTCCCGAACCAGAGACTCTGTCCTTCTAAAGTCTGCATTCGACTGGCGTGCGAACAGATTGCCCAGTCCAGCCCAGTCCTTTGACTCTATCAATGTCCGTATCGTAATCCCGTTAGTCATAACTATCTTGTTAGAGAGAATTTACAACTTATACCGAAGTCTGCCGTTGTCGTCGGGTATGAGCTTGTAGTGACGAGCGGCACGTTCTTCTGCCAATCGAGATAGCCACTAAGTGTCAGAAGTCTACTGAACGTATAGTCGGCAGAGATGGCAAGTTTGTAAGCGGTACTTCCGTTAGTGGCAGTGGTCACAGTTGTCTGTATGTTTCGGTTCAAGGCGTTCTGCATACGGTAAGAAAAATCTACACGCAGGTTCAGGTCGTGACTCACCCCTCCCACTCTTGTGTTAGTACTCTTGGCTGTACTCTCATCCTTAGAGTTCTTTTTCTTGTTCTTGGGTTGACCAGACTGTATCCTCTTGGCTCCAAAGAGATTCAAGTCTTTCAGTTTATAACCCAGACCAATGACTATGTCGTTCGAATAGTTCTCAGTAAGAGCCACAGACGTGAGACTAAGGTTGAGTGACCGGGTCTTCTTGTACTCCAATTTTGCAGTCATCCCACTATTGAACGTCATGTCCACACCAATAAGTGGGGAGAATGACTCCGTTATGGATACAGTGCTGATATTGTACATACTGCTCGGAATCGGATTGCCAGACGTCACATCAAGGATGAAGCCCAGATTATCCATATAGCCCATATAATTGGTGTACGAGTTGTACGCTCCGACTGCGTAGACACTTTTGTAGGCATGGTTGACATTGAAACTCTTGAAACGCTGCGAGAACCAAGCCAACTTAGACAGACCACTATAAGTAAACTTCCAGTTGGGCATCATCTTCAGTATGGTTGGGAAAATATCCAGGCTACTGCTTGACGCATTGCCTCCTGTGTAGGCTGCGAGGAACGCAGGCACAAGCACGTCTGCGGAGTATTGATTAACCTCACCGTTGGCAGGGTCGTAGACTTTACCCTCATAGCCACTGCCTGTCCCGACTGGATAGACAGAGTTCTCATACTGTTTCTGCACCCTCGCCTGTATGACTGGAATATTAGAGAGGAAGTCATTGAACGGTTTGGAACTGTAGTTATTATTTATGTTTCCCGAACCAGAGAAGGCTGTCTTGGCAGTTATCACCGTCATATTGAAACTACCGCTTTGGGTTGTCGGCATTCCGTCATACATGAACTGTATACTCCTCGACCTATTGACAGTACGACTTGCATTGAGGTCCACCTTCAAGTCACGCAACGGTTCGAGAGTCACCCTCACCTGCAAGTCCTCCGTCGCATTGGTGGTCACAGGCGTTGTTATATTCGAGTCGCCCTGGATGAGCCATCCGTTGCGCACCGCCTTGTCCACATATCCGTTGCCAACGGCACCGAAGGCGAAATCGAGTCCTGGGGACAGAATACCGTTGACAGACTTCTGTCCAAATGCGTCGCCTATCTCCGTCTTAAAGCCCGGAAGAGTCATAGTGTAGGTATTGCGGTAAGTAAAACTTGCATTGCGCACCATCATCAGTCCGCGCGCCACAGTCTGCACGGTCTTGTACCATCCCTTATCATCCAGTGGGTCTTTGGCAGTCACCGTAATCTTCACCTGTGCGGTGTCGAGGTTCTTCACCCTTATGGTATTCTCATCCACCTTCTTGTACTTCAGTTCATACGTCTTACCCTCTTTGGTCGTCGCCTTCACGATGATACGTTTAGTTTTCTGTCCGTGCTTCACCTCCGTATAAGTAGAGTCGTTGAGAGTGTATTCCTTAGTGAAACTTTTCTTCTTGTTTTTGCTCTGAGCCGCTGAGTTACCACTATTCTTACTATCCTTGCCGTCAGCAGTCTTATCCTTGCCGTCAGCGTCCTTGGAAGTCTTGGCAGTAGACTTTGTAGTCTTCTTGTTCGTGGCAGTCTTCTTCTTGTTCGACGAGAACCGTTGGTTTACTTCATTCAGGAACTTCGACTTCTTGTAGAGAGTCTCGAAATTGATCTTACCGTTGATGTTCACCGTACGCGACGTATTGGCAGTATGTCCCAGTGATGTGCCGTCCTCCATCTCCGTACCACGGTTCCACCCGTATGTGCTAGCATAGCTACCGTCGAGAGTCATCCAGTCGAGTACAGGTATCTTACTCAGCGGCACCGAGTATGACCCATTGAATGAAGAAGAGTAAGTCAGTGGCCGTCCGAAATGGGCAAGACTGGTCTTCACCGAGTCCTTCCACGCATCGTATGCATCGGGATAGAGGTCTTTGTTGACAGGAGTGTACGGCTCTTCAATCTCAGCGTGCGTGGCAGACGTGTACTGTAGTTTCAGTGACTTGAAGATGTCCCAGCGTAGGGAGAACTGACGGTTCCACAGGAACTGCTGCGACCATGTGACGGGCAACTGCGTGCCAGCATCGATGTCCCTTTCCAGAAACTCATAGTAGCTACGTGTGATGTCCGTATTGAACTGAATACTCTGCGGCAGGTAACTGAGGTTCTGCGCCTTGATGAGGTCCAGCCACTTCGACTTACCCTTGATATTCTTGAACGGCTCCAACGCCTTGTACTTAGGCGAATAACTGTAGCCCATATTGAACTTCCAGTTCTCATCGTTCTCGTACACGGTAGTCTCACCAGTCTTGTACTGTTGACTGTAGGAGTAGCTGAACGAGAAGTTGGCTGGGTCGTACGGCATCGGAACACGACTCTGGTAATTGGATTTCCAGTTGCTCAACGAGAAGTTCTTGTTCCTCACTATCGTCTCCGTAAGGTTCGACAGAGAGTCGCGCTCTGCCCGAGTTCCACATTCATCGAGTGCGTCCTTCAGCAACATGTCCGTATCGAACGGATTGTACTTGGGCGACACCTTCTGCCATGAGTATGAATAATAGAGCGGAAGACTGAACTTCCACTTCTCTGGGAACAATCGTCCGAGGTCGAAACTGGTGGTGACGCTCCATTCATAGAGGTTGTCGTCGCGGCGTGAGGAGATTCCTTCCTCCAGTCCACCGAAACCAGCACTCTCCACATGCCCCGTGAGATTGACACTACCCAAGTCCGACAACTGTACATTGAGGTTGCCCTGTGCCGCATAACCACCATCATTATTGTAGTCCTGCAGACGCAGTTCATTAACCCACACCTCCACAGAGTTGATTACGTTACCGTTGTTCCTCACACCTATCATCATGGTCTTCACCTCACCGAGCGACGGATTACCCATCACGCTCACCTTGTTGTTCGGTCGGTCAGGGTCGTACTCGTAATAGAGTTGCGTGTAACTCGCCTGGTTGTTGGCTCTCGCCACATTACGAGCATGTTTCACCTGAGTCAGCAGGTCGAAATCAATATCCAGCATGTTTGCCTCTGGCCACACAGCCTCGCAACCGGCTGTAGTATAAGTATCGTAGCGTCCCTCTGGAGTAAGTGTCAGCGGAATCTCATATTCGTAGTAGTTGCTCTTGTAGTCACTTCCCAAACGCACGAATACACTCATCTGATTATTCTGCAGACTCTGGTCGCCCTCCAGGGCATTGGCATGTACGAACATCTGTATGTGCTTGTACTTCCGCAAGTCCTTGTTCATGTCCTTATAGACTGCACGTGCGTCACCCGGTGCGAGATTCTTCACCGTAATGGCAAGAGCCTGCTCATTCGCCTGCGTGAGTTGTGGCTGGTTCGGGTCAACCACACGTGTCACTCCTGGAGGAAGCACATAGTTGACAGGCGATTTGTCGTTGTTCTCCTCTATATTGACCGCTGCCGTCTCCAGTGTACCGCTCGTACTAGGCTTGTCGCCTGTGTACAGAGCCTTTGAGTAGTTGCGCCACTCACCGCCCACGAGGTCGAAGGAAGCGAACCTCAAAACTACCGGTTCCTCGAAGTCTGTCAAGTAAAGACGCATGAAACGGATGCTACTCATGTCATTTATACTGCCCACGGCTGTGCCCTCTTCCACAGGAATGCGGAACTGATACCACGTAACATCCTCCTTCTTACCATTCCTCAAGCTCACAGATGTTTTTCTCTCGTCCACAATGAAGTTCTTACCAACTGTCATGTCCTCCGGTCGCAGACTGACAACATATTTGTAGAAGTTCTCATACTCGTTCATCGTGTAGTCCTGGTTGATATCCTCTGCATCGGGAGTAGTCTTGTAAGCCGTACTGTACGACTCACCGCTTCCACTGGATGTCGGAGAGTTGCCCTCCGTGTTGTTTATGTATTTGTACCTATCGAGGATAGACGTGTGGTACGTGTCGTAGTCCGACCCACGGAAATAATGGTAGTTGTCGCCTGCCGGGTCATTGTAGATGGAGTCGTACACCTCCTGACGCACCTTCGACTTGATGGTGTTCAAGTAATTGGCATAAGCCCCGTAAGTACGTTCCTCCGCAGACGAGAGTCCGTTGAGTCCCACGTCCTGCTTCTGGCGCGCACCGCTCTCTGTACTGAACGAATAGACCACACTCTTCTCGTTCGGCACTTTTCCCCACGTAGTATAAGAGACTGACGAGGCGTCACTGACAGGCAGTCCGCTCTCATAGAATTTCTTTCCGTCCTTCAGTACGTCTTCACTGATGTCACCAAGGTTGAGCACAAGGTCACCACCGTAGCGTTTGCCGTCGTTCAGTTGACTCGTGTAGACGAACGGATCGAGCAACCAAAACTCCACATACTGAATATTGGAAGTCTCGAAGTCGCTCACGTCAATCTTGCGCATCATACCGCCCCAGCGTTTAGCCGGATCGTTCAGATGCCCGTTGACATCCACATCTGGGTCGAGGTTGTATGGACCACGCTCATTCGGGTAGTAGGCAAGGTTGAGGATGGAGAGGGTATTACTCTCGCCTTGATTGACATCACGGTTCGGGTAGACCTCACGCACATAGACCTCACGCACGTAATGGTTCGACAATTGGTCAAGGTCGTTCTTTATGTGTGCTGGGGTGAGCGATGAGCTACGGCGTGTAAACAAAGGGTCAATAGTGTACCATGCCAATCGCGCCCGGTTGTAACCGTAGAGCACTGAGTCAGACAATGTTCCGTAATCCATGTCCGCAGGTGTGGAACTGAGCATCCACGCACTTGGCGTACTGTAGTCGTAAGCCCTTTTGGTTTCTTCGAAGTCGTCGAGGTAGGAGGCGTTAGACTGCACCCCCTTAGCCTTGCCAGCGATGAGTTGCGCGAATTCGCCCGTGAAGTTGATGCTTGAAGGTTGAATAGCCTCTATGAACGGCAACCTGTCAATCATATTCGTAAGCCACTGGCTGTTCTGTTTCCAGTTCATGCTGAGTCCCCAAAGCGTATTGTTCAGTGGTTCACTGCCCATCGTCACCTTGGTGGTCTGCGGCTGTTCGGTGAGTCTCATGTATGTACCGCCCAACTGGAAGTTCTTAGAAAAGTCGTACGTCCAGTTCACTCCGAGCATAGTCTTGCGCATGAGCGAGTAAGCCTCCTGACTCTCCATACTCACGCTCACGTTGGTTCCTGCATCGATGATGCTCTGGTTGATGATGGTCACGTAGCCAGTGCTGTAGTCCACGGTATAGTCCGACCCTTCAGTGAGGGTCACGCCACCTGCTGTCACAACCACAGAACCTTGTGGAATGTAGTCCTGTCCCAAGTAAATCTGACTGCCCGATGAGCCTTTATACTCACCCGTCAGCATAAACTTGTTTTTCTCTGCAATCTGCTTCGCCACGGTCTTCGTTGAGTCGTACAGTTCGAAGTAGCAGTACTTGTTCACCAAGGTCTCGTCCACCAGTTTCGTCGCGAGCCAGTCTCCGAACGGCTCTACCACGGGGAAGATGACCTTACCCTTGGACGCGAGCACCGTGTATCCGTCAATGTAGTCGTACTTCCCGTTTGGATTGGTCTTCAGATTGTCGTCCAGACGGTCGAGGTTCATCATCTTCAAGAGGGTTGTGTTCTTGAAGTTGTTCTCCGGGATGTACGACAGGTAGAC
This sequence comes from Alistipes ihumii, assembly GCA_963626085.1. Classification (GTDB taxonomy): domain Bacteria; phylum Bacteroidota; class Bacteroidia; order Bacteroidales; family Bacteroidaceae; genus Colivivens. The sequence goes on along the minus strand of CAVFVJ010000009.1, from coordinate 31,580 downwards.
ACCAGTAGTGTCGCTGAGGTACTTTATGTCGAGTCTGAACTTCTCTTTCTGCAACGACTGTGCATTGAGCGAATAGACGTTCTTCATCATCAAGTCCCAGTTGCCCATCTTTGGAGAGTTACTGGTGTTCTTCAAGAGTTTCACAAACAGAGCTTGGTCGTTGTCCTTGATATTGGAGGAAAACTCGCCCACCTGATAGGTATTGCCGCCATAAGTATATTCATATGCAACGGCAAGAACACTGTTGGAGCGAAGCGCAGAACTCAGCGACACATAGCCGAGGTAGGAGTTGAGCGTGTATTCAGACGAAGACAGAAGACGTGCGTTCTCTACCTTCTCGTAGTCAACTCCGCCCTTCAGTCCGTTAGCTTCGAGCACAGTACTTGTCTGGTCGATATTTCGTGCGGATGAGTAGTCGTTGCTCATCGTGGAGTAGAGGTTGTTCGATGAGTTCTGCGGAACAGACTGTCCCAGACCCGTCCACATGTCATTGCTAATCTTACTACTTTCACCGAGGTCCACAAAACCAATGATGTCTCTGGTGTTCTCCGTAGCTCCCGAGGTGTTGGTCACCCAAATCTCAATGCGTGTGATGTTTACACCCGACGTAATGGTGGGGAGAGTGGAGCAAGCCTGATTATATGTGTCCCTAAAATACTGCGAAAGGAAGAAGTGGGTATTCTCATCATAGTTGCAAGCTTCAATCTCGAAAGAGTTCAGTTGCGCTCCTCCAGTGGAGGAGACGGAGGTCGACTTGGATTTCTTCTGTGAGACAACAGTCTGGAGATTGAGTTTGCCGAACTGCAAGTCGGTACGGATACCGAAGAGCGACTGCGCTCCACGTACCAGCGAGTTGTTCGATGGGAACGTGACGTTACCAGCCTCCAACAGTTTCACAATCTCGTCTTCCTTGCCCTCATAACTGAGTTTCAAGTTCTTGCTGTCGAAGTCGAACGATGCATCTGTGTTGTAGCCCAACGAGAAACTCATCTTGTCGCCAATGCTGGCATTGACGTTAAGGTTTATCTTCTCGTCGAAGTCAAATTCGGTAGTCTTACGGTTGCGCTCCGCCAACGAAGGGTTGTCAGTGAACTGATAGTTGACCCCCATCTTCAGTTCCGCACTTCCCTGCGTCTTTATCCTCACTCCGCCTGGACCGAAAATCTTCTCAGCCGGACCGAGGTCGAAGTGCATGTCGGTGAAGTCGAACTCGTCCTTGCCCTTGCGCGAGAACAGCGAGTCGTTCCTCTGACGGAAATACTCGTTCAGTACCTTGCGCGAGTTCCATCTTATGTACTCCTCTGGAGTCATGAGGTAAGGTGCACTCAGATAGTTGTCGCCCAACTTAGTGCCCACCCTGTAGTAGCCAGTCTTCTCGTCGTACTCACCCACGTCCTGCTTGAGGTTATCTGGGTTCGCCAAGTCCATCGAAGTCTCCACTGGAGTCTCGCCAGCCGGATAATCGGTCTTCTTCACCTTGACCCGTGTGGCGGTGTCCACAGCCTGTACCGTAGGCAGAGACCTGTTCTCAGACCGAACAGAACCCGACGAGGTGAAGAAAGCCACCACCGACGCATCCGACATCGCACCTACAGCTACGGCAAGTGCGACTGTCCAGATGACAAATGACAGGGATAGTTTCTTTTTAGTCTTCATTCAGGTTCAGTGTAGTCTGGTTGCTCGGTCAAAGCATCTTCAACGCCATCTTGATGACTTTTTCCACTGGAGCGTCAGGCTCATCGGCAAGAATGGCTTTGACAACCTTACTTACAGGAGCCGGTGGGAAACCAAGCATCTTCAGTGCCTCGACTGCCTCGTCGTGCACCTCTTTGTTGAGAGAGACAACTGTATTGGCGTTACTGCTTGACGGTTGTACATCGATGCCAACAGAGTCAATCTTGTCCTTCAACTCCAGTATGATTTTCTGGGCAGTCTTCTTGCCCAAGCCCTTCACCGTAGTAAGCAGACGGTCGTTGCCGTCTGTCACGATGTTCACTATCTCCGCTACCGAGAAGGACGAGAGTACCATGCGTGCGGTGTTGCCACCCACTCCAGATACGGAGATGAGCAACAGGAACAGGGTCCGTTCGTGCTTTGACACGAAACCATAGAGAGTCCATGCGTCCTCGCGAATGGACTCATAAACATATAGTTTCACCTCTTCCTTATTCTGGATGTCCGTAAAAGTGTTGAGTGAGATATTCAGTGCGTAACCCACACCAGCGCATTCCACAACAGCCGATGCAGGTGTTAGTTCTGCCACTTTCCCTCTTATATAGTCAATCATTTATCTTCACTTTGAATATTATACATTGGATGTTTTGTACCTATTATTACAGTAACGATTCACAACTCCTTTTTATTGTATTGCGCGAGTGAAAACGGGACGTTCACTCGAAGGTCTTGGAATTTTCACTCGAAGGTCTTCAAGTTTTTTCCAACTGGGGAAATATTTTTCTCCAGTCAGAGAAAAATATTTTCCTAACTGGAGAGTCTTAAAGGACTCAGCCATACACTCCGGCTGGAGAGTATGGCTGAGGATGTGTAACGATTGCCCATCAGGGGTGTATCGGTGTAACCTTATAGCCTTGTTTCCGCAACATGGAGACGATGCCCTCACTCGCTGGTGTCGGCAAGAGATGCGCCAGTCCCACTGCCACGAGAGTCGGTTGTTTCTTCATGAGTCCCGGAATCTGCGTCATCCAGTACTTATTGCGTCCGTCCACCAGTTCTTTGTTGTTGTAACCTTCAGGCTCGGCTTCAGAAACCAGCTTCACGATTTCGGTGCCTTTACCTTGACTGTAGAGCGACTCGACCTGTTCGAGAGCCTGTCCACTTTTGTAGATGCTCATGAGTTTGGCGTAAATGAAATCCACCATCTTCTTGGTCGATATTCCGTCCAACAGTTCCTTTATGTTCACCGACTTACTCTCCTGGTACTGCACATAAGCATACGAACTGTCAAGTCCCACGCAAACAACCTTGTCCCCGTCGGTTTCTGGGTGCTGCGCTTTGTACGTCTCGTTCTTCGAATTGACACCAAGCATGATGGCATGGTCCATCATCTGGTAAGTCTGCGAATAGCCACTCATGATGGAGTTCTGTAGTTGCTTCACTGTCAGCAATACTGGAGCGAGCTGCGCCATCGAAAACGGGTCTATCCTACGGTAGGAGCCCAAGCCGGCAAGACCCTGCGTCTGCGGCAACATCTTGATGATTGCGTCAAAGTTGAAGAACTGCATAGCCGCGTCAAGCGAATCGAGTTGCTCTTGAGTCAGGCAACGGGTATAAGGGTCGGGCTTCGACGTGTCGGAAAACTCAGCGAGTATGGGTGGGATAAGTGTCTCTGCCTTCATGCTGTCCTCATGGGAGAACCCGAGGTCAGGAGTCTGGTTCACCGTTTCCGGATGCAGTAGGTATTCCATCTTGAGTTCGGTAGCCAGACAACCCACATTGTCCAGGAGTGAATCGAGCCCTGCTATTTTGTGAGTGTAGTCGCCATGGATGAGGTGTACCGTACCGAGCAAGTAAGACGGTTGTTTCAGCCCCTTGCCTTCAACCTTGAAAAACACACCGTCTGTAGCGGTTTGGGCGATGGCCTGTGCAGCCACCATCATAAGCACAATCAGTGCCTTTACTGTTTTCTTCATTTCTTCGTATACTTTCTGGTCATTTGATGTATTCAACACTCCCTGCCTTCAGTTTCTTCGTGGTCGTTGTTCCGAGAGCCTGACGTGATTTCTTCAGCACAGAGGTCTTCCCCTCCACTTCCACGTCGCCCGAACCTTCCGAAATGACGGTCAGCTCGTCGCATTCCACTTCAAGGTCGATGTCGCCAGCACCCTGCGACGATGCGTAGACACTACGACACCACAATTCTCCGTCAAAGTCGCCCGAGCCGTAGACCTCAACTGTAGCGTCACCATCTAAAGTGCCTCTGCGCACACGCACCTCGCCCGAGCCGTTAATGACTGAGTACAGCGACTTGGCGTTGAGACGCTTCACACTCACGTCACCTGAACCACTCACGTCCACCTTAAGGTTGCCACAGTCAAGGGTACGGATATCCACATCCCCCGAGCCACTGACACCGACTGTCAGGTCGCCCACTTTAACTGAATCCCTCAGGTCCACATCGCCTTCACCGCCCACAAGTATCGAGTGGAGCGTGGGCGCATAGACACGCAGACGTACTGTCGGAATGTCGTTCGAGTATCTATCCTTGTCCCATGTAGCCAAGAGACGGGCAGTAACAGTGGAGTCCGCCAAGGTGTCTGCCACAGTCTCGAATTTGTAAGCGTCAATCGCCTTCTCGTTGCCTTCCAACTGCACATGGAAAGAGTCGCACTGGAAGAACTCGATGTCGGCAGCCGACCATAGTTCAATCTCCGAGAACTTCTCCATGTCCAGGTCCACACGTACCACCTTTCCCCATTTCGCAGAGTCACGGAAGTCTTTCGTGCGTCCGCCATGCGGGTCACATGATGTAAGGAGCGTGACAACTGCCATTGCAGCTACCATCGCCATTGTCTTATTTCCCATTTGCCTTGTCTATTATTTTTATTAATTCCTCAACTGTTATTCCTAAGGTCTGCATCGTCTTCACCAGCTCAGGCACAGACTCTTCGAAGAACTCTTCCCGGCGCATTACCTTGATATGGTTCTTGGCATCGGGCGACACGAAGTAACCGAGTCCGCGCTTGGTGTATATTATCTGGTGGTTTTGCAACCAATCGTACGACCGCATGACCGTATTGCTGTTCACTTCAACCTCAGCTGCAGTCTCCCTCACCGAGGGGATGCGTTCCTCCTCTCCGCTCTTCCCCAGCAAGATATCATCGCATATTAAGTCTGCGATTTGCAGGTAAATTGCTTTCTTTCCATTGAATGTCATAATGCCACACCTTATTATTTATTAAAGCGGCTCGTCAGTTGCGCTCTCGTGTACCGCCTGTACGCCCACACGAAGAACAGCACCCCAAGCAGAGTTAGCACAGCCGCCACCGTATAGATAAAGGCAGGCAATGCCTTGACAATACTCTCAGCTGTCTCATCACTGACATCGCCCAGACAATCACCGAGAACAGCAGTCGTCACTATGAACAGGATGAACAGTATGAAGCCAGTGAACTGTAGTATTACATACGTGATAGGGATATTGTACTTGTACCTCACTGAGTTGCCGTACGTGTAGATACCAGCCTGCAACAACACTGCCGCATAGACGAAGAAGACTGAGGAGTAGAGCAGATTGTCAAGAAAACCATCGACAGTCTCTCCATTAACGGCTGTATCGCTCATCTTTAAGACCATCACAAAATCACCGCCTCCCCAATTCACAGGATTGAACGTGGCGGTGAAGAGGGAGCGCACAGTCGCATGGTCCACTGTACAAACTGTCATCAGGGCGTTGAGTGCATCGCAGACAGCGACGCTGACCAGTCCTATCACAATAGTCCCTACCACACACAGACCGATGTGCCAGAAGTATTTCTCAAGACTGGTTGCGGGCAGAGTAAGGTTGGTTATCCGTCCCTGTTTGTTGCGCAACGGATGGAACACGCAGCCACAGGCAACGAACAGTTCGAAAGTGAGGATAGAGAAGAGGGTGGCTCCAGTGAAGCTGATTGCAGAGAAAAATTCCGCCGAGTCTGTCAGTTCATACATTCCCCAGCGAATAAGGAACGAGCAGATGGTAACGCCAAGCAATGTAAAGAATATTACAAGTGCCAGATTACGGTAGAACCCCTTATTGATGGTCAGGTCCCAGTTTGCATATTTGCAGAATCGTTGTTTATTGAAGTTCTCCATGGTTATTCTCCTTTCATTTTTTCGTCTGACAACAGTTTATTGAATACTTCCTCCAGGTTGATGACCTCATCGTCACCGAACAACTTGTCCATCTTTGTATTGAGCAGAACCTTGTTGCGCTCAATCATCGTCACATGATCGAGCAGGAGCTCCACGTCACGTACCTGATGGGTCGAGATAATCACAGTCTGGTCCTCATCGATATTTCCAGCTACAATCTTCCGAAACTGACTCTTGGACGGGATGTCGAGTCCATTGGTAGGCTCATCCATCACCAGCAGGTGTGTCCTCGCCGCCAAAGCGATGCACATGTACACCTTTTTCTTCTGCCCCATACTGAGTGCCCCGAGGTTGATGTCGTCTGGCAATTCGAAACAATCCAGTATTCTGTAGAGCATTTCCTCATCAAAACGTGGATAGAAGGGTTTAAGTGCAGCCACGTATTTCTTCAGCGGTATTGCTGGCAGGTTGTATTCCTCTGGCACGATAAACATGTCCTCCAGCAGTTGCGGCTGACGCAGGCTTGTGTCCACACCGTTGTACTTGACCTTACCGTCCTGCGGACGGAGCAGTCCCATGATGAGATAAAGAAGAGTACTTTTTCCCGTACCGTTCTTGCCAAGAAGACCGTAGATGCCCCCTTCACTGATGTTCAAACTGAAATGCTCCAGCACGTTCACGCCTTTCCTGTAGGCGAATGTCACGTCATTTACTTCCAACATATTTCTATCGTTTATTGTCTTTTATTGTCCAATATTCTTTTGTTTCTTAGTGTACTACTTAACTAAGACACCGCAAAAGTAGTATTGTTTGAAATACACACGTACAGACCACCTCCAGTTTAACTCTTTTTTAACGCTTTTACATGTCCATTAGACAACACTCATGCAGAGTATATAGACAGAATTGTGCGGTGGGACACCGCACCTACTAACGTTAGACAACGCTCATGCAGAGCATACAGATAGAGGGGACATCCACTAAGCGGATGTCCCCTCTACAATTATAAAGTAGTTCTTTATACGATACCCTGTGCCATCATAGCCTTTGCAACCTTCATGAATCCAGCCACATTAGCTCCCTTCACGTAGTTTACGTAGCCGTCGGCTTCCGTTCCGTACTTCACACAGTTGCTGTGGATGTCCTCCATGATCATGTGTAGACGGTTGTCCACCTCCTCTGCAGTCCATGACAAACGCTCTGAGTTCTGGCTCATCTCCAGCCCTGACACTGACACGCCACCAGCGTTGGCAGCCTTGCCCGGAGCGTAAAGAATCTTGGCTTCCTGGAACACCTTTATAGCTCCAGGTGTGGACGGCATGTTAGCACCCTCGGACACAGCGATGACACCGTTTGCCACGAGAGCCTTCGCCTGCTCTTCGTTTATCTCGTTCTGTGTAGCAGACGGAAGTGCGATGTCACCTTTCTCGTGCCATGGTCTCTCACCTGCCACATACTTGCAACCGTACTTGTCAGCATACTCCTTGATGCGTCCGCGGTACACTTGCTTGAGTTCCATGATGTAGTCGAGCTTCTCCCTGTCGATTCCGTCCGGGTCGTAGATGTAGCCATCGGAGTCAGACATGGTGACAACCTTGCCGCCCAGTTCAAGAACCTTCTCAGCTGTGTATTGTGCCACATTGCCCGAACCGGACACAAGCACTGTCTTGCCCTTCAGGTCCATACCTTTGGTCTTCAACATCTCCATGAGGAAGTAAACGTTTCCGTAGCCTGTAGCCTCTGGACGGATGAGTGAGCCTCCGAACTCACGGCCTTTGCCTGTGAATGTGCCGCTGAATTCGCGTGTGAGTTTCTTGTACATGCCAAACATGTAACCAACCTCACGTCCGCCCACTCCTATGTCGCCAGCTGGAACGTCCACGTCAGGACCGATGTGGCGCGCCAATTCAAGCATAAACGACTGGCAGAAGCGCATCACCTCTGCGTTGCTCTTGCCGCGTGGTGAAAAGTCTGAGCCGCCCTTGCCGCCACCCATCGGCAATGTTGTGAGTGAGTTCTTGAAAGTCTGCTCGAAGGCGAGGAACTTCAGTATACCAAGGTTCACACTCTGGTGAAAGCGGATACCTCCCTTGTAGGGACCGATGGCGTTGTTGTGTTGTACGCGATAGCCCATATTTGTCTGGATATTGCCCTTGTCGTCCATCCAAGTGACACGGAACTGGTATACTCTGTCTGGAATACACAGTCTTTCGATAAGGTTCACCTTGTCGAATTCCGGGTGTTTGTTGTACTCTTCCTCGATTGTGCTCAGCACTTCCTCCACTGCCTGATGATACTCTGGCTCGTTGGGAAAGCGCATCTTCAAATTCTCCAATACTTTCTTAGAATCCATGATTTGTCTGTTTGAAAATGTTTATTTATATAGAGTCTGTATATAACACTGCCTGTCTAATAGTTGACTTTATTTTGTGTCTGTGTTGTTTTGATGGTGCAAAGGTACGGATAATAACTGAAACTGCAAACATTAGTTGACAATAAAATGCATAAACATGTGAAAATGGATAATAAATGTAAGTTTATACATGATAAAGTCAGATTGCCTCAATTGGCGTGAAGTAATTTTGTGTTTTGCGAAGTTTGTGCTACCTTTGCACCGATGATAAGCCAATTGCAAGACATAAAATATTTACAGGGTGTCGGTCCGGCGCGTGCTGAGCTGCTCGCATCGGAGTTGGACATAAGGACCGTAGGTGACCTGTTGACGTACTATCCGTACAAGTATGTCGACAAGAGCCGTATTTACCAGATTAGTGAGATTGATGGGGCAATGCCCTACGTGCAAATCATGGGACGCATCCTCTCGTCTGACGTTGTGGGCGAAGGCAAGGGACGGCGATTAGTGGCGCGTTTCTCCGACGGCACTGGGGTTGTGGAACTGGTATGGTTTCAAGGCATCAAGTACGTGCTCAAGGACTACGACTATAACGTGCCCTATATTGTGTTCGGCAAGCCAATCCCTTTCAATGGACATTTCAGTATCGCTCACCCGGAGATGGAGAGGGTGAGCAACCGGCAGGAGGAACTGCGTGGAGGACAGGGTGTAACAGTCAACATGTTTGCACCCAGTTACAATACGTCGGAGAAGATGAAACGCAAGGGACTCAACTCCCCTGCGTTGTGCAAGCTGACACGTAAGCTACTGGAGTTGTCTGACCAACCTTTCGCTGAGACATTGAGTCCTTACCTTGTGGAACACTTTCACCTCATGTCGTATGATGAGGCAATCCGCAACATCCATTTTCCCCAGTCTGCCGACAAACTGAGGAGGGCGCAGACACGACTGAAGTTCGAAGAACTGTTCTACGTGCAATTGGGCATTCTCCGTTATGCGCGCGACAGGATGAGGCGTTTCCGTGGAATCGTGTTCTCCCGTATTGCCGATGCGTTCAACACATTCTATAATGAACATCTTCCGTTCGAACTCACTGGGGCGCAGAAACGGGTGCTGAAGGAAATTCGCAAGGATATGGGTTCGGGTAGACAGATGAACCGTCTGCTGCAGGGCGATGTTGGATCGGGCAAAACACTGGTGGCACTGATGAGTGCGCTCATGGCTGTCGACAACCGTTGTCAAGTGTGCATCATGGCTCCCACTGAGATTTTGGCAGAGCAGCATCTGCAGACCATCCGTGGTTTCCTAGGCAACATGCCTGTACGTGTTGAGTTGCTTACAGGAACGGTAAAGGGCAAGAAGAGAGAAGCGGTCCTCGATGGACTAAGAACTGGTGACATTAATATCCTGGTGGGTACGCACGCAGTCATTGAGGACAATGTGCTTTTCCATCAACTGGGACTGGTGGTCATCGACGAGCAGCACCGCTTTGGTGTTGCCCAACGCGCCAAGATGTGGCAGAAGAACACCGTGCCGCCCCATGTACTGGTGATGACAGCCACACCTATCCCACGAACGCTTGCCATGACTGTCTACGGAGACCTTGATGTCAGCGTCATCGACGAGTTGCCACCGGGTCGCAAGCCGATTTACACCGTCCACATGTTCGACCGTCACCGTGACCATATTTATGATAAGGTGAGACAGGAAATTCAGAAGGGTCATCAAGTGTATTGTGTCTTCCCACTGATTCAAGAGAGCGAGAAGATTGACCTCAAAAACCTTGAGGAGGGGTATGAGCAAATAAGCAAGGAATTCCCAGAATGTAAGGTAGGGAAGGTACATGGCAAGATGAAAGCGCAGGAGAAGGACGCAGAGATGCAGCGGTTCGCCAGTGGCGAGACACAGATTCTCGTGGCGACCACCGTGATTGAGGTTGGGGTCAACGTACCCAATGCCAGTGTCATGGTGATTGAGAATGCGGAACGTTTCGGACTCAGTCAGTTGCACCAGTTGCGTGGACGTGTGGGACGTGGTGCCGAACAGTCGTTCTGCATTCTTGTCACAAAGTACGAACTCAGTTCAGACACACGCAAGCGCATTCAAATCATGGTAGAATCCAATGACGGCTTCGAGATTGCCGAACAGGACTTGAAGTTGCGTGGGCCAGGCGATCTGGAGGGCACGCAGCAGAGCGGAATGGCGTTCGATTTGAAGATTTCCAATGTGGCGCGCGACGGACAGATCTTGCAGTTGGCGCGCGACGCTGCCACGCAGGTTCTCGATGATGACCCTGAGGAGAAAGACCCTCGTAACGAAGTGCTGTGGAGACGACTTGCGGAGTTGCGCAAGACCAATGTGAACTGGGCGGCCATCAGTTGACGGTCTTCAAGTCTGCCCGTGTGGTTATCTTTATGTTTTCCCTGTTTCCCTCCACGAGGGCGATGCTGTGTCCGAGCGACTCTACCACAGATGCGTCGTCGGTGAATCCACTGTTGTATTCTTGGTTGTAGGCTTGTCTGAGCAGTGCGGTCTGAAACACCTGAGGTGTTTGTACCAACTTGTACTGTGACCGTGGCACTGTGCGACTTCCGTCTAGTGTTAGTTCCCTAAGAGTTTCGAAGACATCAACCACTGGTATTGCCGCTCCTTTGACGGCAGCTGCGTCGTAGCAGCGAGCGATGACATCCGTGGAAACGTATGGACGCACTCCGTCGTGAACCCCAACAAGTGTGCGGTGGTCTTCCACCAGTGCCAGTCCGTTGCGCACAGAGTGAAACCGTTCCTTGCCGCCCTCGACAACCGTTACCGGCAGAGTAAAGTCGTACTTCGAGCACAATTCCATCCAATAGTCTGTCCAGTCATGGTGGAGCACCACGATAATCTGCATTTCCTGGTCGTATTCGTGGAAACGTTCGATGGTTTGCATGAGGATGGGTTTGCCGCCCACAGTAAGGAACTGCTTTGGAATGTCTCCGCCCATCCTCAGACCCTTGCCGCTGGCGACTATTATTACAGCCTTGTCCATTGTCATCATTTATAGGGCCACACCATACTTGCCTTCACCGCACCTACTGTTTCCTTGCCCAACAGGTACTCCACGATGGCGTAGCCGAAGTCGAGCGACGCACCTGGTCCGTGTCCAGTGATGAACTGCCCGTCCACCTCCACTGTCTTGCCTGTGGGGATGGCTCCAGTCAGTTGACTCTCAAAACCAGGGTAGCAGGTGGCGTTCATTCCTCTGAGAATACCCAAATATCCGTAGACGATGGGGGCTGCACAGATTGCAGCGAGAGCCTTGCCTGCCTTGTAGTGGTTCATGATGATGTCCTGAAGTGGCTTGCAGTCGCGCAGACTGGTGCTTCCAGGCATTCCTCCTGGCATTACCAGCATGTCTGCGTCGCTGAAGTCGCTGTCTTCCATCAGCATGTCTGCCTTGACGGTCACCCCCGATGCACTCTCCACCAGTTCTGACCCAGTAATTGACACGGTCTTGATGTCTATCTCGTCTGTCCTGCGGCAGACGGTGACGCTGGCGATGGCTTCTGTCTCCTGGAAGCCTGTCGCGAGAAACATATACACTTTCTTCATTGTACTAATCAGTTGTCATTGTTATTATTTTCAGTAAGTGCCAAGATGATTGTCTAGTTCTCTATAGTCTTGCTTAAGATTTTGTCTTGTTCGCGGTTCTTGTCTTTCAATACCTAACCTCTCCAGTCTTGAAGTTTATTTGGAACTCCTCGCGGTAGGTAAAGTCACACTTCCCATCCTTGAAGGTTATGGGGAAGATGATGGTCTTTGAGTTTGGAAGGTCAGGGTCCATCCACCGGTCGCCCACATACAAGTAAGTCGTCTGTTTCGTGCCTTTGACGGTGAGGATGGAAGCAGCCTGTGTGTCGTAGGCGATGCGGTCACCTATGTCGGTGAGTCCGCTCCAGTCTCGTGTCATGCGGCTGGAAGTTGACAACTTACACTGGTTGGGTTCCCATCCGGTGCATGCAGACGAGAGCATGTAGTAGGTGTCGTCAACCCTTACTATGGCAGGTGCCTCGCGCCTCTGCCCCTTGAACAGTTGCGTACACTCCACCGCGTCCAGGTAGTCGTCTGAGAGTCGGAAGAACCCGAGGTGTTGGTTCTCCTCGATGGTTGAGACGAAATATGCTGTGCCGTCGTTGTCCACGAACACGTTGCAGTCCCTGCTCTTGATTCCGAGCGGTCGCTCCCCCTTGTGGAAGGTGTACGGACCGGTTATCTTGTCGCTATAGAACACAGCAGCCTCACTAGCTCCGTAGTTCTTGCCCTCCCAGTGACACCAAATTACGTACTTGTGCGTCTTGTTGTTGTACATTATCTTCGGACGCTCGATAAAGCGTTCCGTACCGAGCTCAGGGTGTGTCGCCCCGTTCTCGATGACCTTTCCCTCAAACTTCCATGTCTGTAGGTCCTTGGACGAGTACATGTTCACGTCGGGATTCCACGACTGGCTTCTGTCCTCGCCAATCATGTACCAGGTGTCGCCCACTCGCAAAAAACCCGCTCCATGCGCCTGCACCACATTGCCGTCGGTGTCGTACCACAGTCCTCCGTTTTTTATAGTCACCCATCCGCCAGTCTTTGCCGTCACGCATGCTGTCAGCACCAGCAGCGCAAGGGCTGTCTTCAGTCTTCTCATATCCGTTTGTTGTTGAATTATTGACAGGCAAATTTACAACATTCCGTTTGATTGCACAAGTGCTTGTGAAATAAATTCGTATATTTGCGCACGAATCAAATTTTGCGTAAGGGAATGAAACACTTTTTATTGTGTATAATTGGCTTATTGTGTGGTCTACAGATTGAGGCTGACGTGCCGCCAAGGGACAGACTGCTGGGCAAGCAGGGACAGGCATGGGTTGAACAAGGTGAAGATTTCTCGCAGTACAACTACAGTGTGTACAAGGAGGCGGACGACCTGTCGAGCTGGCGTTACAGCCAGTGGCGAGACACTGGAATCCGACGCGTGGGCAGTCAGGGAACCGCCCCACTAAAGTCCAAAGGTTGCCCGAAGATTCCAGTGGTGCTGGTGCAGTTCAGCGACCTTTCATTCTCCGTCCGGGACACAGAGGATGGTCTGTGCGAATATTACACGCAGTTCTTCGACGGCAAGATGGACGGTACGCTCTATGATGTGTCGGGCGGTTACGGCTCGGTGCGCGACTATTTCGCCCAGCAGAGCGACAGTCTGTTCCTCCCCGAATTTGTCGTCGTGGGCACGGTGACGCTCTCCAATGGCTATGCCTACTACGGAAAGAACGCCAACGGAGTGCGCGACTCAAACATAAAGGCTTTCTACGGTGAGGCAATGACTGAGGCAGTGAAACTGTTTGGCGACTGGAGTCAGTTCGACAACGACGGTGACGGAGTGGTCGAAGCTGCTGTCATTGTCTATGCTGGCGAGGGCGAGAACGCAACTACCGACCCCAACACCATATGGCCAAAGGAACTTCATGCGCAGACAACAGCCGGGGGAGTGTCGTTCGATGATTTCGTTGTTTGCAACGAACTGTATGGCGAGAAGGGAGACGGCATTGGCACTATGTGCCATGAGTTCAGTCATGTACTTGGCTTACCCGACCTCTATGATACTGCATCAAGCGGCACTGGTTACGGACTCGATTACTGGGACTTGATGGACTCCGGATGTTACAATAAGAACGGATATTGGCCGTGTGGCTACAGCTCGTACGAGAAAGAGTTCATGGGCTGGACCACACTGGAGACTCTCGAATATGGCAAGGAGTACGAACTTGAAATCCTACCCCTAAGCGAGGGTGGCAAGGGCTACAAGATTGTCAATCCGGAGAACGAGAAGGAGTACTACATACTGGAGAACCGTCAGAACACAGGGTGGGACAAATATATCGCACGCAGCAACAAGTCACACAGAAGCCATGGGCTGTTGGTGACACACGTTGACTACAACTATTATCGGTGGACTGCCAACCGGGTGAACGCCAGCAGCTACGCCCACCAAGGCATCAGTATTATTCCAGCTGACGGTGAGCTTCTATCCTTCAAAGACATTGATGCGACCGAAGAGGACTTAGCAAAGTGGAACGCATCGGCTCAGGGCGACCCATTCCCTGGACTCACTGGCAGAACCTCACTGTTGTCCAATCAGCAGCCTGTCTACACCGACTCCAAGTTCCTCCACCAACCTCTCACCGGCATCGTGGAGCAAGAGAACGGAAGCGTCACCCTTACTGTGGGCTGTTATGCGGACGTGGACGGCAACGGGACTGTTGACACACAAGACATCTTGCAGGTGTACGACCGTATCCGCTCGTCAGCTACTGCCACACCGTACGAACCCGAAGACATGAACACCGATGGTACAGTGGACACGCAGGATGTGCTCCGCATCTATGAGTACATGCGCGGACAGTGAATACGTAGTTGGGAACGCTATCCCCTTCTCACCCTTTTGCCTTGAAAGCCATGGCGTAGAGTTTCATCTGTTTTAGCATGGCGAGCAGTCCGTTGCTGCGTGTGGGCGAGAGGTGCTCCGTCAGTCCGATGTCGTGAATGAAGTGAAGGTCTGCGTTCAAGATTTCATCGGGAGTGTGTCCCGACAGCACACGGATGAGCAAGGTCACGATACCCTTCACTATGAGTGCGTCGCTCTCCCCCTGGAACGTAACCGTCCCGTTGGTGTAATCTGCCTGGAGCCACACACGGCTCTGACAGCCGTCGATGAGGTTTTTCTCAGTCTTATACTTTTCTGGTAGTGGCTTCTGTTCGTTTCCCAAGTCGATGAGCAACTGGTACTTGTCCATCCAGTCGTCGAAACCGTTAAACTCCTCAATCACTTCCTCTTGTGCTTCTTCTATAGTCATAGTATTGTACTCAATTAAATTCTAATCTCTACGTTCTAAACTCTAAATTCTAAACTCTCGTTACTCATTCCTCATTGTAAACCACCTCCATCACGGTCTGTCCCACCGCTTTCAGAGTCTGCTTATTGATTCTTGCGAGATTGTCGCCTACCGTGTGCCAGGTAGAGCAGAACGAGTTCTCGTCCTTGTCGCGCGCTATGATGTCGATACAGGGAATTCCCGACTGGTTTACTTGCACGTGATCGTCAGTCACCGCACTGCCACCGCTGTTCTTAAAGAGGTCACCGTAGCCGAGCTGTTGTGCCTTTGCCCACACCTTGTCCACGATGTTCGGAGCGTAGTAAGTAGAGTACATCTCCTTCTCGAAGATGCAGTTCGATCCACCCACCATATCGAGCAGGATACCGTAACGAGCCTTGTATCCGTCCACGTGGTGCTTGCCTGCCCAGTACTGTGAGCCTAAGCACCAGGTGCTGGAGGTTGCTTCCCCCTCCTTCTCAGCCCACTGTGGCGTACCGCAGTCCTCTGCGTCGAAGCAGATGAAGTCAATTCCCACTGATGGGGCTTTCTTCTGAATCTGCCTTGCCATCTCCATCATGACACCCACGCCACTTGCTCCGTCGTTCGCTCCGTCTATGGGCGTGCGGTGGAACAGACTGTCGGGGTCGTTGTCAGCCCACGGACGTGAGTCCCAGTGTGCACAGATAAGTATGCGTGAAGGGTTGGCAGTGTTGTACGATGCTATGATGTTGCGCATCCTGATGGGTGTCCCGTCGTAGAGTTTGCCTTCAGCGTCCTGCAGGGTTACCGTAGCCCCGAACTGACGGAACTTACCAGCTATGTAGAGAGCACACGAGTCGTGTGCCGCTGAGTTCATCACCCTCGGACCGAACGCACACTGGTCTGCCACGTAGGCGTATGCGCTGTCAGCGTCGAACTCAGGTGCGACTGGCTGGTAGGCTGTGTCTGTGGTAGCCTTGCCTCCGTTTCCTCCGCACGCCATGAGTCCCAGTAGTCCCATAGCGTAAATCCCCATAGTATAAATAATGTGTCTCATTGTCTTAGCCCTATTACAGTCCTTTTTAATCTATAGTTTATCTTCAGTCCTAATTACTTATTCGTCCTTTGCGTCTCTTCCATCACCCTGAGGAAGTTCTTCCCCCAGATTAGTGCGATGTCCTCATGCGAGTAGCGACGGGCGAGCAACCGGCGCGTGAAGTTTATGAGTTCGCTTGCAGAGTCCAGTCCAGGAACTCCACCATCCCCGTCGAAGTCGGTACCGATGCCCACATGCTCTATTCCCATCACGTGCACCATGTGGTCGAGGTGCTCCAGCGCGTCGATGATTGTGGCTTGTCCCGAGGTGCGTAGGAAACCATTGTAGAACGTCACCTGCGCCACACCACCTGTAGCAGCCAACCGCCTCATCTGGTCATCGGTGAGGTTACGAGGACTGTCGCAAAGGGCACGTGCCGAAGAGTGGCTGCACACTATCGGCTTGCTACTTATCTCCACCGCATCGTAGAAACTCTTCTCACTGGCGTGGGAGAGGTCCACCATCATCCCCGTGCGGTTCATTTCCTTAACGACAGCCTCACCAAAGGGAGTCACTCCGCCACCGCCCGACTCGCTTTTCTTTGCCGAGCCGCAAATGTCGTTGTCCCCATTGTGGCAGAGGGTCATGTAGACCACGCCCCTGCTGCGGAACGCCTGTATGTTGTCCAAATCCTTGCCTATGGCGTAGCCGTTCTCTATTCCGAGCATGATGGACTTCAGTCCGTTCGCCTTGTTGCGGTAGAGTTCAGCAGGTGTCTTTGCAATCCTCACATGGCCTTTGTACCCTTGTGCCATCCGCTCAATGCCCGAGAGGATGCGGTTCGCCTTATCCGTAGCCTCCAGCAACGACTCGTCGTCGCGCTTCCCCTGTTGCAGGTAAGCCACCATGATTGTAGCGTCGAGGTGTCCCTCCGTCATCTTGTGCAGGTCGACGAGAATCTTCGGGTCGCGTCTGCCGAAGTCAATACCTTCCGAGAAGAACATGGGAGTGTCGCAGTGGGAGTCGAGCGAGAGTATGTGCGAGTGCAACTCCTTTGCCTCGCTGAACGAACTTGCCTCGCCCACCAGCCAATCGAACAGTGGCTTCATCGACTGGTCTCCGTTGAGGCAGAAACACTCAGGATGCCACTGCACGCCCATGGCAGACCTGAAAGCCGATGATTCCATCGCCTCAATCAGTCCGTCGCTACTGCGTGCGCACACATTGAAGTCCTTTGGCACGGTCTTCACTGCCTGATGGTGGAACGAGTTGACAGCCAGTCGCCTAGTTCCGAAGAGACTGTGCAACAGCGTGTCTTCACCAATCTCCACCGTGTGCGAGGCAGAGCCCCGTTCCAAGTCCTGGCTGTGCTTCACCGTAGCCCCAGTCTCCTGTGTGTAGATGTCTTGGTAGAGTTCGCCACCTAAAGCGGCAGCCATTATCTGAATTCCGCGACAGATGCCCAGCATCGGGATCTGACGGTCGTAAGCCATCCTTGCCAGCAACAGTTCCTGTCTGTCCCTCTCCGCGTTGATGCTGTGGAGCGCAGGCAGCGGCTCCTCGTCCAGGAACAGGGGATTGATGTCGCCCCCACCGCTAAAGACGATACCGTCGAGACTGTCCAGCTGGCTCTCCAGCAAGTCCGTCTCCTTGTATGGAGGGATGATTACCGGGACACCGCCCGAGAGCAACACCGAGCGGTAGTAGCCCTCCGCCAGCGTGCACGTCTGCTCCCCATAGTTGCCAGTGATTCCTATCACTGGTCTCGCCCCTCTCTGCGGAGGCGTTGAACAGAGGTCTCCGTAGACAGCTTTCCAATCGAATGAATCAACCATATCGTGTTGTCGTAAATAATAATTCATGCAAAGATACGAATTACTTGATGATTATTTACTAACTTTGCCACACAAAATGTAGAACACAGTGATGAAAAGAATTCTCGCGGCATTCGCGCTGCTGGTTTTATGTATGGCTGTGCCCACCAGGGTGGCGGCTCAGAAGAACCACTCGTTCCAGGTGATGAAGAACCTGGACATCTTTAATAATATGTACGTAGCACTCGACACCTACTACGTAGACTCGCTCGACGCAGACAGGCTGGTGAAGACAGGCATCGACGCCATCCTCCGTTCGCTCGACCCCTATACCGAATATTATGCGGAGGAGGACGAGGGCGACCTCAAGATGCTCACACAAGCCAAGTACGGTGGCATTGGCAGTCTCATCCGCATGATGAAGGACTCCACGGTAATCATTGCCGAGCCCTACGCAGGAATGCCTGCTGCCGAGGTTGGACTGCAAGCTGGCGACGTGTTGCTGAAGATTGACAAGAACGATTTGAAGGGGAAGACCACCTCTGAGGTGAGCGACTTGCTCAGGGGCGAGCCGGGTTCCACCTTCGTGCTCAAGTACCACCGCCCGGGCGAGGACAAGTCACGGGAGGTGAAGATAACTCGCAAGAACATAAAGCTTCCGGCTGTACCCTACTACGGGATGGTGCGCGGCCACGGCTACATCAACCTCAACCAGTTCACCAGTGACTGCTACGATGACGTGCGCAAGGCGTTCGTCTCGCTCAAGCAGCAGGGGGCGAAAGACCTCATACTCGACCTGCGAGTCAACCCAGGCGGTGCGCTCGACCAGGCTGTGAAGATTGTCAACCTCTTCGTGCCCAAGGGAGTAACCATCGTGGAGACACGCGGCAAGGTGAAGACAGGCAACGCCACATACAAGACTACCGACAACCCTCTCGACACCGACATCCCACTGGTGGTGCTCGTCAGCAACTCCTCTGCCTCAGCCTCCGAGATTGTGGCTGGAAGCATACAGGACCTCGACCGTGGGGTGGTGGTCGGAGCGAGAACCTTCGGAAAGGGACTTGTGCAGTCCATCCGCGACCTGCCCTACAACGGCAACCTCAAACTGACCACAGCCAAGTACTACATCCCGAGTGGACGCTGCATACAAGAGATTGACTATAAGCGCAAGCGGCTGGAGGGGACAGGCAAGTCCGACTCCACTGCCGTAGCTGACAGCGTGTTCCACACAGCCGGAGGCAGACTGGTGTACAGTGGCAAGGGCATTGCCCCCGACGTGGAGGTCCACCACGACACCATGCCTAACATTGTGCTTTACCTCTCCAACGACGACGTGCTGATGAACTACTGCGTCAAGTATGCGCAGACACACTCCGCTCCCACTTCAGCGGACG
The DNA here is from genome assembly GCA_963626085.1 of Alistipes ihumii. Lineage (GTDB taxonomy): Bacteria > Bacteroidota > Bacteroidia > Bacteroidales > Bacteroidaceae > Colivivens. The sequence goes on along the minus strand of CAVFVJ010000009.1, from coordinate 12,294 downwards.
ACTTCACTTTTACCGACGAGGACTTTGCCGACTTCAAGCGTATGGTACTGGAGAGCGGCTTCACCTACGACCGTCTGAGCGACAAGCGGTTGCAGGACCTGAAGAAGGTGGCACAGTTCGAGGGCTACTATGAGGATGCGAAGGCTGAGTTCGATGCACTGGAGACCAAACTCAAGCACAACCTGTCGGCAGAGCTCGACCGCCACGAGGAGTCGCTCCGTCCGCTCGTCGCCTGCGAACTCATCAAACACTACTTCTTCCAGGCTGGCAGCATACAGGAGTCGCTCAAGGACGACCCCGACGTAGCCAAGGCTGCGGAGATACTGGAGGATAAAGTCGAGTACGACAGTATTCTGAAAGGACAGAAAGGACAATAATCAACAAGCATACAATGAGGAACAGTAAACTCTACAAGGCTAACCGCACGTTCATGTGGACCAACATAGTGCTCGGACTGGTGGTGGTGCTCCTGGTGTTCGTCATGGCGTTCCTTTTCGGGTGGATTGCCATTTAGGACTGACTGCTTGCACGATGGGCAAAACGTCCACTACAAGTACCCATCTGAAAACGTAACACCATTGTAATACCAATGTAACAGTCGGGAAACCCCTGCATCCTACCTTTGCCGCCGTATTTCAGAACCAAAACCATTACAAGTATATGGAAAACGAAAAGAAGAAACGGATACTGGTGGTCGATGATGAGGTCGACCTCTGCGAGATACTGCGGTTCAACCTGGAGACGGAGGGCTATGTCGTGGACGTGGTCTTCTCGGGCGAGGAGGCACTCGCCAAACCCATTTCCACCTACGACCTCATCCTGTTGGATGTCATGATGGGCGGAATCAGCGGCTTCGAGACAGCCAGCCGCATACGCAGAGACAGCCGCACAGCCAGCGTACCCATAGTGTTCCTCACTGCCAAGGGGACGGAGAACGACCGTATCACAGGCTTCAACATAGGGGCTGACGACTATATCGCCAAGCCTTTCTCCATCCGTGAGGTGATACTGCGTGTGAAAGCGGTACTCCGACGCACCGAGCAGAGGGCGGAAACAGGGAAGGCGACTGAAGCTCACACTCTGAGGTATGAGGGATTGGAAGTAGACTTGGAGCGCAAGACAGTCTCCGTAGACGGTAAAGCCGCAGACTTTACCAAAACAGAGATGGGAATCCTCTGCACCTTGCTCGAACACAAGGGACACGTGTTCTCACGCGACGACCTCATCATGAGGGTGTGGCCCACCGATGTCATCGTCTCCGACCGCACGGTCGACGTTAACATCACCCGTCTGCGCAAGAAACTGGGCAGGTACGCTGACTGCCTCGTCACACGCACTGGTTTCGGCTACTGCTTCGATGTATAGGGCTTGTCTGTCGGCAGACAGAGCTTCTTCCTTTTATTTCGGACATTTATGAGTTTCGACGCATAGGACTTTCGGAACTCACCAAACAAAGACACTTTTCTTATGGCAAAACGGGTATCCATCGGCAACAAGCTCTATCTGAGCGTGCTGTCGCTTTTCTTCATCTTCGCCCTCGCATTCATCGTGTTCCAGCAGCACCGTGAGCGACAGTACAAGATAGAGACGCTGAACTTGCGGTTGCAGGACTTCAACGACAAACTCCATGAGGCACTAGACGTGCCCGACTCTTGTCTGCTGTCACAGTTACGCAACTACCTCGACTCCCATCACCTGTTGCTCGACCTGCGCGTCACCGTCATCCGCAAGGACGGCACCGTCCTGTTCGACAACGTGCAGGAGGATGTCTCTGCAATGGGCAACCACGCCAAGCGGCAAGAGATAGTACAGGCACTCGCCACCGGCAGTGGCTCCACCGTAGACCGAAACAGCACCACCCTTGGAAGAGAGTACTTCTACAGTGCCACCTACTACCCCGAGGAAGGCTACATCATACGCTCAGCCCTACCCTACAACGTGGACCTGGCGAAGAACCTGCAGACCGAGCAGCATTACCTGTGGCTCGCCCTGACTGTCATGCTACTGCTCACCGTGGTGCTCTACCGTTTCATCCACAGGTTGGGACGCAACATAACCAAACTCAACAGTTTCGCTGCGCAGGCGAGTCAGACCCCCTCGACCCTCGGGGAGGACTGGGAAACGGTATTGAGCGGCTTTTCCAACGACGAGTTGGGCGACACAGCCGAGCGCATAGTGAAGCTCTACGTCACGCTCCAGCGCACCCAGCGCGAGCAGGATGTCCTCAAACGACAGCTGACACAAAACGTGGCACATGAGTTGAAGACTCCTGTTGCGAGCATACAGGGCTATTTGGAGACCATCATTGAGAACCCGAAGGTAGATGACTCCACACGTCAGATTTTCCTTGAGCGGTGCTACTCGCAGAGCAAACGGCTCACCTCCCTGCTTGCCGACATGTCGATACTCAACACCATTGATGACGGGGCGAAGATGATGTCGTTCGAGACCGTTGACGTGGCTGAACAGATACGGACAGTGGAGAAGGAGTGCCAGTTCGCCCTCGAACAGAAGAAGATGACCATGTCCGTCGACATCCCCGGGCGTATGCCTATCCATGGCAACTCCAGCCTCCTCTACAGTATTTTCCGCAACCTCACCGACAACGCCATTGCCTACGCTGGCACTGGCACTCACATAACGCTCCGTGGTAGGGTCATCTATCCTGGACAAGGGGACGGCAAACCATCCTCAGCCAGCCATCCCGTCTACAGTTTCGTCTTCAGCGACACGGGAGTGGGAGTCGACCCAGTGCACCTCCCCCGTCTATTCGAACGGTTCTACCGTGTGGACAAGGGGCGCAGCCGACTGATGGGCGGCACCGGACTGGGTCTTGCCATCGTGAAGAACGCAATCTTGCTCCACGGTGGACAGATAAGCGTGAAGAACCGCGAGGGCGGTGGACTGGAGTTCGACTTCACCCTCACCGGCAGCGGAGTATTGTAACAATATTGTAACATCTCTGCAAAAGCCGTGTAACGCAAGCCCACTAATTTTGCCTCCGTAAAACAATTAACAAAAGAATCAGAAATTTTATGGAGACAATCTATCTTTGCATCGTCATCTTCCTGATTTGCCTCGCAGTCTTCGACCTGTTCGTGGGAGTCAGCAACGATGCGGTCAATTTTCTGCAGTCGGCAGTCGGCGCACGTGTCGCCAAGTTCCGCACAGTGTTGATTATAGCCTCTTTCGGAGTGCTCATGGGAGCCGTCCTCTCGTCGGGCATGATGGACGTGGCGCGCCACGGCATCATGATGCCAGCACACTACTCGTTCCACGAGGTCATTACCATCTTCCTTGCTGTGATGGTGGCCGACGTACTCATCCTCGACGTGTTCAACTCCCTCGGGATGCCGACCTCCACCACCGTCTCGCTCGTCTTCGAACTACTCGGTGGTACGGTGATGCTCGCCATACTGAAGGTGGCTGGCGACCCATCGCTTGACTACGGTATGTTGCTCAACTCCGACAAGGCACTGCAGGTCATCATCGCCATCTTCGTGTCCGTAGCCATCTCCTTCGTGGTGGGTATGGTGGTCATGTGGATAAGCCGCATCGTGTTCACGTTCAACTACAGCCGACACTCTCGCTACTCCATCGCCATCTTTGGAGGCATTGCCTTCACCGCCTTGAGCTACTTCATCTTCATGAAGGGCGTGGGACAGAGTCCTTACCTGCCGGCAGACATACGCACATACATAGAGGAGAACACGAACATGCTTCTGGGACTCACCTTCGTGGGGTCTACCATCCTGATGGAGCTGCTCCATCTGTGTAAGGTCAACATCTTCCGCTTCACCGTGCTCATGGGTACCTTCGCCCTCGCCATGGCGTTTGCCGGCAACGACCTCGTCAACTTCATCGGAGTGCCCCTCGCAGGTCTCGACTCCTACCAGGACTATGTGGCCAATTCTGGTGGCCTCAGCATCGACGATTTCAAGATGACCTCCCTCATGGAGAGTGCGAAGACTCCGCCCCTCTACCTCATAATTGCTGGTATAATCATGGTGGTTACCATGGCTACATCCAAGAAAGCCCACAACGTCATCAAGACCTCCGTTGACCTGTCGCGCCAGGACGAGGGCGACGAGATGTTCGGTTCGAGCAAGGCAGCGCGCTCCATCGTGCGCATCAGCCAAAACACCATTGAGTCGGTCACACGCCTCGTACCCCCGAGAATACGCCAGTGGATTAGCGGACGGTTCGACACCGCCAGCGTGGAACTGGTTGACGACAAGGCTGCGTTCGATGTGGTTCGTGCAGCAGTCAACCTCGTCATTGCCTCCATGCTCATCACCTTCGGTACGAACCATAAGTTGCCCCTCTCCACCACCTACGTCACCTTCATGGTGGCTATGGGTTCGAGCCTTGCCGACAGGGCGTGGAGCCGTGAGAGTGCGGTGTTCCGTGTGACAGGCGTGCTGAGCGTCATCGGTGGATGGTTCATCACTGCCGGTGCAGCCTTCATCACTTGCGCTCTCGTATGCCTCTGCATGTGGTTCGGAGGACCGATAGTACAGGGACTGTTCATGGTGCTCGTCATCGCCGTGCTTTTCTACAGCAACAGCCAGTACAAGAAGAAGCAGCTCAAGGGTCAGGAGGACAACAGTTTCCAACTCATGATGCGTACCCGTGACCCCGAACTCGTGTGGGAGATGCTGCGCAAGCACGTGCGCATCACTCAGTCGCAGGTGTGTGCCTATACACTTGAACAGTACAATAACATCATCGAGGGTTTCTGCACACAGAAGATAAAGACACTGCGTCGTTCCGACCGTGACATGAAGCGTGAACTCGACGAGTTCAAGAAGGCTCGCAGACAGGAGATGCTCGGACTGAAGAAAGCCCCAATGGAGATTGCCATCGAGCGCAACACGTGGTTCCATGTCGGAGCCAACGCTGACCAGCAGTTCATCTATACACTCCGTCGTATGCTCGCCCCAATCATCGAGCATGTGGACAATAACTTCACTCCAGTCCCAGAACTTTATGTAGAGGAGTACGATCAGATACGTCGACGTGTCAACGAACTGATGAAGATGACCTGCGAAGAGATTGAGACCGGACGCTACGAGCAGTACCGTTCAGTGCTCGCTGAGGCAGACAACTGCAAGGACGAGCTGTCACGTATCCGCAAGGAACACCTCAACCGTATGCAGCAGAGTCGTGGAGTCAAGGACTTGCAGGTCGACATGGTTTACCTCAACATCCTCCAGGAGACTCAGCAACTGCTCAGCGTAATGCGCCACCAGCTGCGCTCAGCCAAGAAGTTCATGGAGTGAGAGTGCTTCCCAGGCTCATCACAGAAAGAGAGGGGACATCCGTTTGGTGGATGTCCCCTCCGTCTTTTTGGGTGGAAGCGTTAGTTGCCCAGGTATGTGGCAGTACTACGCCAAGTCACGCTACACGGTACTGGAGGGCACTACAAAACAGCTGTCAGAACTGTGAAATGGAGGGATTAGAGGGGTTGGAGACAAAAAAACATGAAAAAATTTTGCTGTATGGAACTTAACCCCTATATTTGCACCAAGAACAAAACATAGCGGGGATATAGGATCGATTGGGATACTCATCAAATTAAATCGAAAAACCGAGACTGTTTTGTGTGTCAATGGCGGGCCACGCCCCTTACGGGGTAACCTTGTGTCAGTGGATTACAACGATGCGCAAACCCTCAAATCTTGTAAGACTCGGAGTTTCATCACATCTCCTCCCCGCTATATTTTTTATCCGCAATAGGGTTTTCCCTATGCTTTTTTAGGACTTTGCCGTCATGTGTATGTCCACAAACCATTACCTTTGCATACGTTTTACTAATACGGAGTATTAAGAACAAGAAATATAAAGAACATAAAAGATAAAGGTATGAACAGTAAGTTTTTTCTCACAATCGCTTTAGCCCTGACTGCCACGCTTTCCGTACAGGCACAGGACGATGATGACCTTTACTTCACGCCGACCAAGAAAAGTCAGAAGACCAGTGCCACACGGACCGTACAGGTGTACAGCGACAACGGCAGGAACGACGATGAGTACAACCGTCGCTACTCTGCCTATGCAGGCTCATGGCAGACTGGAGGTGAGGCAGACTCTTTGGCGGCCGATTCACTGGATTCAGAGATAGAGTACGTGCAGTCTTCCGAGTCGGACTACGACATGACTGACCCAGAGAACGACTATATGTATTCACGACGGATACTTCGCTTCCACAGTCCGCGCTTCGGCTTTGCCATCAGCAGCCCTTACTACTGGGACTTGGTGTATGGATGGGGAGTCTACGACTACCTCTACGACCCTTATTACGACTATTTCTATGATCCATTCTACTGGTCTTGGGGATGGGGCTACGGATGGGCTTACAGACCATGGAACGCCTGGTACGGACCAATATGGGGCTGGCACCATGCGCCCCACGGATGGCACGACTGGGGTTGGGGACCGATGTGGCACGACCACGGACCAGTGGCGCGCTTCACTGGCAGAGGCTTCGGTGCTGGCAGATTGGCTGAGAACCGATTCACCACAGGCACAGGTTCGCGTGCCGTGAATTCAGCCAATGGTTCACGCAACATAGTGAGCGGAACGACCACAAGAACCATCAACACACGCAACAACGGCAGGACAATGACTGTCACCTCACGGACAACCGTTCAGGACCGTACAGGGGCGAGTGCTCGCAACGAGGCTGTGAACTCACGAGTAGCCAACAGGGTGTCACGAAACGCGCAGAACACCACGTCGCGCAACAACAATAGAAACGCCACACGTACCGTGACAACGCCTACACGCAGCACGACGACAGTAACCAACACACGTAGCTCAGGCAGCAGTGGCAGCAGCTTCAGCGGAGGACGCTCTGGCGGTGGCAGCTTCGGTGGCGGTGGTGGCAGTTCACGTGGCGGAGGCACTGGCAGACGATGACTAAGCACATACTGTGACGCATAGAGACAGACTTATCAATTAACAGGATAGAACAGAATAACAAATAAGACAAATAAGAAGAGATGATTATGAAGAACAGAATATTTGTTTTGGCTTCGGCAATTACCGTGTGTGCGGCTGCTTCAGCACAGGACTCATACGATGCAACTAACTTCGCGACTGGTGACTTGAACGGTACGGCACGCTACGTCGGCATGGGAGGTGCGTTGGGTGCGTTGGGAGGCGACATCTCCGTGATGGCTTCCAACCCTGCAGGTACAGCGATGTACAAGAAGGCGGACGCTGCCTTTACCTTCAGTGCAGTGATAGGCAACAGTGGAGTGCTCGGACACGATGGGACACGGATGTCGATAGACAATGGAGGAGGCGTGTTCTCGTGGAACTTGGACGACGAGGGCGGTGCGGTCAAGTACGTGAGCTTCGGAATCAACTACACCAAGCACAAGAACTTCCTCTACAACATGGACTCTTATGTGGACAACCTTGGCGGAACGCACTCGCAGACTTTCCAGATTGCCAACATGGCAAACGGGGCGTTGAATGCCGGGGCGTTCGAAAACAGTAACTACTTTGCCGGGGCACTGCCAACGATGTCGACAAAGATAGGCAATCAGACAAACAATGGTCTACTGATTGAGAACTACTCAGAGGACGACTACCTTCTGAACTTCGAGGGGGTGGCAGCACAGGACGCAGCCTTGCGCAAATCCACTTACGGTGGGATTGACCAGGCAGACATCAACCTGTCGTTCAACATAAACGACAAGTTCTTCGTAGGCGCGTCAGTGGGTGCGTACAGTCTCAACTACAACAGCGAGAGCTTCTACGAGGAGTTGGGCACGGACGGCAATTTCTACGACTTCAGCAACTGGTACACTACAGACGGAACTGGTTTTGACGTGAAACTCGGTTTCATTTGCCGTCCGATAGACAGTTCCCCGTTCCGTTTCGGGCTCATGGTGCATTCGCCCGTATGGTATAAGATGACTGACACCAACGGCTCTACACTTTACCTCAATGACCAGTACCTCAGTCAGGTGAACTACGACCCTTATGACTACGACTACCGCACTCCGTGGAAGTTCGGTGCAAGCATGGGCTACACCGTAGGCAACTACTTCGCCATCGGAGCTGAGTACGAGTTCCAGGACCTCGCATCTGCCAAGTATTCCATTGATGGGTATCAGACCTCTTACTTGCGCGCTGCAAACCAATACATCAAGAACAACCTGAAGAGTCAGCACACGTTCAAGATTGGTATGGAAGTAAAACCAGTCGATTCGTTCAGTATACGTGCAGGGTACAACTTCGTATCCTCTCCGTTCAAGGACAACGCATCCAAGTACATCGCCTACGACAGTCCGCTGACAGAGACTGACTACACCAACTGGAAGGCAACCAACCGCTTCACGTTCGGTCTGGGCTACAGGTATCAGGGCGGTTATTTGGACTTAGCTTACCAGCTCTCCACCACCAAGGGCGACTTCTATGCGTTCAACGAGGGACGCATCCGTCCTACAGAGATTGAGAACAACAGAAGTCAGATTATGTGTACCCTCGGCTTCCGCTTCTGAAAAAGACATACAATATGAAGAAAACGGTTATTATAGCCTTATTTGCACTGGCAGCAGTATTGACCGCCTCTGCGGACGAACGCAAGTCGTGTATCGATGAAAACTGGAAATTCCATTACGGGGCAGCGGCTGAAGCTGTCAGCCCGGACTTTGACGACTCTGCATGGAGGACTCTCTCACTGCCCCATGACTGGAGCGTGGAGAATGATGCTGCTGAGGCTGCCGGTGGCGAGCACATCGGTCCGTTCTCCCGAAGTAGTGTGGGCGGAAACTCCACAGGACAGACCGTTGGTGGGGAGGGATGGTACCGCAAGCGGTTCACCCTCGAAGAGGAGGACAACGGGAAGCGCATCATGCTCTATTTCGAGGGTGCGTACAACCACACTACCGTATGGCTCAACGGCCGTCAGGTCTATTTCAACCACTACGGTTACCAGAGCTTCCGCTTCGACATCACTGAGTTCTGCAGCGAACCAGGCAAGGAGAATGTGCTGACGGTGCAGGTGACCAACAACGGACTCAACACGCGCTGGTACGCTGGGGCAGGAATCTACCGTCATGTGTGGCTCATCAAAGTGCCACAGGTACATCTTGACAGTTGGCACAATTTCGTGCACACGTCTGACGTGTCTGACTCCAAGACCACAGTCAACGTGGAGACTCAGGTGACGAACAATCAGAAGAGGAAGTCTCGCAGTGAGGTGACGGTGCTTGTGTACAACAAGGAAGGGGCGCTTGTGGCTTCGGGCAGACGGAAGGTTGATGTTGCAATGAACAGTGCGGAGACAGTCAAGTTCCAACTAAAGGTCGACAAGCCGAGGCTGTGGTCGCCCGAGAGTCCGTACCTCTACAGGGCTGTGGTCAGCGTCAAGGACTCCAAGAACAAGACTACCGACCAGTTGGTGACCCGTTTCGGTGTGCGCACGCTGGAGTTCTCTGCCGAGAAGGGCTTCCTGCTCAACGGAAAGAGCACACTTATACATGGCGGTTGCGTGCATCACGACAACGGACTGCTGGGAGCTGCTGCGTTTGACGCTGCCGAGAACCGTAAGATTACACTGCTCAAGAACGAAGGTTTCAACGCATTGCGCACCTCCCACAACATACCGTCAGAACACTTCCTCGATGCCTGTGACAGTATCGGCATGATGGTAATCGACGAGTCGTTCGACCAATGGCTCAGGGCGAAGAACCCCGACGACTACCACCAGTACTTCGAAGAGTACAGTGACCGTGACTTACAGACCATGGTACTGCGTGACCGCAATCATCCGTCAATCATCATGTGGAGTATCGGCAATGAGATTCCAGGACGAATCACCACGGAAGGGCAGGCTGCTGCAGCGCGTCTGCGAGGCACTATCCTCGCACTCGACTCCACCCGTGCCATTACCGCTGCCATCCCATCGTGGGATGACTTCCGGCATTCGTGGGAGGACGACAGTAACCTCGCCTTCAAGAGTCTTGACGTGGGTGGATACAATTATCTCTACGACAAGTACGAGAACGACCACAAGAATCATCCCGACCGTGTGATGGTGGGACTGGAGACCTATCCCAAGAGGGCTGCGGAGAACTGGATTCTTGCAGAGAAGCATCCGTACGTGATTGGCGATTTCGTATGGACCGCGATGGATTACTTAGGCGAGTCGGGCATCGGCAGTGCATCGTTCCGTACCAGCGGAAACCAACCGTTCTCTCCAGGTTGGCCCTGGTTCAACGGCTGGTGCGGTGACATTGACCTGATAGGCAACAAGAAGCCGCAATCGTACTACCGTGATGTGGTGTGGCACCGTAAGCCCATCACCATGGCAGTGGAAGAGGTCGCCCCACAAGGCACATACATGAGCATCTCTGCCTGGGGCTGGCAACTGGAGCACCAAAGTTGGACATGGGACTATGAACAAGGCACGAAGGTGCCAGTGAATGTCTACTCCCGTTCACCTCAAGTGCGCCTTTATCTCAACGACAAACTGATTGGCACGAAAGCGACATCTGCTACCTTCTGGGCTGGCTTCACCGTGCCGTACGAGCCTGGAGTGCTGAAAGCAGTCGAGTTTGACGGCACCAAAGAAGGGGGGTCATTCATCCTGAAGACTACTGGAACTCCAGTGGGGATACGGCTGGTGGCAGACCGCACGAACCTAACTTCTGACGGCAATGACTTAGCTTACGTGACTGCAGAACTGGTAGACGCTGAGGGACAGGTGGTCTACGACTCCCAGCGCACAGTCAACTTCACTGTCGAGGGCGAAGGTAAGATTCTCGCCTGTGGCAACGCTTGCCCCAATGACATGGAGAGTTTCCGTAATCCGTCACCTAAACTGTATAACGGACGTGCGCAAGCCATCATACAGACCACGAAAAACGCAGGCGAATTCACGGTGAGAGTGACCTCCGACAACATGCCGACACAGACCCTCACCTTGAAGACTATTTTGCGAACATTTAGTCAAAATCAGTGGACTGAAGGTCAGTGAAGACGTGAAAAATATCATTTTATGATAATCATTTTATGATAATCTTGCTCGCTCTGTGATTTTGTCGTATATTTGTCCCTCAAAAGAACACACTTATGCTTAATAACCCTTTTGTGACCAATGGCTATGCTGGCGCGGAGTATTTCTGTGACCGGGTGGAGGAAACCGCATTTTTAGTTCGTATGCTTACCAACGAGAACAATGTAGCCTTGATCTCTCCGAGAAGACTTGGCAAGACCGACCTCATACGGCACTGTTTCAGCCAACCTGAAATCAAAGACCACTACCACTCCTTTGTCATAGATATTTATGCGACTAAAAATCTGGGGGATTTTGTGAACGTCATTGGTAAAGCCATCTTGGCGGAGTTGCGTGGCAAGGGGCGCAAGGCATGGGAACTGTTTCTCAGTATTGTCGTGTCACTGCGCTCCGAGGTGGCATTCGACATCAATGGCAGCCCTGTATGGGGAGTCGGACTGGGAAACATAGCAAACCCTGAAATGACCTTGGACGAAATTTTTCGTTATCTCTCGCAAGCAGATTGTCATTGTTTGGTGGCTATAGACGAGTTTCAGCAGATTACCCATTATGACGGAGGTGATAATGTCGAGGCGACGCTACGCACGTACATACAGCGGTGTCCGAATGTCAATTTCATTTTCTCAGGCTCACACCGCCACTTGATGGGTGAGATGTTCACGTCTCCTGCGCGTCCGTTCTACCAATCGGTGACAGTGTTCAATCTCAAACCGATTCCCTTGGACAAGTATGAGAAATTCGCCACTGAAAAGTTTGAGGCGGCAGGGAAACACTTGGCGGACGGGGTGGTTGGCAGTTTGTATGAAAAGTTCGACAGTGTCACTTCTTGTATGCAGAAAGTGATGAACTACATGTACCAGCTCACCCCAAAGGGCGGAATATGTACACAGAGTATGATTGACGATGCAGTCAATTACATACTGGACATATCGTCGGACACTTATGAAAGCCTGCTCTATCAAATGCCTGAGAAACAGCGTAAGGTATTCTTGGCGATAGGTCGAGACCGTGAGGTGAAGAGCATCTCAAGTGGAGGTTTCGCCAAACGCCATCATCTCTCGTCACCCAGTGCTGTGGTATCTGCGGTCAAAGGCCTGTTGGAGAAGGACTTCGTCACCCAAGACAGGGACACCTATAGGGTGTACGACCAGTTCTTCCAACTATGGCTGGAGAGGGAGATGTTCGGGAGTACTGTGTGAAATGAGAATTTACCATTCATAATCCAACCAGTCTGAAAGCCAATAGTAGGTGCAGTGTCC
>CAVFVJ010000008.1:0-162720 GCA_963626085.1 Alistipes ihumii | reverse complement strand
GACTTCTATGACGATAATGTGACAGGTTCGGAGGACGATACCTATAATATATATGACGTGGCGTGGGTAACTACCACACGCACTGACGCTGGCGGCAACGAGCGTTTCTGCTACACCATCGACATGGGTGCGTACGAGTACCAGAACAACCTCAACCGTATCATTTATGTAAACCCGAACATTAGTTCCACTGGCCTCGGCAACTCATGGTCCAGTCCTGTGGCTTATGGTAACCTGCAGAACGCCATCGACCTCGCAGCGGTATACCACGTGAACAACTCGGGTGAAGAGGCATACGTCTTCGTCAAGGGTGCCAGTGCCGCATCTACGGGTCTGCACCTGGGCGAGACCATCACCATGCGTAACGGAGTGAGTGTCTATGGCGGTATCCTCCCCACCCGTACGGAGGACTGTAAGTACACCGAGAGTTCGGCTTCGGTACGCACGTACACCGAGGAGGATATCAAGGAGTACATAACTGCCATCACAGCTGAGCGTGACGGTGTGGCTTCACTGGCAGCTAACAAGACGACGGTAAGTGGCATCAAGGCATCGGACACGTTTACCAGCACCAACGAGAATATAGTTGCACTCGTGGATGGCTTCGACGTGACTGCAACCAACAGCAAGAACACTACGGGTACGGTGACAGCTCCTGTCATCGACATCCAACCGTCGAACATCGGGGGACGTGTGGCTGTGCGTAACATCATAGTACACGACAATGATTTGTCGGGCACAACTAACGTGGACCTTGCCACGGTGGACAACGCCCTCATCTACGAGGCCCTGTTCCGTGACAATAAGGTGGACAGGACTGGTCGTGTACTTACCATCGGTAACAATGGTTATGGAGTGAACCTCACGGTGGAGGGTGAGACGTACGGGACTACACGTAACGTGTACAACTCGCTCATCAACTATGGTGGTGTGGCTGCCACTGAACAGACCCTCTCGGGCTATAACTATAAGGTGACTGACCCTAACCTCAACTATCAGCTCACGGAGCGGTCGGGACATATCGACGAGTGTGATGCGACCAACCCGATAGAGAGTGTGGCATCACTGGCGCAGTTCATCAATTACGATACCGACCGTGATTTGCTCGGTAACCCCCGTCTGCTCAAGGGTGTGAGTGGAGCGGACAAGATTGACCGTGGTGCGTTCGAGACATGGAGGGTGGAGAACGACGTGACATGTACCACAGCGGATGCCGACGGAGACCTCACCCACTATTATCCGCACCATGGCTCCGTGGTTTACCTCATGGAGGGCAAGAGTCTCACTCTCGCCAGCACCTTGCGTCCCGCTTACCTGCTCGTGAAGGACGGTGCGTCACTCTACGGCAACGGACATGCTGTGGAGGTGGGCTACGTGGGTGTGGAACGCCAGATGAGTAAGGACGGCTCGATGGTGAGTCTGCCTTACGTCATGCGTTACCGTGGCACGGATGCAGCGACAAAAGGTGTGGGTGCACCGAGGTACTCTACCGACGGGGTACTGACCGTCACAACAGACAAGGGCAGCTCTTATATATATAATGGTGTGGGACGTTCCGCATGGAACAACAAGTTCTACAAGACAGAGTCTCCGCTATGGACTGAACAGACGGATGCCGATGAGGCTACGGAGGCAAATCAGGGTGTGCTCTATAAGACAGCCGCTGACGGACTCTACCGCTTCACGGCACAGGGCGATGCGGACGACATGGACGTGATGGTGTATACCGAGACTGCCGGAGACATAAGCAAGACAGTGGTGCTCAAGCAGTACGACGACCGCACGTCGACCGACGGTGGGGCTGACTTCACGGACAAGGAGGACATGGGATGGAACTGCATCGGTCTGCCTTACCTCGTGAGCGACTATAACCCAGCAGAGATGGAGAGCCTTACTTCCGACAGTCATTACAACATGAATATACCGCACACGCTGTGGTTGTGGTACGACGGAGTGACCTACCCCGACGGCACGACCAAGGCAGACGGTGACGGTGGGTTCTACAGTGTGCCGTCATGGGACGACAACGACTGGCACCTTGCAGAGGACGAGGCTGCACGTATATGGGTGGGCGAAGGCTTCTTCACTCAGACAGCTGCTGTGGCTGACACCGAGAAACTGACGTTCTACCGTCCTGTACCACCAGCGCAGACCGCTCCTGCCAAGCGCAGGAGTGCGGCAGAGAGAACCACCTCCGTGCGCCTCAACGCACGTTATTACGTTGGCGAGACAGATGGAAAAGACATGGACAGTGACCTGACGGTACGTGTGGACGGACATGTGGTGTATGTATGTGGACTGACTGGCGGAGAGACAGTCACCATCTACGACATGTCGGGACGGGCATGCAGTAGGGCTACTGCCACTGGTGAGGAGTACTCCACTACAGTAACTGCCAACGGTGTGTATATAGTGAGGGTGAACGGATTGTCACACAAGATAATAATAAGATAGGATATGAGAAACTGGATAAACAATATATTGCTTTGCGTGACACTGCTTATGACAAGCAGTGCGGTGGCACAGACTGGTACGGCTAACGGCACATACTCATTTGTCATCACCAATGGCACGTACTTCCTCGCAAATCAGAATGGGTCGATAAAGGCAGTCACGCCGTTCGACCCAACTACCTGTATATGGACCTGCTCGGGTAGCAGCAGTGGTACACTGAGCAACAACGGGTATTATCTGTATTATCAAAATAGGAATGGCTTGTCGTTGTCGAAGACGAGTAGTACTACATGGACGATCAATGGTAACAATGTGTATTATGAGTCATCAAGTTGGTTTAGTTATAAATACTATATACGTTATAACAACAATAGTTGGTCAGCCTCCATCTCCAGCTCCAACCGCGCTTCATGTTACCCTGTCGCAGTTGTCTCCTATAATGCGATGAGCAGTCTTACCGTTGACTATTCCAACTCATCGAAAGTCAACGAGTTCGAGCATGTGGATGACAGTCGTGACTATTACGCTAAGGATCTCTCGTACACACCGGCATACAATAGTTATAGTTGGACTGCCTCTTCAGGTACTGTGACTTATTACACGTCCGCTGACAACTCCTACATCACGCAGGACGGTGCGCCCACTGCGATAACGACAGCGGAGTCCTACGCATGGTCATCGAGTCACCCGAACAATGTCACGGTGACACAGTCGGAGAGTGAGGCGAGTCAGGCTACGGCAGAGTACACTACCAAATTCAGTGAGCAGACGGTGTGGACCATCACTGCCACGGCAACGATAGCGAAGTCGAGCAGTCCGTTTATGACGGAGGACGCTACGGTGACAGGTTCTGCTTCGGCAACCCTGCTCTCACGTGAGATAGCCGACTTGTCGGTGACAGTAGACAAGTACTCGCTTTATGTCGGGCAGACGGCACAAATAACCGTCACTACAGGGCACGACGGTACGGTGTCGTACTCTTCTGCCAACACTGCTGTTGCGGCGGTCTCTGACGCAGGATTGGTGACTGCTGTGGGTACGGATGGCAACGAGTCCGAAAGGGTGCTCATCACGGTGAGCATACCGCAGACGGAAAACTATGAGGCGGCAAAGGCGATGGTGGCTGTAACGGTGAAGAAACGACCAGTGACGATGGCTCTTAAATATGACAAGTCGGAGATGACCTACGGTGACGCTCTGCCCACACTTACTTTATGCACGTTGACAGATGGTGTAGACAATAAAGCGGTCACTGGTACTGTAATCTACTCGTCCTCCTCTACAGGTGTGTCGGTGAACGCCTCTACGGGTGCAGTCATTGCAGTGACCAAGGCTGGTAAGGCTACAATCACGGCTCAGTACATGGGTGACGACACGTATATGGCTGCTACAGCCACGTTCGACATCACGGTGGACAAGGCTACTACCACGCTCTCGTTTGCGCAGACTCAGTATGAGGCGCAATTGGACAAATCGTTCACCTCGCCTCAGGCGACCCTCTCTCCTGCCGTGTCAGGGGGAGATGTCACCTACAGCTATACGAGTGATACGGACGGACTCATCACCCTTGACCAGACGACGGGACAGGTGACGCTAAGTGACAAGGCAGGTATTGCCACGGTCACTGCCACCTTCGCAGGCGACGACCGTTACCTGTCGTCATCTGCCTCGTACACGTTGGTGGTGTCGGTGAAAGCTGCTCCAACCCTGACTGCCGACTTCAGCAAGACAGAGTTCTACGTGGATGAGCAGGGAAGTGTGATGGTGGCTACAAACAGTACGAATGGCTATACGCTCGTGAGTAGCGACACCGAGGTGATGACCGTGGACAGTAAGGGCGGTCTCGTGGCTGTGGGCGCAGGAACGGCTGTCATAAGGGTGACATCACTTGAAGATGACACGTACAGGGAATACACAAAGGACTATACGGTGACGGTGAAGAAGTACCCTACCAATGTGGTTTCCTTTGAGTATCCGTCCCTCATGTACTATACCGACTATGAGGATGAAATCAGACCGACGGTGGTGGTGCACGAGATGGTGACCAACACCCAGATTCCAGGTCAGGGCTTGTTGTCGTTCGATGCCACGTCGCCCACTGTCCTTACGGTGAAACCCACCACGGGTGTGGTTACCCTCGTGGGTGAGGGCTTTGCCGCTATCGGGGTGTCCTACGAGGGTAATTACAAGTACGAGGCATCGGAAAAATGGACGTGGATGATGGTGGCTAAGGCTGCTACTCCCAGCTCGTTCATCCGTCTATATGGAGAGGATGAAAAGTACCTGTCGGTGACGAACGATGGTGGCACTTACAAGGTGGACACCACCTCTGTGAAGGACGCATCGTCAATCCTATGGTACGGTGAGGACGGTTCACTGCTCTTCTATGAGTGCGGCAGGTATCTGAACGCAGACAAGACAGTCGCAGATGTGGTGGACTACGGCACAGGTGGTACTAAGTTCACGTTCACCCGACGTTACGACGACTATACTATCAGTGCTGGCGGTAAGCAACTGCTGGACAGCAATGACAGTGCGTACTGGAGGGTGGTGGACGTGGAGAGTCTGCCTCTCCAGTTCAAGTCCGCTGGCAACGGTTTCTCTACCTTCTACACACCGCAAGACCTTAGGTGTCCTTCGGGCATGAGGGCGTACTACCCTGTGAGTCGTAAGACGGACGAGACGGATGACAGCAAGTACATCATCACACTGAAGCAGGTGAGTCACAGTCGTATCCCGTGTGAAACCCCAGTGATACTCTACACGGAGGATGTGGATTCCCTCCACCAGCTTTACCTCATCGACCATACCGAGAGTCCCGAGGACTTGTGGGACGGGATGACAGGAACACTACCAGCGATAACCACAGCATCCGTGTACGACGGCACTAACTACCCATATACCCTCCAGCCTAAGTCATCGTCGGTAGGGTTCTACCCATGGAAGTCCGACAAGCACGCAGTGATTGAGCCGTTCCGTTGTTACATACCGGGCGAGAGCGTGTCTCAGGCCAAGGGCTTCCGCTTCGTCTTCGGTGACGACGGGACGGTGGGTATCGAACCTGTAGCGGACAGGGATGATGAGGTGCAAGGAAGTCATGTTATCTACAACATGCAGGGTATGGCGGTAGGCACAGACCTGAATGCCTTGCCGGCCGGCATTTACGTCAGTGGCGGAACGAAGGTGGTGGTTGGGAATTAGGATAGAGGTCATGTCAGTATGGAAATGGTTGCTAGTCTGCTGATGAGGAAAAACCGGATGGCGGTTAATAATTCCTAATTATCGGTTCTCAATTCCTAAAATGTTGTATCTTTGCATGATATAATATCGTGTGACAGAATAAACAATCAATAAAAGATGGAATACAATTTCAAGGAGATTGAGAAGAAATGGCAACAGCGGTGGATTGAGCAGAAGGTCTATCATGTGACGGAGGATGCCGACAAGAAGAAGTTCTATGTGCTCAACATGTTTCCTTACCCGTCGGGTGCGGGACTGCATGTGGGACACCCACTGGGATATATAGCAAGTGACATCTATGCACGCTTCAAGCGGTTGCAGGGCTTTAATGTACTGAACCCGATGGGCTACGATGCATACGGACTGCCAGCAGAGCAGTACGCCATACAGACGGGACAGCATCCTGAGGTAACTACCAACGCGAATATAGCACGTTACCGTGAGCAACTCGACAAGATAGGGTTCTGCTTCGACTGGGACCGTGAGGTGCGCACGTGTGACCCCTCCTACTACCACTGGACTCAGTGGGCTTTCCAGAAGATGTTCAACTCCTTCTACTGTAACAAATGTCAGTCGGCTCAACCGATAGAACGGTTGGTTCGCCATTTCAGCGAGAAAGGTACCGAAGGCATCGATGTGGCGTGCAGCGAGGAACTGTCGTTCACTGCTGATGAATGGAATGCCATGGACGAGAAGCAGAAGAGTGACACGCTGATGAACTACCGCATCGCCTTCCTTGGCGAGACGATGGTGAACTGGTGTCCTAAGTTGGGCACGGTACTCGCCAACGATGAAGTCGTGGACGGACTGAGTCTGCGCGGTGGCTTCCCTGTGGAGCAGAAGAAGATGCGCCAGTGGTGCTTGCGTGTGTCAGCCTACGCCCAGCGGTTGCTCGACGGACTGGACACCATCGACTGGAGTGATTCCATCAAGGAGACACAAAAGAACTGGATAGGTCGTTCTGAGGGAACGGAGGTGAGGATTGAGGTGGCAGACTCCGATATCGACTTCACCATCTTCACCACACGTGCAGACACTATGTTTGGAGTGACCTTCTTCGTGCTTGCGCCCGAGAGTGAGCTGGTGGACAAGGTGACCACTGCTGCCCAGCGCGCTGAGGTGGACGCTTACATCAAGTATGTCAAGGGACGCACGGAGCGTGAACGTATGATCGACCATACCGTGACTGGTGTGTTCACCGGTGCGTTCGGTGTCAATCCCATCACAGGTGACAAGTGCCCTATATACGTGGCTGAGTATGTGCTCGCAGGGTACGGCACTGGAGCCATCATGGCAGTGCCGGCACACGACAGCCGTGACTATGCTTTTGCTAAGCATTTCGACCTGCCGATAATACCGTTGATTGAGGGGGCTGACGTTAGTGAGGAGAGTTACGATGCCAAGGACGGTATCGTGATGAACTCACCGATGGAAGGCAAGACAGCATACAAGGGCTTCACCCTTAACGGACTCACCGTGAAGGAGGCGATAGCTGCCACGAAGAAGTTCGTCACTGAGCAGCAACTGGGACGCGTGAAGGTGAACTTCCGTCTGCGTGATGCCATTTTCTCACGCCAGAGGTACTGGGGCGAGCCGTTCCCGGTATATTACAAGAACGGTATTCCTACGATGATACCCGAGGACTGCCTGCCGGTGGAATTGCCGGAGGTCGACAAGTTCCTGCCGACAGAGACGGGTGAGCCGCCACTCGGCAACGCCACCTGCTGGGCGTGGGACGAGACGAACCGTAAGGTGGTGAGCAACTCACTCATAGACAACCAGACCGTCTTCCCTATAGAACTCTATACGATGCCCGGCTTCGCCGGTTCATCGGCATATTACCTGAGGTACATGGACCCGCACGACGACAAGGCTCTGGTGTCGAAGGAGGCAGTGGGCTACTGGCAGAACGTGGACCTCTACGTGGGTGGTAGTGAGCATGCCACTGGTCACCTCATCTACAGTCGTTTCTGGAACAAGTTCCTTGTCGACATGGGTGTGAGCGTGAAGGAAGAGCCGTTCCAGAAGCTCATCAACCAGGGTATGATACAGGGAAGGAGTAATTTCGTGTACCGCATCAAAGACACCAACACGTTCGTGAGCCTCGACAAGAAGGAGGGCTACGACGTGACACCTATACATGTGGATGTCAATATCGTCAGTGGAGACATCCTCGACGTGGAGGCGTTCAAGCAGTGGAGACCCGAGTACAACAACGCTGAATTCGTGCTCAACGACGACGGTAAATACGTGTGTGGCTGGGCTGTGGAGAAGATGTCGAAGTCCATGTTCAACGTGGTCAACCCCGACATGATTGTGGAGAAGTTCGGTGCTGACACGCTCCGTCTCTACGAGATGTTCCTCGGTCCGGTGGAGCAGAGCAAGCCTTGGGATACCAACGGCATCGATGGCTGCCACCGTTTCCTGAAGAAGCTGTGGAACTACATGACTGCGGACACCACAGGCGAGAAGGCGAGCAAGGAGGAACTGAAGTCGCTCCACACCCTTATCAAGAAGGTGACGGGCGACATAGAGCAGTTCTCGTACAACACCAGTATCGCTGCCTTCATGATATGTATCAATGAACTGACTAAGTTGAAGACTGCCAGCAAGGAGGTGAAGGACACCCTGACGGTGCTCATTGCTCCGTTCTGTCCTCATATGGCAGAGGAGTTGTGGGAGCGTTCGGGACACACCACCACCGTTTGTGATGCCGAGTGGCCCGAGTACAACGAGGACTACCTCAAGGAGGACAGCATGAAGATGATGGTGGCGTTCAACGGTAAGGCTCGCTTCCAGATGGAGTTTCCTGTAGGTACTGCCCAGCAGGACATCATCGATGCGGCTATGGCAGACCCACAGGCGCAGAAGTGGCTGGAGGGCTTCCAGGTGGTGAAGACCATCGTAGTCCCCGGTAAGATGGTAAACGTGGTATTGAAGAAATAACACGAGTGAGATGACTCTTAAGAATTCACATATACACATGCCTGGTCATTTCAGGTTCAACCCTTGGTTGGAGGCGAGGGACTACAT
The DNA here is from genome assembly GCA_963626085.1 of Alistipes ihumii. GTDB lineage: Bacteria > Bacteroidota > Bacteroidia > Bacteroidales > Bacteroidaceae > Colivivens. The sequence continues at coordinate 153,993 of CAVFVJ010000008.1, read as the reverse complement.
GATGATCGCCCTGGGCACGTTCCTCTACTCCGTGGGACAGGTCTGCTTCATGTTGCCCTACGGTCTGACCTCGGGTGGCGTGTCGGGTATATCCGCCATAGTGTATTACGCCACAGGACTGGAGGTGCAGGTGACCTACAGTTTCATCAATGCGATGTTCCTCGTAGCAGCTGTCATAGTGCTCGGGTGGAAGTTCTGTATGAAGACCATCTGGGGAGTGCTCACTACCACCTTCTGGCTCTGGATCTTCCAGCGCATAGTGATGGACGACAACGGACAGTTGCCCCAACTCATCGGCAACGAGGCGTTCATGGCGTGTGTCCTCGGTGCACTCATCCAGGGAACGGGACTCTTCTTCTGCTTCTCGAACAACGGAAGTACAGGCGGTACGGACATCATAGCGGCTATAGTCAACAAGTACAAGAACGTGTCGCTGGGACAGATTCTCATGATCTGCGACATCATCATCATATCCAGCTGTTACTTCATCTTCCACGACTGGTACAGGGTTATCTTCGGTTTCGTGATGCTTATAGTGTGCAACATGACGCTCGACTACCATACCAGCAGGAGTCGTCAGGCGGTGCAGTTCATGATATTCTCGCGTAACCCGTCTGCCATTGCCAACGCCATCATCAAGAGAGGGCACGGAGTGACCATGCTCAACGGTGAGGGATGGTACACCAGCTCGGAACGTAAGGTGATTGTGAGTATCGTGAAACGCAGGGATCAGGTTTATATCTTTCGTATGATAAGGTCCATCGACCCTTATGCCTTCGTGTCCATGGGTAACGTGAACGGCGTGTGGGGCGAAGGGTTCGACAAGATGAAGGTGACCAAGGACAAGGACTTGCAAGGTAAGCGCACGTTGGTGTTCGCAAGTAATAGTGAACATAAGTTGGCGGAGGTGCGTGCCATCATGGGAGAGAAGTACGACATTCGTTCACTTGCTGACATAGGTTGTTACATAGATATACCCGAGAAGGCGGCTACCATACAGGGTAATGCCCTGCTCAAGGCCAACTTCGTGAAACGTTATTATGGCTTCGACTGCTTCGCCGACGACTCCGCCTTGGAGTGTACTGTACTGGGCGGACTCCCGGGAGTATACTCGTCGAGGTACGCTGCGGTGGATGTGGAGAAAGAGGCTCAGGAGAGTGTGAAGTCGGTCAATGCGGAGGAGTATACGGAGGAACTCTCGAAGAAGATGCTCGACATCCTGCATAACCATGCACCTGTGGTGGACAAGCCAGAGAACCATAACGTGGTAGCCAATGTCAATAAGTTGTTGAACGAGATGACTGGCGTGAAGGACCGCTCCGCACGGTTGCATACTGCCGTGGCATTGGTCACTGGCGAGTCGTCCGACCCGAAGGGATGGGATAGGCATATCTTCGACGGTGTGCTCGAAGGCACTATCGCCACGAAGCCGTTCGGTAATGTGGAGGAGTCGTTCTCCTATGACTCTGTGTTCACTCCTGTGGGTCAGCAGATGACTTACGCTGAACTGGGAACGGACGTGAAGAACAAGATAAGTCAGCGGTTCATCGCCATCAACAAGATGAAACAATACATAGAAAAGGAGAAGTGATGGATAAACTGGTATTCGCAAGTAACAACGCACATAAGTTGCAGGAGATAAGGGCAATCCTGGGACATCGGTTCGAGATAGTCAGTCTCGCTGACATAGGGTGTCATGACGATATCCCGGAGACAGGGGCTACCATCCAGGAGAATGCCTTGCAGAAGGCACGGTATGTAAAGGACCGTTATGGCTACGATTGCTTCGCTGACGACACGGGACTCGAATGTGAGGCTCTCGGTGGAGACCCAGGTGTACATACCGCACGGTATGCAGAGGGTCAGGGACACGACAACGAGGCTAATATGAACAAACTGTTGCGTAACCTTGAGGGGAAGGACAACCGCATGGCACGGTTCCACACATCGATAGCACTACTCTATAAGGGGGAGACCCACTTGTTCGAGGGTATTGTCGAGGGACGTATTGCTACGGAGAGGCATGGCGACGAAGGCTTCGGCTATGACCCCATATTCATTCCCGAAGGGTACGACCAGACCTTTGCGCAACTGGGGAACGAGATAAAGAATGGTATCAGTCACAGGGCAAGGGCTGTCATGCAACTGTGTCGGTTTCTGGATAAATGAACAGAGGTATGAGACGTGGTTTCATCGCACTTGTAATCGCCATAGGCATGATGCTCTTCATACGACCTGTGGTTGCTGTCGCCGGATACGGTGACTGGAAGGTGTATGCAGCCTACCACGAGGCTACGGACGCAGTTGTCTTCAACAATCTGGTGTATGTGTTGAGTGGAGGCGGTCTGTACAGTTATGACCCGGAGTACACGGAGATGGTGACCTACGACAAGTCTACGGAGTTGAGTGACAACGGTATCTTCGGCATCAGAGTGTGTGAGGCTACAGGACAACTCGTCATAGTATACACGAACGGTAACGTAGACCTGCTCGATACTGGCGGCAACATATACAATATGTCCGAACTCAAGACCAAGTCGATGAGCGACAAGACCATCAACGACCTGTATGTGGATGGGCAGTACGTGTACATATCCACCAACTCGGGTATCGTGGTGCTCGACACGAAGAGGAAGGTGTTCGCCAGTTACTATAACTTCGGCTGTCAGGTGATGAGCATGGTCATCGACGAAGGGTATATAGTGGCACTCACCAATAATGGGGTGTACAAGGGACTGGTGTCTGCCAACCTGTTGGACTCCAACAACTGGAACTGTACGAGCCAACAGGTGCTGAGTAGGCTGATAAGTCTTGACGGCACGTTCTATGCACTTACTGGTACGGGACGACTGGCACTGGTGAAGGACAAGGACTCCTTCGAGATATCTACGGTGGACAACTCTACCATCAACGGTTATAAGATATGCGGTGAACGCTTGTTCCTGTTTTCCTCATCGTCAATATACGTGTACGACACAGACGGAAACAGTTCGAAGAGTGACAATCCGCAGAGCATCTATTCGCTGGCGCGCTCGGGCAACACCTACTGGTTGGCGTGCGGAGCCAAGGGGCTCATGGGTGCAGCGTACGACGGCAGTGGGTTTACGGTATCTGTATCCTCTGTCATCCCCAGTAGTCCGTTGAGCAATGATTTCTATAAGTTGCGCCACTACGGCAGTAGACTACTTTCCGTGGGCGGTGCACTGGAGATACCATACGTGAGACGTACCTTCTCTGCGCAGATGAAGGATGGAGACGACTGGTCGTTCTTCGATAACGACTCCATGAAGAGTTATATCGGTGCGGACAACTTCTACAATGCGCTCGACATCGTACAAGACCCGGACGATGCTGACCGTCATTTCGTGAGTGCCGTGACGGGACTGTACGAGTTCAGGGGACAGAAGATGGTGAACCACTATACTTATGACAACTCACCGCTCACATCTATCCTGCCGACCAACTGGAGACCAGGCTATTACGTGCGTGTCGGTGGATTGGCGTTCGACAGTCAGGACAACCTTTGGATGTTGAACTGTCAGGTGGACACGGTGGTAAAGATACTGAAGGCAGACGGCACGTGGCAGAAGTACTACTGTCCGGAGATAGCCAATCACCCGGTGTGCGACCAGACCATGTTCGACAGTCGTGGTTGGGCGTGGATAGTGAGTCGTGTATCAGGCAGTAACAACGCAGCCGGGGTGTTCATCCTCAACACTAACGGAACGGTAGACAGCCACACGGACGACACTGGCAAGTTGTACACGTCGATGACCAACCAGGACGGTACGTCGTACGTGTTCAATAGGTTCAACTGTGTGGTGGAAGACCTCAATGGGGCTGTATGGATGGGTACAAATATAGGTCCGCTGGTCACCTTTAATCCATCGGCTATCTTCGACTCCAACTTCACCGTCACCCAGTGTAAGGTGCCGCGCAACGACGGTACAGGGTATGCAGACTACCTGCTGAACGAGGTGGAGGTGAGCTGCATTGCCGTGGACGGAGGTAACCGCAAGTGGATGGGTACACAGGGAAGCGGAGTCTATCTGGTGAGTGCCGACGGCACAGAGATACTCGAACACTTCACTGCAGACAACAGTCCGCTCCTGTCGGACGACATCTACTCCATATCCATCGACGGAAGTACGGGAGAGGTGTTCTTCGGAACGAAGGACGGACTCGTATCCTACATGGGAAATGCAACAGACCCTGAGGAGAAGTTCGACAAGGACTTGGTGAAGGTCTACCCCAATCCTGTGCGCCCGAGTTACACTGGCAAGATTATCGTCCGTGGATTGATGGCAAGTTCAGACGTGAAGATTGTCAATGCGGCTGGCAGACTGGTGCATGAGGGTACATCCATCGGTGGCTCGTACACCTGGGACGGACTGACTTCAGGTGGGGAGCGGGCGGCATCAGGTGTATATTACATTCTGGCGACAGACGAGGACGGCAACAGTGGTGTGGCAACGAAATTCCTAATTGTCAAAGAATAGGCTCCGAAAAATTTTGCCAATACACATAAAAGCAGTAACTTTGCACCGCAATTGAGAAGAAGGGGTTCCGACACGCATGTGCCGGAATTCTTATTCTTGTTACCCTAATCAGACCCGACTTGTAGGTCTGAGGAACAATTTTATAAACAAACAAAAGACAAGGACAAAATGGCTTACATGTCACGTGAGGGCTATGACAAGATCAGAGCCGAAATCAAACAATTGGAAGAAGTGGAGCGTCCGGAGGTAATCCGTCAGATCCAGGAGGCACGCGAGAAAGGCGACCTCTCGGAGAATGCCGAATATGATGCTGCTAAGGAGGCACAGGGGAAGCTCGAGACTAAGATTGCACAACTGAAGGCAGTGCTTGCCGATGCAAAGATAATAGACACTTCAAAGGTGCAGACCGAGGTGGTTCAGATTCTCTCTAAGGTGGAGATGAAGAATGTGAAGACGGGTGCGCTTATGACATACACCATCGTCAGCGAGAGTGAGGCGAACCTGCGCGAGAAGAAGATCTCCGTAGCTACTCCTATAGCACAGGGACTGCTCGGCAAGAAGGTGGGCGATGTGGCTACCATCAAGATTCCACAGGGAATCATAGAACTGGAGATAACAAACATCTCCATCTGACATCGATGTGCTGCAACGTCAGGTATTGAAGTACTACACCTTATTATATATAACAGTATGGCAACTCTTTTTACCAAAATAGCAGGTGGGGAGATCCCAAGCTACAAATGTGCAGAGGATGGTGAGTTCTACGCTTTCCTCGACATCAACCCACTGGTCAAGGGACACACGCTGTGCATCCCGCGCCGTGAGGTGGACTATATCTTCGATATGGAGGACGACGAGATAGCGCGTTTCCAGGTGTTCGCCAAGAAAGTGGCAAAGGCAATAAAGGCGGCATTCCCCTGTATTAAGGTGGGTGAGGCTGTCCTCGGACTCGAAGTGCCGCACGCACACATACACCTCGTGCCGATGCAGTCCGAGAAGGACATGATATTCAGTAATCCAAAGAAAAGTTTTACGGAGGCAGAGATGCAGGAGACTGCCGACACGATCTTTGCTGAGTTCCAGAAACTGTAAGGAAAACGACTATATAGTCAAAGGGCTGAGAGTACATACTCTCAGCCCTTTGACTATATAGTCATAAGCCATTGAGTATATAGTCTCTTCCAACCCACTGGCAAATCAATGCACTTTTCGTCCCATCCCCCTTCATGGCTTGATAGCTTGTTTTGTGTGGTTTTTCTATAGTGTTCGGTCACAACGATTGACATGAATCAATAAAACACGAAAAATCGAACAAAATTGAGTATATTTGTTTTACCACTTTTCGTAAAGTGCGTAACTTTGCATCGTCAAAAGGAAAGAGACATTCCTGAGACAACAAAGAAAGTAAGACTGAAGGTTTTAGACTAGAAGATATAAAGGTTTATTGTTAATAAGGACATATAATAGGTATTAAAAAGTAAGGTAATTTTTTCAGTAAGTATTAGTTATTGGTAAAAGATTGTAAAAAGGATTTGATTAGGTATTAATTTTAAGGTTAGTAATGATGAAGAGGCACTAGTGATAGTTCCTCTTTTTCGCTTTTATATGCCCTATGTGTAGTAAAACCCGTGCATATCGCCCAATAACTGGCAAAGAGTTACCACAATATCAATATTTTTCCTACCTTTGCACTCTCTAAACAAATTAGAACGTATCAAGATGAGTACTGAACAGAAAATACAGAACGCTGTGAAGGACTGTCTGAAGACAGTGTACGGCGCAGACATAGATGCGGGACAGGTACAGGTGCAGCAGACTCGCAGTGAGTTCGAAGGTCAACTCACGGTGGTGGTCTTCCCTCTGTTGCGTGCCACCAAGAAGAGTCCGGAGCAGACGGGCGAGGAGATTGGTACCTACCTGAAGGACAACATGAAGGGTGTTGTGGACGGATATAACGTGGTGAAGGGCTTCCTTAACCTCGTCATTTCGTCGGAGAACTGGGTGGACATGCTCAACGCCATCAATGCGGAGGACAACTACGGGTTTACACCTGTGACGGACGAATCCCCACTTACCATGATTGAGTACTCATCGCCCAACACCAATAAACCGTTACATCTGGGACATGTGCGCAATAACTTGCTTGGCAGTTCGCTAGCACGTATCGTCGAGGCGAACGGTAATAAGGTGGTGAAGACCAATATAGTCAACGACCGAGGTATACATATATGCAAGTCGATGCTCGCCTGGTTGAAGTACGGCAACGGGGAGACCCCGGAGTCGTCGGGCAAGAAAGGCGACCACCTGATAGGTGACTATTACGTGGCGTTCGACAAGCATTACAAGGAGCAGTGCAAGCAACTGGAGGCACAGTACACTGCAGAGGGAATGAGTGAGGAGGATGCGGCACAGAAAGCCAAGCAGGAGGCTCCGCTCATCAAAGAGGCACACGAGATGCTCGTGAAGTGGGAAAACAACGACCCGGAGGTACGTGCGCTGTGGAAGAAGATGAACTCATGGGTTTACGCCGGATTCGACGAGACATACAAGGCTATGGGTGTGAGTTTCGACAAGATATACTACGAGTCTGAGACATACCTCGAAGGTAAGAAGACTGTACTGGAAGGATTGGACAAGGGACTCTTCTACCGTCGTCCCGACAATTCCGTGTGGGCTGACCTGACGAAGGACGGTCTCGACGAGAAGCTCCTGCTGCGCAGTGACGGCACGTCGGTCTACATGACACAGGACATAGGTACTGCCAAGCTCCGTTTCCAGGACTACCCCATCGACAAGATGGTGTATGTAGTGGGAAACGAACAGAACTACCACTTCCAGGTACTCTCCATACTGCTCGACAGACTGGGATTCAGGTGGGGCAAGGACCTTGTACACTTCTCCTATGGTATGGTAGAACTGCCTAACGGAAAGATGAAGAGTCGCGAAGGCACCGTGGTGGATGCTGATGAACTTATCGACAAGATGGTGTCTGATGCCTATAACATATCAAAGGAGATGGGCAAGAACAGCGATATCGACGAGGCGGAAGCGAGGGAGATAGCAAGGAAAGTGGGACTGGGTGCACTGAAGTACTTCATACTGAAGGTGGACGCACGGAAGAACATGTTGTTCAACCCTGCTGAGAGCATCGACTTCAACGGTAACACCGGTCCGTTCATACAGTACACCTACGCACGTATCTGTTCAATCCTACGTAAGGTGGGCGAGTCAGGTACAGTCATACCGCAGACGATGACACCGGGTGTGCAACTCGCAGAGAAGGAAGTGAGTCTGGTGCAGAAACTCAACGACTTCCCAGCAGTGGTGAAGGACGCAGGGAAAAACTACAACCCATCCACCATCGCCAACTACTGCTATGAGCTGACGAAGGAGTACAACCAGTTCTACCATGATTTCAGCATACTCAAGGAGGAGGACGAGGACAAGAAACTGTTCCGTATCATACTCTCGAAGACAGTGGCTAAGATACTGAAGGAAGGTATGGGACTGCTCGGCATCGAGATGCCAGAACGCATGTAAACAGTATGAGCGGACGGCCGACCAACGAAGCACTGTGTGTGGATGCCGCATGCAGCGGTAACCCGGGCAAGATGGAGTACCGTGGGGTACACCTGCCATCTGGACGTGAGGTATTCCACTATGGACCTGTCTACGGCACCAATAACATAGGGGAGTTCCTCGCCATCGTTCATGCACTGGCAGTACTCAAGCAGAAAGGGTCGTCCATGCCCGTATACTCCGACAGTTTCACCGCCCGCACGTGGGTGAAGAAGAAGAAATGCAAGACACAGTTGCCGCGCGACAAGAAGACGGAACAACTGTACCAAATAATAGAAAGAGCCGAGAACTGGTTGCGCAACAACACATACCCCAATGATATCGAGACATGGCAGACCGACGAGTGGGGCGAGATTCCAGCCGATTTCGGAAGAAAGAAATAGACCGTAATGAGAGAGTTCTTCAAGTTGATGGGGCCCTATTTCCTGCCCTACAAAGGTTTCATGGTCGGGACATTCATATTCAATATCCTGACAGCGGTGTTCAACGTGGTCTCGTTCACGCTGCTCGTCCCCATCCTGAAGATACTGTTCAACATAGAGGATAAGGTATATGTCTACAAGCCGTACGTGGAGGGGGAGACACTGAAACAGAATATCGACAATTTCACCGATGCGGCACAGAATAACGGGTATTACTACTCTCAGCAACTCATAGAGACCTACGGACAGGCAACCACCCTGCTCCTGCTCGGACTCATCCTCGGACTGCTCACACTGATGAAGACTGCCTCTTACTTCGGTGGTTCAGCCTGTCTGATGCCGATAAAGACCGGTATCGTGCGCGACGTAAGGGCGAAGGTGTACAAGAAGATTCTGCACCTGCCGCTCTCCTTCTTCACGGAAGAAAGGAAGGGCGACATATTGGCGCGTATCAGTACCGATGCCAATGAGGTGGATTCCTCCATAGGCAGTTCACTGGATATGGTCATCAAGAACCCGATTTTCATACTCGTGTACCTCGGTACACTCTTTACGCTCAGTTGGCAACTGACCCTCTTTGTGCTGCTCGTCGTCCCCTTCCTCGCCATAGGTATAGGCAGGATAGGCAAGAGACTGAAGAGTAAGTCGCTGCTGGCACAGGCACGGTGGAGCGACGGACTTAGTATCGTGGAGGAGACCCTCGGGGGACTGCGCATCATCAAGGCTTTCATAGCGGAGAAGAAGATGGAGGACAAGTTCATGGCAGTCAATGACGAGTTCCGCAAAATATCGATGAAGGTGTCCATAAGACAGTCGGCAGCCCATCCTGTGAGTGAGTTCCTCGGTACACTGATGATTGTCATCGTGCTGTGGTTCGGTGGTTACCTCATCTTCTCCGGCAATTCACCGATAGACGCCAGTGCGTTTATCTATTACCTCGTCATCCTCTACACCACTCTCCAACCGGTGAAGGACCTCTCTAAGGCTGGTTACACCATCCAGAAGGGTATGGCTTCGATGGAGCGTATCAACAAGATACTGAAGGCGCACAATAATATCGAGGAGAAGTCTGATGCGGTGACTATCCATGGATTGGACGACTCTATCGAGCTGAGGCACGTGAACTTCTCGTACAACGAGGGGCACGAGATCCTGCACGACATCAATATCACGATAAAGAAAGGGCAGACCATAGCTATCGTGGGACAGTCGGGCTCCGGCAAGTCCACCCTTGTGGACCTCATACCGCGTTACCACGACGTGTCATCGGGGCAGATCCTTATCGATGGCACAGACATACGTGACATGTCCATACAGTCGCTCCGCAGTATAATAGGTAATGTCAACCAGGAGGCTATACTCTTCAACGACACCATCTTCAACAATATCGCCTTCGGTGTGCATGGTGCTACACAGGAGCAGGTGGAGGAGGCTGCGCGCATAGCCAACGCCCACGATTTCATCATGGACATGGATGAGGGATACAACACCAACGTGGGTGACCGTGGTTGCCGTCTGTCGGGCGGTCAGCGTCAGCGCATATCCATCGCACGGGCGATACTGAAGAACCCACCGATACTTATCCTCGATGAGGCGACGTCGGCTCTGGACACTGAGTCGGAGAAACTCGTGCAGGAAGCGTTGGAGAACCTCATGAAGTCGAGGACTACCATCGCCATCGCCCACCGCCTGTCCACCATCAAGAACTCACAGCGTATATTCGTGTTGCATGACGGACGTATCGTGGAGCAAGGCACCCACGATGAACTCATAGCTATCAGTGGATATTACAGGAGACTGAATGACATGCAGCAACTTTGACGCAGACAAAACGGTGCGATTGTACTTTTTTATACATATATCCTTTGATGCTATATGAAAAAACCGTACCTTTGCACCCGAAAAGAACGTGGACAGATTTGGGCAGCTTGCAACCACAGTAAAAAATGCTAAAAAGACAATCAAATGCCGGCAACACGGCTTTCATTGTTTGCATCTATTCCCAATTTCTCCCACTAATTTAGTTATCAACATGTTAAATGACAATTAGAATGGGTTATTTATTTACATCAGAATCAGTTAGCGAAGGCCATCCAGACAAGGTGGCAGACCAGATTTCGGATGCGGTGCTCGACAATCTGTTGGCATTCGATCCCGACTCAAAGGTGGCATGTGAGACGATGGTGACAACAGGCTTGGTAGTCATTGCCGGTGAGGTGAAGTCTAAGGCGCATGTCGACCTGCGTAACGTGGCGAGGGAGGTAATAAAAAAGATCGGTTACACCAAGGCGGAGTATAAGTTCGAGGCGGAGAGCTGTGGAATACTGTCCACCATCCACGAACAGAGTGCGGACATCAACCAGGGCGTGGATAGGGAAGAGCGTACGGATCAGGGTGCGGGCGACCAAGGCATCATGTTCGGTTATGCGACCAACGAGACGGACAACTACATGCCCATATCGCTGGACTTGAGTCATCGTATCCTGGCGACACTGGCTGAGATACGTCATGAAGGCAAGCAGATGACTTACCTGCGTCCCGACAGTAAGAGTCAGGTGACCATAGAGTACGGTGACGACGGCAAACCGAAGAGGATAGATTCCATCGTTGTGTCAACACAGCATGATGAGTTCATGGACGATGACGAGGCGATGCTCAGACAGATCACAGACGATATCAAGGGTATACTCATTCCGCGTGTCATCAGCGAGATAGAAGAACCCCATGTGAGGAGTCTCTTCACCGATGACATCAAGTATTACATCAACCCTACCGGTAAATTCGTCATAGGAGGACCTCACGGTGACACCGGACTGACAGGACGTAAGATCATAGTGGACACCTATGGCGGTAAGGGTGCACACGGAGGAGGTGCGTTCTCAGGCAAAGACCCCAGTAAGGTGGACCGTTCCGCTGCCTATGCAGCGCGACACATAGCGAAGAATATGGTGGCTGCTGGAGTGGCAGACGAGATGCTGGTGCAACTCAGTTACGCCATCGGTGTGGCGCATCCTATAAGCATATATGTGAACACCTATGGACATTCAAACGTGAGTAACACGGATAAGGAGATTGCAGAGACTATCGGCAGGATGTTCGACCTCACGCCGTATGCCATCGAGCGTGACCTGAAGTTGAGGAGACCGATATACACGGAGACGGCAGCTTACGGACACATGGGACGCAAGCCACAGGTCGTGACGAAGCGTTTCCGAGACCCGTCCCAGCCCGAGCGGACAAAGGATATCGAGGTCGAGTTGTTCACATGGGAGAAACTCGACATGGTTGAGTCCATAAAGAAGGAATTCAATATACAGTAATGTTAGAGCGAGTCGGTGAAGGCATGGAAAGCATCGGCAGGACATACCTGCTGAGGAACGATGACATCGTCATGGTTGGTGCCCTCTTGCTTTTTGTGCTCTTCACGTTCGTGCTCTCCAGGAGCAGTACCCTCATCCTGTATAAGTTCAACACTTTCTTCTCGTCTCGTCAGATATACGCATCGAACGAGATACGTACAAGTGTTCAGGAGCAGTTGGATATGGTACTGCTGGTGTTCATCGGTTGTCTGTCGGTCAGTACGATACTCTATTCCTGTGTCATCAGTGCGGTGCACTCAGGACCTCAATACGGTTTGTTGCTACAGATATTCCTCAGCCTGTCCGCCCTCATCGTATTCAAGTGGATACTCTATTCGGTAGTCAACTGGACTTTCTTTTCCGTAGACCAGGGTCGCAGTTGGATCTCGTCAGTCCTCTTCACCGTAGCTGTCGTGTCCATCATCGCCTTCCCTCTGTCACTCGTCCATATATTCTGTGACAAAACTCTTCTTGACATACCGTTTTGTTTAGCTATAGTTGTCATTTTGCAAAAGTTTCTCTTACTCTTAAAGTTGTATGTTAATTTCCGCCCAAGAACATGTGGTGGTGTGCTGTTTTTTTTGTACTTTTGCAGCGTGGAAATGATGCCGACGCTCGTTGTGTGGCATATTCTGAAGGATACGATATTAAAACAGTAGGATAAACATAGTGACTCATGGCTAAAAAGATTTTAGTTTCACAACCAAAACCTCAAACAGAGAAATCCCCTTATTTTGACATTGCCGAAAAGTACGGCGCAGAGATTGTATTCAGACCTTTTATCAGAATCGACCCTATGACTCCGGCTGATTTCCGTCAACAGAGGGTATCGATACTCGACCATACAGCGGTGGTGTTCTCTTCCCGTCATGCGATAGACCAGTTCTTCAGACTATGCAAGGAACTGCGTGTGACCATTCCAGAGAGCATGAAATATTTCTGTAAGTCTGAGATGATTGGACTGTACCTGCAGAAATACATCCAGTACAGGAAGCGCAAGGTGTTCTTCCCAGTGACAGGAAGTATAGAAGACCTCATAACAATCATGGTCAAGCACAAGACTGAGACCTATTTCGTGCCTCAGTCATCCAAGCATGACGACGAGTTGAAGAACAAGCTGGATGCGGCTAACCTAAAGCATTCCGAGGCTGTGATGTATTACACCATACAGAATGACTTCGCCCCGGACGAGGCGTTCGACTACGATGTACTCGTGTTCTTCAGTCCGGAGGGTCTGCACTCGCTGTTGAGGAACTTCCCTCACTTCGAGCAGGGCGACATTGCCATCGCTTGTCTTGGAACCAAGACAGTGGAGGAGGCAGAGAAACTCAACCTCAGGGTTGACCTTAAACTAACTCCAGAGCTCCGTTCCGTTCCGGCATTGCTTGAGGACTATCTGAAGACCCACCAGTAATGGGTGCATACAGACGCATATATACATAATAGTTATTGCAGAGAGAGAGATTCAGAAAGGCAGAACGGATAACAAGCAAGTTGCTTATTGACCGTTTATTTGAAGGGGAAAACACGTCGGCTGTTGTGTTCCCCTTTAGAATAGTATATGCTCGAATCCCCAAGGGCGACTGTCCCGTATACATGTTCGTGAGTGTCCCCAAGAAACGGTTTCATAACGCTGTCGACAGGAACAGGATGAAACGGTTGACCAGAGAGGCTTACCGGAGGCAAAAGCACGTGCTATGGGACTATATGAAGGAAAAAGACTATAGCATAGCCATCGCCTTTCTATGTGTGGCTCCGCAACTCTGTACGTATAGTCGGGTCTGTAAGGGTATGGAGAGAGCCATGGACAAGGTAATGCGTACATTATAAGGATTGTGCGTATGGACTGTTCATATATAAAGAAGGTGTGGAGATATGTAAACACGTTGTGGAGGTATATAAATAAGGTGTTGGGGTTCATCCTGCTCGTACCAATATTTATATACAGACGTTGTATATCACCGATGACTCCGCCCAGTTGCAGGTTCACACCCACCTGTTCGCAGTACGCCGTGGAAGCCATCAGGAAGCACGGTCCGTTCTATGGCACTTACCTTGCCGTGCGTCGTGTACTGCGTTGTCACCCGTGGGGTGGCTCTGGCTACGACCCTGTACCATAGTGACGTGAACGCTACACCTATGATTCCCTATATAGATATCCATACACACTGTCGTTGCGTTCATGAGGACGTGAAGGCGGTGATCAACCGTAATTATGATGAGGAGGTAGTGTCCCCCTGTTCCATCGGCATACACCCCTATCTCTCCATAAACGCACTGTCTCGTCCCGATTTTATCGACCGTAGTATTGCAAAATTGAAAGACAAGGCGTGGAATGACGGTGTCGTTGCCATAGGGGAAGCGGGACTGGACAGTATGAGAGGGGCAGACATAGACACTCAGATACGGTTGTTCCGTATGCAAGCGGCAATAGCAGAGGAAGTGAAGAAGCCATTGGTGATACACTGTGTCAAGCAGTTCGATGAAATCATACGGTTGAAGCGGCAGATGAGACCCACGCAGACCTGGATTATGCATGGTTACAGGAAGAACGAGCAGATGGCACGGCAACTCATTGACCAGGGACTGGAACTCTCGTTCGGCAGTCACTACAACGTCCAGGCTTTACAATATGCCTCTTCCACTGGTCATCTGTGGCTGGAGACCGACGATAGTGATATGGATATAAGGGAGCATTACAGTAATGTGGCTGCACTACTGGATATAACGACAGATGAACTTAAACTCACGATATACAATCAAGCAGTTCGGCTATCGTCTGTGTTTCTCCAGGAATAATAAGGTCGGGGGCAATCAGACACAACGGTTCAAGTACAAAACAGCGTTCTTTCATCCGTGGATGGGGAAGGGTCAGGTAGTCTGAATCCACCGTCACGTCGTCGTAGACCAGTATGTCGATGTCTATGATGCGGTCGCTGTAGACACCGTCCACAGACTTATGGCTGCGTCCGAGGTCACGCTCTATCTGTTGTGTTGTTTGCAACAGTTCCGTAGGTGACATCTCCGTCTCCACCTTCACTGCAGCATTGAGGAAAGAGTTCTCGCTGATGAAACCGACTGGTTCAGTGACGATAAAATCGGATTGGGACACTACAGTCCCAATCCGATTGTTGATTCTCTCTATGGCATTATTCAGGTTTCGTTGTCTGTCGCCTAAGTTAGTGCCAAGTCCAAGAAAGGCTATATGCGTTCTACGCTTGCCCATCAGTCAACGATAAGCAATGCGTCGCCGTACGATCCGAAGTGGTAGCCCTCCTTCACTGCAGTCTCGTATGCGTGCTTGGTGTATTCATATCCACCGAAGGCGCACTGCATCATGTACATGAGTGACATAGGCAACTGGAAGTTGGCTACGAATGTGTTTGCGACACCGAACTCGTACGGAGGGAAGATAAACTTGTTGGTCCATCCCTCGAACTCCTTCAGTATACCGCCTGGACCCACTGCCGTCTCGATGGCACGCATGGTGGTTGTGCCTACAGCGCATACGTTATGTCCCTCCTCCTTCGCCTTGTTGACCATGTCGCAGGAGTCCTTGCCGATGAATATCTGCTCACTGTCTGTCTTGTGCTTGGTGAGGTCCTCCACGTCTATAGTACGGAAGTTGCCCAGTCCAGCGTGTAGGGTGATGAACGTGCGGTCGATACCTTTGATCTCCATACGCTTCAGCAGTTCGCGTGAGAAGTGGAGACCCGTGGCAGGAGCTGTCACAGCCCCTTCCTTGTCTGCATAGATGGTTTGGAAGTTGACCATGTCCTCTGGTGTCACTTTCCTGAGTGCCCTCACCTCATCGGTCACGGGTGCTTCACCCAGGGCATACAGAGCTTCCTTGAACTCATCGTGCGGACCGTCGTAGAGGAAACGCAGTGTACGTCCGCGTGAAGTGGTGTTGTCGATGACCTCAGCCACCATGGAGTTGTCAGGTCCGAAATACAGCTTATTGCCGATCCTTATCTTCCTCGCAGGGTCGACAAGCACATCCCACAGTCTTGCCCTTTCGTCAAGCTCACGCAAGAGGAACACCTCTATCGTGGCACCTGTCTTCTCTTTGTTGCCGTAGAGACGTGCTGGAAACATCTTGGTGTCGTTAAGGATGAACACATCCTTGTCGTCGAAGTAGTTGATGATGTCCTTGAACAGGCAATGTTCCAGGTCTCCCGTAGACTTGTGCAACACCATCAGGCGTGCCTCGTCTCTGTTGAAAGGCGGTTCAAGTCCGATGTTCTCGTCGGGGAGTCTGAATTTGAATTGTGAAAGCTTCATTTTTCCGTATAATTACTTTTCTGTATTTGTATCTTCTGTCTTTATGTCCTGTGCGTCGAGCCAGTTGTCGAAGTCGTTGATGTCGAGGCAGTCAATGAGCTTGAACTGTCCCACGCGTGTACGGCAGAGGTCTGTCAGGTAAGCCCCTGAGTCCAGTGCCTTGCCTATGTCCCTTGCCAGTGCCCTTATGTATGTCCCCTTGCTGCACACCACCCTTATCATTATGCTCTCGGGGACGTCGCACTGCATCAGTTCTATTTCATCGATCGTGAGTGGCTTGGCTTTCAGTTCCACCTCTTCACCCTTGCGTGCGAGGCTGTATGCCCGTTTGCCGTTTATCTTCACTGCCGAGTAGACTGGCGGCACCTGCATGACAGAACCGACGAACCGTGTCAGTGTGCTTTCGATGAGTTCGCGTGTTATGTGGTCTGTGGGGTAGGTCGCATCCTCTTCCGTCTCCTTGTCGAACGAGGGTGTCGTAGCTCCCAGTTTGAGTGTCGCCACGTATTCTTTCACCCCTGCCTGCAGGTCGTCAATCCGTTTCGTGGCTTTTCCCGTACATATCACGAGTACGCCAGTGGCGAGGGGGTCGAGTGTCCCGGCATGTCCCACCTTTAGCTTACGAGTTTTCATGCGGCATTTAAGTGCACCACGTACCTTCGACACGAGGTCGAACGAGGTCCATCCGTACGGTTTATTGAAACAGAGCGTCTCTCCTGCCTGTGGGTTCATCTGCCTGTGGGTTTATTGTTCCTCCTTATTATACATGTCATACTGCCAGTTGCCATATAATCGTGGCGAGTCCGGCTATCGCGCAGTAAATGGCAAAGTAAATCATCTTGCCGCGCTTTACGAGTCCTATCATCCACTTGCATGCCACACATCCAGTGATGAAGGCTGCAATGAAGCCGACAACCAGTGCCAGGGGTGTGATTCCCTCCATGGCTTTCTCCACACCCAGTTCGATCATGTCTTTGGCGTCAAGCAGTGCCATACCCAATATCGGTGGGATAGACATGAGGAAAGAGAACTCTGCCAGTCGCTCCTTCTTGTCGCCCAGTATAAGTCCAGTGCCTATGGTACTGCCCGAACGGGAGAGTCCTGGCAGTACAGCTATCGCCTGTGCGATACCGATTATGAGAGCGTCCTTCAGGGAGATGTACTCCTTCTCCCTTGGTTTGGAGTAGTAGGAGTACGAGAGCAGTACTGCGGTGACGAGCAGACATACACCCACCACCATGAGGTTGGTGAACAGTTGTTCGACCTTATCCTTGAAGAACAGTCCGACGATACCTATCGGAATCATCGATATTATGATATTGAGCAAGTAGTTCTGCTCCTCGTTAAGTCCTCTTATGCCGTGGCGGCTCGGTATGCGGTTCTTGCCGCACTTGAATGAACCGACAAGAATCCATGCGATCTCCTTCCACAGTATTACCAGTGTGCTCATTACCGTGGCTACATGTACAACCACCGTAAAGGGCATGATTTGATCTGGGTCTTCGATGCCAAGCAGTTCGCCTGCAATCATGAGGTGTCCGCTGCTGCTGACAGGGAGGTACTCGGTAAGTCCCTGGAAGATTCCCATCAATAAGGCTTGTAACCAATTCATCGTCTATATATGTTTATTTGTTTTGTCTTATTACTCTTGTCTTACTGCTCGTCAGTGTGTTTCCTTCTTGGCTTGACGAGTATGGCGGCAATCACGAACAGGAAACCGAAGAGTGAGGTCATCGGTGCAATCTTGATTCTCAAGTCACTGAATATCTCTGGATTGAATGTGTCCTCAGTCGTTCCGTTGCCAGCCATAAGCATGAATCCAACGACTATTATCACAATACCTATACCGAGCATGATATAGTTGAGAGTGCCGAATGCCAAATCTGATTTGTTCATTTATATGGGATTTAAGTTTGTATGTCAGTGTGATTAGATATGGTACAGTTCATTACTGTTCATCTTCAAGTATTTGGAGAGTGACACGAAAGTGCACAGGAACGTGATAAGCAGTCCGAAGATGAGGACCGACAGTCCGACGATGAGCATCACCTGCATGTCTATCACCGCATTGATCTCCGGCTCGAAAGTACGTGCCCAGTATACAACGCCTATGATTACGGCATCGGCAAGTATGGCGGACAGTACACCAAGCAACAGTCCTTGGTTGAGGAACGGCCTACGGATGAATCCCCAGCTGGCTCCCACCAGTTTCATCGTGTTGATAAGGAAGCGGTGTGAGAAGATTGTAAGTTGCACAGTGTTGTTGATCAGTGCGAAAGATATATAAGTGAACAGGGCGGCAATGATGAGCAGGATGACACTGAACTTGCTTATGTTCCTGTTCACAGAGTCCATCAGTTCCTTCTGATATATCACGTCCATCACCTTGTTCGTGGACTTCAGTTGGCTGGTAATCTTGCTCAGGCTTGCGTTGTTGGCGTATTCCGACTTTACCTTAATTTCGAACGATGCTGTGAACGGGTTGTAGCGCAGGAACTCAGACGGGTCAGACCCCATCTCAACACACTGGTCGTAGAGAGCCCTCTCCTTGGAGATATACTTGAGTGACTTCACGTAAGGCTGTGCCTTCAGCGATGCCTGGAACGACTCTATCTCGCCCTGTGATATGTCGTCGTTCAGCAGCACACTTATGTTGATATTCTCCCTTACGTAGTCCGACAGGTTGCGTGCGGTGAATACAAACAACACTATCGTTCCGAGCAGTACCAGAACCAGTGTTGTACTTATGAGAGCTGTCACAAACTGGGTGCTCAGCATCCGTGACCCTTTATGCTTTGCCATCTTGTATCTCTTATTTCTTATCTCTGTATTTATGTCGTTTCTGGTTCGAAGACCTCCTCCCCCTGTAGGGTTGCAGAACTTGAACCTGTAATCCTTACCTTTACGAAATCACCGATATGATGCGTCCCCTTGTCGAAGACCACCACCTTATACTGCTGTGTCCTACCGAAGAGTTGTGAGCGTGAACGTTTACTGAAACCCTCCACCAGTACCTCATAGGTCTTGCCTACGTCTTTCCTGTAGCTCTCGGCCGACAACTGGTTCTGTAGGGCAATCAGTTCATTGAGTCTCCGTATCTTCGTTTCTTCCGGCACGTCATCAGGCAGATGCTTGGATGCGTAGGTGCCTGGTCGTTCAGAGTACTTGAACATGAAAGCACTGTCGTATCCGCATTCACGCATGAGTGACAGAGACAACTGATGGTCCTCTTCTGTCTCTGAGTGGTAGCCGCAGAAGATGTCCGTGGTCAGTCCGCAGTCCGGGATGATACGGTGGATGGCAGCCACACGGTCGAGATACCACTCGCGTGTGTACTTCCTGTTCATCAGTTTCAGTATGCGGTCGCTGCCGCTTTGTACAGGCAGGTGTATGTGTTTGCAGACGTTAGGGTAATCGGCTATGACATGGAGGGTCTCATTGCTCATGTCCTTCGGGTGCGAGGACGTGAAGCGGATGCGCATCCCCGGCACTGCCGTTGCCACCCTTCTCAACAGCTCAGGGAATCCTATCTGCTCCTCCGTGCCATCGTCCAGTATGCGTGTGAAATGGTATGAGTTGACGTTCTGCCCAAGTAGGGTGACCTCCTTGAATCCTTTCTCCTGAAGGTCGAGCACCTCCTTGAGTATGCTCTCAATGTCCCTGCTGCGCTCCCTTCCCCGTGTGTAAGGCACTATGCAGTAGTGACAGAAGTTGTTGCAGCCGCGCATGATGCTGACGAACCCCGATATGTGGTTGCCGCAGACACGCTCAGGTACGATGTCTCTGTATGTCTCCGTTGTGGACAGTTCCACGTTGATTGCCTTGTGACCCGCCTCGACGGATGCGAACAACTCTGGCAGTTGCAGGTAAGCGTCGGGACCAGCAACGAGATCCACGTGATGGTGTTCTATCAGGTCGTCCTTCACGTTCTCAGCCATGCACCCCACCACACCGATAATCATCTTCTGCTTCTTCTGCATGGCATGCAGCGACTCCAGACGGTTGAATATTTTCTGCTCGGCGTTCTCCCTTACAGAACATGTGTTGAGGAGTACCGCGTCGGCTCCTTCAATCGAGTCCTGGCTTTCATAGTCTGCCATCTTCATCACAGAGGCAATCACCTCACTGTCCGCCACGTTCATCTGGCATCCGTATGTTTCTATATAGAGTTTCTTCATCGGGCATAAGTATCCAATAACGATGCAAAGGTACGAATAAAAAGTCAACTACCTGCAAAACAACTTGGAAAAACATGCGGCAGGACATAAACATACTACATTATTACATATATCGTGGAATCCAGATTAAACCTTTCTGAATTTGCCGAATCATAAAAGCGTGAGACAATAAATCGAGTTATTAACAGTTTAAACACGAAACAAAATGAAGAAATTACTTATCGCACTTCTGGCAATGGTTATCACTGCCGGTGCATTCGCTCAGAACCAAGGTGGACAGGACAGGGCACGTCAGCGTCGTGAGTTCAATCCGGAAGAGATGGCAACCCGCAGGGCAGACCGTATAAAGAAGACTTGCACGCTTACCGACGAGCAGTACAAGAAGGTGAAGGAGTACTATACCGCTGAGGGCAAGGCACAGCAGGAGCAGATGAAGAAGATGATGGAAGGCGGACAGCAGGGTCAGCAGATGGACCGTGAGGCTATGATGAAGGAGATGGAAGCACGCCGTACCGCTGAGACAAAGGCTCTGAAGGAAATCCTCACAGAGGAGCAGTTCGTCAAGTATGAGAAGGCTGAGAAAGAGATGCGTGCACGTGGCGGCGACAGAGGTCCACGTGACGGACAGGGCGGCCCACGTGGTGCGCGTGGCGGAAATGAACCTCAATAAGTTAATGATATGTATCCCTTAGGGGACTGAATTTAGGGCTGGCACGTGATGGTGCCAGCCTTTTTTTTGTCATGCCTCATGTAAATTGCCTGTCATCGGCCACTGCATGTCGTTTTTTCTTCGTACCTTTGCATCATATAAAACTCACACGACATGAAACAGAATCTCTTAATCTACAACACCCTTACACGTCAGAAAGAACTGTTCCGTCCGCTCAATGCCCCACATGTGGGCATGTACGTGTGCGGACCGACCGTATATGGTGATGCCCACCTCGGGCATGCCCGTCCGGCCATCACGTTCGACATAGTGTTCCGTTACCTGCAGCACCTCGGCTATAAGGTGCGCTACGTGCGCAACATAACAGACGTGGGTCATCTGGAGCATGATGCAGACGAGGGTGAGGACAAGATTGCGAAGAAGGCAAGGCTGGAGCAACTGGAGCCGATGGAAGTGGCGCAGTACTATTCAAACCGTTTTCATGATGCCATGCGTGCTCTCAACGTGCTGCCTCCGTCCATCGAGCCACTGGCATCGGGACATATCATCGAACAGGAGCAGCTGGTGCAGGAGATACTCGACAATGGGTTCGCATACGAATCCAACGGGTCGGTGTACTTTGACGTGGAGGCATACAACAAGAAACACAAGTACGGGGTACTTTCAGGACGTAACCTCGACGATATCATAAACAACTCGCGAGAACTGGCTGGCGTGGGCGAGAAGAAGAACCAGGCGGACTTCGCACTGTGGAAGAAGGCGCAGCCTGAGCATATCATGCGATGGCCTTCCAAGTGGAGTGACGGTTTCCCAGGATGGCACTGCGAGTGTACTGCCATGGGACGCAAGTATCTCGGTAGACAGTTCGACATCCACGGAGGAGGGATGGACCTGATATTCCCCCACCATGAGTGCGAGATAGCCCAGGCTGTGGCAAGTCAGGGCGAGCCGATGGTTCGTTACTGGATACACAACAACATGATAACCATTAACGGACAGAAGATGGGAAAGAGTTTGGGCAACTTCATCACTTTACAGGAGTTCTTCTGCGGTAGCCACAAGGATAAGGACGGCAACGAGATGCTTGCCAAGGCATATAGTCCGATGACCATACGTTTCTTCATCCTCCAGGCACACTACCGTAGTACGGTGGACTTCAGCAATGACGCCCTGTTGTCAGCTGAGAAGGGACTGGAGCGACTGGCGGATGCATACAAGACACTCAAGGGCTTGCAGCCGTCCAAGGAAGGGACGGTGGAAATGCAGTATGTGGACGGACTCAAGCAGAAATGCTATGATGCGCTCAACGACGACTTCGGTACACCGATGGTGATCAGTCACCTCTTCGATGCTACGCGTGTCATCAATCAGGTGGCAGACAAGAGTGTATCCATATCAGCAGACGTGCTCAAGGCACTTACCGAGACCTTCGAGTTGTTTGCCTTCGACATACTTGGACTGCAGAAGACCTGCGGTGGCGGACAGGACGGGGGTGAAGCCCGTGAGGAAGCCTTCGGCAAGGTGGTTGACATGCTTCTTGAGCAGCGGGTGAAAGCTAAAGCGAATAAAGACTGGGCTACGAGCGACATGATACGTGACCAGTTGGCGGCAATGGGCTTTGAGGTGAAGGACACCAAGGATGGTTTCTCGTGGAAATTGAACAAGTGATATGGCAACGTTACAGAAGATACTGATGATGGCCTCCCTCGTGTTTATACTGATATGCTTGGGGGCGACCGTATGGGCAGCCATAGCTACTGACGACCCTTCATTTTATATATACTCAGCGGTGTTTGTGTTTGCCATCATCTGGTTTGGCATCACCATCTACAAGAGCTACAGGAAAGACAAGTGACTCCTTATTATAATAGGTGATATACGGAAAGAGCGGCAGTGATGCCGCTCTTGTTTTCGTTTTATGACGTTTGGTTCTCCTCCACTAATAGATACCGAACGCTCCGAGAAGGAGGATGGTCAGCAGCACGGGGACGACGAACTTCAGCATGATGATGTACAGTCGTTTCCTGTGGAACTTATAGCCGTTGAGCCGTATCTCCCCTACAAGGAGTCTGGGCTTCACGACCCATCCGATGAGGACGCAGGTGCAGATGGCAAGGAACGGCATGAGTATGTTGTTGCTTATATAATCGAAGATGTCCAGTATCTGACCTGTAGCCCCGTTGGGCAACGTGTACTCGAAGTAAAGGTCGTTGTAGCCACGGCACACGATATAGGACAGTACGAGTTCCACGGCAGCCATGGTGCATACCGCCTTCATACGGCTCCAGTGGAAGCGGTCCATCAGACTAGCCACTATAGCCTCCAGGATTGACACCGAACTCGTAATGGCAGCGAACAGTACCATGATGAAGAACATCAGTCCTATTACCTGTCCGAACGAACCGAGCGAGTCGAAGACCTTAGGAAGTGCTACGAACATAAGACCCGGACCGGTGGACATGCCCTCTGTTCCAAGGAACACATACACCGCTGGGATAATCATCAGACCGGCGAGCACGGCGATGACCGTGTCGCACACCTCTATATAATCCACTGCCTTGCCTAAGTTCACGTTGCGCTTCATGTAAGACCCGTATGCCACCATGATTCCCATGGCGATGGACAGTGAGTAGAACAACTGTCCCGTAGCGTCAAGCACTATCATGAGGAAACGCTTGAAGGTGATTCCGTCGAGGTTCGGTATGAAGTAGACGGCAGCCCCTTCCAGTCCCGTGCGTGTCACCCCGTTTGCATCCGTATGGCTGATGAAGAGGGAATAGATGCAGATGAACACCACCAGCAGGAATAGTGCAGGCATGATGATGCGCGAGTACTTCTCAATACCTTTGTTCACTCCTCGGCATACCACATGGAAACTGGCTACAGCAAACACCAGCATGAAGATTACCGGTGCCCACTCCTCAGATATGAATCCACTGAAGTAGCCGTCCTCCACAGCCGTACTACCGTTTCCTGTGAGGTAAGTCCACAAGTACTTCAGTACCCAACCACCGATGACGCAGTAGTAGGGGTATATGATGAAAGGCACGATGAACGAGAGGTGTCCCAGGAAGCCCCACTTCCTGTGGAAGAACTTGTATGCCGTAAGTGGGCCCTGCTGTGACCTGCGCCCTATCGCTATCTCGGTGATAAGTAGGGTGAAGCCGAAGGTGACTGCCAACACCACATACACGACGAGGAACAGTCCTCCCCCGTCACGGGCGGCAAGATAGGGGAAACGCCATATGTTTCCCAGTCCCACGGCACTGCCAGCAGCAGCGAGGACAAAGCCTATGGATCCACTGAAAGTATTGCGATTGCTTGTCATGAATTTTGTGTTCTCTAGAAAGAATGCGCAAAGATAGACAATTATCCGCATTCAGACAAGCAAACATCAAATATATTGCCTGAATATGCGGAATTCCGTCTATCCACTTGTCTGTTTTACGTCCTTTCGGTTGCCAAACAAGCTTCATCGATGTCATTGCGGTGTAAAGCACGCATTCAACGTTTACGGTCAAACCGTTACAAACACTGTTGCGTTTGATACATTTCATCCTGTAGTATATTATCAGTTGTACTCAGTCCAGTCTGATTCCTTATATTTGCACCGTAATCAAAACTATACTATCATGATGAAAAGGAAAATATTTCTGGCAGGTATGATGGCTGTCAGCCTGTGCCCTGCCACATGGGCGCAGACCAAGAATGCAACGCTCGTGATGCGGGCGCAAAACAAGTACCAGTACATCGACGGTTTCGGTGGAACGGGAATGGATGCCGCATGGGGTGACGTGTACACCAAGGAGAAGGCACAGATGCTGTGGGGCAAGGGTGAGGGACAGATGGGTCTCAACATCATGCGTATCCGTATATGCCCGAACGAAAGTGGTTGGGGCGAATACGGCAACACGATAAAATGGGCACGTAGCGTGAATCCCGACCTGCAGGTGTTCGCCACGCCGTGGACTCCACCGAAGAAGTACAAGACACAGAACACTGAGAAGTACCAGAACGACTACGGTACATGGGTGTGGCCGCTGGTGGAGCATCCGTGGGGCGGACAGGGTTCCAACGGTGGAGCCATCAACCCCAAGTACTATGAAGAGTATGCCGACTTCCTTGAGCGTTACCGCCAGACTATGGAGACCAAGGGCTGTCCCATCGACATGATATCTATCCAGAACGAGAGTGACTATACCCCAACTGCCGTGGACGATGGTGTGGAGCACGCCAGTTACGAGAGTTGCATCTACTCGCCTTCGGAGATGGCTGCCATGGTCAAGACCGCCAGGGCTAAAATCGACCCGAAGTGTAAGGTGATGGGACCCGAGTGTTTTGGATGGGGACAACACCTCTATAACCGTAAACTGCTTACCCTTCAGGATGCGGTGGACAACATCGACGTGTGGGGCAACCACCTCTATGGAACCAACGACTGGTCGTTTGTGCAGGAGGTGACGGAGAAGACCGGCAGGCACATGTGGCAGACGGAGTTCCTCATCGACTATGACGATGACTACACGGGCCAGTTCTCATATGAATACGCTATGGTCAAGAGCATCGAGGATGCCATGGCTGCAGGCTACAACGCATACGTGTACTACAGTATGGCAAACCATTTCTTCGCAGACAACCACGGAGGCAGCAAGACACAGATGTGGAAGAGGGCGTATGTGTTCGGCCACTACGCCAAGTACGCCACAGGCAAGACACGCATCCAGTCGGTACTTACCGACAGCAACAAAGGACTGACCGGTGGCTCTGCTTATATCAGTGAGTCTGGCGATACGGCGACTGTCTTCATCCTCAACAAATCCACTAATACCTACACCCTCACGGTGGCTCTGCCGTTCAAGCCGGAGAAGGTGGAACAGGCGACTACCAACGACTTTGCCAACCGTCTCATCAAGGACGTGAGCGACCAGTATGTCAACGGTACGCAGAAAGCGAAACTGACACTGCAGTCAGGAACGTTCTACACCTTCCAGTTCATTCAGAACGTCGACGAGTCTGCCGAGGAGGAACCTGCAACGTCATACAAAACGGTGACGAACAACAATCCTATATCCGCCAACAAGTTCATGGCTGACCCGACAAGCATCGAATACAACGGCCGTCTGTACGTGTACGGAACCAACGACCAGCAGCAGTTCGATTCCACCGACGGACTGGCAGCCAACAACTACTCCAAGATAACGTCGCTGGTATGCATGTCGACCGAGGATATGGTCAACTGGACAGACCACGGCATCATCGACGTGAAGGCGATAGCTCCGTGGATATACACCTCATGGGCACCATCCATAACCAGTAGGGTTGAGGCTGACGGCAAGACCCATTTCTATCTGTATTTCACCAACAGCGCGACCGGCATCGGTGTGCTCACGTCCACATCACCTACCGGGCCGTGGAAAGACCCTCTCGGCAAGGCACTTGTCGACAGGAATACCGCTGGAATCGGCACTATCTCACAGGTGATAGACCCAGGAGTGGCAATGAATGACGATGGGACTGAGGCTTACCTCACCTTCGGAGGCGGTGATGTCGTGGGTACGGAACTGCAACCCGGCAATACACGTATCGTGAAGTTGGGCGATGACATGATTAGTTTTGCGAGTGGCATAAAGAAAATATCTGCACCCTGCCAGTTCGAGGCAAACGAACTGAATTATATCGGTGGCAAGTGGGTCTTCTCTTACTGTACCCGTTGGGGTATTTCGTCCGAGTGGAAGAACAACTACAGTGTGACCGCTCCGTCAGCTGCTTCTATAGTGTACATGGTCGCAGACGACCCATTGGCGGACAACTGGACATACAAGGGTGAGATACTTCCCAACCCGGGCTTCTTGGGTTACAGCGGCAGCAACAACCA
This sequence comes from Alistipes ihumii, assembly GCA_963626085.1. GTDB lineage: Bacteria > Bacteroidota > Bacteroidia > Bacteroidales > Bacteroidaceae > Colivivens. The sequence goes on along the minus strand of CAVFVJ010000008.1, from coordinate 127,127 downwards.
CACGCACCTGCAGAAGTTCAACGGTAACTACTACTTGTTGTACCACACCACATGGCTGGAGAAGCAGATGGGACTGGACGGGGGTTACCGTAACATACAGATAAACAAACAGGCGGTTACCGAGTCAACACAGAAGATATATCCGTTGACTTCCAACACTGCCAACCTCAGGGGTGTGACACAGAGCAGTTCGTCAAGGGTCAATCCATACGTGGAGCAGTCGGGCGACATGGCTGCCATAAGTACTGCCAACTGGTGGATGGTCAAGGGCGTGAACTTCGACAACGAAAGTGGTCCGGCGAAGTCTATCGTCATGAAGGTCAAGGGTAAGGGCACTATAGATGTCACCACATCATCGCTCGTCAGTGACCCTGTGGCGACAGTGGAGTTCGACACCGACGTGGAGAAGACAATCACTGTAACGCTGAACAAGGACGTGGCAGGTCTTGCGTACTATCTGTACTTCATCGAGCGCAAGAGCAAGAATGCGGAAGTCATCTCATGGCAGTTCCTGACAGGCGGAGCTATTGAGGGGGATGTCAACGGCGACGGTGTTGTCGACACTCAGGACGTGCTTGAAATATATGGGTACATGAGTAAGCAGACACAGCAAGACACGTCCACACAGTACGACGTGAACGGTGACGGTGCGGTTGACTACCAGGATATACTCAAGGTGTACGACTGCATAAAGGGCAAGTGACATCACTTCCCCATGCTCCTTATGTAGCGTGGATGATGGGTGAGTATCTCCTCTCTCAGATGTGTGGTATCGATATGCGTATATATCTCCGTTGTTGTGATGCATTCGTGTCCAAGCATCGCCTGTATCGCCCTCAGGTTCGCCCCACCCTCAAGTAGGCTGGTGGCGAAGCTGTGGCGGAAGGTGTGGGGACTCACCTGTTTTTTTATACCAGCCAGTTCTACCAGTTCCTTCACCATATGGAATATCATGATGCGTGACAGGTTCTTTTTCCTTGCCTTGCTCACGAATACATAGTTCTCAAATCCTTCCTTCACACATACCTCCCTGCGGTCGATGAAATAGAGCCGCAGTTCCTTGATGGCTTTCTGTGAGATGGGCACGAGCCGCTGTTTTGACCCTTTGCCAGTGACCCGTATGAAACCCTCATCGAGATAAAGGTCGGTCAGTTGCAGGTTGCACAGCTCGCTCACACGCAGTCCGCAACTGAACAGCGTCTCTATGATTGCCTTGTTCCGTTGTCCTTCAGTCTGCGACAGGTCGATGCACGACTCAATCATGTCGACCTCCTCTACGGAGAGCACGTCGGGCAGGTGTTGGGGACGTTTGGGGTAGTCCAACAGTTCCATCGGGTCTGTGTCCAGATCACCGTTCATGACAAGGAACGAATAGAAACTCTTCACTCCCATGAGGATGCGGTATGCCGATGTGGGATGGATGCCGATGTCTTGCAGACTGGAAGAGAACGATTGGAAGTCCGTCAGTTGCACGTCGAGCGGACTGATGCCTTCTGTTCCGATGAAATCGAGGAACTTACTTAGGTCGCGCCTGTACGCTTCCACCGTGTTGGACGAGAATGCCTTCTCCAGTTTGAGGTATTGATTGTATCTCCTGAGTAGCTGTTGTATTTCTTTTTCTTCCATCACAAGCATGATTGTACAGCCGCAAAATTACAAATAATTATGTGTTTGCCGTCGTCATACCGCAATTTTTTGTACCTTTGCAAAGGATGAAACAAAACGTAAAATGAAGATTTTGATTTTGAACGGGCCGAACCTCAATCTGCTTGGTAAACGTGAGCCTACCATATACGGCACCCGTAGCTTTGACGACTATTACAGGGAACTGGTGGAGAGGTATCAAGGCAAGGTGGAACTGAGTTACTTCCAGTCCAACTGCGAAGGCTCTCTGATTGACAAGATCCAGGAGGTGGGTTTCAGTTGGGACGGTATAGTGTTCAACGCAGGGGCATACACACACACCAGTGTCGCCCTGCATGACGCCATCAAGTCTGTGACCACACCGGTCATCGAGGTACATATGTCGAACGTGATGCAACGTGAGCAGTTCCGTCACACGTCGATGATAAGTCCTGCTTGCAGGGGTACGGTCATCGGGTTTGGACTCGACTCTTACCGTGTGGCTATCGAGGCACTGCTGGGATGACCGTAGAGGAGTACATAGAAGACCATATAGACACCGAGGGGGATTACCTCCACCGTCTCTACCGTGCCACACAGAGTAAACTGCTTTACGGCAGGATGGCGAGTGGACACACACAGGGACGGCTGCTGAAGATGTTCGTAGAGATGATCCGTCCGGTGAATATCCTGGAGATAGGTACGTTCAGCGGTTATTCAGCACTCTGCATGGCGGAGGGGCTGCAAGACGGAGGGTTGGTGCATACCATGGAGATATTCGATGAACTGGAGGACTTCACACGTCCGTGGATAGAGAACTCCCCATGGGCTGACAAGGTGCGATTCTATATAGGGGATGCCATGCAACTGGTTCCGTCGTTGGGAATCAAGTACGACATGGCGTTCATCGACGGCAACAAACGCACGTACCTCGACTACTACAAGATGGTGCTGGAATACATGAATCCCGGTGGTTACATCTTCGCTGACAATACCCTGTGGGATGGACACGTGGTGGAGACTGCCACCAACAACGAGCAGACACATGGCATAATGGAGTTCAACGACTATGTGGCGCAGGACCAGAGGGTGGAGAAGGTGATTATTCCCATCAGGGACGGACTGACAATAATAAGACTGAAACAACCAACAATACATAAGGATGGAGACTAAAAGTACAAGACAGAATAAGATTGAGAGACTGATACAGAAAGACCTGAGCAATATCTTTCTGGCACAGACCCGTAAAGTGAAGGGGGTGCTCATAACCGTAAGTGTCGTGAGAATCAGTCCAGACCTGAGTATAGCGAAGGCATACCTCAGTATTTATCCCTCTGCACGGGCACAGGAACTGTTGGACAACATCAACGCCAACGCCTCACAGATACGTTATGAACTGGGAAACCTCGAACGTCATCAGTTGAGGATCATACCCGAACTACGGTTCTTCATCGACGACTCGCTCGACTATATAGAGAATATCGATAACCTGCTAAAAAAGAAATAAGTTGTTTTCCTTCTATATAGCCAAAAGATACCTGATTACCAAGAAGTCGCATCACGTAATCAACGTCATTAGCGGCATATCGGTGTGTGGCATCGCCATAGCCACGGCTGCACTGGTGTGCATATTGTCTGTCTTCAACGGCTTTCAGGACATGGTGGCTAACCTGTTCACGGCTTTTGACCCCGAACTGAAGATAGTGGCTGCTGAGGGTAAGTTCATGGATGCCGACAGTAAGGAACTGGCAAGTCTGAAGACCAACCGTCATATAGCAGTCTGTTCGGAGGTGTTACAGGATAATGCGCTGATCATGAAGGATAACCGGCAGATGATGGTTACGGTGAAGGGCGTAGACGATAATTTCCAGCACCTCATAGACTTCGACCGTATCAAGTTCGGTGACGGTAACTATGAGTTGCATGCGGACGTGATCGAATATGGTATCTTCGGCATCAATATACTGAGTGGTCTTGGAGCGGACGTGGCTTTCACCACCCCGATACAGGTATATGCACCTCGTGGAGGGGAACGGATAGACATGAACGATCCCAGCGAGAGTTTCAACAACGACGAGTTGTACTCACCGGGCGTGGCGTTCTGCGTGAAGCAACAGAAGTATGACTCCAACTACGTGCTCACGTCCCTGCGTTTCGCACGTAACCTGTTTGAGCGCAAGGGTAAGGTATCCTCTGTCGAATTGAAACTGACCAAAGGAAGCGATGTGGATAAGGTGAAGAAAGAACTGGAATCTCAGCTCGGTGACAAGTATGTCGTGATGGACAGGTATGAGCAACAGGAGGACACGTTCAAGATTATGAAGATAGAAAAACTGATATCCTACATCTTCCTCACGTTCATCCTGCTGATTGCATGCTTCAATATCATCGGGTCCATATCGATGCTCATAATAGACAAGAAGAACGACATCGCCGTACTCAGAAACTTGGGTGCGACGGAGCGGCAGATAACCGACATATTCATGATGGAAGGCAGAATCATATCCTTCATAGGAGCGGTGGCTGGAGTTGTGCTGGGACTGGCGTTGTGCCTGCTGCAACAGCACTACGGACTGATTAGGTTCGGACAGTCCGCTGGCAGTTACATCATCGACGCGTACCCAGTCAGCGTGCATGCCTCCGACATCATACTGGTACTTGTCACAGTCATTATCGTGGGTTTCCTGTCCGTATGGTATCCCGTACGCCAACTCAGTAGGAAGTACGCCTCTGTGGCGACCGTCCTGCTTGCCTTCGCCTGTCTCACCTCATGCAGTTCCGATGACCATCGGTTCCGTATCAAGGGACAGTTCGACGGCATGCCTTCCGGTCAGTTGCTGATATATAACCTCAGTGATGAGACTGCAGGACTGGACACCATATATATAGAAAACGGAGGGTTTGCCTATGGAGGAACAGTCAAGGACTTGACTCCTTACATCCTCGTCTTCCCCAACGCCCTCGAACAGGTGATTTTCGTTGGTGGCGGTGATGACATCAGATACACCGCATCGGCAAACGACCTGAGGAACTACCGTGTGGACGGCAACGAGTCCAATGAACTGATGAACAAGTTCCGTAAGGAGACGGAGAAGATGAGTGGTACTGAAGTAAGGGACAAGGCACGTCAGTACATCACCGACAATGCGGAGTCGCCAGTGGCAATATACCTCTTCGAACGCTATTTCGTGCAGGACGACACCACACCGCTGAGCACCTTGAAAGGAATAATCAAGCAACTCAAGAAGGTCAATCCCGACAAGGGATACTTGATGTCCGTAAACAACAAAATCAAACAGATGGAGGCAGGACAGGTAGGCAAGACCGTGCCCGACCTGCAACTGAAGTCCAAGAGCAAGCGTGACGTGCATCTGCGTGATGACAAGTGTAAGTATACTGCCGTCATCTACTGGGCTTCATGGATGCCCGACCAGTACGGCTACCTCTCGGCTCTATCTTCTATCTCCAGACAGTTCTCCAGCAAAGGCGTGCGGTTCATCTCCGTATCCCTCGACACGGAGATATACAAGTGGGAGGACTTCATACGAGAGGACTCCGTAGCCTGTGAACACTGTTGTGACGGCTATGCCTGGGACTCGCCAGCCGTGACGAGACTGGGTGTGACATCCGTCCCCACTTACCTGCTCGTAGACAACAAGCATAAGATAGTGGCAAGAGGGGAAGAACTGGCTGAACTGCGCAAGAAACTGAACGGGTTGATTAAGGAGTGATGAGAAAACTGAATGTGATAGAGATGAACCGCATCACGGTAGAGGACTTCAAGCGAAGCCGTAAGATACCGTTGACGGTAGTGCTCGACGATGTGCGTAGCATGTATAACGTGGGAAGTGTGTTCCGTACAGCGGACGCTTTCCGCATCGAACGTATATATCTTTGTGGGATAACAGCATGTCCGCCCCATCAGGAAATCCACAAGACAGCCCTCGGGGCAGAGGACTCGGTGGCGTGGACGCATGTAAGGGATACCGCTGAGGCTGTGGAGGCACTGAAGAGAGACGGGTATGAACTCATGGCAGTGGAGCAGGCAGTGGACAGTGTCATGCTACAGGACTTTGGTGTGGACACGGACAAGAAATATGCCATTATACTGGGTAATGAGGTGAAAGGGGTTCGGCAGGACGTTGTCGACATGTGTGACGGCTGCATCGAGATTCCCCAGTGCGGCACCAAGCACTCCCTTAACGTCAGTACTGCAGCAGGAATAGTCATGTGGCATTTCTTCGATGCCCTTAAAAACAATATATGATATGGCAAAAGAAGAGATAACACCGATGATGAAGCAGTTCTACGACTTGAAGGCAAAGCATCCGGATGCCTTGCTCCTTTTCCGTTGTGGCGACTTCTATGAGACTTATGCGGAGGATGCGTCCGTAGCGGCAGATATACTGGGTATCACCCTGACCAAACGCAATAACGGTGGTACCGAACATGCGGCAAGCACGGCTATGGCAGGTTTCCCCTACCATGCACTCGATGCTTACCTGCCGAAACTGATACGAGCTGGCAAGAGGGTGGCTATATGCGACCAGCTGGAAGACCCGAAGATGACGAAGAAACTGGTTAAGCGTGGGATTACGGAGATAGTCACGCCCGGTGTGGCGATGAACGACAATGTGCTTAACAACAAGGAGAACAACTTCCTCGCATCTGTCCATTTCGGCAAGTCCTCATGCGGTGTGGCGTTTCTGGACATATCTACGGGTGAGTTTCTTGTGGGTGAGGGGGCAGTGGACTACATAGACAAGCTACTCACTAACTTCTCGCCGAAAGAGGTGTTGTATGAGGAGAGCAAGCGTGCCCTGTTTGACAACTCGTTCGGACAGAGACTCAACAGATACCCACTTGCCGACTGGATATATGCGGAAGAGACTGCGCACAACAAACTGCACAGTCATTTTGGGGTGAAGAACATGAAAGGGTTCGGTATCGACCATCTGAAGAATGCGCAGACTGCCTCAGGGGCGATTCTCTATTACCTTGAACAGACACAGCACAACAACATAGGACATATACGTACCATCAGTCAGATAGACGAGAGCAACTACGTGCGCCTCGATAAGTTCACGATACGCAGTCTCGAACTGCTTGGCTCGATGAACGATGACGGAGCGTCACTGCTCGACGTGATCGACAAGACCATCAGTCCTATGGGCGGTCGCCTGCTCCGCAGGTGGATCGTGTTTCCGTTGAAAGACATCTACCGTATAAGGGACAGACAACAGGTAGTGGAGTATTTCTTCCGCGACACGGAGCTTAGGGACAGTATCGTGGAGCAGTTGCATAAGATAGGCGACATCGAGCGTATAGCGAGCAAGATAGCGGTCAACAGAGTGTCTCCACGTGACTTCCTCCAACTGAAGCAGTCGTTGCAGGCCATCGTGCCGATTAAACGGCAGTGTGTGGAGTCGGATGAGGCAAGCATCCGTAAGATAGGTGATGCGTTGGAGTTGTGTGATGACTTGCGTGTACGTATCGAGAAGGAGATAAGGGTAGATGCACCTTACCTTATTAATAAAGGGGGGATTATAGCCGAAGGTGTGAACGAAGAACTGGACGAACTGCGCAGGATTGCCTATACGGGCAAGGATTACCTGTTACAGATGCAGCAGCGGGAGATTGAGCGCACAGGCATACAGAGCCTGAAGATAGGCTACAACAATGTGTTCGGCTATTACATGGAAGTGCGCAACACGTTCAAGGACCGTGTGCCTACCGACTGGATAAGGAAACAGACCCTTGTGTCTGCTGAGCGTTACATAACACAGGAACTGAAAGAATATGAAGAGAAGATACTGGGGGCAGAGGAGAAGATCCTGTCGCTTGAGACACGTCTCTTCAATGAACTGGTGACTGCCTCGATGGATTATATCACGCAGTTGCAGAACGACTCCACGATGATAGCACGGCTCGACTGTCTCCTCTCTTTCGCCTTGTGTGCCAAGGAATACCGTTATGTGTGCCCTGTAGTGGACGACAGTCTGGTGATTGACATCAAGCAGGGTCGGCATCCCGTGATTGAGCGTCAGATGCCTGTAGGGGAGCAGTATATAGCCAATGACCTGTATCTGGACTCAGATCGCCAGCAGATTATCATCATAACAGGTCCCAATATGGCTGGTAAGTCGGCTCTGCTCCGTCAGACAGCCTTGATTGCAATCATGGCACAGATGGGCAGTTTCGTTCCTGCCGACAGTGCGCGTATCGGTATCACTGACAGGATATTCACACGTGTAGGAGCGAGCGACAACATATCGGCTGGTGAGAGTACCTTTATGGTGGAGATGACAGAGGCAAGTAGCATCATCAATAACCTGTCCCCACGTGCCCTGGTTCTCTTCGATGAACTCGGGCGTGGCACAAGTACCTATGACGGTATATCCATCGCCTGGGCGATAATCGAGTACATACATGAGAACGCACGTGCCCACAGCCGTACCCTGTTTGCCACGCATTACCACGAACTCAACGAGATGGAACGGCTCTTCAACCGTGTGAAGAACTTCAACGTGTCAGTACGGGAAGCAGACGGCAAGGTCATATTCCTCCGTAAACTTGTACCGGGTGGCAGTGAGCATTCTTTCGGTATCCATGTGGCAAAGATAGCGGGTATGGCTCCCAGTGTGGTGCGTAGGGCAGAGCAGGTGTTGAAGGAACTGGAGCAGAACAACTCTGGCGACGGCATCAGCCGTCCACAGACGGAGACGATAGCCAACAGCGGCACCCACCAGTTGTCGTTTTTCCAGTTGGACGACCCTGTGCTCAGTCAGGTGCGCGACGAGATTCTCAATATCGACGTGAACAGTCTCACGCCCATCGAGGCTCTCAATAAACTCAATGACATAAAGAAGATTATAAGAGGGAAATGAACCCATGACAGATGAAACGAAGTGATTTTGAAATAATGGCTCCGGTAGGGAGCAGGGAGAGTTTGGCGGCAGCCATCAATGCTGGTGCCGACAGTATCTATTTCGGTATCGGCAGACTCAACATGCGTTCACATTCAGCCAACCCGTTTACCGTGGATGACTTGAAGGACATTGCCGACACATGCCACCGGCATGGCGTGAAGAGTTACCTGACAGTCAACACCATCATCTATGATGAGGACATGGAGGCGATGTGCACGATAGTGGATGCGGCTAAGGAGGCTAACATATCCGCTGTCATCGCCAGTGACGTGGCTGTGATGACCTATTGCCGTCAGGTTGGTGTGGAGGTACATCTGAGCACACAACTCAACATATCCAATATCGAGGCGTTGCAGTTCTATGCGCAGTTTGCTGATGTGGCTGTACTTGCACGTGAACTCAATATGTGGCAGGTGAAGGAGATATACGACCAGATTCAGAACCGTCATGTCACAGGGCCGTCAGGCAGACCTGTGAGGATCGAGATGTTCTGTCACGGAGCTTTGTGCATGGCGATAAGCGGCAAGTGTTACCTCAGCCTGCAGAATGCCGGCAGGAGTGCCAACCGTGGTGAGTGTGTGCAGATATGTCGTAGAGGCTATGAGGTGACGGACATCGAGACTGGATGTCGACTGAACATAGACAATAAGTATATAATGTCACCGAAAGACCTGAAGACCATTGAATTCATCGATGTAATGATGAACGCAGGAGTACGGGTGTTCAAGATTGAGGGACGCGCGCGCGGTCCTGAGTATGTGCAAACGGTGGTGAAGGCGTATGACGAGGCTCTCAACAGTGTGCTTGACGGCACGTTCACCGATGAGAAGAAAAAGCGGTGGAACGAAGAACTGTCTACGGTCTTCAACCGTGGTTTTTGGGATGGTTACTATCAAGGACAGCGGTTGGGCGAGTGGAGTGAGGTGTATGGCAGTAAGGCTACTGAACAGAAGGTGTACGTGGGGAAATGCATGAAGTACTTCTCCAATATTGGTGTCGGTGAATTCCTTATCGAGAGTGCCAGCCTGTCGGTAGGCGACAAGGTCCTGGTGACCGGTACGACCACTGGTGCGCTCATACAGACTGTGGATGAGATACGGTTCGACCTGCAACCTGTACAGACTGCCGTCAAGGGTCAGCACATCAGCTTCAAGGTCAGTGGAAAGGTGCGTCCGAACGACAAGCTCTATCTGCTTGTGCGTCGTGATCTCTCTGCCCGTTAGACAGTGTCTTCATCAGAACCTGCACTGTCCACGTTTCTTTTGATTCCATCGTACTTGGCACGCTTCACTGCAGACCCTTTGAAGAGGTGCTGGTAGTCTGTGACTGACAGGTTATGCCAGTCGTCACGGGTCATCCCGAGAAATTCCTCTGTGGGTTGCAGCTCCTCCGTCGTGTTGGGCTTGGCTACCTTGTTGTAAGGGCAAGCCAACTGGCAGCGGTCGCACCCATATATATAAGGAGACTGTCCCGACTGGTGTCCCATCAGTTGGGCTTCATCGGTGTTGAAGTCTCCCCTGCGTTCAATGGAGATGTACGACAGGCAACGTGAAGCGTCAAAGAACCCATCTTCATGGATGGCGCATCCCGGACAGGCATCAATGCATCTCCTGCAGTTCCCACAGTGGGATTCCATAGGCTGGTCATAATGGTCTGCTTCGCAGTCCACCAGTAATTCGCCCAAGTAGACGAAACTACCTATACGTGGCAGTATGAGGTTATGGTTCTTCCCTATCCAACCGATACCTGCTTTCTGTGCCCAATATCTCTCCATCAGTGGTGCTGTATCCACGCATGACCTTGTCGTGACAGTTCCGCCCGAAGGGAAGCCACATCTCTCTCTTATGGCAGTTGCCAGTTTATTCAACTTACTGCGCATCACATCGTGATAGTCCTTCCCATAGGCGTAGTAGGCAAACTGGTATTGGTCGTTTCCCAATAACTTCTCGGGGTAATAGTTCAATGCCACGCAGATGACGCTTTTACAGTTGTCAAGGAGTAAGTTGGAGTTGAGGCGTATGTCTTTGTAGTTGTTCATGTACTCCATGCAGGCGTTGCCTCCACGGTGCAGCCAGTCGGTGAAATGTGACGAGGTCTCCTCTGCCACCTCTCCTGAGGGAGTTATACCACAAGCAGAAAAGCCGAGGCGCAATGCTTCGGCTTTTATTTTCTGCGAACAAATGACAGTCTTCTGCATAATGGTCTGTTCATTTCAGGTGACGGCTTCGTGGCTGATCTGCCTCGAACACCTTGAATTCATAGCCTTGGGACTTCAACCACTCGATGGACTGAGGCAAGGCTGTCTTCAGTTTGTCTATGCTCTTGAGTGAGTCATGGAACGTGATGATACTGCCGTTCCGTGTGTACCGCTTTACATTGTCCACCACCTGATCCGCAGTCATGAGCAGACTGTAGTCACGTGTAACCACGTCCCACATGATGATGGTGAATTTCTTGCGGAGACGGATATACTGTGCCCACAGCATCCAACCGCGTGGAGGGCGGAACAGATGGGAGTGGATGTACTGGTCTGCCTTATAGGCGTTCCTCAGGAACTCCTTGCTCGAACATCCCAGACCGCCCACATGGTTGTACGTGTGGTTGCCGAGCCTGTGTCCCCTCTCCTCAATCTGAGTCTTCAGATGTGGGTACTTCCTCACGTTGTCGCCCACCATGAAGAAGGTGGCCTTGACACCGTACCGGTCCAGCACGTCGAGTATGAAGGGCGTGGCTTCGGGGATTGGCCCGTCGTCGAAGGTAAAGTACACAGCCTTCTCCTTGTGCGACATCCTCCAGATGGCACTGGGGTAGAGCCACCGAAGCCACGTGCTTGGTTGTTCAATGATCATCCGCCTACAGTTTGATGCCTAAGCTCTCAGCGCGTCCTGCAAGTGAGGAGTATGTCTCGTTGACGAACGGGAGCAACTTCTCAGCACGTTCGGCATACACCTTGGCGTTCTTGTCGCTTGTCTTGCCCAGAGCTTCGAGCGCACGCTGGATCTCCAGCAGGGTGTATAACTCGCCCTTGCAGTCTCTCCATGCAGCGGAGAAACGGAAGTTGTTGAGCGAAGCGTAATAGCGAATGTACTCCCTTGAGTTCTTCTCTATCTCGTCGAAGATTCCCACACCCTTCTCCACCTTACCGCAGGTGATGAAGGCGTTGGCTATCTCCAGTCCACCGTTGTCCATCCTGTAGGGCACATTGTAGTCCGGAATTTCCTTGTCGCACTTCTCCAGTGCCGCCAGAGCCTTGTCCCTCTTCCCTTCACGCAACAGGTTGTTGATGAGGTGAGCGAACCAGCGGCGGTGCGTCCAGCACAGGCGGCTTGATGTCTCGTCGAGATACAGTCCCGGTTGCTTGAGGTTACCGTACTGGTACTTGTTCATCATGTTGTCGTACATCTTGTCGGTGTCGACGACAGTCTGCTGAACCATGTTGCCGTCGAAGGTGAACGGAGTGATTCTCCATGCCAGTCCCTCCTGCACAAAGTGCCGCCAGAGGTTCCCGAAGTTGGTAGGACCCACAGTGGTCGACATGTACAGAGGACGCTCGAAATTGCTCTGTGCTATCATCTCAAGCATCATGATGAACGACTTGTATATACGGTCCTGTCCCTTGAGGCTTATCTCCATCCTGTCTGGGATAGAGTCGTTCGGTATCATCATGCCCGACTTGCGCACAGCCTCCTTGTTGACAGTCACGTAGAGTGTGTCAGAAGGTAGACAACTTGGGAGGTCCTTCACCATATCCTTATACTCAGCAGGGATGTCCTCCTTGAGAAGGAACTTCTTGATGGCGTTCTTCAGTTCGAACGGTTCGTCACCCCAAATCTTGCGTGCTGTCTCGGGACTCTGACGGTACATGGTACGTACCAAGTCCTTCATCGACATGCTCTGTCCACTGAGGTACACTACTGGATTGACATCAGCCACCTCGTTCTTTCCTGATACGTACTGGATACGTTTCCATGATATGGGCAGAGGAGAGGACTGCTTGTCGCCCTCGTACGCTGGCCGTTTCATCTGGTCGATATACCAGTCGGTCTGCAGGTAAGAGAGGTTGCATACACGCACGTCAGTACGGTTGCCTTCCGTGTCCTCGTTGTACCACAGAGGGAAGGTGTCGTTGTCTCCGTTAGTGAAGATAACTCCGTCGTGTGGTATCGTCTCCAAGTAGTTCAGTCCAAAGTCACGGCACATGTAACGGTCACTGCGGTCATGGTCGTCCCATGTCTGGCTCACCATCTGCAGAGGCACTGCCACTGCAGGCACGAGTGAGATGAGTGACGCTGCGAGAGAGGCTTTACGCTTACCGAGTTTCTTACTGAGCCATCCTGTGAGCCAAGTGAAGATGGCACTGATGCCCAGACCGCACCAGATGGCGTAGGCGTAGAACGAGCCAGCGTAGGCGTAGTCTCGTTCACGAGGCTGTCCCGGTGTCTGGTTAAGGTAGAGCACGATGGCGATACCTGTCATGAAGAAGAGGAAGAACACCACCCAGAACTGCTGGATACCTTTCTTGCCTCTGAACGCCTGCCACAGCAGACCGATGATTCCAAGGATGAGCGGCATACAGTAGAACACGTTGTGTCCCTTGTTTTCCTTCAGTTCGGTAGGCAACAGGTCTTGGTCACCTAGGCGCATGTCGTCGAGAGGCTTGATGCCCGTTATCCAGTTGCCGTGTTCCAGTTCACCCAGACCTTGTATGTCGTTCTGTCGTCCTGCGAAGTTCCACATGAAGTACCTCCAGTACATGAAGTTCATCTGGTAAGAGAAGAAATACCTCATGTTGTCGTACTGTGTCGGAATCTCCACTGGCTGTGAACCCTGACCAGGAACATTGTAGTCGACCGACTTATAGTGGATGTCGCCCAACCACGACTGATACTTGCTGGCCGAACGCTCGTCATAGATTCGTGGGAAGAGCATGCACTGGTTTGAAGGGTACACGTAGTCGAACTTCTCACGAACGATTTCGTACTGGTCCTTCTCATTCTCACTGGCCTTCTCCTTACGCTGGTACACTGGTGCACCGTGACTGATATTGTACTTCAGTACATCGCCATCACTTACTATCTCTGGACGTGACTTGAACGTAGGTCCATAGAAGAGTGGACGGTCACCGTACTGCTCACGTCCGAGGTACTCACCCAGCGTGAACACGTCCTCAGGCGAGTTCTGGTCCATCGGTGGGTTGGCAGTGGAACGGATGACGATGACTGCGTATGAAGAATATCCTACAACCATCAGTGCCATGGAGAGCACCATGGTGTTCAGAGCCTTTGGTGTCACCTTCTTGTATGCGAACAAGATGAACGCCACGACTGCGAGGATGACGATGCCGATGAGGACACTTGTCCATCCGAAGCTGTAGAACGGGATACCCAATATGGCGACACACACGAGGAACGCTATGTTCATCCGTGTCTTGTTGACAGCCCGTGCGGATTCGACAGCAGCCCATACCAGACATACTATCATAAGAGTCAAGTAGATGTACTCGCCTGTGTTGAACGGCATACCGAAGCTGTTGACGAACAGTAGTTCGAACCATCCAGCTACCTTCGTGATTCCAGGCACGATACCGTAGAGCACAGCCGCGATGATGACCACGGATACACCGAGGGCAAGGAGCGAGCCTTTACCGTCTGGATTCTTCGCACGCTTGTAGTAATACACCAGCACCATTGCAGGTATACAAAGCAGGTTCAACAGGTGGACACCGATGGACAGTCCCACGAGGTAAGCGATGAGTATGAGCCAACGGTCACTGCCCAGTTCGTCCGCTTTCTCCTCCCATTTCAGGATGAGCCAGAACACGAGGGCGGTGAGGAAAGAGGAGAATGCGTAGACCTCACCCTCCACGGCACTGAACCAGAACGTGTCGCTCCATGTGTAGATGAGTGCGCCGGCAATTCCACTTGCCATGATGGCGATGGTCTGTGCCATGGTCACTTCCTTGCCGTCCTTGCACAAGAGCCTCTTGGCGAGGTATGTCACTGTCCAGAAGAGGAACAGTATACAACCGGCACTCAACAGTGCCGACATAGTGTTGACCATCTTGGCGATCTGTGTCGGGTCGCTTGCGAAATGCGAGAATAGGTTGCCGAGGAGCATAAAGAAAGGTGCGCCTGGCGGGTGTCCCACTTCCAGCTTTGCAGCTGTACTAATGAATTCAGGACAATCCCAGAAACTTGCTGTGGGTTCGATGGTAGAGCAATAGGTAAAAGCCGCTATTGCAAATATCACCAGTCCCATCAGGTTGTTAATGATTTTGTAAGTCTTCATCTTTTATTGTTTATAACATTATTTTTTTATCTGTACTGTCCCGTCATACGTCGGTACATTGATTATCAGTGTGTCGAAGTCCTGATAACCGCTTGTCGGCATACAGATGAATGCCTCTTCCGTGTACGCCTCAGTGTCTTTTTCAGGACGTGCGTGCAAAAGGGTGAAACAAGCTACTTGCTTGTCCCCTACTGTGTAGGTAGTGTCTTCACTGATGAGGAAAGAGTGTGTTCCGTTTCCACTCGTCATCACACCCACTCTGAGATTCAGATACCTGTCAGTCTTCCAACAACTGTAGAACTTGACAGGGTTCATCATAAAGGAGAGGTCCATAGTAAAATGGTACGGTTCCAGTGAAAACACGTGTAGCAATGAATAGATGTAGATGCCGTCTCCATCGAGTCTGTACGTACACAGGCAGCGGTACGTGCGGTTGGCGTTGCTGGCTGCGATGCCCTGTCCCACATCGTACGTCTGTCCGTTGTCGAGGCGGACACTGGTAATCGCTTTGTTTCCGTCCGAGTAAGCCTCCACCAGTTCCACTACGTAAGCAGGCGTGTCGTCCTCGTCCTTGTCGCATGAGCAGACTGCAGTGAGGAGACAAAACGCCAAGACGTGTAGGGAAACTGTGAGGGGGCGGTTCATCTGCTCTGTCCTTTCGCTTTCATCTGGTTTATTGCAGGGTTGGCATACATGACCCTCATCTTCTCGCGCAGGAAGTCATAGTCGGGTTTCTCCATCTTCACTTGTGCGAGCTGGTGATCGATGTAAGCCTTGAACTTTGCCTTGTCTTCGTCGGAAGCGTCCATACCTGCCGCCACGTAATTACTTGGATAAAGCCGGTAGTGCTTGTGAATCTCCTCGTCGATGTGGGCTGCCACCAATGGGAACAACTCCGCCTTACCCATGTCAGGGTCGAGGGTGTCGAGCCAGTCATTGATGCATGGTGCGGCATGGTAGTGTATGTGTCCCTTGTATCCGAAGATGCCTGTCTTCATGTTGTCGAGGTCATCCTGTTGGCTCTTCTTGAAGTCAGGTATGTCACGCTTGTGCTGGAACTCCTCCGCCTTCAGGTAGTCGCACGGGTCGTACTCGTACGAGATGGCGAGCGGCACTATGTTAAGTGACTTCAGGCTTGCTATCGCATCGTGCCCGCCTCCCAGTGCCATCATCTTCAGCACACTTTCCTGAGTGCGGTCATCGCTGTCCTTGGCGCGTCCTTCCCGTTGCGCTATCCATATATTACCCTGTTTTTCCGAGATGACATAGTGCATGTACTTGGACATCTTTGCTGATGCAAGCAACATCTGTCGCATCGTCAGTGCACGTTGCACGATGAAGGAACGGTTGACCCTCACAAGGTCTTTAATCCACGGGTACACAAGCAGGTTGTCCCCGATGGCAATCTCCACCGTATCGAGTCCCTTGTCCACAATCACATAATCGAGCAAGGCAGAGTCGAGCACGATGTCACGATGGTTGGACACGAACGTGTAACCGTCGTGCTCCAGGTTGGAGAAGTCTGCGGTCAGTCCGTCGCAGTTCTTGCTCAACAGGTTCTTTATAGCTGGATAGATACAGGCCTTCTGGAACTCCAGACTGGTCTTGCACGACCGTATCAGAGCCTCCATCCTCTCAAAGGGGATGTCCTTGTAGATAAGCGACAGCACCGCCTTGAACCGTGGGTCACTGAGCAGCCGGTCGTATGCAGCCGGCAGTTCCTCCGGGAGGAACGGACGTATATCATCGAATTCGTGTATGTCAGTCATAGTCTTCTCCTATTTTATCCTCAATGATTTCGGTAAGTATGTCTTTCATCTCCAGTCCGTCTGCATGTGCCTGTTGTGGAATGAACGAGGTCTGTGTCATTCCCGGTGTGGCGTTAATTTCAAGCAGGTTGATTACGTCGCTGCCGTCTGCCGACTTGGTGATGATGTAGTCCACCCTCATGATTCCGCTTGCACCCAGTATGGTGTATATTGCCTTGGTGAGAGCCTTCACCCTCTTTGTAGTATCATCTGCAAGACGTGCCGGAGTTATCTCCTTCACCTGCCCGTTGTATTTGGCGTCATAGTCGAAAAACTCGTTGTCGCTCACCACCTCCGTTATCGGAAGCACGTGAACCTCACCGTCCTTCTTCCTGTACACACCGTTGGCAATCTCCGTACCTTTCAGTTCCGCTTCGATCATCACGTCGTCACTTTCCTTCCGTGCGAAACTGATGGCGTTGTCCACATCCTCTTTCTTTGTGCAGTGTGTCACACCGAAACTGCTACCCGAGCCGTTCGGTTTGATGAAGCAGGGCAACCCAACCTTTGCTTCCACCTCATCTGCAGTGATGGTCTGTCCCTTTCGCAACAGTATGGAGTCGGATATCTTCACTCCGAAACCACTCAGGTAGTGGTTGAGTGTGAACTTATCGAAAGTGAGGGCTGCCACAAGCAGGTTACAACTTGAGTAGGGTACATGCAGCAAGTCGAAGTAGCCTTGTAGTATCCCGTTTTCGCCCGGAGTGCCGTGGATGGTGATGTAGGCAAAGTCGGGACGGACTGTCTTTCCGTTTTCCACGAAAGAGAAGTCGTGACGGTTGACCTCAGCCACGCCTCCGTTCTGAAGGTGCGCAGTCCAGTCAAGTCCTCTTACCTCTATGGTGTATACAATGAATTTGTCCCTGTCGAGCCATGATGCGATGCCTTCCGCACTGTGCATTGACACGTCATGCTCCGATGAGTCGCCTCCAGCTATGATTGCAATGGTTTTCTTTTTCATCTTGTCTTCGTTTACTAATCGTTTGTATAGTTCCTCCATTTGGAGATCAGTTCGGTCATGTCGTGTGGCAGTTCCGATGAAAACATCATCTCCTTGCCTGTGGTGGGGTGTACAAACCCGAGGGTTCTGGCGTGAAGAGCCTGTCTCGGACAGACGCTGAAACAGTTCTCCACGAACTGACGGTACTTGCTTGATGTTGTCCCCTTCAGAATCTTGTCGCCTCCGTACCGCTCGTCATTGAACAGTATGTGGCCTATATGTTTCATGTGTGCCCTTATCTGGTGGGTGCGCCCTGTCTCCAGTATGCATTTCACCAGTGTCACGTAGCCGTAGCGTTCCAGTGTGTAGTAGTGGGTCACAGCCGACTTCCCGATACCCGACTCTGGGTCGAACACGGTCATCTGCAACCTGTCCTTGGGATTCCTCCCAATATTGCCCACTATTGTTCCCTCGTCTTCTGCGATGTTACCCCACACCAGTGCTTGGTATTCCCGTTTCGTCGTCTTGTTGAAGAACTGCTTGCCGAGGTGGGTCTTGGCATCTGCTGTCTTGGCGATTACCAGCAGTCCGCTGGTGTCCTTGTCTATTCTGTGCACCAGCCCTATCTCTGGATTGTTGATGTCATACTCCGGGTGGTCTTTGAGGTGCCACGCCAGTGCGTTCAGTAGGGTTCCCCTCCAGTTTCCGTGTCCAGGGTGCACCACCAGTCCCGCCTGTTTGTTGACCACGATGACTGCCTCGTCCTCATACACAATGTCGAGTGGTATGTCCTCGGGCAGTATCTTGTTCTCGTAGAAAGGGCGGTCGAGCATGATCTTAATCACATCGAGTGGCTTGACCTTATAACTGCGCTTCACTGGCTTGTCGTTGCATAGGATGAAACCCGAGTCGGCTGCCCTCTGTATGCGGTTACGTGAGATGCGCGCCAAATGGTCGATGATAAACTTGTCGACCCTCATCGGACCCTGCTTGCTGTCAGCCACTATACGGTAATGCTCGTAGAGCTGTCCCGACTCGTCGTCCTCGTTCTCCTCCTCGTCCTTGTACAGGAGCAGGTCGCTGTCCGTCTCTTCTTCAAAGAAATCTTCTGTCATTCCGTAAGTGTGCTTTAATCATGCCAGTGGCTACAACTGCACGTTGAAATTGTTTTCGTTTATGTCCGTATCAATATCGTAGTCTCCGTCTTCCCCATCGAAGTAAAGCGAGTCTTCCTCCACCTCGCCCTTACCTATGTAGAGGGTGAGCGCACGGTCTCTTGACACCTGCTCGTTGGCATGTACCTCCCTCCTGCCTTGTTTCACACGCACCACCTGGTCCTTGTCCACTCCCTCCACGTAACGTGGGGCTGTCAATTTGAATCCCAGTGCCTTCAGTGTTATCTCTGCCTCGCGGAACGAACTGTTGCCCACGATGTCCGGCATCTTCACCAGTGGTTCACCGTTGAGGTTGACAGTGAGGTACACTATCCTGCCAGCCTTGATGAGACTGCCAGCTTTGGGTGTCTGTTCCAGTACACTACCGGGTTTTGCCGACTTCTTGTATGTGGAGTCTGCCACGATGGCGATGAATCCCTTCGAATCCAACGTCCGTTCAGCCTCGTAGTACTTGTCTCCGATGACCGAAGGGACACTGACCTTCTCTCCGTGGTTGGTATACATGTCCAGCGAGTTGAATATCACGATGGGGATGCTCACCAGTACAATGATTGCCAGTATGACGTTAACCCAGAAGATTGTTCCGCTTCTGCCTTTAAAATATTTCTTCAGTCCCATGTTGTTGACGGCTTTTTGTAATTCGGGTGCAAATATAATGCAATCCTGCCTAAAAGGCAAATAAAATATATTTTATCTCGTCCGCACGCAGTGCCACAGTCCGTTATGTGTCGTTTATTGACAGCCCACCTTTATGTATTCGACACTTGGCGGCTACTTCTGTATCTTCTTCCACTCTGCGTTCTGTGAGGCGTTGAGGTTGGACATGGTCTCGTATACGGTTGCCTTCTCCTTCTCAGTCCCGTGGCCCTTGTATATATTGACGATCTCGTCCCTCTTGTAGTCGGTGAAGATCTGTGGCAGTTGGCTCAGTGGCTTGTTCGAGTGGGCTTCCTGCAGCAGTCCTATGGCACTTGTGACCGCAGTCCTGCCACGGTCGGCATTGTTCGCCATTTCATCGAGTCCCTCCCTGTGGTACTCGTACATCATCTGACGGAACGGTTCCATCGAACTCTCCAGATAGTCGTTGATGATGGCGTGGCGGTTATCGCTGTCGCTGAACGCCTTCCATCCTGCATCGCCCAGGTTCTGCGCGCTGTTTGCCACCGACATCGCCTTGTTCAGTATGTCCGTGCCTCCCATCGGTGAGAAGGTGTCGAGGTCGAGACCGATGAAGAGGTAGGCGTAGTACGCCAGCATTGCAGTAAGGTTGTTGTCGATATTGTTCTCGATGAATTCTATAGGTTCGTTTTCCACATAGGTGAAGTTGAAACTCTTGTCCCTCTTCGAGAACACCGTGGTATTGTAGGTGGAGTTGAATACTGGTCGCGACACCTGAAACAGCATTTCCCCGGTGAAGGTGTTGGTGGAGGTGTCGTACTGCTTCACCGTGATGCTGATGGAGCAGTCTATCCTCTCTTCCTTGGCAAACTGCAGGTCGGTCCATGCGCGGTTGTTCATGAACTCGTTGAGTACCGTCTGCAAGGTCTCGAACACACTTGTGTTGGTGCCCTGTATCTGTGAGTGGTTGACCTTCACGTTACAGTTCAGTTCCTGTGCTCCTGCCAGTGTTAGATGCACCAGTGTCAGTGCCAATATGATTAACCGTTTCATGTCTTCTCCCTTTCTTTGTTTACTGTGACAACGTTGTGCAAAGTTAGCATTAATTTGTCAGACAGGAAAACTTTCGTGCTTATATTGATTGGGGGTGGTGCCGATTTTCCAATGATGCCGTTCCTACTTTGGCAATTAATTCGTACCTTTGCACGAAAATTTCGACTAAGACTATTATGGCATTAAAAGCTGGTATTGTAGGACTACCCAATGTGGGTAAATCAACTCTTTTCAACTGTCTGTCGAGTGCCAAGGCGCAGGCGGCGAACTACCCGTTCTGTACCATCGATGCACAGATGGGACAGATATCCGTGCCCGACGAGCGACTCACCAAACTCGCAGAGATAGTACACCCGGGACGTATCGTCCCTGCCACGTGCGACATCGTAGACATAGCTGGACTGGTGAAGGGCGCCAGCCGCGGTGAGGGTCTCGGCAACCAGTTCCTCGGCAACATACGTGAGTGCGACGCTATCATACATGTGCTGCGTTGCTTCGACAACGGCAACATAACCCATGTGGACGGTAGTGTCGACCCGGTGAGGGACAAGGAGGTGATCGACACGGAACTGCAACTGAAGGACCTGGAGACTGTGGAGACACGCATCAAGCGTGTGGAGAAACAGGCGATGGTGGGCGGCGACAAGGCGGCGAAGACTGAATACAACCTGTTGCTCCGCTATAAGGCGGCACTGGAGCAGGGCAAGAGTGCGCGTACGGTGGAACTGGAGAATGTGGACGAGGAGAACGCCTCCAAGCAGATGTTCCTCCTGACCACCAAACCAGTGCTCTACGTGTGCAACGTGGACGACCAAAGTGCGAAGGACGGCAACGCCTACGTGGATGCTGTGCGTGAGGCAATCAAGGACGAGGACGCACAGCTCCTTATCATCTCCGCACAGACAGAGGCGGACATAGCCGAACTGGAGACATACGAGGAAAAGCAGATATTCCTGGAGGATATGGGACTGAAGGAGAGCGGATGCAACCGCCTCATCAAGTCGATCTACTCGCTTCTCACCCTTGAGACATTCATCACAGCCGGACCGATGGAGGTGAAGGCATGGACTTACCGCAGGGGATGGAAAGCACCCCAGTGTGCCGGTGTCATCCACACCGACTTCGAGAAGGGATTCATACGTGCTGAGGTCATCAAGTACGATGACTACATCAAGTACGGCTCTGAGGCGGCTGTGCGCGAGGCGGGTAAACTGGGTGTAGAGGGAAAGGATTATGTGGTGCAGGATGGCGACATCATGCATTTCAGGTTCAATGTCTGATGATACTCTCCTACTGGAAAAAATAAATTCTTTAGTTATGCAACCGTTATTCGTAGACTGGCAACCGAATCTGGATGCTTTCACCATCGGTACGTTCAGCGTCAAGTGGTACTCCCTGATGTGGGCTGTGGGACTCGTGGCAGCATACTTCATCGTGAGGTGGCTGTACAGGCAGCAGAAGATTGCGGACGAGAAGTTCGACCCTCTGTTCTTCTACTGTTTTATCGGTATCCTCGTGGGTGCACGCCTCGGTCATTGCCTTTTCTATGACCCTGGGTATTACCTCGGCAGTGCTTATGGTTTCATCGAGATGCTGCTTCCGATAAAGATATTGCCAGGTGGCGGTTGGCACTTTAGCGGTTATGCTGGACTGGCAAGTCACGGTGGGGCACTCGGGTGCTTCATAGCCATGCTGCTCTATTCGCGGCGCAACGGAGTGAAACTGATGACGGTGGTTGACAACGTGTGTATAGCCACCCCTCTCACTGCCTGTTGCATCCGTATCGGCAACCTGCTGAACTCTGAGATTATCGGAATGCCTACTGACGTGCCTTGGGCTTTCATCTTCCACACACGTGATGCGTTGGTCGACGGTGTGGCAGTGCCCAGACATCCAGCCCAACTCTACGAGGCGTTGGCTTACCTTATTATATTTATAATAGGAATAAGTATTTATTACTATCAGAGCAAGAGGAGCGACAGCAGGACTGCCGTAGGCACAGGCTTCCATTTCGGACTTTGCATCACCCTCATCTTCACCTTCCGTTTCTTTGTGGAATTCATCAAGAAGGAACAGGTGGATTTCGAGAAGGGGATGGCTCTCGACATGGGCCAACTGCTCAGTATCCCGTTCATCATAGTTGGTGTCTTCCTTATGTTGCGTTGCAGACGCTTGCATTGAACCACTGCCATCGCTAACGCCTTTTTAAGTCATTTGTTGCAAGAAAAACAGTGTTTATTGCAAGAAATGGCTTAAAATATTTTGATAATGTGCGAGGATGTCGTATATTTGCCACCGATGTTTGCTGGGTGTGAGGGTTAATGAACCTTTTGCTTACTGAAACCAATACGGAACAATCTATACAATTAACTATATTATTAACTCAAAATCGAAAAAGTATGAAGAAAATGTTTACTTCTTTACTGGCACTTTTAGTCTCGGCCAGCTCTTTCGCTGTCGATGAGATTGAGAGTGGAGATTCTTACTACATCCAGAACAAAGAGAGCGGTCTCTTTCTCTGTGGTGCCAACAGTTGGGGCACACATGCGAGTGTCGCGGCTGAGGGAGATGTCTTCACCTTGACTGGTGAAGATGGTGCTTATTCCATCTTTGACCAAACCCTGACAACTACAAACAAGGGACTTGGTAATTTGTTCGTTGACAACAACGATGGCTCTGTCAAATTCACTATCGCTGCTGTTGAAGGCGAAGCAGGTGTGTTCACCATCGCAAGTGGCGAAATGTATTTGGCAAAGGCTGCTGCCGCAGCTTCTGCTACCGGTTATGAAGTCATAGAAGTGGCTGAAGTGACTGAGGCTGCCAAGTGGTACATCCTGACAAAAGAGGAAGCTATCAAGAAGTTGGCATCTGCTACTGACGAGAATCCTCTTTCCGCAACATTCCTTCTCACCAATCCGAACTTCAGCCGTGTGCACACTACTGCAGCTTGGACAATGGAAGCCAGCAACAAGAACCTTGGAGGTGGTGCTAACGAGAACTTCTGTGCCGAGTCCTACCACTCAACATTTACGTTGAGCCAGACCCTTACAGGTGTGCCTAACGGTGTGTACGCACTGTCTGCACAGGGATTCTATCGTCAGGACGGTACTGACAGTGTAAACCTTCCTGTGTTCTATCTTAATGGTACTACAGTGACCTTCCCGGCAAAGACTGGTACAGAGAACAGTATGAGTGACGCATCAACGTCGTTCAACGGTGGAACAAACTATCTGGCAACGACAGCGAAGGTTACCGTGACTGACGGAACTATCACCGTAGGAGCGAAGAATGAGTCAAATGTGAATCTGTGGTGTATCTGGGACAACTTCCAGTTGACTTACTACGGTGCCATCACTGACTTCTCCGCTTATGCCACCACATTGGCAGAACTGGTTGCTGAAGGCGAAGGCCTCTCCGGCTATACAATGAATCAAACAGTTCAAAATACTTTGGAGAGTACTTTTATCAAATACAAGAACAAGAAAGCATCAGATTACTCAACTGAAAATGAGTGGGTTGAGGCTGTTGCCAAGATGAAAGCTGCTGTAGACAACGCCAAGGCTTCAATGGCAGTCTATGTTGAAGCCATCAACTACATCAATGCTGCTAATAATCTTGACAGAATGGGACAGATAGACTATAAGGGAAGCGAGATTTACGCTGACATCTTTATGGCATACGCTGACCGTACTCTCGATAGTCTGACTGTAGCGGATAAAGCAGCTTTTGCAGATGCATTGCGCGCAGCTGCCAAGGCTCAGAATACCGTGGGAGCTGACATGACTCTCGCTATGGTCAACCCGGACTTCGAGACTGGTGACATCACAGGATGGACAACAACCAATTCAAATGATACTGGTGCTCGTTCTACATCCAACAATACTTATAAAATGGCTAATTCCAACGGTGCTTACCTCTTCAACACATGGTCTGTAGGAAATGCAATTTCACAGACTGTCACTGGTCTGAACCCGGGTAAGTACACTGTCAAGGCGATAATGGCAACAGACGCAGGCAAGACCCTCACACTTACAGCTAACGGTACTGAGGTTACAGCTGCTTCTGTAGACAAAGGCACAGGCGTGGAGATAACAGACAGCAATGTAGTTGTTGCCAACGGTTCTCTCACAATCAGTGCTGGTACTGCTGACAAGTATTGGTACAAGGCAGACAACTTCAGACTTACTTTCGCTTCACCTCTTAGCCTTGATGACCTCTATCCTATGGTTGATGAACTCATTGAGGCTGGCGACTCTATCGAGGGTACCATGAACGCAGAGGTGGCTACCGCTCTTGCAACTGCACTTGAGAAGGGTAAGGCTCTTGACAAGACTGCCGATAATAACGTAGCGGATGTTTGCGCTATCGTTGGAGACCTTCAGGGTGCCGTTACTGACGCTCGGGCTTCTGTAGCCGCTTATGCCGCAGCCAAGACAGAACTCGACAAGCGTACTGCTACTGTAGAGAGTCTGAACACTAACCTCTACACAAAGGAGGCATACGACACTTACTACACTACTCCATTGGAGAAGTACAACGCCCTCACCCTTACAACTGCTGAGGCTAACGCTTTGGTAGAGAGTGCAGGCTGGCACGCTGCTGTTCAGTTGAACTCATTCCTCGGAAGCGCATTCGGTGTGAAGAGCTACAATGATGTTCCTTACGTCAACACATGGTCTACAGAGGGCGGCAGTGACGGCAGCAACTTCACTACTCCGTTCTTCGAGTACTGGACTGGCGACGCCAACTCTCTTGGTGAGCGCACTCTCACAGCTACCATGACAGACCTTGCTCCTGGTGAGTACACCGTTTCAGCATGGACTCGTGTACGTGTGAAGAACAGCAATACAGACACTCCTTACGGAATCTCTCTGGTTGTAAACGGTGGCGAACCAATCGATGTTTGTACAGGTGCACAGGTCGGCACTTCCCAGATGTATCTTGACACTTACTCTACCAACGTTACAGTAGGCGAGGACAGCACACTTACTATCCAGTACGTTGTCGCTGCTGACAACAACATCAGCTGGCTCTCATTCAAGGATGTTAAGTTCGGTGTTCCTCCTGCAAAGACTGACACTATCACTTACACGTTTGAGTCAACTGTAGGTAAATCCTATGAAGGTTACTCAGGCGATGTTGACATGGCTACAATCCTTAAAGAACTTGGTGCAGAATCTGTTGACGAGCTCAACATCTATGCAGTAATGGGTGACGGAACTCGTGACAGTAACTATAAACTTGGTACAACACCAGAAGCGAATATTGACGGATGGCGCAACGCTGAAGGCAACTGGCAGACATGGGGCAATAACGCTCGTTACTTCTCAAAGGTTGACTTCTCTTTGGAATCTAAACAGATTATGGCAGTTGGCGGTATGGACGGTTATAATACTGAACCAGTTTCTTATAAGGCAGTTTACGCTCTCGCAAACAAGACTGAAGGTGCTGGTGAGTACGACACCGTTTACGTTGTAGTTGCACTGAACTATGTCGCAGCTCCTGAGATTAACGCCGAGATAATCGACACTATCGATGTGGCAGTAACAGACAAGCCAGGAGTTGCTTATTCAGAAATTACCGCAACCTTTGACATGGATAAGGTGATTGAGACTCTTGGTGTAGCTGACCTTTCATTCGACAATGTCTCTGTATACGTTGTGAAGGCAGACGGTTCTTTGGTTGATAACACAACAGACGGATGGTTTGACGCTGACGGTAATCCTAGTGCATGGGGTAATGAAAACACCAAATATTGCATCAAGCTGAATGACCCGTCAACAGGTACATTCGATTACCTTGGCGCATACGTTGATACTTATGCAGAAGGTGACACCTTCGTAGGTCGCTGGGCTATCGTTTCAGACGCAACCAACAAGGGTGTTGTTCTCAAGGTGACAGTTACCTTCACTGAGGCTACCGCAATCGACGCAATCGAGGCTGGTAAGGCTGGTGCTGAAGGCATCTACAACATCGCTGGTCAGAAGCTCTCTGGATTGCAGAAGGGTCTGAACATAGTTGACGGCAAGAAGGTTTATGTGAAGTGAGAAACTGAACAATAACCGAAACTGATATGAGTGTCCGCAGCACCAGCTGCGGACACTTTTTTTTTAGTAGGTGCGGTGTCTCACCGCACATCTAATAGTTGCATTGTCTCACCGCACATCTAATAGTTGCATTGTCTCACCGCACTTTTCTTAATATGCGACGTGAGACACGTCGCCCACTATTTTTTTCCAGTCAGAAATTGCTTGTAACCGTGATTTGTAGTAAATTTGCAGCATCAAAACAACACTAAACAGCAAAACTATGGATAGACCTTTCAAAAAAGAGACTTACGTTCAACGCAGGGCTGAACTTAAGAAGAGAGTGGGAAGCGGCTTGTTGCTCTTCCTCGGTAACGGTGAATCCGGCATGAACTATGCGGACAATGCCTACATGTTCCGTCAGGACAGTTCGTTCCTCTATTATTTCGGTGGCGATTACGCAGGACTTGCCGCTGTCATCGACATCGACAACGACAAGGAAATCATCTTCGGCAATGAACTGACAATCGACGACATAGTATGGATGGGCTACCAGCCTACCGTGGCGGAGAAGAGTGCTGTTGTCGGCATCACAGAGACCCGTCCTCTCTCTCAGTTGACTACCTACGTGAAGAACGCGCAGACGAAAGGTCAGACTATACATTTCCTTCCGCCTTACAGAGGTGAGCACCAGGTGTGGCTGCAGGAGCTGCTCGGCATCAACCCTGCTGAGCAGGCAGCCAAGTCGTCGGTCACTATGATTAAGGCAATCGTGGACATGCGTAACCACAAGACTGCGGAGGAAGTGGAACATATCGAGTCTGCCATCGATATAAGTGTAGACATGCACCTCGCAGCCTACAAGGCGGCACGTCCGGGTGTGACTGAGTCGCAGATTGCCGCAGCCATCGAGTATGCTGTGATGAGTCAGGGGTGCTTTCGCTCATTCCCTACCATCGCAACCACCAAGGGACAGACACTCCACCAGCATGCGTTCATGAACACGTTGCATGAGGGCGACATCCTCCTCGTGGATGCAGGAGCAGAGGACCAACTCCATTATGCTGGTGACCTCTCCTCATCAATGCCGGTGAGCGACAAGTTCACTGAACAGCAGGAGACCATATACAACCTGCACCTCAAGTCGTTCTACGCAGCGGTAGACAAACTGGCTCCTGGTGTTCCTTATAAGGAAGCTCACCTTGCAGCTGCGGAGACTATCTGTGCCGGGATGAAAGACCTCGGACTGATGAAGGGCGACCCGAGGGAGGCTGCGGAGATTGGAGCATATGCGTTGTTCTTCCCTTGTGGTGTCGGTCACATGATGGGACTCGACGTGCACGACATGGAGAACCTCGGCGAACAGTACGTGGGTTATGCGGAAGGCGAGAAGAAGAGCACACAGTTCGGATTCAAGTCACTCCGTCTGGCACGTAAGCTCGAACCGGGTTTCGTGTTCACCGTAGAGCCGGGCATCTACTTCATCCCCGAACTCATCGACAAGTGGAAGGCGGAGAAGCAGTTCACCGACTTCATCAACTACGATAAGTTGGAGGCATGGAAGGGCTTCACTGGTCTGCGCAACGAACTCGACTACCTCATCACTGAGGACGGGGCACGTCTGCTCGGACACAAGAGGAAGCCGATGACTATAGAGGAGGTATACGCTGCCAAGGGATGATAAGGATTGAAGGCGCATACGAGAACAATCTCAAGCATGTATCGCTTGAGATTCCTAAATACAAGATAACGGTGTTCACTGGCGTGTCGGGCTCTGGGAAGTCCTCGCTGGTACTCGACACCATTGCTGCCAAATCACGAAGGGAACTGAACGACACGTTCCCTTCGTTCGTACAGCAGTACCTGCCCAAATACGGCAGACCGCATGTAGACAAAATTGAAGGTCTACCCATAGCGATTGTCATCGACCAGAAGAAACCAGCGCAGAACAGCCGGTCTACCGTCGGTACCTACACCGACATCTATTCACTGGTGCGGCTGCTCTTCTCACGTGTGGGCAAACCGTTCGTGGGTTATTCTGACTCTTTCTCCTTCAACCACCCGCAGGGCAGTTGCCCCCGTTGCTCGGGACTGGGCGAGATAAGGGAACTGGACATCCATAAGCTGGTGGACTTCGACAAGAGTCTCAACGACGAGGACACCATCCATTACATCGCCTTCCACAAGGGCGGATGGCGGTGGATACGCTATGCGCACAGCGGACTGTTCGACCTCGACAAGAAGATAAGGGACTATACACCCGAGGAACTGGACCTCTTCCTCCATTCACCGCAGATAAAACTCAAGAACCCTCCGTCCAACTGGCCGAAGACTGCCAAGTACGAGGGGCTTGTCCCACGTATGTACAGGAGTATCATCAACTCCGAGGAGGGACTGTTGCACAGTGCCGTGCTCAACCCGATGCTACGTATGGGGGTGTGTCCCGATTGTGGTGGCACACGTCTCAACGCCAAGGTGCTTGCGTGCAGGATAGAAGGGAAGAATATCGCGGAGGTGTGCGACATGTCTATACGTCACCTCAACGAATGGATGAAATCAATTGCCGACCCGCTTGCGGCGGACCTGAAACAATCGATAGGACAACGGCTTGACGCTCTCGAAGAAATCGGATTGGGTTACCTCAGTCTGAGCCGCCCCATAGGAACCCTTTCGGGCGGTGAGGCGCAGAGGTGCAAGATAGCCAAGTACATCAACTCGTCACTGGCTGATGTACTCTATATCCTCGATGAACCGAGCGTGGGACTGCATAACCATGACATCCAACTGATGAAGAATTCCGTGAGGAAACTGCGTGATCATGGCAATACGGTGATTCTGGTGGAGCACCATAAGGAGATGATTCGCATTGCCGACAATATCGTCGACATGGGACCAGGTGCGGGGATGGCTGGAGGACAGATCCTCTATCAGGGCACGTACGATGGACTGCTCAAGAGCGGCACTGCCACAGGACGGATGATAGAGGAAAGGATGGAGGTGAAGACTTCTGTGCGACAACCTTCTGGCTCGTTCCACCTGGAGGATGTGTGTCTGCACAACCTGAGACACGTTACGGTAGACCTCCCCATGGGGGTGATGGCGGTGGTGTGCGGTGTGGCTGGTTCTGGCAAGAGCAGTCTTATGGAGGTGTTCAGAAGGCGGCTGGCTGAACAGGCTGACAGCGAGGGTGCGCCACAGCCGGTATTCATCAGCCAGAAGGAGATTGGTGTGAGCCTGCGGTCAACTCCTGCTACTTATATGGACATGGCTGGCGACATCCGTAAGATATTCGCTAAAGCCAATAAGGTGAAGGAGGATTACTTCTCGTTTAACGGCAAGGGGGCGTGTCCCGTATGCGGTGGCAAGGGCGTGATTGTGTCGGAGATGGCGTTCATGGACAATATAGAGACTGTCTGCGAGGCGTGCCACGGACTCCGTTACTCGCCTGAGGCACTGGAGTATAAGGTGAAGGGCAAGAATATTGCGGAGGTTATGGACATGAGTGTGGAGGAGGCGATGGACTTCTTCTCCGACTTGCCGCAGTTCGGGCAACTGGCAGAAAGGGCAAGGACGAAGATACAGCCGCTTGCGGACGTGGGACTGCCTTACTTGCACCTCAACCAGGCTCTGTCGACCCTCTCGGGCGGTGAACTGCAGCGCATGAAACTGGCATCGTACCTCGGACAGGAGGGTAAGGTGTTCATCATCGACGAGCCTACCGACGGATTGCACATAAAGGACGTGCGGCACATTCTCGGGTTGTTCGACTCTATGGTGGACCGCGGCAACACTGTCTATATCATCGAGCACAACATGGATGTCATCAAGTCTGCCGATTTCATCGTGGAACTGGGACCGGGTGCCGGTGAACAGGGCGGTGACATCATTTTCATGGGGACACCGCTGCAGATGATGGCATCAAGCACGTCGGTCACTGCCAAATACATGAATTGAGCACTCTGTCGCAATTATTCTTATCGTTAAAAATCATAAGTCACTATGAAACAGTCGAAAACGCAAAATACCGAAATAGCCATGTTATATAATCTGCCGGAGAACTGGGACAAGGAAGCAGTGTTTTCCTTTGACCATCTGTCTGAACTGGTATTGCAGTTGCACGATTCTGCCTATTCCGCATCTGTAAAGGCAATCAACCGTTTTGCCACCGTGCGTAACTATATCATTGGTCTCTATATTGTTGAATACGAGCAGCACGGAAAAGACCGCGCCACATATGGCGACCGACTGCTCAAACGATTGGCAGAAAAAGTGAACAA
The DNA here is from genome assembly GCA_963626085.1 of Alistipes ihumii. Classification (GTDB taxonomy): domain Bacteria; phylum Bacteroidota; class Bacteroidia; order Bacteroidales; family Bacteroidaceae; genus Colivivens. The sequence continues at coordinate 96,390 of CAVFVJ010000008.1, read as the reverse complement.
ACGGGGAATCAATGAAACGATACTAAAGAATTGCCGTCGCTTTTATTTGTTATACCCTCAGATTAAGAACTACCTGATAAGGGGTCAAATAAGTCCGACAGCATCGGACGAATCATTGGAGAAAAGTCCGACGGCATCGGACAAATTCATCTCTGCCCCTGACAAGATAATCACTCAACTCTCTTTTTCACACCTCGTGGAAATTATGACGGTGGAGGAACCGCTGGCACGATTCTTTTACGAAACAGAATGCATGAAGTGCTGCTGGAGCGTGAAGGAACTGCGCCGCCAGATTTCCACAAATCTTTATTTCCGTGCCGGAGTGAGCAAAAAGCCGGAACTGTTGCTGGAACAGACTGAGCGAAACAGCATGCCCGTTCTTACCATCAACAATCCTTTCGCATTTGAATTTCTTGGGCTTCGACCTAAAGCCTTCACTGAAAGCGATTTGGAAAATGCCTTGATAACGCATCTGCAGGATTTCCTTCTTGAAATGGGCAAGGGGTTCTGCTTCGAGGCACGGCAGAAAAGGATGATTATCGACGATGAATACTACTTTGCTGATTTGGTGTTTTACAATCGGGTGCTGCACTACAACGTCATCATCGAATTAAAAGACGATGAGTTCCATCATGCAAACCTCAGTCAACTTAATGCATATGTTTCTTATTTCAGGGAAAACGAGATGAACCCAGGCGACAATCCGCCCGTGGGCATTCTTCTCTGCACGCGCAAAGGTGACAGGATGGTGGAATATGCTCTTGCCGGCATGGATAACAACCTGTTTGTTTCTACCTATATGCTTTCCTTGCCAGACAAGAAAATGCTACAGGATTTTCTGCTAAATGAGATGGCTGATGATTAGGGGTTCGCTGAATTGAACACTCTGCCGCAATTTTCTTGCTATAAATGTGTTTATGTGGGTTTAAATTTGTAACTTTGCAGTTGATAGATTCTGACACTGAACAAGATTATCATAAAACTGAACATACATGTCATTTACAAGAATTACTGCCGCTGAGGCTGCGGCAATGGTCAAGCACGGCGACAATATCGCGCTCAGTGGCTTTACTCCTGCGGGAACGGCAAAGGCTGTCACCGCTGAAATCGCAAAGAAGGCTCATGCCGAGCATGAGGCTGGAAGGGAATTCCAAATTGGTATATTAACCGGAGCGTCTACGGGACAGTCCTGTGACGGCATACTCTCTGATGAGCACGCCATACGCTACAGGGCACCGTACACTACCAACCCAGACTTCCGCAAGCACGTGAACGCTGGTGAGTTCGCCTACAACGACCTCCATCTTGGAATGACAGCGCAAGATATCCGCTACGGATTCCTCGGTGGGGTGGACTGGGCAATCATTGAGGTGTGTGCCATCGATGGCGATAAGGTGTACCTTACTGCTGCCGGTGGTATCTCTCCTACAATAGCGCGACTTGCGAAGAAGGGAATCATACTCGAACTGAACGCATTCCACTCTCCCAAGTCCATCGGCATACACGACGTGTACGAACCGCTCGACCCTCCTTACAGAAAACCTATCCCAATTGAACACGTTACTGACCGCATAGGCACTCCATACCTGCAGATTGACCCGAAGAAGGTGGTGGGTGTCGTTGAGTGTAACTTGCCGGACGAGGCGCGCAGCTTCAAGGGTGAGGACCCTATAACTGACAAGATCGGCGAGAACGTGGCAGCGTTCCTCATGAACGAGAAGAAGCGTGGTATCATACCACCGGGATTCCTCCCACTACAGAGCGGTGTGGGTACTACTGCTAATGCTATCCTCTATGCATTGGGAAGCAACCCAGACATCCCACAACTTGAGATTTACACTGAGGTGCTGCAGAATGCTATCGTCGACCTTATGTTCGAGGGTAAGGTGAAGGCTGCCTCTACCTGCTCGCTCACTGTCACCAACGACAAGTTGCTGAGCATCTATGACAATATCGACTTCTTCAAGGACAAGCTTGTGCTGCGCCAGTCGGAGATATCCAACAATGCGGAGGTCATCCGTCGTCTGGGTATCATCGCCATCAACACGGCTATTGAGGTGGACATCTACGGACACGCCAACTCAACGGAGATAAGTGGAATCAAGATGATGAACGGTATCGGTGGGTCGGGCGACTTCGAGCGCAACGCCTTCCTGTCCATCTTCACCTGCGCATCAGTAACCAAGGGTGGCATGATTTCGGCTATCGTGCCGTTCTGTAGCCATATCGACCATACGGAGCACGACGTGAACGTCATCGTTACCGAACAGGGTGTGGCTGACCTCCGTGGGAAGTCTCCGATGCAGCGTGCGAAGGCAATCATCGAGAACTGTGCCCATCCGGACTACAAGCAACTCCTCTGGGACTACCTCAAGATTGCAGACAAGGGACAGACTTGCCATAAGTTGAGTGCAGCGTTCGCTATGCACGACACCTTCCAGCGTGAGGGCGACATGCGCAAGACGGACTTTGCGTCATACGTGAAATAAGTACAGATAAAGAAATACTTACCCGACTGATGGTCATTGGTCTTTTGTGCCTCTGACCATTAGTCGTATTCAACAAAACTATGAAACTGATATCGTGGAACGTCAATGGAATACGTGCCTGCTGCCAGAAGGGGTTTGAGGATACTTTCAGACAACTGGACGCAGACTTCTTCTGTCTGCAGGAGACAAAGATGCAGGAGGGACAATTGGACCTCTACTTTGATGGCTACCACTCGTACTGGAACTATGCGGAGAAGAAAGGCTATTCCGGCACTGCCATATTCACGAGGCACACACCACTGGAGGTGACTTACGGCATCGGGATGGACGAACACGACCATGAGGGACGTGTCATCACATTGGAGATGGACACTTTCTATCTGGTGACGGTGTACACGCCCAACTCACAGGACGAACTGAAGCGGTTGGGCTACCGTATGCAGTGGGAGACGGACTTCCTCAACTACTTGCAGGAACTCGACAAGAAGAAACCTGTCATCGTGTGTGGTGACATGAACGTGGCGCACACCGAGATAGACCTCAAGAACCCTAAGACGAACAGGCGCAATCCCGGATTCACCGACGAGGAGAGGGAACGGTTCACGCAACTGTTGCAAAACGGATTCATCGATACCTTCAGGTACTTCTATCCCGATACGAAGGATATCTATTCATGGTGGTCGTACCGCTTCCGTGCACGTGAGAAGAACACAGGGTGGCGCATCGACTATTTCGTGTGCTCCGAACGGTTGAAGGACAAACTGACGGGAGCAGCGATACATACGGAGATATATGGGTCAGACCACTGTCCCGTGGAACTGACAGTAGAATTATAATGCAAATGAGTGTAGACGGAAATAATACAAATGCACCAGCAATGGAGAAGATAGGTGTGTTCTGTGCGTCGTCCGACAAACTGGAACAGGTGTACTACGATGAGGCTGGCAGACTGGGCGAATGGATTGGCAGGAGTGGACGTACACTGGTATACGGCGGTTCCAGATGTGGTCTGATGGAGGCTGTGGCGCAGGGCGTGAAGAGGTCGGGCAGCATCAATATAGTTGGGGTTGTCCCAAAGATACTGATGGAGCGGAACATGGTGAGTGACTGTGTCGGCATAAGGATACCTACGGAGAACTTGCAGGACCGCAAGGCGTGGATGAACAAGATAAGTGACATTATGATTGCGTTGCCAGGTGGCGTGGGAACTCTCGACGAGGCGTTCACGGTACTGGCTGAAGCATCCATAGGACTGGCGGACAAGAAGGTGGTCTTCTGGAATATCAACGGCTTCTGGGACGGACTCTTCGAGATGCTCGACCAGATGAAGTCTGGAGGTGTGATAAACGGTTCTATGGACTCCCATTTATTGCGTGCCGACACTCTGGAGGACATCATCACTATAATAGGAAAGTAAAAAGCAGACTAAATAACCAACTAATATATGGAACGTAAGATCATAGGAATAGGTGAGACCATAATGGATATAATATTCAAGAATGGACAGCCTACAACTGCTGTGCCTGGCGGATCCGTCTTCAACTCGGTGATAACCTTGGGACGACTCGGTCAGAATGTGACATTCATCAGCGAGACCGGCAACGACAAGGTGGGCAGGATTATCCTTGACTTTCTGAAAGACAACGGCGTCAACAACGAGAACGTGTGTGTGTACTATGATGGGCGCACGCCTCTCTCGCTGGCATGGCTCGATGAGAATAACGATGCTGACTATGAGTTCTACAAGGACTACCCGAAGGCTCGGCTCGATGTGATATGGCCACGCATAGAGAAGAACGACATCGTCATCATGGGTTCATACTTCGTGCTCAACCCTGTTCTCCGACCTAAGGTGATTGAGTTCCTCAACTACGCCAAGGAGAGGGAGGCCATCATATTCTATGACTTTAACTTCCGCAGCACGCATAAGGGCGAGGCGATGAAGCTCTACCCAGACATACTGGAGAATCTGGAGTATGCGGACATCGTGCGTGGCTCTACAGAGGATATAGAGAACATGTTTGGCGACAACGACCCCGACAGGGTGTACAACAAGGAGGTGGACTTCTACTGCAAGAACATGATATGTACTAACGGAGGCAAGGACGTGCGTCTCATCTCCCCGAATGTCACCAAGTCGTATCCTGTAAAGAAGGTGCAGACAGTAAGCACTATCGGGGCTGGGGATAACTTCAATGCTGGAATCATATACGGACTGATAAAGGAGGACATCACCAAAGAGACGGTGGGAAACATGAGCGAAGAGCAGTGGGACAGAATCATCAAGTGTGCCGTTGACTTCTCCTCACACGTGTGCCAGAGCCTCAACAACTCCATCTCCAAGGAGTATGCGCAGAGCTATCTGGGCGTACAACCAAAGACTACATTGTTTGACTGACAAATAAACAAAACCATAATGAGAGTATTTCAAAACGTATCGGACATAGGAGACCTCCATCAGGCACTGAAGGAGGCATTCGAGATAAAGAAGGACAGGTATAAGTATGACGGACTGGGCAAGAACAAGACTGCCTTGCTCATATTCTTCAATAACAGTCTGCGCACAAGGTTGAGTACACAGAAGGCAGCGATGAACCTCGGCATGAACGTCATCGTGCTTGACGTGAACCAAGGGGCGTGGAAACTGGAGACTGAACGGGGTGTTGTGATGGACGGTGACAAGAGCGAACACCTGTTGGAGGCTATCCCTGTCATGGGATGCTACTGCGACATCATAGGCGTGCGCAGTTTCGCCACCTTCCAGAACCGTAAGGACGACTATGAGGAGAAAATCCTCAACCAGTTCATCAGGTATAGTGGCAAGCCGGTGTTCTTCATGGAGAGTGCGACGGTACATCCACTCCAGAGCTTCGCTGACCTCATCACTATCGAGGAATACAAGCGCACGGCAAGACCGAAGGTGGTGTTGTCATGGGCTCCGCACCCGAAGGCTCTGCCTCAGGCTGTGCCCAATTCATTCGCACAGTGGATGAACGCAGCTGATGTTGATTTCGTGGTCACCCATCCAGAGGGCTATGAACTTGACCCCCGGTTCGTGGGCGATGCGAAGGTGGAGTACGACCAGATGAAAGCGTTCGAAGGGGCAGACTTCATCTATGCCAAGAACTGGAGTTGCCCAGGTGTGACTCGACCAGATGACTATGGTAAGGTCATCAACAAAGATATGTCGTGGACAGTGGACGACAAGCATATGGCTGTCACCAACAACGCCTTCTTCATGCACTGCCTCCCTGTAAGGCGCAACATGATTGTGACAGACTCCGTCATAGAGTCGCCTACCAGTCTGGTGATACCAGAGGCTGCCAACAGGGAAATATCTGCACAGGTGGTGCTGAAGCGTATGCTGGAGAGCCTGTAAATGATATAATTACAATGATTGAAACTACAGTAGACACAACTTTCATTAAGAGTCTGCTTGCCGATGGTGAACGTATAACGTTGGAGTGCAAGAGGGCTTCTAAAGGTCTCCCGAATTCTCTTTGGGAGACATATTCTGCTTTTGCCAATACCGATGGTGGGGTTATACTATTGGGGGTGGAGGAACACGCAGGAGAGACTGATAATACCAAACGTTTTGAGGTGGTGGGTGTGGAAGATGCCAGTAAACTGATGAAAGACTTGTGGAATACTGTAAATAATCACGACAAAGTGAATGTAAACCTCCTGTGTGACAGAGATGTACAGTCTGTAGATGTAGAAGGTAAAATGGTTGTGGCTATACATGTGCCACGTGCTGAATATACTGTCCGTCCAGTATTTATCAACAATAATTTGTCAAGGGGTGCGTTCAGGCGCAACTATGAAGGCGACTACCATTGTACGGAGCAGGAACTGAAGATGATGCTTCGTGATGCCAATGAGAGTGGTAATGACGGTTTGTTGCTGGAATATTACACAATGGACGACATCGATATCCCTACTTTGGAACGTTTCCGTCAGATGTTCCAGAATCTGTATCCAGAGCATCAGTGGAACTCACATGGACATAAGGACTTTCTGACGGACTTCGGAGGTTATACGAGGGATAGGAGAACTGGACGGGAGGGATTGACTATGGCTGGACTCTTGATGTTTGGTAAGGGATTGCCTGTTCGTGAACGATTCGATAACTTGCGGATGGATTATATTGACAAGTCAAACTTGATAGGTGACCAGCGTTACAGTGATCGTCTTACTTATGATGGTACATGGGAAAACAACCTTTTCAATTTCATCCGTATGGTCATTCCGAAGCTTACACGTGATTTACCTCATCCGTTTGATATGAAGGGTGTCATACGAAATGACGACTCACTACAGGCGAAGGCTGTGCGTGAGGCTGTCACGAACATGGTTATACATTCGGACTTCATGATAAATGGCATTCTTAAGGTTGAGAAGTATGATGACTGCTTCGTGATGACCAATCCAGGACTTCTGAAACTGCCTATCACACAGATTTATAGGGGCGGTGAATCTAAGGCGCGTAACCAACGAATGCAGAATATGTTGCGGATGATTGGTTTCGGTGAGAACCTCGGTTCAGGTTTCCCTCTAATCCTTAATGCGTGGAACGAAAGGCACTGGATACGACCCGAGTTGAAGGAACAACCGGAACTTATGCAGGTAAAGCTTGTCTTGCATATCCAGAATGAGTTTGCAACAGAATTTGTTGGTGAGCCTGTAAATGAGCCTGTAAATGAGCCTGTAAATGAGCCTGTAAATGAGCCTGTAAATGAACGCCAGCGTAACATCCTCTCATACATTAGACAAAACTCTTCCATCACAAGGGAATGCCTTGCAAAACAGCTCCATATATCACTTGCCACACTAAAACGGGAACTGTCAGTATTGCGACAGAACGGTTATATAGGTCGTAGTGGAAGTGATAAGAATGGTCAATGGGTGCTGCTGTGAAGGCAAGGAATGACCAACAATATTTCACTCGAGTGAAACGATCGATCCACTCGAGTGAATTGATCGATCCACTCGAGTCATTTCATCCATTCACTCTAGGGAACTGAAAAAGGGTGTTTGGGAGCTGTTCATATCTGTTTTCTCTAATTCAGCCCTGTAGTTGTCATCGTTTCGATTTTGACAACTACAGGGCTGTAACGTTGATGAGCCAAGATGTAGTCAGGGCTTGAAGTTTGATACGTCGCTTCTATACGAGGTGACGTATGATTTCCTCCTTGTCTCCCGGAAGCATGTCAATGACTGGAATCTCTATCATGGTGTATGCTCCTGGCTGTTGTTTGAGGGACGCACGTGCCACGTTCACCAGTACCTGAGCTGTCAGTGCAGGGTTGTTGATTTTCATGTCAAACTCAAACAGTTGGTTGTGGGTCTTGCCTGAAACCCCCTTGCGTACGAGGTTGACTCCATGACCCACATCGTTAAGCTCGTCCACACACGGTACTTGTATCACGTGTGTCTCATCGTTCACGAAATAGGAGTCAGCCTTGATGGCAGCTTCTACCTTATTGAAGTCGGCTCCGTCCTCCAGTTCCACATAGACCATACGGCGGTGGATGCCAGTGCCTACGGGGATGGTCATTGAGAGTGCGTCACGGACACCTTCAATGGCGCGTACGGCAACGGAGTGTCCCATGGAACGTCCTGGACCGAAGTTAGTGTAACTGATCCCCTTTGGAGCGAGGCTTTCCATAAGTGTACGTACTATTGAGTCACTTCCTGGGTCCCAACCGGCGCTGATGATGCTGACGGCTCCGTGTTTCTTTGCTTCTGCATCAAGACTGCGACGTAGATTTACGATTTGAGTATGGATGTCAAAACTGTCTACAGTGTTGATGCCCAGTGCCAGGTATTCCTTTGCGAACTCTTCTACCTTGCGTGTGGGTGTAGCAAGGATTGCCACGTCCACCTTACCTAAATCCTTGATGTCAGTTACTGCCTTGTATCCGTTGAGGGTTGATGTTTCCACCTTACGGCGTACGATTCCCACACATTCCATGTCGGGTGCGGCTTCGATGGCTTCAAGTGCATACTTGCCGATATTGCCGAACCCTACGATTGCTACTTTTATCATTGTCTTGTCTTTGGATTAAAAAAGAGGATGTCCATGGCGGAGCATCCTCTTCTTGGTTTGGTATTATTTATTATTTATTGATTACTGTCGTCTCCGCTACTTCCACTGCATTGTGCTCCTTAATCTTGCGTCCCAGCACGAGGTATGCTGTAGGTGCTGCGATGAAGAGTGACGAACATGTACCGAAGATGACACCGAGGCTCATTGCGAATGAGAAACTGCGGATACTGTCACCTCCGAAGAAGAAGATACAGAGCAGCACGATAAGTGTACTGCATGACGTGTTGATTGTACGTGTGAGGGTTGCGTTCAGTGAGTAGTTGAACAGCGTCTGCTTGTCACGGTTCGGGTAGAGACCCGTCTCCTCACGTATACGGTCGAAGATGACCACCTTGTCGTTTATAGAGTAACCGATAACGGTCAGGATGGCTCCGATGAATGTCTGGTCGATCTCCAGCGAGAATCCGATCCAACCGTAGCAGAGCGAGTAGACTCCAAGGATGAGTATCGTGTCCACTGCAAGTGCTATGACCGATCCGACGGAGAACGCCACATTGCGGAATCTCACGAGGATGTAGAGGAAGATGGCGATGAGGGCGAGTATAACAGACCAGATTGCTCCGTATGTGATGTCTTCAGCGATGGACGGACCTACTTTCTGTGAACTGATGATTGAACCGCCTTCACGATTGTCGCGGTCAATGAACTGCTCAAGGCTGACACTCTTGTCAATCATGCCGTTATCTACCAGTGTATGGTAAATGACCTCCTCGATTTCCGCATCCACTTCCTGACCGCTGTCGTTGATACGGTAGTTGGTGGAGATACGTACCATCTTATTGTCTGTACCGATGGCGATGACTTGTGTTGTCACCTTGTTACTTATGTTGTCGTCGGATTCTGCTTTCTCCTGCAGGTTTTCAGAGAGTACCTTGCCTACTTCCTCTGGTACTACCTCCTTGACGAACTCAACCTTATAGTTACGTCCTCCTGTGAAGTCGATGGAACGGCTCAGTCCCCGTATTGCCAGTGAGATGACGCTTACCGCAATGATGACACCGAAGATGATGAACGACTTCCTGTAGTAACCCATGAAGTTGAAGTTGGTCTTGCGGAAGATGGCATTAGAGAAGGATGTGGAGAATGTGAGATCCATCCACTTGTCGTTCTTGAAGAAATGCTCATAGCAGATATGTGTCAACCATACAGCAGTGAAGAATGAGCAGATGATACCGATGATGAGTGTTGTCGCGAATCCTTTGATTGGTCCTGTTCCGAAGTAGAAGAGGATCACACCGGTGATGATGGACGTGAGGTTGGAGTCGAAGATGGCAGAGAAGGCGTTTGCATAACCGGCAGATACCGCATTCTTGAGGTTCTTTCCGGCTTTCAGCTCTTCCTTGGTACGCTCATATATGAGCACGTTGGCATCGACTGCCATACCCAGTGTGAGTACCATACCTGCAATGCCGGACATTGTGAGTGCCGCCTGTAGTGAGGTAAGTATTCCGAGTGTGAAGAAGAAGTTGAGCAGGAGGGCTGTGTTGGCTACCATACCAGCACGGAATCCATACATCACGCACATGTAAACCATAAGGATGATGAAGGCAATGATGAATGATATGAAACCAGCATTGATGGATTCCTGACCAAGGGACGGACCTACGATGTCTTCCTGTACAATCTGGATTGGGGCAGGCATCTTTCCGGACTGAAGTACGTTGGCGAGGTCTTTGGTGTCGCTTGCTGTGAAGCGTCCTGTGATCTCTGTGCTTCCACCGTCAATCTTGTTGTTTACGTTTGGTGCACTGTACACAACTCCGTCGAGCACGATAGCCACGCAGTGGTTGATGTTCCTCTCTGTGAGTGAAGCCCACTTGCGTGCACCTTCAGTATTCATTTTCATGGTGACACAAGGACGGTTGTTTTGGTCGAAGGCATCCTTGGCTTCTGTCACCACGTCACCTTCTATCGGAGCGCGTCCGTTCTGTCCTGTCTCACGTATGGCATAGAGGGTAAACACCTTTCCTGCCTTGTCTTCAGCCTTCACACCCCACTTGAGTGAAAGGTCGGTCGGGAGAATCTGCTTTGATATCTCGCCTGTGACCAGACTGTTGATTTCCGCTGTATCGGATGCAAGTGCATAACCAACTGCACAACCAGCGTTGCCGTTGATTACCTGCAGGATGGAGAACAGTGGGTTCTCTGCCTTTGCAAGTTCAAGTTGTTTCTCGTCAGTAGGTTTGTTGGTCGCTTTCGGTTGGTCGCTGGCAGTTACTTGAGCGAGGATGTTCTCCTCTTTCTTCTCTGTGGTAGTAGAGTCCTCTGCAACCTCACTTGTCTCCGCAACAGCCACAGCAGTAGTGTCTTCTGTTGCTTCCTCAGTCTCGTCAACGACCTTACCGTCACGTAGGGCAGTATTCAACTGACTGAGGTAAGGCAGTATCACGTCGTTGTCGTATGTCTCCCAGAACTCAAGGCTTGCACTGCCCTGCAAGAGCTTACGCACACGCTCTGGTTCTTTGATACCCGGGAGTTCCACCATGATACGTCCTGATTGTCCCTCCACCTTCTGGATGTTGGGCTGGACGACACCGAAACGGTCGATACGAGCACGGAGCACAACGAATGAGTTGTCTACTGCCTCGTCGATTTCCTTGTGCAGCACTTTCTCGACTTGACTGTCAGAACTGTTAGGGTTGATCTTACCCTTCAGCTTTGATGTGGAGAACAACTGCGCCAGTTTTGCGTCAGGTGCGTTCTTCTTGTAGGCTTTGACAAAAAGTGAGATAAAGTCGCTTTGGCTCTCGTTCGCCTGTTTCTGTGCCTCGTTGAGAGACTGCACGAAGAGAGTGTCTGTGCTGTAATCGGCAAGTGCCTTTACTACATCTGGAACAGATACCTCAAGAATCACGTTCATACCGCCCTTCAGGTCAAGACCGAGACCGATGGCAGTTTCACGACATTGCTTAAGGTTGTAGAGTCCCAAATAGAACGGATTCGAATTCAGTGAATCCAAGTAAAGTTCTGCTTCCTTCTCTTCCATCTTAGATGCCTTGTTGTCCACGTAGCTGGTCACAGCTGAGAACGACAGATAGAAGATGCAGATAAGTGTTAGCGCAATGGCTAAGAACTTAACAAATCCTTTGTTTTGCATTGTTGATAATTGATGATTTATAATTTATTCTTTCTTTCATTTATTGATTTTGTGCCTGTTTGGAGGCTGTTGTATACGCAGTCACTGCGTAACAAATGGCAAAGATAGTGAATTCTTTTAGTTTTACAACATTTCCAGCGTACAAAATATGGGATAGTGGTCGCTTTCATATATTGTTTTGTCCACTTTTGCATCAAACGAATTGAAACTGTCGCTAATTATTATGTTGTCAATCCGGAAATACATGCCGTTGCGATTATAGGAAGAGCCTGGTCCGTTGCCAGATTCAGTGTAGGCATCTTTCAACTTACGTGTTAATGTCTTATGTACATAGGAGAGAGGCGAATCGTTGAAGTCTCCACACATGATGATGTGTTTGTTCGGTATTCTGTCGATGATGGACGCGATGGTGTCGGCTTGAAGTGAACGGATGGAGTTGGCTTTTGCCAGTTTCCTTCCGAGCCACAGGAAACTGTCTTGCATATCGTATTCGTCCACCCCATTGGCATCTGTCAACGGGTTGGAGTTCCTAATCATTTCCTTATACATCTGCTTGTCTTCGTCATCGAGGTTATATGATTCCAAGTGACAGTTTATGACTTTCACCGTGTCTGTCCCTATGAGAACGTCATAGAGGTAACAGCTGGCAGACGTGGATTTCAAGTCTATCGACTGAATTGACAGGACAGGGTATACTGAGAGTATGGCACAGTTTGACTCTGTGGATACCCCCACTTCTATGTAAGGGTATGCGGCTTTCAACTGTTCGTAGAGCTGTACTTTCCTTATGTTTGACACTTCCTGCAGGCATACGATATCAGCTCCCGAATGGGTTATGTAGTCGGCAATAGCAGTCTTGCCACCTTCATAGTTGTAGTTGAGGAATGAGAAAACGTTGTAGGACATAATCTTTACGGTCTTGCCTTCTGGTTCTCCCTGCATGATATTTATCGGGCAGAAGTCGTGTATGCCGCCCCAACAGATGGCTAAACCTGCAATGCTTATCAGACAACGTTTCCACTGAAGTATGAGCCACACGGGTATGAACAGTATTGTCGCCACGAGGAACAGGGGCATGACCATGCCGAGGTACGACCAGTTGGGGTAGGTATGTGGCGACAAGTACACCGAATAGGTGCAGACTGCCATGGCTCCAACCACGGCAACATTGAGTACTGACAGTACCCACATAATAACATTCCAAATCGTTTTCATCCCCACGTCCACTTGTTCTGTGATTGTCTATTTATTGTTGCTGGCATCGAACAACCGTTTTTTCTCTTCTTCAGTCAGTTGGTCGTATCCGCTCTTGCGAATTTTGTCAAGGATACGGTCTATCTCGTTGTTTTGCTCCCGCTTCTGTGCGTTGAACTCATAATCCTTACTGTGCTCATTCTTGTTGTACTCAGCACTCGTGTACGGACGGGTGGATGTCGTCCTCCACGTTGATTTAGAAGAACTGCTATACGAGGTGAAGTAAGACGTGCGACGCGCCTTCTTCCTCCAGTAGAGGATGAGCAGGAGTCCGAACAGCATTCCACCGAGATGGGCAAAATGCGCTACTCCATCGGACGATGCCATCCCTTCAAATAACTCTATGGCGGCATATCCTATCACGAAGTACTTTGCCTTGATGGGTATCGGTATAGGTATGATGAACATCCTCTCGTTTGGATAGAGCATACCGAACGCTAGGAGAATGCCATAGACTGCTCCACTGGCTCCTACTGTCATTGAGTAGGGATTGATTAACCCCATGAGTTGTCCCGCCTCTTGTGTCAATGCCGCACCGATGCCGCACACGAAGTAATAGACGAGAAATCGTTGCCATCCCCACGTGTCTTCTATGATGCGTCCGAACATCCATAGTGCGAACATGTTGAAGAACAGGTGCATGAACCCTCCGTGCATGAACATATAGGTGACGAACTGGTACACATGGAAACCAGGCGCACCGATATAGTATAGTCCGAAGACGCTGTTTATACCCATCACCATCTCTATCAAGAAGGCTATAATGTTTGCTGTGAGCAGCCACTTTACTGCTTTGGTCATCATAAGAGTTGTATGTTTTCAGTTATTTTACTATTCATTTGTGAGAATCTTACCGTCGTTGGTCATCCCTTCAGCAGAGATATACATGGCCTTGCACGATGAGTTGTTATAGAACTCCACTGTAGCAGTACCGTTGGTGTCTGTCTTCAGGTTGGGCATCCAGTATAGCGTGCGGCGGAAGTCTTCTGCTGGTGGAAGTACCGAATAATCTTCCATTTCGAACGCTGTCGGAACATTGAATCCTTCGAAGTGGGTGCGCCTGAGTCCTTTCTGCTTGACTCCAAACAGTGGATGGCGGTAGACGAAGAACACCACTGCGTTAAGCGACTCCAGTCCTTCTGCGAGGACGTACTGCTTGATGGATGACAGGTCTTCCGAGATGTAAAGGCTCTTGGCTATGTCGAGAAAATCAGGTACGTAGACCACTCCTGTATTGTTGTTGGAGTCCATGACATGGATTTTCGCTATCGTTGATGATGTGAGTCCTGTGATGCCCCAGAATGTGTTGTCTACTATCCAGATAATCGGACGTTCATTGTATGTGGTGCGTTCTTCTAATAGGACGTAGCCTCTGCTGCCAGAATCTCCAAGTATAGGTTGTTCATAGTCGAAGAACGGATTCTTGTTTTTCAGCCAATCAAAGAACAGCGGAGCGTCTTCTCCTTTGTCCGCATATTGGTCGGTATCATCGTCGCAGTTGTATCTGATGGCTGAATGACGCTGTGCCCCTCCCTCGTCGAACCATGACACGTTACTCGTGTCGCCCATGACACGTCGTACTGCCTTCACTTTGATGGTGGGGAGCAGGTGTGTATTCTTTGTTACGTTCTCATAATAGCTTGCTTCCTCCTCTGCTTTCTGCACTGACGGTTTGAAGTTAGGCTGTCCCATCGGATGCATACTTGCCTCGTTGGGGTAGATGTAGCGTTTTTGTGGGGAGAAATGGCGGTCGATACAGATGTAATAGTTGCGCTCCTTGTCTTCCTTCTTTGATATCATCTGTAGTGTCCATTCTCCCGTTATGTCTGGCACAATATAATTGTACTTGCCGACACTGTCTGTGCGTAACTGTCCTTCGATAACTTCCCCCTTCTTGTTGTACATGAACGCACTTATGTCCACATCGTCAGGTGTGTATTTCTTCCTTTTGGATTTCACTTGTCCGAACAGGTAGAGCTTGTCCTCGATGGGTTGTCTGTTTTCAAATGTTGATTGTCCTGTCATCAACTGGAAATCGTAGCGTCTCCAGCCTTGTATCATCATCAGTAGGTCTGCATCCTTGCGGTGTTTTCTGTCATCTGCCTCGAAATAGTATTCCGGTCGGTCGATATATCCTCTTACCTCACTCGCCAGCAGCATCCAGGTTCTCATGTTGCCACTCTGTCCGTTGTTCATCGCGGATGCATCGATGGCAGAGAACGAGAGTGATGCGCCTGGTGCAGTCTGTAACTTGAATCTCACCTTGCAACAAGGTGTCAGCATGGTTGTGGTTGATGTGATCTGTATGCTGTCAGAAGATTTGTGTGTCGGACAAATGAAGAAAAGTCTCTCGCTGAGTATCTGTCCGTTGCTGTCGAACAATGTGAGCTGGCTCACACCCTCCGGTAGGTCGCGGCGTGTGAAAGAAAACGTGTTTTCTTGCTCTGCTGTAATGGTGTCGCAGTTGACGATAGTCCCGTTGTGCATCAGTGCATAGCCCATCAGTCGTCCTTGCATCCCCAACGTGTTGTTTATCTTGACAGTTATTCTCTCATCGTCCAGCATGTTGAGGCTCAACACCGTTCCTTCCGCCTTTGCCTTTGGCAGCTCAAACCGTTTTTCTTTACTTCTCTTGTTTGCATCCTGTTGCAGGTTCATTACTGCCTGATAGGTTTTACCGACTTGTGGCGTGAACTCGAATATGCCACGTCCGAGAGTGTCTGTGACAATCTCGCATATATTGACTCCACTATCGTCTGTGAGTACTCCAGTGGTACAGGCATACTTGCCGTCTTCGTCTGTCACACTGAACGCCACTCTGCTCTTCAGCCCGTTCACTAAGTAACCCCCTTCGGGGTAGAAGCGCATCGTCAGTGTCCGTACATATGTCTCTTTCGTCACTTGCTCGTCTTCGGTCCTGGTGTTGGGCAATCGTTTTTTGTAACTGAACTGGTCGAGTTCGAGACGGCTGTAGTCTCCCTCCTTGTTTGGTGACTTGAAGATGGGAAATACTCTGGAAAAACAGGCATGCATACCCCAGTTGGTCATGTAGCGTGTATAGGCACGCACCTCATAGAAACCAGTTGTCTGTATGCTGTCAACCTTAATGTCGCCTTCGGCTTCACCGTCCACAATCTTAAGTTTCCTCTTTTCCACCACGTCGCCCGATGGGTTGATGAGTTCCACATAAAGGATGTGGCTGAGGTCGGTCTTCTTCTCCGTGTCACAGCGTGTGACATAAGCCTTAAACCGTATGTACTCGCCTTTGAAGTAACCTGTGTTGTCGAAATGCAGATACACTTTCTCCTGTGGGTTGTAGAGGTTGAAGTGCATGGCTTTGCGCAGGTACGTCATTATATTGTCGGATGGGCGCACAATAGCAACCGAACCCTCGCTGGCATACGTGTATGTCAGTGACACTGCAAGGCAAAGCAGAGTGAATAACCGTCTTGTTATGTGGTTGTATGTTGTTCCTTCCCTCATTCAATTCAATTTGGTTGATGCTGGCAGTGTCCGCTGTCTGCACGGTTACCAATCACAGTGCAAAGATACATATAATGTTCCACATGCGATGGACTTTTGTCTTATAAATTGTTTTATTCAAATAAATATCGTAGTTTTGCAGACGGGTATATTTTGACAAATGAAAATTATATGAAGTATGACTATTTGATAGTAGGCTCAGGACTATTCGGGGCAACATTCGCCTACCGGGCAAGACAGGCAGGCAAGAGATGTCTGGTGATAGACAAACGTAGCCAACTGGGCGGTAATGTCTATTGTGAGAAGATTAACGGGATAAACGTGCATAAGTACGGAGCCCATATCTTCCATACATCAAATAAACGAGTGTGGGATTTCGTAAACTCTATTGTGGAATTCAATAGGTACACTAATTGTCCAGTAGCCAACTACAAGGGTAAACTATATAACCTTCCGTTCAATATGAACACGTTCTATCAGCTCTGGGGATATACAACACCTGAGGCTGTCGAGAGGCAACTGCAGCAACAGCGGAAGGCTGCGGTGGACTCGCTTGGCGGACGTGAACCGCAGAACCTTGAGGAGCAGGCTTTGTCTCTCGTGGGTGTGGATGTGTTCAATGTACTGATAAAAGAATATACGGAGAAGCAGTGGGGACGTTCGTGCAAGGACTTGCCACCATCAATCATCAAACGGTTGCCCGTTCGATTGGTTTACGACAACAACTACTTCAACGACAAGTACCAGGGGATTCCGATAGGTGGCTATAACAGCCTTATTGACGGACTATTGGATGGAACGGATTGCCATACAGACACGGATTTCTTCTCTCCAGCCGATGGAGATTCTATACTTAGTCAGGCTAATCATCGTGATTGGAGAAATATAGCGGACAAGTTGGTCTATACTGGTGCGCTCGATGAGTATTTCGGCTACTCGCTTGGGCATCTGGCGTGGCGCACGGTGTCGTTCAAGACGCGGATAGAGAATGTGCCCAATTATCAGGGTAACGCTGTGGTCAACTATACTTCGCACGACCAGCCGTTCACGCGTGTCATCGAACATAAGCATTTCGAGATGTTTGGTGAGGAGGTTTACAAAAATCCCTGTACGGTGGTCAGTGAGGAGTATTCCACTGAATACAAGGCTGGGATGGAACCTTATTATCCTGTCAATGACGGGCGTAACAATGCTTTGGCGGAGCAGTATCGTTGTTTGACACTCAAGGAGAAGAATGTGATATTTGGAGGCAGACTGGCGGACTACCGTTATTATGATATGGCACCGGTCATTGAACAAGTACTGGATATCAACGAGTTTTAGCTTGCATAGACATCATAACAGATAATGTGATGAATTGTTATATTTCGATGGATTCGCCAAATGCCGCGAAACGCCATGTTGATGAGATTGTCCGTAGGGAGGGTTTCAAGGATATGGCGGTGAAGGTGGGAAAAGGTAAGGTAGCCACTTTCTTTAGAAAATTATTCAGTGTGGTCGCCTTGGCGTTCAGAATCCATAGGGGCGATGTGTTGCTTATACAATACCCCTTCAAGAAATTTTATGTGATACAGTGCAGGATAGCCCACTTGAAGGGAGCGAAGAGTGTGACTCTGATCCATGACTTGGGCACGTTCCGTCGCGGTAAGTTGACTGCTGAGCAGGAGGTGAGGCGGTTGTCGCATACGGATGTGATAATAGTGCATAACCAACGTATGAACGACTGGTTGAGGGAGCATGGATGCAAGGTTCCCCTTGTCAACCTCGATATCTTCGACTACCTGTCAGCCGATGAACCGGCAATAGAATATCTGTCCGACGCACTGCCGTCCATCGTCTTTGCCGGTGGAATCAGCCGCAGGAAATCCGCATTCATATATGAGGCGGACAGTTGCCTCGATGGTTGCCGTATGGACCTCTATGGGTCTGGCCTGGAACACAGTGCCGACAAGGACTGGAAGAATATAAAATACCATGGATCTGTAGGCTCGGATGAGTTCATACGTACAGTTAGTTCGGACTGGGGACTCGTGTGGGACGGTGATTCCGTGGATGGTTGTTCTGGCGTGTGGGGCAGTTACCTGAGAATCAACAACCCCCACAAGACATCATTCTATCTGCGTGCCGGCTTACCTGTCATCGTATGGAAGGAGTCTGCCATGGCTCCGTTCATTCTCGAGAACAAACTTGGAATCGCTGTCGGTTCACTCCGTGAGATTCCTGAAGTCCTCCGCAGTATGACTCCAGAGAAGTATGGTGAGTTCAAACGGGCTGCGATGGAGGAGAAGTCACGTCTGAACGACGGGCATTACTTCAAGAAGGCTTTTGCCACAGCCATTGATATATTGGGCGATATATGACATGTTATAAATACAACTGTGAAGTTAAAGATGAATCTTGAAACAGAAACGAAGTGTGGATATACAATACCACGGGAGATGAAACAGGTATGGGCGTTGCAGATGGAGATGGCAGGAAAACTGCTGGACGTGTGCAAGCGGCATGACCTAATGATTTTCATGGACAGTGGCACACTGCTTGGGGCAGTGCGTCACCGTGGATTCATACCGTGGGATGATGATATCGACTTTGTCATGCTTCGTAAGGATTATGACAAGCTGGTAGCGATAGCGGACAAGGAGTTTCAGTACCCATACTCTTTTCAAACCACTTATTCAGACATATGTCTCTATAGCGGGCACGGCAAACTAAGACACATGGAATCCACAGCATTGTGTCCCGACGAACTGAACCGTGAGTATTGTCGCGGTATAGATATCGATATCTTTGTGCTTGACGGTTTCATCGAAAATCCACTTTTGCGTTTCTTTCATCGTACAGCTACTATGGTTATCAAGAAGTCGCTGCGTGGTTACTTGACGAACATGACTGAGGTGAAATCGCTCGACAAACGCATTGTCGCAGTTTTGTCGAAGGGCCTCTACCGTTTCGTAGACTACAAGAAGGCGTTCGCCTTGTACGAGGCGTTGTTTCGTATGGTGGATGCCGATAAGTCGAAGAGGGTATCTGTCTTGTCATACCGATACAGCTCTCACCGACGTATACGTCAGCGCAGTTCATACAGCCGACAAGTATGGCTACCGTTCGAGGACACGGAATACCCTGCTCCAGTGGACACGCATGACGCTCTCGTATGTTACTTTGGTGAGTCTTACATGATTCCGCAACACCTCCCCACTGCACATGGAAAACGTTATCTGGATGCCACGCGTCCATTCACTGAGGTTGTGGATGAACTCAAACGGCATCCCGAACGGTTTGAGGAACGTCTTGGATTATTGTACACGGATTGACGGCTACATGCTTGCATTTATTGCTTGACAACCAATCTGTCTTCAATCATACGTTCCATGTAAGACTGTATGATGGCTTTCAGTTCGCGTTCCATATCTTTTTCTATAGACCCAGTCTTGCCCAACAGGTTATTCTTCATGAACCAGTCTTTGCGATAGTTGTATACTGCCTTCAAGGTGCCGTTCTCCATGAACTGAATGACGTAATCACCTTTGACATACTGGTAGATCCCGTTGGTGTGGTTAACTGCCCATGTGTCCTCGTCAGGTGTGTTCAGTAGGTCTATACCGAATGCCATGTATGGTTTGTCATACCCCAGATATCCGAGTATGGTCGGCATGATGTCAATCTGTTGTGCCACACAATGTCGCATTTCAGGTTTTATGTCGCCCGACGGGTCATATATAATAATAGGTACACTGAAGACCCCAAGGTCTGTCTGATACTCGCTCAGTGACGAATGGTTCGTGTGGTCTGCGGTAAGTACAAATACCGTATTGTCATACCACGGTTGTTTCTTCGCCCTTTCGAAGAATAGCCGCAAGGCATTGTCAACATAGGCAATGCATTTGTGTATAGGGTTGTCATCACCTGGATCATCCTTGTACACATCCTTATAGCGCTCCGGTACTTTGTAAGGGTGATGCGAGCTGGCAGTGAAGACAGTAGTCACGAATGGTTCCTTCATCTCGGACATCTTCAGTGCAAAGAACTGCAGGAATTCCTCGTCCCAAATCGCCCACATGCCATCGAAGTCCTTGTCGCCATTGAACCGTTTGTCTTGGTTGTATTCCGTTCTGCCGAAATAATCATCGTAGCCAGTGGCATGTGCGAATGCCTCGAAGCCCATCGACCCATTCTCTGCTCCATGGAAGAATGCAGAGTAATAGCTTTCCTTCTTCAGCTCCCCTGCAATGCCACTCACCTCATTGAGGGATGCAGGAGTCAAGAAGAACGGCTCGATGAAACGTGGAATGCTGGATAGGATTGATGGCATTCCGTCAACGCTCTTGCGTCCGTTACTGAAAGAGTAATCGAAGGTCAAAGAGTGCTGTATGAGTGAGTCTGTGAAAGGGGTGAACCCCTTGTAATTCCCACCATCGACCTCTTTGTTGTACGCTCCAATGTACTCGCGTCCGTAACTCTCCATAATCAGTACCACGACATTCTTCTTCTTCATGGTGACACTGTCCGATGGGACATGGACTGGTGAGTATATCGAATCAAGTTCAGTGCGTGGGAAGTAACCAGGGTCTTTGAATACCGCTTTGTTGATTGTACGTATGATGGAGAAGGGCGTGTTGAGGATTAGTGCCGCCTCCGTGGGGCGGTTGATGTACTGGTTGGCATTGCTGATCGTTATCGGGCGTACGGCTGTTGTCGCCCCTCCTCTCATGCCACATATTGTTATCGGGATATAAACGGCAAAACACAGTACCTGCGTGACATAATATACGATGAAATCCTTGGTCTTTCTCAACCTCTTGCCTTGTGGTTGCACGTAACATACCGTCAGGGCGGTTATCAGTGCCACACCGAGCAACAGCAGATACCAGTGGCTCACCAGCTCGATACCGATAACACTGCCTAGGTTGTCCTCGTGGCTGAACTCGCTGAAGACAGTGCATGACGTGCGTCTGCCAGTATACTGGAAATAAACGGCATCAACGAGATTGGCGATTACTGCTAATGAGTTGACCACAACGAACACCCATTTGGCGACACTCTGCCATACAGCCGTTTCTTTCTTGTGGAATGGCAGGAGCATAAGGACTGCATAGAGTGCATTTGTGTACAGTATGGCTGATGTGTCGAACAGCCAGCAGCCCTTCATTACCTCAACCCATGAGAGAGAGTCGAATCCTATAGAAAGTTCCTGCCAGTTTTCAAGCAGGTATGCCAGTCTGCAGATGATGTAACAGAGGTACACTATAGCGATGTTACACACAAAAGCGACGGGGGAGGACATCTCCGATGCCCTTATCCTTTTATTTTTCATTGTCAATCTGTTTTCTTTGTTTGTATTCACGTATCCTTTCCGCAAATTTTACGTCCTTGCTGTTGGTGGAGTCTGGCATGAAAACAATCTTCTCTTGTATGTTTTTCCCGAAATCGTGCACGACTGTCTTGGTTTCGTGCTTGATGAGTGTCAGTGAGTCATAGAGTTCACCAGAGATGGCATCATAAGCAGTGAATGATAGAGTGTCTCCATGTGTCAGTACCTTTTGGTAATAGCGGCTACCTGAACCGAACTTGTCGAACTTGCTATCGAACTCGATACGATAGTTTTTCGGAGAGAAATGGCTGATGATATAAACCGGGGTCATCGGATTTCCGTCGTCATTTTTGTTTGTCATCCTTGCGTACGCATGTTCATGTCCTTGTAGCACAAGATCTACCTCATGTTTACGTATGACTGAATCAAAGAGCCATCGTTGGATGATGTTGTTCGTTTGTCCCTTGACAGAATACAGGGGGTGATGTAACACTACAATTTTCCACCGAGTTTGACATCTGTCCAGTTGTTCTTCAAGCCATGCTTTCTGTTCATATAGGTATGGTAGTTCCCTGTTGCTGTCAAGTACAAACAACTGTATATCGTTATACTTTACGGTATAGACCTGATTGTCGCCCACCGCAGAATCAAGGAAATATGAGTAGACGAGTGTAAAACGACGGTCGAGAGTGCCGATGATTCCTTTGTGGTAGTCATGATTGCCTGTTACGGTCAGTACAGGCACAGACTGTGCCACGGAATCCATGCCGCAAAAGAATTCCTGCCAATATTTGTCTAAGGGGCGTTCAATAGCGTCACCGCCACAGACTACAAAGTCCATGTGTCGGTTTTGTCTGAAGATGTCCTTCGTCAGTTTTCCCGTCAGTCCTCCTACTGAATCCTGTATATCGCCAAGGTAGATGAACTGTGTGCTGTCTGCTTCAGTAGGTTGTGTGGAAAACTCATGCCATGCAGACATGTGGCTGCCCGTTCGCACTCTGTAGGCATAGTTGTTGTCGGGAACGAGGTCACGCAGTCGTGCCATATAATAGGCGCGCAGTCCGCCTCCTGAGCGATAGACCACACCCTCTGCCTTGATGCGGATAGTGTCGTTTTGGTGTAAGTCTACCAACTCGACAGACGACGGATGGAGGATGGAATCAGCTTGCCAACTCACATTGCGGTTCAATCCGTTGGAGTCTCCGAACGTGAGTAATATCCTGTCCGGCTCTTCGGATACGTTGTATTGCCCTTCAGTAGGATTGCCGAACCACACGTCCCACCTGGAATAGATCCAGCATCCCACAACCAGTACAACGATGCATCCTGTAATGCTATATATGTGTCCTCTGTTTTTCATCATGATGAAACAACAGGACGGCAATCACTTGATTCCGTCCTGCTATCATTTATTTGTACTTACTGGTGTTCACTTGATGCCGAGCTTGGCTTTTACCTGGTCGGTCACGTCAGTGCTGATGGCTTCGTTGATGAACGGGATACCTGACGAGAGATCCATTACGTACACATAACCGCCAGCAGTTCCTACTTCCTTGATGGCAGCACCAACCTTTTCTGATATCTCGTTGAGTTTGGTTTGTTGTGTTTTCTGCAGATCTTGCTGACTTGTCTGATAGTACTGCTCAAGGCGTTGGTTGAGGTCACTCAGTTCTTGTTCACGACGCTGTTTGGTTGCGTCAGGCAAAGTTGCCCCGTTGTCTTGATAGTCTTTCAACTTTTTCTGCAGTTCGTCTTGCATACGCTTCAGTTCTTCTTCATATTGTGTCGCCAATTTCTGAATGTCATTCTGTGCTGTAGTGTATTCAGGCATGGCTTGAACAATGAGAGTTGAGTTGACGTGCGCAAACTTCTGTTGTGCGAACACACTCAGTGGAAGTACCACGAGTGCGGTTAGAATCAGTTTTTTCATTTCTTATGTTTTTTGTTATTGTTTGTTCCTGTTTAGTAAGAGTAGCCGAGTTTTTGGAGCACCTCGTCACTGATGTCAATCTTCGGTGATGCATAGATGATGCTGCCGCCCGATGCCCTGTCGAGAATAAGCTGATAGCCTTTTTGGTCGCATATCTCCTTCACTGCATTGTATATCTCATCTTGTATTGGTGTCATAAGACTTTGGCGCTTCTTGTACAGTTCGCCCTCACTTCCGAAGTATTTCTTTTTCAGGTCGCTCGCTTCCTTCTCCTTTGCCATGATGGACTCCTCTGTCTTCTGCTTCTGTGCGTCCGAGAGAAACACCACTTCCGACTGATACTTCTTGTACATCGTCTCTACCTCTTGTAGGATGGCTTCCACTTCACCTTCCCATTTTTTCGAGATTTGGTTCAACTGCTCGTTTGCACGTTCGTATGCCGGGACATTCTTCAGAATGTATTCCATATCGACCAGTGCGAACTTCTGTGCGTTTGCCGCCATGCAGCACACGCAGACCATTAATGACAATACTAATCTTTTCATGTTGTACCCTTGTTTATTGTTTTGCTTAGAATTCCTGTCCCAATACGAAATGGAAGTGGCTGCCTCCGTAGCTTGTCGAACCGAAGACCTTGTCGAAACCGTATGCGTAGTCGATACCCATCATACCAACCATCGGGAGGAACAGACGGACTCCGATGCCAGCAGAGCGTTTCATGTCGAACGGATTGAACTTGCGTATTTTGTTCCATGCGTTGCCGCCCTCAAGGAAGGCAAGTGCATATATGTTGGTTGAACCCTGAAGAAGCAGTGGGTAGCGCAATTCGAGCGACATACGTGAGTAGGCATAACCCTCTGAACCTACACTCGGGGTCAATGCTCCGTTCTCGTAACCACGAAGGGCGATGGTCTCTGAGTAGTAGCTTGTAGAGTAGCCTGACATGCCGTCACCGCCTACGTAGAACGTCTCAAACGGTGACCGTTTGTTTTTGTTGTAATGTCCCAAAAAACCAGCATCGAAACGTGTGACAAGCACGAAGCACTTCTGCGCACCCGACAGGGGGGTATAGAGTTTGGAGTTGAACTTCCATTTGTGGTATTCAATCCAGCGGTATTTCTTCTGCAGGTCGTTCTGGTAGTTGGCATCGCTCGATGAGGTAGCAAGACTTCCGTAGTCGATGCCGTCCCATAATGAATAAGGTGGAGTGGCACTGACGGACAGTGATATTTCGGAACCCCGTCGTGGATATATCTGGTTGTCAATCGACATGCGTGACAGTTGCAGCGTTAGATTGATATTGTTGCAGTTTCCGTTGGATATGAGGAAGTACTCCCAGTCCTTCAACATGTAACGTGTGTATGAGAGGGAGGACCTGAAGTAAAAGTTGTTGTCTGGCCAGTTCAGTCGCTTACCCCATCCCACAGACAGTCCGAACAGTTGTATATACTTGTCTGGGTCGTAGTAGGACGAGTAGTTGTTGTAGTACGAGCTGTTGTAGTTGCCGTAGCCGTATAGCATTGAGTAGTAGGAGTTGTAGTAGTTACGGTTATAGAAACTGCTGCTCACATCGGTCTGACGGGAGTAGAATGCGGATACTGACAGTGAGTTTGGTCGTTTGCCTCCGCACCAGGGGTCATAGAACGACACACTGTACGACTGATAGTAACTTCCGTTGGTAGAGCCACTTATCTCGAACTGTTGTCCGTGTCCCTGTGGCAGTATGCCTCTACGATTTTTGTTCTTACCAAACAAGTTCTGTATGGAGAAGTTGGTGAATTTCAGTCCTATCTTTCCGATGATGCCAGTCTGTCCCCATCCCAACGAGAACTCTATCTGGTCACTGGCTTTAGGTGTCAGTCCTATGTTGAGGTCTACCGTACCGTTGATGTTGTCCGCCTTGATCCATTCGTTTGGACTGAGGGCCTCAGGGTCGAAGTGTCCCATCTGACTTATCTCTTGGGCTGTCTGCTTGAAGGCATCCATGGTGAAAAGGTCGCCCGGCTTCATCTTGAGTTCGCGGCGTACCACTTCTTCGTACACCTTGTCGTTTCCATATATCTGTATCTTGTTGAGGGTCGCCTGCTTGCCTTCGGAGATGACGATGTCGAGGTCGATGGAGTCACCGTCTACGTCCGCTTCCTGTGGTGTGATACGGTTGAACACGTATCCGTGGTTATAGTACTCATTACCTATGGAGTTCTCGTCCATTGACAGACGTTCGTTGAGTTTTGTTTGGTTATACACGTCCCCTTTCTTCATCTGTAGCGACTGCGACAACGCTTCGGAGTTGTATATGGTGTTGCCCACCCAGTTGATGTTGCGGATGTAGTACTTTTGTCCTTCTTCGATATTGATGTACACGTCTACAAGGTTGTCGCCCACATCCACTATACTGTCTGATGCGATGATGGCATCGCGGTAACCCAACTCGTTGTATTTCTCGATGACTCTGTCTTTGTCCGCATCGTACTTCTCATGGATGAACTTCTTAGCTTTGAACAGGCTCTTGAAACCTTTTTCGTTGGTTTTCTTCAACAGACCAGTGGTGAAGAAACCGCCAACGAATTTCTTGCGAGGGAGGTGGTTGTTGCCCGTGATATATATCTTGTTGACCTTCACCTTCTCATTCTTGTTGATGTTCACGTCAACAATCAGTTGGTCTTTGTGTGCGATGTCATCCTTCTGCACGATCTCTATCTCCGCGTTCTTGAATCCCTTCTCGTCGAAGTAGTTCTTGATAATCAGTTTGGCACGGTCCACCATGTTGGGCGTAATTTGGTTGCCTTTGACGATTCCGATCTTATCTGCCAGGTCATCGCGCTCGTTCTTCTTAACTCCGTTGATGTTGACCTCAGAAACCCTTGGGCGCACTCCAAGCACGATGTTCAGGAAGATGCTGTCACCCTTGATTTCACTTGCCTCAATCTTCACGCTTGAGAAAAGTCCGTGTTTCCAGTAGCGTTTGACAGCATTGCTTATGTCATCGCCCGGTACGGTCACATGGTCACCTACCGATAGTCCGGAAATGCTGGACAGTATATAATCTTCATAATTGCGAGCCCCTTCATTTGCCGGTTCAATGGTTATGCCACCGATGATGTAGTTATGCGGTTTTCCATAGATGATGGTAGGCTTGTCCTGTGCGTGTATGCCTGTGGCGTTGGTCAGTGCAAGCAGTCCGGCAAGTGTTGTGACTTTTATATGTGCTGATAATTTCATCGTACTACTGTTGTGATTCTTGTATGATTTGGTCGCCTGTCTTCCCGTAGCGTCTCTGGCGGTGCTGGAAATCAGCTATTGCCTTGTGGAATTCCTCGATGGTGAAGTCGGGCCAGTATACGTCAGTGAAGTAGAACTCCGAGTAGGCGCACTGCCAAAGGAGGAAGTTGCTGAGACGTTGTTCTCCACCTGTGCGTATCATCAATTCAGGCTCTGGCATCTTACGTGTCTCAAGACGACTGTTTATCATCTGTTCATCTATGTTTTCCCATGCGAGTCTGTCTTCCTTCACCTCCTTAGCGAGTTCCCTCATGGCTTTGGTAATTTCCCATTTCGACGAGTAACTCAGTGCCAATACCATACATGTATTGGTATTGTCTTTCGTGAGTTGGATAAGGTGGTTGAGTGCATCCTGCACTACCTGTGGCAACCGTCCTATGTCACCGATGACATCAAACCGCGCGTTGTTCTTCATGAACACCTCTTCCTCCAAATGCTGCAGAAGCAAGTTCATCAAGGCAGACACCTCGTCCACGGGCCTGTTCCAGTTTTCTGTGGAGAAGGTGTAGAGTGTGAGGTAGTCAACTCCCAGTCTCACGGCTTCCTCCATTATCTCGTGGACTTGCTGTGCGCCCTGTTGGTGTCCCATGGCACGTTCCATGCCCCGGGCTTTTGCCCATCTTCCGTTACCGTCCATGATGATGGCTATGTGTCGCGGAATCCTGTTCTTGTCTAATTGGGTTGACATATCTCTTCTTTCCTGTTTTTTAGTCGTTATTGCATTGTCTGTACTTTGGACAGAGGTCGTACGTGATGTAGAACATAGTGAATGAATAGGAGTCCTTGTTCTTCAGAAACCCACTCTTTATGGAGTAGGGGTCACTGATTCTGTCCAGTTCATCGCTCATGCTGAAGTGCATCGACCAGTCGATGCCTATGTTGACTCTGTCCTTCAACTTGTATCTCACCCCGAAGCCCATGGGGATGTTCATGGTCAGGGCCTTGTTGCCATACGTGAACCCCAGTCCGAGATGGATGTAGGGTGCCAGCCGTTTAGTGCCCTTGTAACTGCGTCCTGTACCATAGCCCCAAAAGCACAGTTCGTATTGGCAACCGAGATCGACTACCGTATCGTCGAACTTCCACTCCTGTTCGGGAATGTCAGGGTATTTGTTGGCAAGTTCCAGTGCGTTGCCAGATATCTTCCCACATGCCAAATCAAATTTCAGTGCCATCCTTGGGTTGAGATTATAACGTGCAATCAGTCCCCCGGCTATGCCTGTGTTCTTGTAGAGTGCTGAGTAGTTGGCGTCTCCTAAATAAAACGCCCCACCTGCCATCGCGCCCAACTCGTATTTGTATTCGAGCTCCTGGGCTGTCATGCTGGCAAATGGTACAAACCCAACCAGCGCAGATGTACATATCTTTATAACACTCTTCATAGTCCCATCTTCAGTGTTTACTGCAACTTGTTGAGGCATCCTCGCCACACTCTTACGTTTCCGCTGTCGTCAGTCTGTACCATGTAGATGTGTTTGTCTACCACTACCGTTGCGATATGCTTGCCGGCTTTCAGTGTTGTCGGTGGAAATTGGTATTGTTCCACTTCCCTCCATGTGATGCCGTTGTCTACTGACTTGTAGAACACGTTGTCTGTACCGCCTATGGCATAGAGTGCGTCATTATAGTGGAACATGTTGAGTCCTTCCAGTGCTGGCAGTGGATAAGTGTTTTCTTCGGTCACTGTTATGTAGTCCCATGTCTGGTTACTCTCTTCGTTCTCTGACGACACCTTGTACCACACAACCGCATTGTCGGCGCTGTTGTCTGTCCGTCCTGTCATCACGCATACTGTCAGTGCGTCGTTAGTGTGTGTCGTATATGATGTGTGCGATATGTCTGTTTGTGGCAGCATGTCGAGGTTGGCACTGCCGTTTACGTTCCAATTCACAAGGTCTGTTGTGGCGATGATGCTCTGTCCATCATAGGCATAGAGGTATGTGGGGTCGCAAGCCAGCAGTGTTTGTACTGATTGGTCTGTTGCCAGTGCCCATGTGACACCGTCTGTCGAGCAGAACAGTTTTCCTTTGCCGTCTGTCGCATAGAACTGTTCCTTGAACACCATGACAGAACTGCAGTCGATACTGTCGGCTGTAGTCTGAAAGGTGACTGGTGTGGTCCATTGGATTCCGTCCTCTGAAGTACTTGTCATGATTTTGCCCTCACAGATGCCGAACACATAGAGAAGACCGTTACACTCCACCATTTTCTGCCCTTCTGTTATTTTGAGGTCATTGTCCAGCTCCGTCCACAACAGAGAGTCTGCATTGGCGGACGACTTGTATATGACTGCCGTGTAGTGTCTGTATGACACTCCATCGGAGGCTGTCACAAGAAAATCCATGGGAGTGGATAGGTCGATGGAGTCAGACCCACTGGTCACTGCGTAATAGTTTTCGTCAGCATTCAGCCGTGCATAGATATTGCCTCCGTATGTTATTGTCGGGACAACCCTCGTGAGGTCTACCCAATTGGGGAGTGAGTCGACGGAACAGATCTTACCGTTCACCTGGTCTATACTGAATTTGATGCTGCTCCCATTGATAGTTCGTGTATATGTGCTGTCCGATCCATCGGATGCAGTAGTCACCAGCGTGGTGGTGATATTTCCCACTGAGAACGCCGTGATGACACACTGTGGAGTGGCTTCAGTATCATCGTCCGAAAGGCAGGATGTAAGGCATGAGACCACACCGGCAATAAGCGTCATCAATATGTATGAAGCGTATTTCCTCATATTAAACTAATATATTAGGTCACAAAGGTAAGAACTATTTTTGCTCCATAGTAGCACGTGTCAGCGATTTAATGATTTTTTAGTGTATTTCTATGGCTCGTGTATTCCAAATGCCCTAAGTCTCTTGGTCTCCCGGTTAGTGTAGTGTGTGAAGGTACGGTCGAAGAACGTTTGCATGGTTTGTTCCACGTCTTCGCCTATTGGTATCTGTGGTGCTTTCGTACCATGGTGGATATAGCAGAGCCCTTGCTCCATGAACGCTTCGTCCCATAATCCAGCGTCAATGAACTGCTGGTGTACTTGTGTCCCACCCTCAACGAGCAGTGATTGTATGCCCCGGTCGTGTAGTTCCCTCATAACATCGTGCAGTTCTCCACCTGTTACGATGGTGCGGTTGTCGGCTGTTGAGTCGCACACACCTTTTTCGTGGGTGAGTACCACTCGTATGGGGTTTGGTCCATGCCAGTAGCGTGTGGTGAGTGAGGGTTGGTCGCAGCAGAGTGTGTTCCTTCCCACGAGTATCGCTTGGTTCTCCGCTCTCAGTTTATGGGCGCGAATCCTACTGAACTCATCGGAAATAGCAGCAGGCATTTGAGTTCCATTCCCGTCCATCTTTCCGATGAAACCGTCAGCACTCTGTGCCCATTTCAGCGTGATGTATGGGCGGAGCGACTGATGGAAGGTCATGAATACCTTGTTGAGTTCTTTGCACTCCTCCTCGCAAATTCCCACTTTCACGTCTATGCCAGCGTCTTTCAGTTTCTGTACTCCTCGTCCGTGTACCTTGGCGAATGGGTCCATACAACCGATGACAACCCTCTTCACCCCCTTACGTATGATGAGGTCTGCGCAAGGTGGTGTCTTGCCATAGTGACTACATGGTTCCAGACTTACATAGAGTGTCGACTCATGTAGGTGGGACTCGTCGGAGGGTTGTACCGAGGCGAAGGCGTTCACCTCGGCATGTCCTTCTCCGCAGCGTACATGATATCCCTCTCCTATGATATGGTAGTCATACACTATGACCGCTCCTACCATTGGGTTGGGTGGTGCTTCCTGTCTTCCGTTCATTGCAAGTTGGATGCACCTGTGCATGTAGATCTCGTCTTGAGTCATTCCGCTATTTTACGATGTAGGTGTTGAACGAGTGAGGGGCTGTTGTGATGTTGAGGTACTTGTTGCCAATCTTCACGTTGACCGTTGCTTCTGTGTCGGTGAAATTACCGGCTGTTACAGCATACCCCTTAGTGAGTTTGAACACTACTACTGGTGTTTGGTTGTAGTCTCGTCCTGCATATCCAATCATCTTGCTTCCCGGTGCGATAAAATGACTGAAGTGCTTATAGGCGAAGTACTCTGGGGTGTAGCGCATCTGCCGAGTCTTACTGTCCACCTGTATCAGTGCATTCTGTGTCCATCCCCACGGAGAGATACCGTTGTCTTGTAGTATGAAGTTCCAGTTGTAGTACTCGTCGCAGCCGTTGCCGAGGTTGTCGGAGAGTAGGAGGAACGTGTGCTCACCGGCTTTCCAATCCATAGATCCGTTGCCGCATTCGCTCTCGCTTACCATGAAACGGTGGTTAGGGTAACGCTTACGCATCTCAGGCAGGTTATTGCGGCACTCCCACTGTGTGCCTATGCCCTTGACATTTGATTGCAGCGTCTTGTCGTCGAGGATTTTCTCTACATAATCCAGACGGTTGGTGTTGAACGTGCCTATCCACAACTCTACCTCTGGGTGCTTTGCTTTCAGTGTTGGTGCGAGATAATCATTGTTGAACCTCAGAGTCCCTTCGGCTGTCCATGCGCATCCTGGATAGGGGGTGTATGAGTATGCCTCGTTTTGGTACATCACCTTAGTTATGGTCAGTCCTTGCTCAGCATAGAGGTCGATGAACTTGCAGAACATGTTGGCATAGCATTGCAGGTAACGTGGGTCTTGGATGAAATAGTCCTGTGATGCCAATCGACGTGGAAACACTCCGTTCCTGTCGCCTGTCAGTTTCATCTCGTCTGCATCAATTTGTTTGCCATCGTCCATGTATAGCAGGTAGCTTTGTCTGGAATCCATCGTGTTGTATTTGTTTGGAGAAACTGGGTAGTCGTGGTTTATCTTCATCCACACTGGAGGACTCCATGGACTCATGAAGAGTTTGAGGTCAGGGCAGTACTTCTGTGCTGCTCGTGCCAGCGGTATGATGTTGCGTTTGTCACGTTCTATGTTGAAGTATTGTAGTCCGAGGTCTCCCACCACGTCATCGCAGCTATACCAGCTGCGTGCGTAGTCGTTGGCGTTCATGCTGACACGTCCGTGGGTGAAGCGCAGGTCTCCGTCTGGCGAGTATAAGTTCTTCATCACTTCATCTTGCTCG
The DNA here is from genome assembly GCA_963626085.1 of Alistipes ihumii. GTDB lineage: Bacteria > Bacteroidota > Bacteroidia > Bacteroidales > Bacteroidaceae > Colivivens. Next base: position 64,326 of record CAVFVJ010000008.1, on the reverse strand, counting down.
TCGCGAGTCAAGAGGTTGAACGCATCCCAGTCCATTTCGTTGAAGGTGGTGCCCCATGCACGGAACTCCACTCCCGCTTCGTTGCCGTTGACTTCCACTACAGTCTTGCCTGAGGGTTTGCTGTTCATACTTGTCTTCGACTGTTTCCACTCGTTTCCTTCCGTTGTGGTGTACTTCACAACGCTCTGTGCAATCACTTGGTTGCATGCTGTTCCAGCAAGCATTAAACCAACTGTCAACAATGTTTTCTTGTTCATTTCAATAGATACTAGTTAATTGTTCTGCAAAAGTAAGCAAAAAACGGCAGATGCAAACATCGAGATATGCTTTTTACAGATTTTTAGATAATATAGTCCTTCGTAATGCGATATAAAAAAGAGGGTGCATTACAAGAACGCACCCTCTCATGGATATTGTCATAGTCGCGACCTGCGCCGGAACTGTGTCTTTTAGAGTTTTGGACCAGCAGCAACGAGAGCCTTACCAGCTTCGTTGTTTGTATACTTGCCGAAGTTCTTGATGAAGCGAGCAGCAAGATCTTTAGCCTTCTCTTCCCACTGTGAAGCGTCAGCATAAGTGTCGCGTGGGTCGAGGATTGCTGGGTCTACGCCTGGAAGTTCTGTTGGAACCTCGAAGTCGAACATAGGAATCTTCTTTGTTGGAGCCTCATTGATAGCACCAGAGAGGATTGCGTCGATGATACCACGTGTATCCTTGATAGAGATACGCTTGCCAGTACCATTCCAACCAGTGTTGACGAGATATGCCTTAGCACCGCTCATGTTCATCTTCTTGACAAGTTCCTGAGCATACTTTGTTGGGTGCAACTCGAGGAATGCCTGACCGAAGCAAGCGGAGAATGTAGGAGTAGGCTCTGTGATACCACGCTCTGTTCCAGCAAGCTTGGCTGTGAAACCAGAGAGGAAGTAGTACTGAGTCTGCTCAGGTGTAAGGATAGATACTGGAGGCAGTACTCCGAATGCGTCAGCTGAGAGGAAGATAACCTGCTTAGCAGCTGGTGCGCTTGAGCCTGGCTGTATGTTCTTGATGTGGTTGATTGGGTAAGACACACGTGTGTTTTCAGTGACAGACTTGTCGTTGAAGTCAATCTTACCGTCCTTGTCCACAGTAACGTTCTCGAGAAGAGCGTTGCGCTTGATTGCGTTGTAGATGTCTGGCTCAGACTCCTTGTCGAGGTTGATGACCTTAGCGTAGCAACCGCCTTCGAGGTTGAACACGCCCTCATCATCCCATCCGTGCTCGTCGTCACCGATGAGCTTGCGCTTAGGATCTGTAGAGAGGGTAGTCTTACCAGTACCAGAGAGACCGAAGAAGATAGCTGTGTTCTCACCGTTCATGTCGCAGTTAGCAGAGCAGTGCATTGAAGCGATGCCCTTGAGTGGGAGGTAATAGTTCTGCATTGAGAACATACCCTTCTTCATCTCACCACCGTACCAAGTGTTGATGATGACCTGCTCGCGGCTCTTTGTGTTGAAGGCTACGCAAGTCTCAGAGTTGAGTCCGAGTTCCTTGTAGTTCTCCACCTTAGCCTTAGATGCGTTGTAAATTACGAAGTTTGGCTCGAAGTTAGCGAGTTCCTCGTCTGTCGGACAGATGAACATGTTCTTTACGAAGTGTGCCTGCCATGCTACCTCAACGATGAAACGTACTGCGAGGCGTGTTGCCTTGTTGGCACCGCAGAAAGCATCAACTACATACAACTTCTTGTTTGAGAGCTCTTTCTTTGCAAGTTCCTTAACCTGCTCCCATACCTCTTCAGACATTGGGTGGTTATCGTTCTTGTAGCTCTCTGAAGTCCACCATACGTTGTCGTGGCTTTCGTCGTTGTCTACGATGTACTTATCCTTAGGAGAACGACCAGTGAAGATACCGGTCATCACATTTACTGCGCCGAGTTCTGTAGTCTGTCCCTTCTCGTAGCCAGTGAGGCTTGGGTCAGTTTCAGCTTTGAAAAGATCTTCATAAGAAGGATTGTGTGCAATCACTGTAGAACCTGTGATTCCATACTTAGTCAAATCTAATGTTGCCATAATCTGTTTAGTTGTTTTATATGATTAATGTTCTTTCTTTCGGTTTCTATCCATCATGCGGAAACCATCCGCCCTAAAAACCTTACAAAGGTAAGGATTTATTTGTGTGGCTGAAAGTGTGTCGTTCTTTCTTTTAACTTTAATTAGTTGAAATCATGCTGTATGGAATTTTTTGCCACACTGAGTTTGCAACAACCAAGTCTACAGCCCAAACAGTTCGTTGAGGAAGATGAGGATGATGGCAACGGGGGCAAGATAACGTACGATGAAGCGGTAGACTCCGTAATAGGGTGCGCGCAGCGTCCCCTGGTTGGTTATCTCGTCCTTGAGAATCCGCTTGTCCACAATCCATCCGAGGAAGATGCAGATGAGCATACCTCCAAACGGCATGAGTAGTTTTGCCACGACAAAGTCGAAGAGTTCGAAGGCATTGAGCCCAAACAGTTTTGCATCGCCCAGCACACCAAACGACAGAGTGCATACCGTGCCCAGTATGATACACACGACAGTACACCAGAATGATGCGGTCACTCTTCCTATATGATGTTGCTCATGGAAGTAGGATACGGTCATCTCAAGCATGGAAATACTGGATGTAAGCGCAGCTACCACCAGTATCAGGTAGAACAGAAGTGAGAATACATACGCCACTGCTGGTATGTTGCCAAATGCTTGTTGGAATACATTGGGTAGGGTTACAAATACCAATGATGGTCCTTGGCTCGGTTCCATGCCGGGTATGGAGAATACGGCAGGGAAGATCATCATTCCAGCAAGGATTGCCACTGACGTGTCGATTATGCCGACGCTCAGTCCGTCCTTCATCATGTTCACGTCCTTCTTGAAGTAGCAGGCGTATGTGCACAGGCAACACAGACCCACACTGAGTGAGAAGAACGCTTGTCCGAGGGCACTTAGCACCGTGCCGCCAGTGACTTTGGAGAAGTCGGGTTTAAAGAGAAACTCCAGTCCTTTGCTTGTTCCTGGTAGTGTGAGGGAGAACCCTACCAGTATCAGGATGAAGATGAAAAGGAGTGGCATCATTATCTTGGAGGCTCGTTCGATACCCTTCTTCACTCCCATCGCCACGATGATGCAGTTGATGACGAGTACCAGTATCATCCAGAAAACAGGTTGGAACGGGTCGGACGAGAAAGACTGGAAGTCCTGTCCTATCTGTGCAGAGTCCTTGCCGGCGAATCCGCCTGTACCTGCCTCGAACGCATAGAAGAGAGTCCAACCAGCTATGACAGCGTAGTAACTAAGTACGAGGAACCCGCTGATGACGGGAAGGAGTCCCATTAGTTTCCATTTCTTGCTGCCTCCGCTCAAGCGGTAGAACGACTCAGCCACACTTGTCTGACTATGCCTGCCAATTACAAACTCAGATACCATGATTGGCACTCCGATGAACAACATACACCCCAAGTAGATGATGATGAACGCAGCACCACCGTTCTCGCCTGTCTCAGTAGGGAAACGCCATATGTTGCCGAGTCCTACTGCCGATCCGGCAGCGGCGAGGATACCGCCTAATTTTGAACTGAAACTCTCTGAAGCCATATTGATTGGATTAGTTTACATATAACAGTACCTATAACAGCCCCTACCACGTCTGCAAGGAAATCGATGAAATCACCCGAGCGTACTGTGGTTAGGTATGCTTGGACTAATTCCATCAGTCCGCCCATTGCGGATGGAATGATAATCATGGCACCATAGAACCGCATGTTCAGTCGTCGCATCCTAAGTGAGAAGGGCAACTTGTAACGGTTGGCGTCGAGCCACATCGTAGCGGACATTGCACCATACATCACGAAGTGTACCCATTTGTCGAATAATGGAACACCTTTCAAGGGTTTGACCTCGGGGATGGGTATTGTGCTGAGCACGATTATGACCAGTAATATTAATGCTGTTAGCTTGTACTTTCTTATTTGTTCCATGTGGAGTAGGGATGTTTGACTAAATACTTGTTATAATAACATGGGACACCTGTTACTTCTGTCCCGAGAAAATCAGGCTTGTCGTATTGCTCATCCTCATTGCCCAATTCAATCTCCGCAATGACAAGTCCTTCGTTTTCTCCGAAAAACTCATCAACCTCGACTGTGTGGTTGCCACAACTGACGAGGTATCTGTCCTTGACTATCTGTCCTGGCATGCACAGCTGCATCATCTCCTTGGCATCGTCAAGACTTATCTCCGTCTCAAACTCGTAACGGGAAAGCCCGTCGTTCTCCGATGGTCCCTTGATGGTCAGATAGCCCTTGTCGCCACGTATGCGTATGCGCACTGTACGCCCCGGGTCAGTCTTGAAGTAACCCTGCTCGATGTGCGTGCAGTTGTGTGCAAGTGACTTGAACTCGCCTTTTACCAAGAATTTGCGCTCTATCTCCTGATGCATGACCAATGTGTATGTGTGTTAATCATTCTATGCGCATCAATCAGTAGATGCCGAAGCGGAGAACTCCATCAAGTAGGCTTTGATAAACCCGTCTATCTTGCCGTCCATCACACCAGTCACGTCCGATGTCTGGTAATTGGTGCGGTGGTCTTTCACCCTTCGGTCGTCGAACACATAACTGCGGATCTGGCTGCCCCATTCAATCTTCTTCTTTCCTGCTTCAATCTTCGCCTTTGCCTCCAACCGCTTCTTCATAGCTCGGTCGTAGAGCTGTGAACGGAGCAGTCGCAGTGCGTTCTCACGGTTTTCCAACTGTTTTCGTGTCTCGGTGTTCTCGATGAGGATTTCTTCCTCCTCTCCAGTGTCTGGGTCGACGTACTGGTAGCGGAGACGTACACCAGTCTCCACCTTGTTCACGTTCTGTCCGCCGGCACCGCTTGAGCGGAATGTGTCCCACGACAGTTTACTCTTGTCTATCTGTACTTCGATGGAGTCATCGACCAATGGGGTTACAAACACACTTGCAAAACTGGTCATGCGCTTCCCCTGTGCGTTGTAGGGCGACACGCGTACAAGACGGTGGACTCCATTCTCGCTCTTCAGGTAACCGTATGCAGAGTCGCCTTCTATCTCCATCGTCACTGTCTTGATTCCAGCCTCGTCTCCGTCCTGGAAGTTACTTATGTTCACCTTATAGTTGTGTGACTCAGCCCAACGCTGATACATGCGCATAAGCAGCGATGCCCAGTCTTGCGCTTCCGTACCACCTGCCCCAGCATTGATTTTCAGCACGGCATCCATACCGTCCGCTTCCTCGCGTAGCATGTTGCGGAGTTCAAGATCTTCAATCAATTTAATTACATGGGTGTATGCCTCGTCAACTTCCTGCTCCGTTACCAGCTCTTCCTTGTAGAAGTCGAACGACAGTTCCAACTCGTCGGTGGCAGCTTTCACCTCGTTGTAGCCGTCAATCCATTTCTGTATGCCTTTGACCTTCTTCATCTGAGTCTCCGCTTCCTTGGCGTTGTCCCAGAAGCCCGGAGCTTGTGTCCTGAGTTGCTCCTCCTCCAGCTCAATCTTCTTTCTGTCGATGTCCAGATAGTGGTTGAGCGCGTCAGTCCTGTCCTTTACCTCTTTTAGTTGTTCTATAGTTATCATAAAACACAATTTGGGTACAAAGTTAATAAATATTCTGTTAAGAAGTCCACGGAAAAGAGATTAATTCGTATTTTTGCAGACAAAACGGACTTTTATAATGGAATATTCGGACAAAACGACTGAGGCGTTGCAGCTACTCAAACGAATGGTGTCTATCCCTTCGGTCAGCAGGGAAGAGGATGGCGTTGCCTGCCTTATTGAAGAAACACTGAGAGGCAAGGGCTATAATGTCGAACGGTTGGGGAACAACAATTGGGTGATGAGCAGACACTGGAAGAGAGGTTTGCCAGTCGTGCTACTCGACTCCCATATCGACACTGTCAAGCCTGTTGCGGCATGGAAACATGACCCATTCACTCCAACTGAGACGGAGGATGGTATGGTATACGGACTGGGAGCCAATGACGATGGTGCGAGCGTGGTGAGTCTGATGCAGTCATTCCTTGCAATCGACTCTATGGGAGGCAGTTCCGACTATAACCTTGTATATCTTGCCTCCTGCGAGGAAGAAGTGTCTGGAAAGAACGGTATCGAGAGTGTGCTGCCGCATTTGCCGGAGGTCAGTTTTGCTGTCGTAGGTGAACCGACGGGTATGCAGCCTGCCATAGCCGAGAAAGGACTTATGGTAATCGATGTGACAGAAGAGGGAGTGGCTGGTCATGCGGCAAGACAGGGTGGAGTGAATGCCATCTACAAGGCTGTGGATGATATAGAGTGGATACGCAGTCACCAGTTCGACCGAGTATCACCCCTGCTTGGTCCAGTGAAGATGACAGTGACCATCATAGATGCTGGTACCCAACATAATGTGATTCCCGACAAGTGTACGTTCACCATTGACGTGAGGAGCAATGAACTGTACTCAAACCAAGAACTGTTCGATGAGATAAACCGGAGACTTCAAGGAGACGCCAAGGCACGGTCGTTCCGTCTCAATTCGTCACATATCGACATGGAGCATCCGTTCGTGAAGAAATTGCTTGACATTGGGTTGACTCCGTTTGGTTCACCTACATTGTCCAATCAGGCACTTATGAGTTTCCCGTCTGTCAAAATCGGTCCAGGAGACTCCTCCCGTTCTCATTCTGCAGACGAGTTCATCAAGATTGCGGAGATTGACGATGCCATACGTAAGTACTGTCAACTACTGAAATAAAAAGGTGGTGGGAGTGGTGTCCCACCGCACTCGTCTTATCTCACCCACTGCTCCGGGTTCAGTCGGGCACTGCCCTTGCGCAGTTGGAAATGGAGGGTGTAATGTCCGTTGGCATCAGTTCCGACTTTTCCAAGCGACTGCTTGGTAGTTACTGTACTGCCCTTGGAGACAGATACTGACGAGAGACCTGAATAAACGGAGATGTAACTGCCGTGGCGCACCATTACGATGTACGATACACCGTACTGGAATACAGACGACACCTCTCCGTCAAAAACAGATCGTGCCATACAGCCCTCAGTGCCTCGTATGTCTATACCCTTGTTCTCGAGGGTCACGCTCTTTAGCCCGTCTACGGTGTATGTGCCGTAATGTCCCACGACATTGTACGAACCGGTTATCGGCATCGGCAGTTTGCCTTTATTGTTTGCGAAGTTGGACGATAGTCTTACCTCCGCCTCAGCCGACTGCTTGTATGCCTCCATCATAGGCTTGGGCTTGACTGCATCCTCCTTCTCGGCTTTGATTGCCGCCTTCACTTCCTTCTCGGCTACTTTTATTTCCTTACCCATGCTCTTGGCTTTGGCTGCCGCCAGTTCTGCTTCAGCCCTTGCCGCAGCCTTGGTGGCTGCGTCCGCTGCAGCCTTCGCCCTTGCTTCAGCCTCTTTCTTCGCTTTCAGCTCCGCCTCGCGCTTGGCTTTCAGTTCTGCCAGTCGCTTCTCCTTTTCTATACGGAGCTGTTCCGCTCTCCGTGCCTCCTCCTCGGCTTTGCGCTTGGCTTCCGCTGCCTTTCGCTTTGCCTCAGCGATTTCCTGCTGTATGAGTTGTTCTATCTGTGCGTTCAGATTTGCTTCCTTCTTCTGGAGTTGCTTGACTTGATTCTGTACCACGCTGAGATTTTTGTTCAAGTACACCACCTTATTTTGGCAACTCTTCTTGTTCGCTTCAAGTATCTGCTGTCTGCGTCTAACCTCAGCCAAGTTCGCCTCCACCTTGGCCTTTGACTTCACCATCTCCTCCTGCATCTTCGTCACCTCCAACTCCTTCTGCCGGATCATGTCGCCTTGTGCTTTTTGGTAGGATGAGTATTCCTTTATATAACGCATGCGTCGCACAATCTGCCCAAAGTTGTCAGCGGAGAAGATGAACAGCAGTTTCTGTTGGATGGTCTTGTGGCGTTGTATGTATACCATTGCCTTGGCGTACTTGGTTTTCTTATCCGCCAATTCTTTCTTTAACCTGACTATCTGTGCATCCAGTGTGTCGATCTTAGTGTTCAGTTCCTTTACTTCGCGGTTCAGACTGTCGATGCGTCGCTGTTCATTGTCGATTTTGTTGTTTAGAATCAGAACACTGTCAAGGTTGGTTTTGATATTTCGGTTGATAACCGTTATCTGTTGCTGTGACTGTTGGCGTTTCTTCTGTGTTGCCGCCTGCTCGTTCTTTAGCTGTGTCTTCTTGTCTGTCTTTACCGTAGTCTTGGTCGTCTTCGACTTCTGTGTGGTTGTCTTCGTGGTCTTGGTCTTCGTGTTTCTTTTCTGTGCGAGAGTCGACTCTGTGGGCAGTGCAGCCAACAGACAGACCATAGTTATGCTGTAGAGTATACGGTATATCGTGTGTTTCATTTCATCAGTTGTTTAAATATTTTTTCCGGGTTAGCCTTCGAATATTTTCCAGGTACGGACGTGCGCGCTATCCAGTCGGACGAGTTTCGGATAGAGCCCAGCGACAGTGACATGGTGAAAGTCTGGCTGCCAGTACTGAACGACATGACCATCTCTTTGGGGAACGGCCGGTTGTCGAAGGTGGCAAAGTCGCTATATGCGAAGTCACACCGGTAGGCTCTGTCGGTGTTGCTGGTTATGGATGTCTTGTCCAACTTGCCGTCCTTCAGTTGTGTGTGGAATCCGTAGGTAAGCAACTTGTCTTTATAGAGCATCCTCACTCCCTCGGTTGTCTGCTCATAGTGAAAGTCGGATGCGTCAGGTGTATCCTTGCCCGGCTCAAAGACCTTGTTCCAGAAGAGAGCCTGCAGCGTGTTGAAGTCTATATTGGCTTTTTGTAGGAAGTTCACATCAGAGTAGGGCACATCAATATACTGTTTGTTCATCCTGTCGAGTACGAGCACACGTGTCCTGGTGAATTCAATACGTCCAAGTTCCATCACTCCCAGTATGGGGTCAACCAATGATAGTTGAATTACATCATCCTTCTTCATCTTGAGTGAGCCACTGGTTGATACTGACTGGTTTCCTGATGCCAGTGTCACGTTGACTTTTGACACAATATTCAGTTGCTGTGAGTTGTTTGCCATGACCTTGTTGAGGTGTTGCGCTGCGGAAAATTCCGTGTTGACGCTATTGCCTTCCGTTGGTTTGTCAAGTCCTTTGGTCGAGTGGCATGAGACAAGCATTAAGCACACCGTGCACAGTATTCCCATGACACCACATGTGGCAGTGCGGTGAATCCTACCTGAATTTCTCCTCTTTGCCTTCAACATATTTCTTTTTCTTCAGTTTCTTCTGTAGAGTGACAGACTGATTACCCATGTCGTACGACTGCTGCCAGTATCGTACGGCTTGGTCGATGAGTCCGTTCTTGGCGTAGATGTCACCGGCGTGCTCTACGATATTACTGTCACCATCCGTCAGCGAGTCGCCGGCCACAGTCAGCACACTGTCGATATAAACCTTTGCTTCCGCATATTTCCTCTGCTGGAAGAGAATCCACGCATAGGTGTCGAGGTATGTGTGGTTCGTTCCCTCCTTCTCCAGCGACCGTCGGCTCATATCCTCTGCCTTGTCCAGTTCCCTTTTCTCAAGTGACAGGTAGTAGGCGTAGTTGTTCAGCACCATCGCATCGTCGGGGCGGTACATCAGGCATGAGTCGTAGTACTCGTAGACATGCTTGAGGTCTTTCATCTTGTAATAGACGTCCCCGATCATTGCGTACATATTGGCCACGACCTGTATGTTGGTGTCATCGCTAACCTTTGTCAGTCCTTTCTTGAGCGTCTTTACCGTCAAGTCTGCACTGTCCACCATGAAATAAGCAAGGCTGAGGTAGTAATAGTAAGCGACGTTGTCGGTAGAGCAGTCCACTGCTGGGCGGCACAGTTCGATAACCTTCAGCGTGTCGTTCTCGTCGACGGCATATTCTACCAGCAGTTCTCTTGCCATCGCACATTCTGGGTCGATTTCCAACATCTGCTTCAGTACTGGTTTGATTTCCTCCTCTGGTGACTTTACCGTTACCATGAAGCGTGCGCACAACTCTGCAATCTGAGTGTCCGTCTGCGGCATCGTCAGTACTTTCTTGAATATTCCTATGACGTGTTCCGGGTCGCCTTTCTCCTGTATGGTCTGCATTGCGAGACTGTTTAGGAAACGCAGCCTGGTCTCGTTGTCCAGCTTGGGGTTGAGGCTAATCCTCTCGACCTGCAGGTTGTACAGCGAGTCCTGTCCAGTATTGGAGTAGTAGTTCAACATCGATGCCATCAGGTACACGTTGTCAGGGTTCTCCTTCTCCACCTCCTTGTATATCGCCAGTCCCTCTTCATAGCGGTTCTGTCCGATGTAAAGGTCGCCCATCAATACTTTGTATCTTGGGTCGTTCGGGTATTCATCGGCGAGCTCGCCCATTTCCTTGAAGGCGTTCACTTCGTCTTTCATCTGTACATAAATCCGGAACTTTTCCATGCTCAGCTGTTCGCTTTTGCCCTCCTTGATTTCCAGCCTGTCGAGTATCTTGATTGCATTGTTGTAGTCTTGCTTCTGCTTATATAGGGTCTCCAGCATCATGAGTACATCCTCTTTGTTCGGAAACTGGACGGAAAGTGTTTCTAGTACAGTGATGGCCTCGTCGGTCTTGCCGACATCGCTTAGTAGCTCCACCAATGATTCCTTTAGCCAGTAGTTGCTGGGGTCGAGTTCGGTGGCGCGTTTAAGGTACACCACCGCCAGACTGTCGTTCCTCATATACTGGCAAAAGCGAGACAGTTCAGCGAGGGCTGACGCAGACTCCGGGTTTAGTCGCAAACTGTGGCGTAACAACTCAAAAGCATCAGCATTGTTACCGAGTAACATCTGTCTGTGTCCTTCGTATAGGAATAGGTCTGCCTTGTCTTTCTGAGGATTCTGTGCGCTTGCAGCTGCAGAGCATAGCAACAAGCTGCAAGTCAATAACACTGTTATTTTCACCAATCGGTTTCTCTTCATTCCTTCAGTTTCTTACATGTGTCGGAGTTCCCTCTATTTTCCTGTATGTCCGAATCCACCGTCGCCTCTCTCTGTTTCATCGAGTGTTTCCACCGGATGCCATGCCACTTGTTCATGTCTGGCTATCACCATTTGTGCAATACGGTCACCATCGTTAATGACGAACGGCTCTGATGACAGGTTGACCAATATGACACACACCTCGCCCCTGTAGTCCGCATCTACAGTTCCCGGTGAGTTGAGCACTGTAATACCCTTCTTTATGGCAAGTCCACTGCGTGGACGTACCTGCGCTTCGTATCCAGCTGGCAGTGCCATGAACAATCCTGTGGGGATAAGGCATCGCTGCAGCGGTGCCAACGTTATTGACTCTTGCAAATTCGCACGTAAATCCATTCCTGCTGACTGTCCAGTCTCATACGCTGGCAATGGGTGGTGTGATTTGTTTATTATCTTTACTTCCATGATTTGTTGCATTACATATTATGCCATGCAAATTTACGAATTTCTCTCTACATGGCAGTTGCTCTTAATACTTTTTTTTGTAGTTTTGCACCGTAATATAAAGAAGCGTAACTACAGTGGACTGGAAGCGACTCATATCAAACAAACGTTTAGGACAGGAGGACTTGCATTACAAACGGAAGGACGACCGTACGGAATTCCATCGAGATTATGACCGACTTATCTTCTCATCGCCATTTCGCCGCCTGCAGAACAAGACACAGGTATTTCCGCTTCCGGGAAGTATCTTTGTGCACAACAGGCTGACACACAGCCTGGAAGTGGCAAGTGTGGGCCGCTCGTTGGGCGACGATACATCCCATCGTCTGTTGCAGAAGCACCCGGAACTGGTAGATACCCATTTCAGTGAGTGCGGTTCCATCGTAAGTGCCGCATGTCTTGCCCACGACCTGGGCAACCCTCCGTTCGGACATTCAGGTGAGCGGGCCATTGCAACGTTCTTTTCCGAAGGCGACGGGCAGCAATGCCGCGACATGGTGACACCAGGGCAGTGGAATGACCTGACTCATTATGAAGGGAACGCCAACGCATTCCGTTTGCTCACCCATCAGTTCAAGGGACGTCGTCCCGGTGGGTTCGTCATGACCTATTCCACATTGGCGTCAATAGTAAAGTATCCGTTCACGTCGGGTCTGGCTGGTGACAAGCAGAAGTTCGGCTTCTTTCGGAGTGAGATGCCCACATACAGGAAGATTGCCTCAGAACTGGGTATACGGCAGTTGAATGATGACTGCGACAATCCCCGTTATGCCCGTTACCCTCTGGTTTATCTGGTTGAGGCAGCAGACGACATCTGCTATGAAATCATGGATATAGAAGATGCTCATAAGTTGAAGATACTGTCTACTGATGAGACGTTCAGTTTGTTGCTTGGTTACTTTGAAGAGGAACGGCAGGAGAAAATCCTGAAGGTGCTGAAGACTGTCGATGATATCAACGAACAAGTGGTGTACCTGCGCTCGTGCTGCATCGGTGCTCTTGAGTCTGCCTGTGTAAGGGTCTTCGTGGAGCATGAGGACGAGATTCTTGACGGTACGTTTACAGGTTCGTTGATTGACCATACGGATGAGAGGATACGTGAAGCTTATAAGGCGTGCGAGAAGGCATCGTATGAGAAAATCTATTTCAGTAAGGATGTACTCGACATTGAGTTGGCGGGCTACAAGGTGATAAGTACTCTTATCGACCTTTTTATCAACGCTTCCATGAACCCTGGTAAGGCTTATTCGAAGTTGCTGTTGGGAAGGGTTTCCTCGCAGTACGACCTCACTTCTCCAGACCCCTATGAACGTATAATGTCGGTGCTGGATTTTATATCGGGCATGACCGATGTATATGCATTCGACCTGTTCCGTAAGATAAACGGGGAGAGCATACCGATAATATAGGTGTTCATTACACCTTATTATATAAACATATACGTGCGCAGAACAACTGCGACTTGCGCAGTTGTCAGTCGGCACAGCCGATATGTGTCATGTGCATAAAAAGCAGGATGCATCAGACTGGCTATTCCATTTTGCCACACAATAACTATGGCGATGTGCAATATTTGGCGGTGAAAGCTATGTTGGCATCCAAAAAATCACTACCTTTGCCGCCAAGATTTTTATAATTATAAAATAGCGACTATGTTTAAAATCATTGTATTAGCAAAACAGGTGCCAGATACACGTAACGTTGGACCTGAAGCTATGACCCCAGAAGGAACTGTTAACCGTGCAGCCCTTCCTGCAGTATTCAATCCGGAAGATCTGAATGCTCTCGAACAAGCCTTGCGCTTGAAGGAGCAGAATCCGGGTTCAACAATAACAATGCTTACCATGGGACTTCCTAAGGCCACGGAGGTTCTGCGTGAGGGCTTGTACCGCGGTGCGGACAACGGAATCCTGCTTACTGACCGTGCTCTCGGCGGTGCAGACACACTTGCTACGAGCTATTCACTTGCACAGGCAATAAAGAAGATAGGTGACTATGATATCATCCTCTGCGGACGTCAGGCTATCGACGGAGATACTGCCCAGGTAGGTCCGCAGGTGGCTGAGAAACTCGGTCTGACACAGATTACATATACTGAAGAAATCCTCGAGTGCACGAAGGATAAGATTGTAGCGCGCCGCCACATCGACGGAGGTGTCGAGACAGTCGAGGCTCCACTGCCAATCGTTGTTACTGTGAACGGAAGTGCGGCTCCTTGCCGTAGCCGTAACGTGAAGTGTGTGATGGCGCACAAGAAGGCAGAGTTCACTACATGGGGTGCTGCTGACATCGATGCCGACCCAGCACAGATCGGTAAGGCTGGTAGCCCTACCAACGTCAAGGCTGTGAAGAGTATCGTTTTCAAGGCAAAGGAAACCAAGACGCTGACATCCAGCGACGAGGATATAGACAACTTAATGAAGGAATTAATCGAAAGCAACACTATCGGATAATATGGACAGCGTATTTGTATATATAGAACTCGGTGAACAGAACAAGATTGCCGAGGTGAGTCTGGAACTTTGCACCAAAGGGCGCAAACTGGCAAACAGACTGGGAGTAAAGCTCGAATGTTTGTGTGTGGGCAGTAATCTGGATGGTGTTGAGAAGCAGCTGTATCCTTATGGTGTGGACTGCGTGCATGTCTTCGACGACCCACGCCTCTTCCCTTACACGTCACTTCCCCACACTTCAGCTGTGGTGAACCTCTTCAAGGAGGAGAAGCCGCAGATCTGTCTGTTGGGTGCTACCGTCATCGGCCGTGACCTCGGTCCGCGCGTGTCAAGTGCCCTCCACTCTGGTCTGACTGCCGACTGTACTCAGTTGGAGATTGACGACTTCGAGATGAAGGTGAAGGAGGGTGACGCTATGGTTACAAAGCACTACGACAACCAGCTGATGCAGATCCGTCCGGCATTCGGTGGCTCTATCATCGCTACCATCGTCAATCCGGATCACCGTCCGCAGATGGCGACAGTGCGCGACGGAGTGATGAAGCGTGAGATAGTGGACGAGAATTACAAGGGTGAGGTCATCCGCCATGAGGTTGGCAAGTACGTGCCGGAGACTGATTATGTGGTGAAGGTGCTCGACCGTCATGTGGAGGCTGCAAAGCACAACCTGAAGGGTGCCAGCATCGTCGTGGCAGGAGGCTACGGAGTAGGAAGCAAGGAAGGATTCGACCTCCTGTTCCAGTTTGCCAAGGAGATTCACGCCGAAGTGGGAGCAAGCCGTGCGGCTGTCGACGCAGGATGGGTAGACCATGACCGTCAGATTGGTCAGACGGGTGTTACCGTACGTCCTAAGGTGTACATCGCCTGTGGAATCAGTGGAGCTATCCAGCATATCGCTGGCATGAAGGATTCGGGTATCATCATCTCCATCAACAACGACGAGAACGCGCCAATCAACCAGATTGCGGACTACAACATAAACGGTAACATCGAGGATGTCTTACCAAAGCTCATCAAGTATTATAAATCAAATAACAAGTAAGAGGAAATGGCTAATTCATATACAGATATCCCTGAGATAAAGTTCCACATGGAACACCCCATGATGCAGCGCATCGTGGCACTTAAAGAGCGTGGCTTCGAGGATAAGGGAAAGTACGACTATGCTCCGGACGACTTCGAGGACGCGATGGACAACTACGACAAGGTGCTTGAGGTTGTGGGCGACATCAACGCTAACGTGATTGCTCCGAACGCAGAGGATGTGGACCTCGAAGGACCGCACTGCGAGAACGGACGTGTGCGTTACGCTTCCAAAACTTATGACAACCTGGATGCTACTCGTAAGGCTGGTCTCAACGGAATGACCATGCCGCGCCGTTATGAGGGACTGAACCTGCCAGTCACTGTCTACACTGCCGCCAACGAAATCGTCAGTGCAGGTGACGCTGGGTTCGAGAATATTTGGTCGCTCCAGGACTGTATCGAAACTCTCTACTGCTTCGGTAGTGAGGAGCAGCGTAAGAAGTATATCCCACGTGTGTGTGCCGGTGAGACCATGTCAATGGACCTTACAGAACCTGATGCTGGTTCTGACCTCCAGTCGGTGATGCTGAAAGCTACTTACAGCGAGAAGGATGGCTGCTGGTTGCTCAACGGTGTCAAGCGTTTCATCACCAACGGTGACTCTGACATCCACCTCGTGCTTGCGCGCAGTGAGGAGGGTACTCGTGACGGACGCGGACTGTCCATGTTCATCTACGACAAGCAGAGTGGTGGGGTTAACGTGCGCCGTATCGAGCACAAGCTCGGAATCCACGGAAGTCCTACTTGTGAGCTTACTTTCAAGAACGCCAAGGCTGAACTCTGTGGCGACCGTAAGTTGGGACTCATCAAGTACGTGATGTCTCTGATGAATGGTGCCCGCTTAGGTATCGCTGCTCAGTCTGTCGGTATCGAACAGGCGGCTTACGAGGAGGCTTTGGCTTATGCTAAGGACCGTCGTCAGTTCGGCAAGGAGATCATCAACTTCCCTGCGGTCTACGATATGATCGCAACCATCAAGGCGAAACTCGATGCCGGACGTAGCCTTCTCTACCAGACAGCACGTTACGTGGATATCTACAAGGCACTTGAGGATATCGCACGTGACCGTCAGCTCACTCCCGAGGAGCGTAAGGAACTGAAGGCGTTCAGTCGTCTGGCTGATGCGTTCACACCACTTGCCAAGGGTATGAACAGTGAGTTTGCCAACCAGTGTACCTACGATGCAATACAGGTGCACGGTGGAAGCGGATATATGGAGGAGTACAAGTGTCAGCGCATCTACCGTGACGCTCGTATCACAAGCATCTATGAGGGTACAACACAGTTGCAGACTGTCGCTGCCATCCGTTACGTGACCAACGGTACATACACTAACGTCATCAACGACATGCTCGCTGAGGTGAAGGACAATGCGGAGTATGCGGACTACGTTGCCCGTATCGAGGCTGCAGCACAGAAACTGCAGGAGTGCATCGAGTACGTGAAGTCACAGGAGAGTCAGGATGTGCTCGACTTCTGTGCTCGCAAGCTCTACGAGATGACTGCCTACACCATCATGTCCATCCTTCTGCTCAAGGACACCATCCGCAATGCAGAACTCTTCAAGAAGAGTCTCGTGGTGTTCTTCAATCATGCAGAGGGTGAGATTGCACGCCACTACAGTTACATCCACGGCATGAACACCGAGGTACTGGAGAACTACAAGTAAACAACCTCTCCAACATATCAAGCCGTTGTCCTTAGCAAGTCTATGGACAACGGTTTTTTTTGTCCGTTACTTTTGCTATACTTCGATTCCAAGTGTTGCGGTGATTGAATGAAAAATATGTATAAACGGATTGGGATACCGAACCAATGACGGTACATGGTACTCATATGACGGTCGTTATTGGACAGCTGTCACGACAGCATCAAGTAACGTATCCAAAAGCAGGGTGGGTACATGCAGTTTGGCCAATCTACAGTGGAGATGTATCGTACTGGTTGCGAGAGAGCCTTTGGTTTGTCCATCCGTTCACCTTTGCCATCCTTTCCAGCTCAGGTTGGAAGTTCATGCCGATTTCCTCCTCCGTAATGCCGCAGATGGTGGCGTACTCAGGCAGGAAACTGATGTTGGTGAGGTTGTTCAATACAGAGAAGAGGGATATTTGTGTGAACTTGGTGATGCCCGTGATGAACACCAGTCGCTCGTACTCGTCGGCTGCTTTCAGAACAGCAAAGACTTCGCGGTATACTTCCGTGCATTTTTCGTGCTCTGGTGTCTTCCACGAGTGCTGAAGGGGAGAGTCGTATTCGTCGATGAGAATGGCGACCTTCTGTCCTGTCTGTTCGTAGGCGTTTGTGACGATGGCATTGAAACGGTCGGCAAGGTGGGCTGTAGATGGCAGGGAAACGGCATACATCTTCTCATAGAACCTGAAGCGTACGTCAAGGTATGATCGCAGCGTCTCCGCACTCGATCCGCCCAAGCTGAGGTCGAGGCGGATTACGGGATGCTGCTTCCAGTCTGCCTCCAGTTGCATGATCTTCAGTCCCTCGAAGAGGTCTTTCCTTCCTTCAAAGTATGTCTGTAGTGTGTCGACAAGAAGAAACTGACAAGAACTCCATCGGTAACTGGATTATCCGTGAAGGTTGATGTTGTCAAGGTATCTTGACGGAGCTACACCGAATTCGGCTTTAAACGCTTCACGGAATGCGGTTCTGCTGTTATAGCCTACTTCCATCATTATTTCTGTCAGTGTATATTTCCTTGTGAGAATCATTTGTTCCGCATGCCGCATCTTTGTCTTCCTTATAAATTCGTTGGCAGTAATGCCGGTCAGTGCCTTCATCTTACGGTAGAACGTTGAATAGCTCATGTTCATACTTTCAGCGAGTGCCGTGATATTGATTTGCTCGTCACGTATGTTCTTCTCGATGGCTTCACACACCTTTTCCATAAACTCCTTGTCCATCCGGCTTATCGCATTCTCCGCCATCTGTTTCTTGTATGTTGCGCTTGTGAAGTATTCGGCAATCCTCTCCCTATTGTGCAGCAGATTACTTATTCTCGTTTTAAGCAACTGCACGCTGAACGGTTTGGTGATGTACGAGTCTGCCCCATGTATGTATCCTTTCGTCTTGTTGTCCTCTGTATCCTTGGCAGTGAGCAGGATTATAGGGATGTGAGATGTGCGTGTGTCCCGTTTCAGTGTTTGGCACAGTTCGATGCCATCGGTTACAGGCATCATGATGTCACTTACGATGATGTCAGGTATACTCTTCAATGCGATATCAATACCTTCTCGTCCGTTAGTGGCAGTAAGTATCTCAAAATCTCCGATTAAAGAGTCTTTTATGTAGGAACGTATGTCGTCGTTGTCCTCTACAATGAGCAGCACAGTCTTATCATTCAGCGGTACAGCGTCCTCTGTCGTTTGTGCGTCGGTATTGGATGTCAGATCAGAGTGCATGGCATCAGGGTACTCATTGTCTGTGCGGATGCGGAAACGGAAGATGCTGCCTTTGCCCACTTCACTTTCAACACTGATGTGTCCCTGGTGGAGTTCTGCCAGTTTCTTTGCCAATGCCAGTCCTATGCCGGTGCCGATTGTCTGTCCCTTTCTGTCCGTATGGTAATAGCAGTCGAAGACGCGCTCCATGTCTGCCTTGGGGATACCCGATCCAGTGTCGCTTACGCTGACTTCCGTATATTGGATGCCGTTGGAATCGGCAGACTGTAGGAGTCGCACCTCAATCCTTCCGACAGCAGTGTGTTTCAGCGCATTTGACAGCATGTTGTCAAGGATGACGGTGACAGCCTCCTTGTCGAACCACAGTATGCAAGGCACTTCCGCGAGACAGTCAACCGTCACGTTTCCGTTAGAGTTCAATTCCACATACTTCAGTGTCACTTCACGTACCAGTACAGACAGGTCTCCATGTATAACTGTCAGCGTGCGGTTGCAGGTATCGCTTTTGCGGAACTCCAGAATCTGGTTTACCAGTTCATAGAGCCGGTATGCACTTTTCCTGACCATTCTGATTTTTTTCGCTTGCGACGGCTTCATCTCTTCCGTCTCCAGGTCTTTCAGCGGACCAAGTATCAGTGTGAGGGGTGTGCGCAACTCGTGTGTCACATCGGTGTAGAAGCGCAGTCTCTCGTCATTCAACTTTTGCTCTTGTATCAGCTGTTGCCGTTCCAGCTGCATCAGACTCTTTTTTCTGAGTTTCCGTTTGTAGCGTCTGATGATGATGATGAATATCATGACGCATACTGATACGTACAGTAGCTTTGCCCACCAAGTGAGCCATAATGGGGGCGTGATGTGTACTTTCAGTGAGGCGATGGAGTCTGCCCATGTCTGGTTGTGTACCCTTGCGCGGACATACACGGTATACGATCCCGGAGCCAGGTTCTGGAAAGTGATGAGGTTGCCGTGTGCGACAGCTGCCCATTGTCGCCCGTCCAGCGAGTAAGCGTACTCCACTATGTCCTTCATGGCATAATCGATCACACCGCAACGTATCGTAAACGAATGCTGACCATGTTTCAACTCTATGTCCTGTCCCAGTGGAAGTTCTTTCTGTCCGGCTGGTGTCTCTACCGTGACAGACATGATACGTGGTGCTTCTAATCTATAGAACGGTATGGACTCTCGGGAGTCAAAATAGCATATACCGTCTTGTTGGGCGAAGAAGATAAAGTCGTCCACACGTGTGTGGCAGTGTGGCTTGAAGATCGCCTCGGGTATGCCGTCCCGGTGGTCGAAGAACTGCACTTTGTCTTTTTCCGGGCTGTAATGGATTATCTTTCTGCTGTCAGACATCCACAGGCTTCCGTCCGCACCTTCGATGACGGAACGTATGTCACTGTCCCACTTCTTCACTGCATGGACGGTGTGAAGAGTGTATTTCCCTGTAGAATCAGTTGTGGTATAGCGCAGGTTTCTCCCTTCCGCTATCCACACTCTCCCTTTGGAGTCTGGATAGAGGCAACTGATGTAACCCGACTGAAAGACGAGCTTCTTTATTTGCCGTCCTTGTGGCGTGATGATGAATACGTTACCTTCAGTAGCTACCCAAATGTTATTGTTGCGGTCTTCGATAATCGATTGTATGGGTGTTCCAGCATTGTGTACTAGACAGTCGTTTGCCAGTTCTGCTTGTAGGTCTTGTGGCTTGCACACGAACAGTCCGTCGTGGGTGCCGATCCACATGTCTCCATTACATGCCTGATGGAGTGCGTAGATGTAAGTGCGGAAGTACGGGTCAGTTCCCAACTGTATCTTTTGTGGATTCCGTGTCTGTGGATTGTAGCGTACCAGTCCTGTCTTGTCTATACCCATCCATATCATTCCGTCACGGTCTGCGGTTATGGCTGTGATTCCGCCGGTCATGTGCAGATGTCCCTTCTTTCCGTATGATGAAGTGTCTGGCAACAGACTGTATATGTCTATGTTGCCATTGTCCGTACCTATCCAGATGTTGCCTTCCCGGTCGTGACAAAGACTCAGTATGGCTTTGTCACTTAGTCCGTTGGTCTCTTCGCGCAATGGCGAATATGAGATGGAACGGAATGGCGAGGTGATATGTGGAATGATGTTTAGCCCGTTGTTGGCACTACCCAGCCATATGTTGCCGAAGGAATCGTTGAAGATGTCCACTATGGAAGGCGAAGAAAGCTGTGACGGCAAGTCTCCGGCTGTGATGTGTCCAAAGGAGGCTTCCCACGGCCGTGTAGTGTCAAGACTGTCGAGGTTGAGGATGTTGACTCCACCGCGCCATGTGCCAATCCATAGTTTCCCTTCAATCTCACGGATTGAATGTATATCGCTGTCGCTCAGACTGTTCTTCTTCTGTCTATGGGTGAAGGTCACGAACCGTTCCGTTCGGGGATTGAACAGTGCCAGTCCCCAGTGTGTCGCAATCCATATCCGTTGGTGTGAATCTACACAGATGTCCGTCACTTCATTGCCGGGCAGTCCGTCTGTGCCGGGACGGAAGACATACCGTTTCACAGTGAGTGTATTGGGGTTGTAGACAGACAGTCCTTCGCCTTGGTGTCCTATGTACAGAATCCCGTTGCGGTCTTTCGCCAGACAGAGGTTCTTGCCCGTATGCGGAAAATGTCCTTTACCGACTGTCATGGGAGAGACCCTCCCTGTGTGGAGTGACAACAGTTTCAACTCACCTTGACTCGGGAGGATCCACATCTGCTTGTCTGAGGCGAAGCAAGCGTCCGCCAAAGTCTGTATGGACGCTGACACGGTATGTGGCGAGGTGTAATGTGTTGTGACACCATAGTCCTGTGTGTTGATGGCAACGATTCTATCGTCAACAGTGACCCACAGCGAGTCACTTTGTCTGTCTGTCAATATGCGGACAACGGCATGTCCGGCAATCCCTTCCGATCCGTCACCGGCAGGAAAAGACTCGAAGTCCGTTCCGTTGAAACGGTATAATCCGCTGCCAGTCCCTACATATACAGTTCCGTGCCTGTCCTGTGCGGTACAGTGAATGTCTCCGCTCCCCAGTCCGTGCTTCGTGCTGGCCTTGTCTATGGTGTATGACTGTGCCAGTACCGTTCCTGCGGTCACAACCAGCAGTGGTGTAAGAAGGATGAATATATAAGTGCGTACTGTCATTGGTTTCTGTCAATTCTGTGCAAAGATAACGATAAAATCGGAATGCACGTGCCTGTTTCCAGGCAATTGAAAGAATGGCAGCCTCTTTTGCAAGATTGACGGCCATGGTCTTTATGGATAATCACGACATTTGTACCCGAATTCAATCAAATCAGACATACATCATGAAACAAACATTATTGGCGGGCATCTTGCTCGCATATCCGTTCTTGCCGGCACAATCTCAGATAAGTGCCGGCTATCCGATAACTCCTGTTCCGTTCACGTCGGTGAACGTGACCGACCAGTTCTGGGGACAGCGTCTAAAGGCGAGTCGGGAGGTGACCATACCGCTTGCTTTCAGTAAATGTGAAGAGACTGGCCGTTACAGGAATTTCGAGAAAGCCGCGCATCCAAGCACTGATTACACCTTCAGAGGGTTGGTGTTCGACGACACCGATGTGTATAAGACAATTGAAGGAGCGGCTTACTCCCTACAGACCTTTCCAGACAAGCGGTTGGAGAGCTATGTGGACAGTGTGATTGCCATTGTGGCTGCCGCACAGGAGGCGGACGGCTATCTATACACTCCGCGTACCATGAATCCAGAACAGAAAGATGTGCGCCGTATCGGTAAGTGTCGCTGGGACAAGGAGGAGCAGGGCAGTCACGAACTCTACTGCTTGGGTCACATGATAGAGGGTGCTGTGGCGTATTATCAGGCGACAGGCAAACGGAAGTTCCTGGATGTGGCTATTAGGTTTGCGGACTGTGCCGACCGTGAGTTGGGCAACGGAGAGGGCAAACGACTCATCGTGCCAGAGCACCAGATAGCAGAGATGGCGTTGGTGCGTCTTTATTTGGTCACAGGCGAGAAGCGTTATCTGAATCTCGCCAAGTTCTTCCTTGACCAGCGTGGCAAGGAGAAACGCTCGGGTTTCTGGCTCAAGGACGACTACGACCAGATGCACAAGCCTGTGGTGGAACAGGATGAAGCGGTGGGACACGCCGTGCGCGCTACCTATATGTATGCCGGTATGGCGGATGTGGCAGCCCTGACAGGTGACAGTGCCTACATCAAGGCTGTCGACAAGATATGGGAAAACATTGTATCCAAGAAAATGTATGTCACGGGAGGTATTGGCTCCACCCGTCCAGGCGAGTCGTTCGGGAAGAACTACGAGTTGCCCAACTTGACTGCCTACTGCGAGACTTGTGCAGCCATCGGGAATGTGTACTTGAACCACCGTCTGTTTCTATTGCATGGCGAGAGCAAGTACTATGATGTGTTGGAACGGACGTTGTACAACGGCCTTCTCTCGGGCGTGTCGCTAGGTGGTGACTCGTTCTTCTATCCAAATCCGTTGGAGGCTGATGGGAAATACAAGTTCAATGCGGACAATACGCTGGAGCGACAACCATGGTTCGGTTGCGCTTGTTGCCCGTCCAATATCTGTCGGTTCATCCCTTCCGTACCTGGTTACGTATATGCGGTGAAAGACCGTGCTGTTTATGTCAACCTGTTCATGGGCAACGACTCCGAGCTGAAGGTGGACGGCAAGAGGTTGCGCATCAGACAGACTACACGTTACCCGTTTGAAGGCAATGTCAGGTTGGAAATCAGTCCACGTGGAAAACAACAATTAGCTCTGAAAATACGTGTTCCTGGATGGGTGCGTGGAGAAGTCGTACCAAGTGACCTCTATACGTTTGCGGACAAGGGGCAGACAGGGTATACTGTGACGCTGAATGGCGTGAAGGTAGAGGGTGTGACAATGGAGAACGGTTATCTCACCATCAGTCGTGTATGGAAAAAGGGGGATGTGGTGGAACTGGACTTCGACATGCAACCGCGTATGGTAAGGGCTAACAAACAGGTTGAGGCAGACCGAAACCTCGTTGCGGTGGAACGTGGACCCTTGGTCTATTGTGCGGAAGCAGCTGACAATGATTTTGACATTCAAGGACTGTTGTTTCCAGATAACCCCACATTCGAGACAATCAACCGTTCCGATATGTTGAATGGCATTACGTTGTTGAGGACACAGGCGCAGGCTTTAAGTTATGACTCGCTTGGACGGTTACAAGTTCATGATGTCTCGTTGTCACTTATTCCTTACTATGCCTGGAACCACCGTGGCATAGGTAAGATGAAGGTGTGGATGCCTGAACAGGTGGAAGCAGTGAAGATAAGCAAATAAAAACGAAGGCTGAAAATCAGATGATTTTCAGCCTTCGTTGTACCCAGAGCCGGGGTCGAACCGGCACGGGTTGCCCCACTGGTGTTTGAGACCAGCGCGTCTACCGATTCCGCCATCTGGGCTTAAAGCGAGTGCAAAGGTAAGAAATAAATCAGAATGCGCAATGATTAATCCCGACTTTTTTGTTTTTGCTGCCGTTTTCATGCCGTTCGGATACCGATTTTGGCCTCGAACAATTCATGGTGAAACAGTTCATTCCACTGCTTTGCCTGTCAAAAGTTCATACAAGTCACGCATCCCCCCGGTAGCTTTCTTGGCTATGACATGGATGCCCATGTCGGAGGGCACGTTGTTGGGAAGAGGGTCTATGAGATAGATTTCAGCGTCTCTGCGAGTGTAGCCGAGTAGTCCCGCTGCAGGGTAGACGTTGAGGGACGTGCCGACGACAACCACTATGTCTGCCTTCGATACCTCTTCCGCTGCCGGTTCAATCATGGGCACCGACTCACCGAACCATACGATGAACGGACGGAGTTGACTCCCATCGGCTGCCTTGTCGCCAATATTGATGTCAGAATCGGTGGCTGGCAGGGTCACGATGCACTTGGGGTCGTTGGGATTGGCAGTGGAAGTAGCCTTCATCAGTTCTCCGTGCAAGTGGATTACGTTGTGCGACCCAGCGCGTTCATGGAGGTTATCCACATTCTGCGTTACTACACACACGTCATACGTGTCCTCCAGTTTCGCCACCAGCCGGTGAGCCTCGTTGGGCTGTACGTCGGCAAGTTGGTGTCTCCGCTCGTTGTAGAAGTTTATCACGAGTTCTGGGTCGCGGTGGTAGCCGTTGATGCTTGCTACAGCCTCAACAGGGTATTGTTCCCACAGTCCGCCCGAATCGCGGAACGTGGTGATGCCGCTCTCGGCACTTATGCCAGCACCTGTTAGGAAAACCAATTTCTTCATAATCGTGTTAGTTTTGTTTTCGACATCCAAAAGTAGACAAAACAATCCGAATGGACAAACAATACTGGGGCAAATTATGAAAAAGTGTCTTTTGTTATTGCGCTTAGCTTGATTTATAGTATATTTGCGCCTGAATTTGCAGAATCAGACAAAAGTATATAAATGGATAAATTGAGTTATGCCCTTGGATTGGGCATCGGACAGCAGCTCAGACAAATGGGGCTGAAAGACGTTTTGAGTATTGACGACTTTGCCAGTTCAATAACAGACGTGTTGCAGGGACATGAATTGAAGGTGTCTAACACTGAGGCACAGGGTATAGTGCAGTCTTTCTTCGAGAAACAGGAGAAGGTGATGCAGGAAGAGCGTGCTAAGCTCGGTAAGACAGAACTTGACCGCGGACGTGCGTTCCTTGAGGGTAACGGCAAACGTGAGGGAGTGGTCACTACCAAGAGCGGACTCCAGTACGAAGTGCTGCAGGAAGGTACAGGTAAGCACCCTAAAGCAACCGATAAGGTGCGCTGCCATTATGAGGGTCGCCTTATCGACGACACTGTATTCGACAGTTCATACAAACGCAACGAACCAGCGGTGTTCGGACTCAACCAGGTCATCCCAGGATGGACTGAGGGTCTGCAGCTCATGGGCGAGGGTGCGAAATACCGTTTCTTCATCCCATACCTGTTGGGCTATGGGGAGAGTGGAGCTGGAGAGATGATTCCACCGTTCGCCACCCTTGTGTTCGATGTTGAGTTGCTTGAGGTACTCTGACACACTGTATTGGAGTTGCAAAGCTCCATATATTATATATAGGTATAACAAACAAAAACAGATACAGTAATGAAAAAGATTATTATGGCAGCAGTCGCTTTTGCTGCAATCGTGTTCTCTTCATGTGACAATGCCAATGTAAAGGCAGACTTGAAGGACGACGTGGACTCATTGACCAATTATCTCGGTATCGCTCAGGCAGAGGGTCTGAAGCAGTATATGAAGATGCAATTGATGGTTGACTCTACTTATACCGATGAGTTTATCAAAGGTATGGTAGAGGGTGCCACTGCAAAGGAAGATCCCAAGCAGGAAGCGTATATGAAGGGTCTGCAGGTTGGTAAGCAGATCAAGAGTATGGGTGAGAGCCTCAGCAAGGAGGTTTATGAGGATGACTCTACAAAACAGGTGTCTGTAAAGAACTTGCTCGCAGGTATCATCTCAGGACTTAAGGGCGAGGCTGGCATGACCAGCGACAGTGCTTATCAGGAATTCCAGAAATTGCTGTCACCTATTCAGGCAGCGAACCAGGAGAAGAAATACGGTGAGGCTAAGGCAACCAACGAGAAGTTTCTCGCTGACAACGCCAAGAAAGAGGGTGTGAATATTCTCCCTTCAGGTCTCCAGTACAAGGTGATTGCACAGGGTACTGGTGCGCTTCCCACAGACTCTACTGTTGTGAAGTGCTATTACGAGGGCAAGTTGATTGACGGTACTGTGTTCGACAGTCTGAAAGAGGGAGACCCGTTTGAGGTCGATATGGCGAATCCGCGTGTTATCCCAGGATGGGTCGAGGCTCTCAAGCTGATGCCAGCCGGAAGCAAGTGGGAGGTTTATATCCCACAGAACCTTGGATACGGATCACAGGATATGGGACAGATTAAGCCATTCTCAACATTGGTGTTCACTATTGAGGTATTGGATAAATGAAAGGGAAATCGATAATTCTCGTGGTTTGTGCAGTTATGGCAAGTATGTCCATAACTGCACAAACTGTAGACGAGCCTCTCTCAGCAAAGGAACAGAAGGCTCAGTTGAAGGCGGACATCAAAGCATCCAAAACTCAGCTAAAGGCAGGGCTCAAGGAACTGAAAGCTAAACAGAAGGCTGAGCTCAAGGCTTACAAAGAGAGGATTATGAACCCTGGGTTGGCGAACAACTCGGTGTCAATCGCCAAGCCGGTACTTGCCAGTGACGGTGACTCCATCGCATATCTCTTTGGCACTTTCCAGTCAAACGGACTGAAAAACTATCTTGCCGTACAGTTGCATGTCGACACGGTGAATAACATGAACGATTTCTGTAGGGGCGTTCTCGACCGTATCGCTGTTGACCCAGGCGACAAGGCTGCTGCCGCATATCAGACAGGTATGCAGATAGGCGGTCAGATAGAGACTATGGCAGAGAGCCTGTCCAAGGACTATTATGCGGCGGAACCCGACAAACGCATATCTGCATCTGTTGTGGCTAATGCAATCTTGAGTGCACTGACGGGACAGAACGAATACAGTATCCAACAGGCACAGACTCTGTTCCAGGAGAAGATGACTGCCCGACAGGCAGAGAACAAGGAGAAACTCTATGGGGCGAACCGTGAGGCAGGAGAGAAGTGGTTGACTGACAATGCTACTAAAGAGGGGGTAGTGACACTGCCTTCAGGATTGCAGTACAAGGTGCTTGCCAAGGGTGACGGGGAAGTGCCGACACCTACTCAAAAGGTGAAGGTCAACTATGAAGGCAGGTTGATTGACGGAACGGTGTTCGACAGTTCCTACAAGCGCAACCAACCCTCCACCTTCGGGGTAAATCAAGTGATTAAAGGATGGACCGAGGCACTGTGCATGATGCCAGTAGGCAGTAAGTGGGAGGTCTATATCCCCTATTCACTGGCGTATGGCGACCGTGACTCAGGACAGATAAAACCTTATTCAGCTTTGATATTCACAGTGGAACTGTTGGGTATTGAGAAATGAGGCGACTTAGGGGAGCGGGCGGAAGTCCGCTCCTTTTTGGGTTACCTTAACTAACGAAGAATAAAGAGTATTAAAGTAGCGGAAATTCCCGATGGGGTACATCGTTTCTTGTTATATTTGTGGCATGATTAGATGGTCTGTATACATATTGGCGGTAATTATCTGTATGGTGTTGGACACAGTGGAGGCCAAAGCGCAGGATATAGCGGTTGACGATACCAACATCAGTCAGATGACAGGTAGCCCCATATTCCAGCATCAGGTGGGCTATGCAGGTATGGTGGAGTATGAGGGTGAGGAAATACCGTGGTTCGTGCTGTCCGATGTGTATGTCTACAATAAGTTGAAATTCAAGAACGCGCGACAGGTAAAGAAGTACTACAAGATTGCATACAATATAAAGAAGGTATATCCCATTGCTGTGGAAATCCAGAAAACCATAAACTCGTGTGTGGCACATCTAGACTCCCTGCAGACCAAGGAAGAGAAAGATGCGTACATGAAAAGCATAGAGAAGGAGTTGCGTAATCAATATACTCCGAGACTGAAAAAACTGACGTTCGCACAGGGCAAACTGTTGATAAAACTCATTGACCGGCAGTGCGGAATGACCAGTTACCAACTGATAAAGACCTATATGGGCAAGTTCAAGGCAGGGATATCCAATGCCTTTGCTACATTGTTCGGTGCAAGTTTGAAGAAACAGTATGACCCTGATGCGGATGACCGTCTGACCGAACGCTGTATTCTGCTCATAGAATCCGGACAAATGTGACCGCTTTTAGGCTTGCTGTTACGACAAAATAGATGCCCATGTCTCCTTTTTACTCTCACCTTATATTAAATATAGGGAAAAAGTCGTAATTTTGCACCTTAAACTGGATTAACTGCTGTAAGTAGCCCTCTCTATGATACAATCATTACATATAGAACACTATGCGCTGATAGACCAACTGGATATAGACCTGCATTCTGGGTTCTCGGTCATCACTGGTGAAACTGGAGCGGGAAAGTCCATTATCCTCGGTGCTATCGGACTTCTGCTCGGTGAGAGGAGTGATACCAAGGCAATTAAAACTGGCGAGAAACGTTGTCTCATCGAGGCTGTGTTTAACCTCTCGGAGGTGGAACTCGACAGCTTCTTCTCTAACAACGAACTTGACTTTGATGACAGTGAGTGTATCGTGAGAAGAGAGATTACGGCATCGGGCAGGAGCCGTGCCTTTATCAACGACACACCAGTCAGTCTGGCTCAACTGAAAGAGTTGGGTGGTCGTCTAATCGACATCCATTCGCAGCACAAGAACTTGTTGCTCGGCAAAGAAGATTTCCAGTTGAATATTTTGGACATTCTCTCTGGGGATGCAGAGGTTGTGGAACACTATAAAGAGACGTACCACCGTTACAGGGAACTATGCGGACAGCTCGATGAGGCTGAACGCAGTTCGCAGCAAGGTCGTGAGGAAGAGGAATATCTGCGCTATCAGGTCAGCCAGCTTGCAGAAGCCCACTTGCAGAAAGACGAGCAGGAGGAATTGGAGAGCGAGCAGGGCGTGCTCAGTCATGCGGAGGATATCAAACAGGCTTTGTACATGGCTTGCCGCAGTATCGTCTCGGACGATTCGAACGACACCCTGCAGAACATAAGACAGGGAAGTACCGCACTGAAGGGTGTTGCCGACATGTATCCACAAGCGGAGGAACTCGTGCAGCGGCTAGAAAGCTGTTACATCGAACTCAAGGATATATCCGATGAATTGGAAAGCAGTGCTGATAGGGTTGAATATGACCCACAACGACTGGAGCAGGTTAATGAACGCTTGAGTGCGATATATTCACTTGAGAAAAGATATCGTGTGGATTCTGTAGGTGAACTGCTGGGCATCCAAAAGGCACTGGAAGACAAACTGTCGTTGATTGACAACAGTGACGGACATATAGAGGCACTTCGTAAGGAAAAGGAGGAAACTTACAACGAAGTCGTGAGACAAGCTTCAGTGTTGACTTCTATGCGTGGAAAGGCAAAACTACAGCTGGAGGCGGATATCGTTCGTTTGTTGTCAACACTTGGTATGCCAAATGTCCGGTTCGATGTGGACTTGATAAAACGTGACGCCCCAGATGCAAGTGGTATGGACAAGGTCGCTTTCATGTTTTCTGCAAACAAAAACGTGCCAACTCAGCCACTCTCTCAAATAGCGTCTGGTGGTGAGATTGCTCGGGTGATGCTCTGCCTGAAGGCATTGATCGCAGGGGCGGTAAACCTGCCTACAATCATCTTTGATGAGATAGATACAGGGGTGTCTGGCAGTATCGCAGAGAAGATGGCGGATATAATGAGGACTATGGGTGACAACGGACGACAGGTTATCAGTATAACCCACCTACCGCAGATAGCTGCCTTAGGACGTTATCATTACAAGGTGTATAAGGAAGAGAGTCTGTTTTCCACATCGACACATATAGTTGAACTGACTGCGTCACAGCGAGTGGAGGAGATCGCACACATGTTGAGTGGCTCTACTTTGAGTGAGGCTGCGATGAATAACGCAAAAGAACTGTTGAAATCATGAACTGCAAGAATATATATGACATTAGGCGGTGGTGGATACAGACATGCATCCTGACCGTCGGACTATTACTACTGCAGTCTCCTTGTGCGGATGCCCAGGAGGCGGCTGTACCTAAGTGGGGAAGTAAGGTTCAGAAGGGTATAATATCTGTTGTGTCATACGACAAAGATGGCAATCCGTTGAAGTCTGGCACAGGCTTTTATGTTACTGCAGACGGTGTTGCCATTGCAGACTATGAGATATTCTACGGTGCATACAGTGCCATCGTGGAGGATATGTCTGGCAAGAAGAATAAAGTGGAACGCATACTGGGTGCGAACGACACCTATTCGCTCGTGCGTTTCAAGGTGGATACAGAGAAAACTGTAGCTCTTGAGTGTGCCTCGTCCAAGGCTCAAGAGGGGGCGGTACTCTTCACAATGATGTATTCCAAGGACAAGATCAAGACATGCCAGACAGCGCGTGTGAATGAGGTGAAGGCGGCTGGTAATCCTCCCTTCCCATTTTATACCTTATCGTACCCAGTCGACAAGTCCTGTCTTGGAGCTCCACTGTTGAATGCAAAAGGACAGGTTGTGGCTACGGTGCAACCGTCCATCGGTATGAATGGCTACGGACTGGGGGTGCAGTTTCTCGACACGCTGAAGATTCAGGCTATTTCATCGCAGATGAACTCCCTGGCACTTGACAACATACACTTGCCAAAGGGATTGCCCGACAATATGGAAGAGAGTCTCGTGTACCTGTATATAAAGTCGAGTACAATGAACGACGAGGAGTACCTCGATCTGTTGAACCTCTTCGTGAAGACTTGGCCAGACAATGCGGAAGGCTATTATCGCCGTGCCACTCCGTTGATTGACCTCACACGGTTTGAGGAGGCGGATAGGGACTTGCAACAGTATTACAAACTGTGTGATGACAAGGCGGTGGCAAACTCACGTATTGCCGATGTCATTTACACCAAACTGCTGTACCAGCCGACCCCTGTATATGACAAGTGGAACTATGACGTGGCTTTGGAGTATCTTGACAAGGCGATAGCTGCATCTCCTACGGATGTGTCCTACAAACTGCTGAAGACACGCATCCTAATGTCGAAGAGAGATTATGCAGGTGCTTTGGCGATTTATGACGAGTTGAATGCCAGCGAGTCGCGCAGTCCGGCTATCCTCTATGCGGCATCTCTTGCCCATGAGGGTTTGGGTGATACAGCGACAATCCAGATAGAACTACTTGACAGTGCGATAGCCATGTTCCCGAATCCACTGCCCGCCGAGGCAGCCAGTTACGTGTTGCGTCGCGGTCAGTTGCACGCCAGTATCGGTCAGTACCGTGAGGCTGTGCAAGACTACAATCAATATGCCTACCTCAGCAACAGTAAGGTGAACGACAAGTTCTATTACGACAAGTCGAAGTTAGAGGTGAGCGCACGCATGTACCAGCAGGCACTCGATGACTTGAACACCGCTATCGGAATGTCACCCGGCACGACTTTGTATTATGTTGAGAAAAGCGGACTCCTGTTGCGTGTCAACGAGATAGACGAGTGTATAGCCACTGCTATGCAGGCGTTGGAACTTTCATCTGACAATGCGGATGCTTACCGTATAATGGGTTATGCCCAGATACAGAAGGGTGATATCGAGAATGGCAAGAAGAACCTGCAGAAGGCTATTGAACTGGGTGACGAGATATCTAAAGAGTTGATGAAAGATTACATTAAATAGAACACACACATGAATTATGCACGTCTGGCAAACACGGCAAAAGACATAGCGGACTTGTCAAGGTCCATCCTCTTTCCCGACTACTACGGTGACTATACGATGAGTGAGGCGGAGAAGCTCTCTCGGTTGAAACAGTTGCTCTGTCCCGAACTGCTGGAGGAGGACAAGGCGGACAGTTTTATCGGCAAGTTGCCTGTCATCCGGCAGAGTCTGCACACGGATGTGGTAGCTGCATATAACGGTGACCCGGCAGCCAACAGCTACGAGGAGATTATATGCTGTTACCCGATTATAAAAGTCTTGATGAACTACCGTGTGGCGCACGAATTGTTGGTTATGGGCGTGAAGCTTGTGCCTCGTATGCTTACAGAAATGGCACACTCGGAGACGGGTATCGATATCCACCCTGGCGCACAGATAGGTGATTACTTTACCATCGACCACGGAACGGGTGTGGTTATCGGTGAGACCAGCATCATAGGCAACAATGTCAAACTCTATCAGGGTGTGACCCTCGGAGCTAAAAGTTTCCCCCTGGATACGGACGGCAACCCTATAAAGGGAATTCCGAGACATCCGATACTGGAGGACGACGTGATTGTCTACTCCAACTCAAGTATTCTGGGACGTGTGACGATAGGCAAGGGGGCAGTGATTGGCGGTAACGTGTGGGTGACGCAGGATGTACCTGCTGGCGCGAAGATAATTCAGTATAGAAAATAAAGAATCAGAATAAATGAAACGTAAGCTAATAGCTAAAACATTTGCCGGTCTTGAGGATGTCTTGGCAAAGGAACTGGAACGACTCGGTGCGGAGGATGTTGAGAAGGGAATTCGTATGGTGTCGTTCTCGGGCGACAAGACGATGCTCTATCGCGCCAACTTCTGTCTGCGTACCGCAGTCAAGATTCTTATGCCGATAAAAGAGTTCAAGGCAAAGAATGCGGATGAGGTGTACAATGAGGTGAAGGGAATAGAATGGAGCGAGTATATGGACAATGACTCCACATTCATCGTCGAGGCGGTGGTGTTTTCAGAGGAATTCAGGCATTCGCGCTTTGCCGCTTACCGTGTGAAGGATGCCATCGTAGACTATTTCCGGGAGAAGACAGGCAAGCGACCGAACGTCAGTATATCCAATCCGGACATACGGATCAATATTCATATAGCGGAAAACGACGTGACGATTTCTCTCGACAGCTCTGGCGAGAGCTTACATCAGAGAGGCTATCGTGTGGGTACTGTGAAGGCTCCGCTCAACGAGGTCCTTGCGGCAGGAATGATTATGCTTACAGGCTGGGACGGTGAGTGCGACCTGATTGACCCTATGTGTGGCTCGGGCACAATCCTTGTTGAGGCAGCTCTGATTGCTCGTAACATCTATCCGGGTGTGTTCCGTAAGGAATATGCCTTCGAGCGTTGGAAGGACTTCGATTCCGATATGTTTGAGGCGATATACAACGACGACTCGCAGGAACGTGAGTTCAATCACCGTATCTATGGTTCTGACATCAACCGTGCGGCTGTGTTCACGGCACAGGAGAATGTCAAGTCGGCTGGCGTAAGTAATATTGTGACTGTCAGTCAACAGGATGTGCGTGACTTCCAACAACCGGCTGAGAAGGCAATCATGATAACTAACCCACCCTATGGCGAACGTATCACTACTGACGATATTCTTGGGCTGTATGGCGACATAGGAACGGTGCTAAAGCACTCGTTTGTGGGTAATGACGCATGGATCCTCAGTTATCATGAGGAGTGTTTCACTAAGATTGGATTCCGTCCTTCTACACGTATTATCCTTTATAACGGATCGCTTGAATGCGAGTTCAGGAAGTATCAGGTGTTTGAGGGTAAGCTCGGTGACCGTAGACGTGAAGGACTGGACATCAAGACTGATGAGGACAGGCTTCGAAACTCTAAGTTTAAGGGGCATAAGCGTGTGCAGGAACAGAGTGAAGAGGAGGATACTGGTGACAGTGTGTACAGTAGGGAACCGCAAATGGGCAGACATAACTTCAAGTGGGGTGACCGTAAGCCCGGTTATGAGAAGGACGACGAGCATTACTTCAGGTCCAAGCCGTTCTCCAAACCCTACGGCAAGGATAAACGTGAGGATGGCGAAAGGCATGAACGTCCGTTCAGACCGAGGCGCGACAAGGAGGGTGAACGTCCAGCAAGAGACGGCTTCAAGCCGGGAAGGCGTGATGATGGGGACCGACATCATGATTCGGAACGGTTTGGTAAAGGTCGAGGCAAGGGTGCATACGGTAAGCTGGAGAGGCGCACTGACCGCAAGCCAGGTAGACTGTCGTTTGACAGTGAAGGACATCCTATAAAACAGTAATACAATAAAAGCCGTAGGTGACATACACCTGCGGCTTTTATGAATTAGTAGGTGACGTGTCTCACGTCACATTAAATGAACAGTGCGGTGGGACACCGTGAGAAAATCAGGCAAAGTCACAGGTATGTACTCTTGGCGCTTAGAGTATATAGTCTACAGCCCGAGACTATATAGTCAAGCGGCTGAGAGTATATAGTCATTTCCAATCGAGATATAGTTTCACTGTACGGTGAAACCAACTGCACTCATGACAAGTCCCGTTCGCCTTCTTCTGGCTCTGGTTCCAATTGTTGCGGTGATTGAGTAAAAAATAGACCTATAGGTGAAAAAATCACGTGTAAATATACGCTTTGCGCCACCTATTGCAGTGCAATCAAATTGATCCGATAACTGATAATGTGTAACTTGTGTTTTTAGGATTCAACACCTGTCGAAGTCAGGTGACATGTGCGACTGAACCTGTGTGTGCTTCTTGTGTGGTGGCAAAATCAAAAACAAAACGAGTGTAGTAGCACTCCCGTGCAACTACACTCCATGCAAATGATAAACACCTATTAATTACTAAATTGTCTATTTGACTTGGTAAAGTAATAATAGTTTAATTAGACATGCAAAAAATATAGGGTATATTTAGTCTTTTCTGCCTGTTTTCTTCACTTTGTTCACTCCGGATGTGATGCGTGACATTGCCTTGATGGATTGTGCCACCAGTTCTGGGTGTTCCTGTGCGAACTTGTCGATGTGGCGCACACGCTTGCTCTCCGTTATCTCGTCGATGGCAATGAGGATGCCGGTCTCCTCCACATCTCCGAACCCATCGTTGATGGCAGTGCCGAACATCTTCATTGTGGGCGACAGGCTCATATACGCATTGACCAGTGGTGGGATGGACAGTCCGAAACCCCTGATGATACGGCTGAGTACCTTATAGTCGTCTTTGAAGTCATCGTAGCAGAAGAGGGACTCGAACTCTTTAGGAGAAGTCTCCAACTGTAGCGGCTCCATAGGTACGATGAGCTTGTCCTTGTCTGGGAAGTGCTTGTTGAGGAAATAGAGTATCATGTCGCGGCAACGCCTGTTGTAGGATGGGTACATCGTCATCTTGCCGAAGAAGTATTTGCAGTTGGGCATGACTACAGACAAGGCACCCAGTCCGTCCCATAGGTTGTCAAGCGCAAATAGCCCTTTTGAATCGTTGCGTGTAGCCTGGTATTCGAGTGTCACGAACGAACGGCCGAGTTCCACCGTATACGGCAGGTAGTCCTTGATAAACTTATCAGAGAAGTTGAACATGTGGGATGTGGCAAGGATGGGCTGTCCCTTGGTGTCGAACTGCACGTCAGTGCCCAGAATATATCTGTATCCCCCTATAATCTCTTCCGCTTCCGGATTCCATACTATTAGTTGCTTGTATGGGTTTTCGCTCAAGTCAAACTCATCAAGGTCTGTGCTTTTGCCTGTACCTCCTCCTGCAGCGCGGAATGCGATCTCACGCAGTCTTCCTATTTCCTTGAGTACATTGGGCGCATCTTTCCAGTCTATGATATAGATCTCATTGTTGCTTCGGTTAGTGAACCTGAGCCGCTTGTCCTCGGTCAGCTCTGACTTCAAGACCTGGCGGTCGATTGGTGCGATTATTTCTTCCATAATAGTTATAGTTCGTATACTTTTTCTTTCACCCATTGTGCCCACTGCGCATGCGATTTCGACTTGTCGAAAGTCTGCCACGGTATGGGTTCGCCAAAGGTGACGGTAAATGATTTGCCTACGTTCTTGTACATCTCGTCAACCAGAAACAGCATGGCGAGATTTACCTTGATATGAAGTGTCTTGCACAGGTTGGCTATGCGGTAGAATCGTTCTGAGTTCTGTCCTGAGAAATGGACGGGGATGACATCACGCTGGTATTCTATGCTTTTCGTGATGAAGGTCTTCTTCCAGTCGAGGTCTTTTATCACTCCGTCTTGCTTGCGAGAACATAGTCCTGCTGGAAACATCAGCACGTTGTTGTCTGACTGGAAAGCTGTCTCCACCATCTTTGGGAAGTTACGACTTTGGTTGCCTGTCTTGTTGATGGGGATACATAACGGTGCCAGTCCCTTGAGGTTCATGAGTACGTCGTTCACCAGATACTTGATCTTACTGTCGTACTTATGGCAGAGGACACTGCCCAGTGCAACTCCGTCCTCTCCGCCAAGCGGATGATTGGACACTATTGTATAGTACCGCCCTCCTTCGTTGCTTGGCAGACGGTCAAGCCCATTCACCTTCAAGTCCATCTCCAGATACCTCACACATTCATCCAGAAAATCCTGCCCGTATATTCCTTTGCCGCGTCCGGTGAGGAAAGCGTTAACCTCGTCCTGGTGCAGTATTTTCTTCAACCAGTTGATGACGAACCGTGGGAAGTACTTATATTTACTTCCAGCCTTACTCCTTATTATTTGGTCGACATCCACCTTGAAGTCCCCGTTGTTCTCGTTCATCTGATTCTGATTATTTTGGCAAAGGTACAAAATTATTCCTTATGTTTTGTCGCTGACATAGATTTTTAATAGCATCGGAAACCTTTTATCTTAGTTTGTCCAGAAACTTCTGAAGGTATGTCTCCTCCACATCACCCATCTGGTATTCCTTCTCAGCATCGTTGCCGACCATCCCTAACCACTCGTCGTGTGCCGCCAGACTGTCCGTTGTCTGTGGATATGAATACAGCATCTTATTGTGGTTGTACAATGTCTGTAGGTGCTCGATGATTTCGTCAGATGAGGTTATTTCTCCGTCCTCGACATCCGACACAAGGTCTTCCACCGATTTCTTCGGAGTGACCATGCCGCACAGGTCGAGCCACTCGTCTTTTGGCAGTTCTCCTCCGTAAAGACGAATAACGAGGTCATAGTACCTCAACCCGTCGATGAGTGCCTTGTGTTTGATGAAGCACCCCTCGAATCGGTATTCCTCTGCGTCATATCCCTGACGTTCCTGGAGCGAAGTAAGCAATTCCTTTCCTGCAAGTACAAATTGTATGATGTGGGGATTGGGGAAGTCAAAGTTGATGATGTCCCTGCGCGCTGACTGTGGGCGACGGTCACGTTTGCCCCATTTGTCCACATCCCTCCATGTCCCGACAGTCCTTATGTTGATACCAGGCACTATGTAAGTCTTCTCACCTGTTGCCAAGACATATGAGAACGGCAGGTTCTGGATGCGAGGGTGGGTCGTGAGTTTGCCCATTACCATGGAGAACACTCCGATGTGTGCAGGCCAGAGGATATGACATCCCGATGCTGTCTTTGCCCCCCTTTCGAATATACCCCAGTGGATGGGACCCATCTTGTACGCATGGTTGCTCTGATTGGTGTTCGACCCAGCGTTGAAGAACGAGAACTCGCCCCCGATGAGTAGGGTCGACTTATGGTGAGAACAGGAGAATGGTCCGCAAAGAGCGGCGCAGGCTTCCCCATTGTCCATATAGCAGTTGGCAAAGAAGAGGGATGACTCAGCGGAAAATCCCTTGCCTATATGCACAGACTCTCCGACAAAGCAGTTGTCGACCTTTGCTCCGTCGGTGACGGTGGCTCCCATCGCCACTACGGTGTTCTCCATGATTACGCCTGGTCCGATGAAGGTGGGCGCATCGCTACTGCTGAGGAGGGTGGCGTTGGCTATGCGCCCTGTTCCTTGTATTTCACAGTACGGTTGTATGTTCACGTTGCTTATCTCATTGGTCCCGGTGATGCGGCAACCTTCTCCGACTGAACCTCGTACCAGGTTCTTGTACTTGTCTGTCTCCCTGAGTGCCAGTTCTCTTATCTGAGGGTAATGTATCATGAGCCATGCCAGTTGGGCTGTTAGTTTGTCGTAAATCACCACATTGCCGTCGCCACCCTCATTGAGCACAGCGATGACATTGCCGTTTCCGAAGGACGACGGCCCTTGCGTACTCAGCACTCCCACGTTGGATATGTAGCAATGGTCGGAGATATCGTAATTGGATATGTATCCGTGCACGTTCTCGATGAAGCAGTCATCACCGATAGTTACATTATTCAGAGTACAGTTGTTGAGTAGTGCGTGTCGCTGAAACTCTTCCTCTACGTCTACTGTGCCATTCATGCTTCCGAGTTCCACCTTGCCGTAGAAACTCACGTTGCGTACGTATGCAGGTATAAAGTCTTCCTCCACCAGTACGTCCGTCCAGTTTATGGCAGTGCATCCCTGTTCTTCGAGGATGCTGATCTCTATGTCGGTCAGTTCTCTCTTCATGATGATGGCGTATTGTCTTGTTCTTCGTTCTCGTAATGCTGGAACAGGAAGTCGTTGTACGGATACTTCTGTACATGCAGCTCACGTATCTTCTTGTATGCAAACTCCTTGAACTCTTTTATGTTTTCACCAGTCTTGGCGGAGATGAAGAAACAGCTGTCGTTCATCTTTGCCATCCATGTGGCCTTGAGTTCGTCGAGCGTGATGTTCTCTTTGGTCTTTGGTGTCAAGTCATCCTTGTCCTTGGGTGTCCATGTGTATGCATCAATCTTGTTGAACACCAACAGCGTCGGTTTGTCGCTTGCCCCAAGGTCCCCCAGTGTCGTTTCCACTACGCGTATCTGTTCCTCGAAGTCGGGGTGGGAGATGTCCACGAGGTGTACCAGCAGATCTGCTTCCCTCACCTCGTCCAGCGTTGATTTGAAGGAATCTACGAGGTCAGTTGGCAACTTCCGAATGAATCCGACAGTGTCGCTCAGAAGGAACGGGAGATTGTCGATAATCACTTTGCGAACTGTGGTGTCGAGCGTTGCAAAGAGCTTGTTTTCCGCAAACACGTCGCTCTTGGACAGCAGGTTCATCAGTGTTGACTTCCCTACATTGGTGTAGCCGACCAAAGCCACACGTATGAGTCGTCCGCGGTTTTTGCGTTGTGTGGTTTTCTGCGTGTCAATCTCCTTCAGCCTCTGCTTGAGCAGGGCCATGCGGCCGCGTATAATGCGCTGGTCCATCTCCAACTGTGTCTCTCCCGGTCCGCGCAGTCCCACACTACCGCCCCTTTGTCTCTCAAGGTGTGTCCACAGTCGTGTCAGCCTGGGAAGCATGTACTTGTACTGCGCCAGTTCCACCTGAGTCTTGGCGGTTGCTGTCTGCGCCCTCATGGCGAAAATGTCGAGAATGAGCGATGTGCGGTCGAGTATCTTCACCTGTAGCTCCTTCTCTATGTTGCGTATTTGTTTTGCGCTCAGCTCATCGTCGAAGATGACCATGCCCACTTCTCGGTCCTCGTCTTCCTCTGCTTTGATGAAATCCCTTATCTCAGCGAGTTTTCCACTGCCAACATAGGTGACGCTGTTGGGACCGTTCACCTTCTGGGTGAACCGTTTTATTATTTTCGCTCCAGCAGTCTCGGCAAGGAACTCCAGTTCGTCGAGGTACTCCTTTGTCTTCCGCTCCCCTTGATAGGGCGTAACGAGCCCGACGATAGCTGCCGTTTCCACTTTAGCCTCAGATATTACAAATTCTTTCATCAGTTCTTCACAATTTTGCAACAAAGATAAAAATAAATGGTCTATTAACGGTTTTCTTCTGCTGTTTTCATGAAAATAACGGTGCGGATACTGCTCCTTACAGATAAAAAGAGTATATTTGCATATCAAAGTCCGACAGAAATCACTGCGGACAGAGACATGTAAACGAAATGGACGAGAAAGACAGTAAAATTCAATCCTTGCTTGATGACTTGCCTCCAATCACTCTGGAGCAGATGAGTGCGATAAAGCTTATGAACCGTCTTGACACCAAATATGTCACCACGAAGAAGAAGCTGATAGAGCTGCTGCAGATGGTCAAGGACAAGTATTATGTGCAGACAATAGACTCGACTACTGTCTGTCCGTACCGTACGACCTATTTCGATACTCAGGATCATGCGATGTACATGATGCACCACAACAAGAGGAAGGTGAGGACGAAGGTGAGGGTGCGTACATATCTGGCAAGCAGCGGACTGACGTTCCTTGAGGTGAAGCGTAAGAACAACCACGGCAGGACAAAGAAGAAACGCGTGCAGGTGGAGTCGCTTGAGGAGTCTCTGGTTGATGCCGGAGCGGAGCAGCTGGTGGAGCTGAAGGCAGGGATGCATATGTCATCGCTGCATATGGTGGTGCAGAACCTGTTCGACCGGATTACGCTGGTGAACAAGGGCAAGACGGAGCGGCTTACCATCGACTACAATATCCGTTTCCATAACTATGAGACAGGTAGGGATGCGGACAGCGACCAACTGGTGGTGATTGAACTGAAAAGGGACGGAAACATGTTCTCCCCGATATGCTCGTTGCTGCGCAGTCTCCACATTAACCCTACAGGCTTCAGTAAGTGCTGCATAGGCATGGTGTGGACTGACCCGGGACTGAAACAGAACAACTTCAAGGCTAAACTGCGTAAACTGGCGAAGATAAACAACGACGGTGTCTATGTGCCGGCAACGTAGGAAACGGATTATAAATAATGAAACCAATAAAACTAACTACACATACTGATGGAATCTTTTTATGACTTCTTTTCACTTATATCAAGTGATTCAAGCAGAATACTCGACTTGCTTTTCCGACTGATGATAAACACGGTGTTCACCGTGATAATCGCACGTTGGTTCTACTTTCCCAAGAGCCGGAGGACGGACTTCCTCTTCACTTACATCTTGGTGGGCTTCGGCATCTTCATGCTCATACACTTGATGGGCGATGCAAAATTGAAGACAGGCATTGCCATGGGACTCTTTGCGATATTCTGCATCATGCGCTACAGGACAGAGTCCGTGCCTATCCGTGAGATGACCTACCTCTTCCTTATTATAGCCATGGCAGCTATCAACGGTCTGGCTTGGGTGGCGGACATCTCCGACAAGCACCCTGAGTTCTTCGCTCCGGAACTGACAGCCATGATCGAACTGACTGTAACTAATGTCCTCTTTGTTGCAGTGATATGGATTGCTGAGGGTGGCAAGTGGGCGCACTCACGCAGCAGCAAGTACATCAAGTACGACAAGATTGAACTGATTGTGCCAGAGAAGCGTGAGGAACTGATTGAGGACCTAAAGAAACGTACTGGATTGAATATACAGGACGTGACGATAGGCCCACTCGACTTCCTGAAGGATGTGGCTCTCATCAAGGTCTTTTATGAGGAGGACAAGCAAGAGGAGTCCGACGACACCATCAAACCGATGAGGGCGATGAACTCGGTGTTTAAGAGAACCTTCGTGCTGGCTGTAGCTGCGGTGTTGGCTCAGGTGACGTATGCGCAGTCCGATGACTTCGGATATGAGCTGGGACTGGAGGGCGAGACAAAGATTGCCAACAACCTCAAATTGGAGGTAGCTGCGGAGATGAGGACACAGGACGATGCGCAGCGTATCGATCGTTATATGGTCGGTGCAGGACTGTCGTACAAGTTGTTCTCCAACAAGGCAAAGACATTTAGCGTAAAGGTCAACGGTGGGTTCGACTATTTGAGGATAAACAAACTGGCGGAGAAGAATATTAAGTATTTTGATGCGAATGACGGTCTGGTGGAGGACGAGTACTTCAACGTAGGCGACTATAAGGGATACAATCTCACTGACGGATACTGGCAGAACCGCTACCGAATCAACATCGGGGCACAGGTGAGCTACGACATCAACAAGAGGTGGTCTGTGTCGCTCAAGGAAACGCTCAGGTACAACCACTACTGCAAGGCAACGACCACACGCACCAAGTACAGATGGGATGAGTACAACAGTGGGGTGAACGAGGACGGAACCATCGACTGGATTATGTCTCCTTATGAATACAGTAACGAGTATGTCGGGGAGGACAACCTCGATGACTACGGCAACGTCATTGGCAAGTCATTGAATCAGGAGACTGTCAACAAACGTAAGGACCGTACGTTCCTCTACTCTAAGTTGACTGTAAACTATGACATAAGGAAGTGTCCGCTCGACCTGTTCGTGTCGGCTGACTATGGCCGTGGACTAACCAAACACGCATCCAAATGGAAGCTCACCGGTGGCGTCGACTACAAGATAAACAAGTACAACAAACTGACTCTGTCCTACCGTTACAGTACCGACGGAGACGATGATGAGGGAAACGGCCATCTGGTGGGACTGGGGTATAAGTTCGATTTCTAGACATTCATTATTATAAAGCCAATAAAATGATTGATTTGATATGAAACGGTTTATTACAATGACTATCGCTCTTGTGGTGAGCATGGTCATGCTTGCGGACGGAGACTACAGTCTCTATATCGCTGCGGAGACTACTTCGCACTACAAGATATCTACCGTTCAGAAACTAACGTTCGAGAACGGTAACGTGGTCGTCAACTTCAAGGACGGAACGACAAAGTCGACTGCCATCAGTGCGGTCAGCAGATTATATTTCGGGATTGCTTCAGCTATATCCCAGGATGTAAATAATGATGGAACAGTAGACAACAAAGACGTACAGGCTGTCTATGGCGGCATGGAGAGCGGTGAGACTGACGGGTTGGATGTCAACGGCGACGAGGCTGTCGACACACAGGACGTGCTCGATGTGTATGAATACATAAAGGAGAACTGAACAGAGTGTTTCACGATAACTATATAAAAACATGAAGAGGAATATTATAGCATTTGTGGGTGCGATGGCTCTGACTTGTCAGATGAATGCGCAGGTATATGTATGCGATGCTTTCTCGTATGACAAGTACGACATGGCGACAGTGGGCGATATCACGTTCTCTGCCGATGCGTCGAGCATGAGCGTCTGTGGCGAGACATACGACATGGACGACGTGGACAGTATCACGTTTGCCGAACCTGCCTTCCCGGCAGTCGACATCGTGTACAACGGGACGACGGCGACAGTGACCATACCGTCATCGGTGAGTGGCGTGACATGCTCAAGCGGCACAAACTCACATGTGGTACTTACATCCACCAACACATCAACTGAGTACTTGTACCGTGTCAGCGGCACCTCAACTGACGGTTCGTTGACCATCAACGGGCAGTATAAACTCTCCCTGCAACTGGCTGGAGTGACTCTTACAAGCGGTAAGGGTGCAGCGGTCGACATAGAATGTGGCAAGCGCATTGACGTGATTCTGAAGGACGGCACAACCAATACCTTGACCGATTGTGCCGGTGGAAGTCAGAAGGCAGCGTTCTACACCAAAGGACACGTGGAATTCAAGGGCGGTGGTACACTGAACGTCACAGGAAAGGTAAAGCATGCCATCTGCGCCAAGGAGTACTTTGTGGTCAAAGCGTCCGTTGGTACCATCAACGTGCTGGGGGCTGTGAGCGACGGTATCCACTGCGGTAAGGGCGAGGCGGCAAACGAGCATAACTACTTCCAGATGAACGGTGGCACAGTCAACATATCCGGCTGTGGCAGTGACTGCATAGATTCCGATGATTACGGGTGCATCAGCATCAAGGGTGGCGAACTGACACTGAACATGACACAGGCAGATGGGTCTGGCCTTAAGGCTGACAGTATCTTCACGATGACTGGTGGTACAGTGAACCTCAAGGTTGCCGGTACGGAGTCTGAGGGTATACGCTGCTCGTACAACGCCTTCTTCAATGGGGGAACTGTCAAGGGCAGTGTGACTGCTGACGGTGCACGAGGAATCCGTGGTAAGGCAGTGACGAAGGTGACGGGTACAGTCAGGAATGGTGGTAACGTGACTTTCTCAGGTACTGACGTAAACCTTACTGTCAGTGGAGGCACTTCCACCGGTGCTACGGAATGCTACGGTATACAGGTCGACAAGACCTTGAGTCAGACGGCAGGTGACATCACCATCACCGTTTCCGGTGATGCTGGCAAGATTAAGGCAGGGACAGACTCCTGGACAGGAGGAACCAGGGACGGACAGTCCAACTGATATTGAGTGAAATTATATGGGCAGGCTGCATGGTTCAAGACGGTGCGGTCTGTCTTTAGGTTAAATATAAAGACATATTATCAATGGTAAGATTCAAGAGAATACTTCTGAAGCTTAGTGGCGAGAGCTTGATGGGCGAGCAGAATTATGGCATAGACATCAACCGCCTGAACGATTATGCCATGCAGATTAAGGAAGTGCACGACATGGGTGTGCAGATAGGTATAGTGATTGGTGGCGGCAATATCTTCCGTGGACTCAGTGGGGCAGGAAAAGGCTTCGACCGGGTGAAGGGAGATCAGAT
Organism: Alistipes ihumii; assembly: GCA_963626085.1. Taxonomy (GTDB): domain Bacteria; phylum Bacteroidota; class Bacteroidia; order Bacteroidales; family Bacteroidaceae; genus Colivivens. The sequence goes on along the minus strand of CAVFVJ010000008.1, from coordinate 19,945 downwards.
GGGCATGTGTGCCACGGTCATCAACTCACTGGCACTGAGCAGTGCCCTGGGTGCTATAGGCTGCAAGAACCGCATACTTACCGCCATACGGATGGAACCCATCGGTGAATTCTATACCAAATGGAAGGCCATCGAGACGATGGAGCGTGGCGAAGTCGCAATCTTCTCCGCAGGTACTGGCAACCCTTATTTCACTACAGACACAGGCAGTAGCTTACGTGGAATAGAGATTGAGGCGGACATAATGCTCAAAGGAACCCGTGTGGACGGTGTCTACACGGCAGACCCGGAGAAAGACCCTTCCGCCACCAAGTTCAGTGAGATTACGTTTGATGAGATATACAACAAGAACCTCCGTGTGATGGACCTGACTGCCACTACGATGTGCAAGGAGAACGGACTTCCCATATACGTGTTCAACATGGATGTGATGGGTAACCTGAAGAAGGTCATCGATGGAGAGGATATAGGAACATTAGTACATAAATAAGCATGAAACAATTCAAGAGAACACTTGTGACAGCCGCTCTCCCTTATGCGAACGGACCGGTTCATATCGGTCACCTCGCAGGCGTGTATGTCCCTGCGGACATATATGTGCGCTATCAGAGACTGAGGGGAAAGAGCGTCTTGTTTGTCGGTGGAAGTGATGAGCATGGAGTGCCTGTGACAATACGTGCACGTAAGGACGGATGCACACCGCAGGACGTGGTCGACTATTATCACAATATCATCAAGAAGTCGTTCGACGACTTCGGGATATCGTTCGACATTTATTCACGGACAACATCGAAGATACACCATCAGTTCGCCTCAGACTTCTTCAAGAAACTCTACGATGATGGTAAGTTCGTAGAGATAGAGAGCGAGCAGTATTATGACGAGCAGGCAGGGGAATTCCTCACAGACCGTAATATCAGAGGCGAATGCCCAAGATGTCATGCGCAGGGAGCTTATGGAGACCAATGCGAGGCTTGTGGCAGTACCCTCTCGCCTGAGGAACTGATAAATCCGTATAACATGATTACTGGCAATCCGCTGGTGAAGAGAAAGACCAAACACTGGTACTTGCCTCTCGATGACTATCAGCCATGGCTGGAGAAATGGATTCTTCAGGAACATAAGGAATGGAGACCTAATGTGTACGGACAGTGCAAGAGCTGGCTCGACGGAGGACTCAAGCCGCGTGCCGTGACGCGTGACCTCGACTGGGGTATACCTGTACCTATTAATGGCGCTGAAGGTAAAGTCCTTTATGTGTGGTTTGATGCACCTATCGGTTATATCAGCAACACCAAGGAACTGTGTGACGCTAACCCGGAGAAGTATGGTTCATGGCAGCAGTGGTGGCAGGACGATGACAGTCGTCTCATCCACTTCATAGGCAAGGACAACATCGTGTTCCACTGCATCGTGTTCCCTTCAATGTTGAAGGCACACGGTGATTATGTACTACCTGACAACGTGCCGGCAAATGAGTTCCTTAATCTGGAGGGCAACAAGATTTCCACATCACGCAATTATGCTGTGTGGCTCAATGAATATCTTGAGGACATGCCTAATCGTCAGGATGAACTGCGTTATGTGCTTACTGCCAACGCTCCGGAAACCAAGGACAATGACTTTACGTGGAGCGATTTTCAGGCACGCTGCAACAATGAGTTGGTCGCTATCTATGGCAACTTCGTCAACAGGGCATTGCAACTGACCCAGAAGTACTATGACGGTGTTGTGCCTGAGTGCGGTGAACTCACCGAGACCGACAAGGCGACACTTGAGGAGTTCTCGCAGGTCAAGGACAAGGTGGAGACCCTCCTCGACAACTTCCGGTTCCGTGATGCACAGAAGGAGGCTATGAACCTTGCACGCATAGGCAACAAGTATATCGCTGACGAGGAACCGTGGAAGGTCATCAAGACTGATCCAGAACGTGTCAAGACGGTCATTTATATTTCCTTGCAACTGACAGCCAACTTGTCTGTCGTGTTCGAACCGTTCCTTCCGTTCTCTTCTGCCCGTCTGCGTCAGATGTTGGCACTCGACAAGGAGGCAGACTGGGATTGTCTAGGACGCACCGACATGCTTCCGTCTGGAAAACAACTGAACAAACCGAGTCTGCTCTTCTCAAAGATTGAGGACGAGGCAATCAAGTTTCAAGTCGACAAGCTCGAAGCCACCATCAAAGCTAACGAAGCAGCCAATGCCAAGGCAGCACCGATAAAGGACACTGTCACGTTTGACGACTTCCAGAAGCTGGATATCCGTGTGGGTACTGTCCTTGAATGCGAGAAAGTGCCGAAGATGAAGAAACTGCTCAAGTTCCTTATCGATGACGGATTGGAGAAGCGTACTATAGTGTCGGGTATATCGCAGTGGTATGAACCCGAGCAACTCAAAGGGAAGCAGGTGCTGTTCATCGCTAACCTCGCTCCGCGTGAGTTCAAGAACGGACTGGTCAGCCAGGGTATGATTCTGAGTGCGGAGAACTATGACGGCACTATCAGCGTGACAACCGTTGAGCATGACGTGAAGGCTGGAAGTCAGGTGAGCTGATACCTATTATAATATATAAGGTGTATAAACGACGCGCGGTGGAAATGAGAGTCTCATATCCACCGCGCTTCACTTATCAATCTTATTTTATGTTGTCAACCCACCGAAAGAGTCTGTTCCAACGAATTTTGGACGCTTCGGGATTTTGGTCCGGACATACGGACCACCAAATGAACAGAGGCTTGCCTACTACATGGTCTTCCGGGACGAAGCCCCAGTAACGGCTGTCGGCTGAGTTGTGACGGTTGTCACCCATCATCCAGTAGTAGTTCATCTTGAACTGGTACACATCTGTCTCCTTGCCGTTGATAATGATTTTGCCGTCCTCCACCCTCAGATCGTTCCCCTCATACACACGGATTGGACGGTCGTATATTGCGATGTTGTCCATGTCCAGCTTCATCTTGTCGCCTTTCTTCGGGAGGTACACAGGACCGTAGTTGTCTCGTGTCCATCCGTAATCATGGTTCAACGGGTACACCCTGCCGGAGTTGGAGTCTATGATTTCCACGATACTGTCAATCAGTTCTGTGTGGCTCTCCAGTGTTTTCTTGGCTTGTGCTGTGAGCGGCATACCCAGGCGGTGGTCTTCAAACGGATGATCGGGGCGGTCGTTCCAACGCTTGTAGTCCTCGTCGGTAATCTGCAGTTCGGCGCGTATGGCATCACTCGGCTCACCTTTTGCGTAGATATAGTAGTTGAATTGCGCCTCTGTAGGTGTCTTCTGTGGTTTGCCGTCGATATATATTATCTTGTTCTTTATCTGAAGAGTCTGTCCGGGCAGTCCCACACAACGTTTCACGTAGTTCTCCCGCCTGTCTGTAGGTCTACTGGTTATCTCCCCATACATGTTCTTGTTCTGCTCGACAATAGTCTTCCCCTTTGCATAAAGGAAGTTGAACAACTGCATCTGTCCTTCCGTGGAGAGGTCTTTCATTTCCGGCACCTGTACCCCTTGTTGTCTCATCGCGTCCAGCCCGTACATGTAACACAACTCGTAGAAGTCGTTCGGGTAATTCACCGCAACCGTGTCACCGGCAGGGTAGTTGAAGACAACGATGTCGTTATACTCCACCTTGCCCAGCCCTTTTACCCTGCGGTACTCCCAGTGTGGCCATTCGATGTATGATTTGGTATTGACAACTGGCAGTGTGTGCTGTGTGAGTGGCATGGTAAGGGGAGTCTGTGGGATACGCGGTCCATAGCTCAACTTACTTACCAGCAGATAGTCGCCTGTCATGAGTGACTTCTCCAGTGAACTGCTCGGAATCTGGTAGTTCTGGAAGAAGAACTGGTTGACGAAGTACACTGCCACGAGGGCGAACACGAGCGCATCAATCCAGCTCATGACGGTACGTCCCACTGGGCTTTCGATATTCTTCCACCATGTCCACTTGATTTTCTTCGTTATGTAGACATCGAAGATGAAGGGAACGACAAATAGTCCCCACCAACTGCCTACCCAATAGAGGAAGGCGAGGTAGAGAACTGTGACGATGACGAACATTACCCAGTTGCGTCTCCTTTCCGCTTTCCTGTTTGCTTCGGCGTTTTCTCTCTCAGCCTTAATCTGTTTCGTGCCTTTATACTTTACCATAGAAACGTTTGCCTGTTTATAGTTGTGGTCTGTATTTCCCTTGTCTTCTCTTAGAATTGGAAGAGGTCGCTTGTGGTGAGCAACCCTTGGTGCTTAGCTGTGTATTCAGCTGCCAGTACGGCACCCAATGCGAATCCCTTGCGGTTGTGTGCATCATGAGTGATAGTTATCTGGTCAGCCTCGCTGTCATAGGTTATGCTGTGGATTCCAGGCACTTCGCCCTCCCTGACAGCCTCGATTTTTACGTCTTCCTTGAGCCGTGGCATGTTTTCCTTGATTTGTTCTGCAAGTGTGATGGCAGTACCACTGGGCGCATCGAGCTTATGTATGTGGTGCACCTCCTTCATGCTCACCTTGTAGTCGGGGAACTCGTTCATTATCTTTGCCAGGTATTTGTTGACTGCGGAGAAGATGGCTACTCCCAGACTGAAGTTGGATGCCCAAAACAAGGTCTTCCCTCCTTCCGTGCATGCTTTCCGTACATCATCCCCATGTTCCTTCAGCCATCCAGTGCTACCCGACACGACCTTCACATCCTGTTCCCATGCCTTCAGGTAGTTCCCATAGGCTACCGTCGGGGCAGTAAATTCAATGGCTACTTCAGCCGAACGAAATGCGTCGGTGTCGTAATCCTGTTGGTTGTCCATGTCGATGATGCTTACTATCTCGTGTCCGCGGCTCTTGGCAATTTGTTCTATCATCTTGCCCATCCTGCCATATCCTATCAGTGCAATTCTCATATTCTTAGTCTGTTTGTCATGCAAAGATACTAAAAGTTTCGCTCTCCATACTGATTGTTCGATGAAAAAGCGGTAACTTTGCCACAAACAACAATTATTATGGAATTAATGCTTCAATATGCTTGGTTGCACCGTATGTTCCCCCTTGGCGAGTTGCGTACAACAGAGGGTAATGTGGTTGAGGTCATCTGTCCCGGAATACAAAATACAGATGCTGGACCTGATTTTGTGGGTGCATGCGTCAAGATAGATGGTATGACATGGAATGGTTGTGTCGAGGTCCATCTCAAATCCAGCGACTGGTACTTGCATAAGCACGACAACGACCCAGTGTATGGTAATGTGATACTGCATGTGGCGCAAGAGGTAAACTGTGCCGTCATGGCAGTGGACGGACATCTCGTTCCGCAGTTACGGATGGATATTCCACAGAACGTACGTGATAATTACTCGAGACTTATCGAGTCTGACAAGAACCCACGGTGCAGGGATATTCTTACTTCGATACCACGCATCGTCATCTCGTCGTGGTTCTCATCATTGTATGTAGAGCGTCTTGAACAACGTACAGGACTGATAATGGACAGGCGGAAACGATTGGGAGGTGACTGGGAGGCAACCCTCTTCGTCACTCTGTGTCGCAACTTTGGTTTTGGCAAGAACGGAGATTCCTTTGAGCGATTGGCTCGACTTATGCCAGTTGGCGCACTCGGCAAGCACAGGGACGCTCTGTTCCAGATTGAGGCGATGTTCTTCGGTGTTGCTGGTATGCTGGACGAAAGTACTGACACGTCTATGCCAGAATATTACCATAAGTTGTCGAGGGAATACCACTATCTAAAGCGGAAGTTTGACTTGCAGAACATGGAACCGCACATGTGGCGTTTCCTCCGCCTTCGTCCGCAGAACTTCCCACACATACGCATCGCACAGTTGTCCATGATGTACCACTCCGGGCTACTAAACATGTCGAGAGTCGTCAATGCAGAGTCGGTGGCTGAGTTACATGAACTCTTGCGGACTCATGTGAGCGGTTTCTGGACAACCCATTATTCATTCAAGTCGGGCGAATCAAGAGCTGTCGACAAGGTGCTTACGCTGTCATCGAAGAATTTGATTATCATCAACACCTTGGTCCCGCTGCTCTTCGCATATGGAAAATACAAGTCGGACGAGTCCTTGTGTGAGAAGGCTCTAGAGTGGCTCGGTGAACTGAAGCCGGAGCGAAACCGTATTGTGGAAGACTGGCGCTCGGCTGGCATCGTGTGCAGGTGTGCTGCCGACTCACAAGCAGTAATCCAACTGGTGGACCGCTATTGCCAGCCTAAGGACTGTCTCCGTTGCCGGTTCGGTTATGAATACATCAGGCACAATCCCGGTTTCCTAAACGAAGAACCGTGATGATTGTGCCCAATGTGTATTGTTTGCAGTTTGCTCTTATTTGAAGAAAGCGGCTATTGCATCTTTGTTGACAGGTGTCTGCGTGCCTGTCGTCATGTCTTTTATCATGACAGTGTTTTCCTGCATCTCCGTCTCACCCACGATTGCCACGAACGGAATGCCCTTGGTGTTGGCGTAGCTCATCTGTTTCTTCAGTTTCACTGCATCGGGGAACATCTCGGTGCGGATTCCTGCCTTGCGCATTTCGGCGATGACAGGCAAGCAATAGTGGGTCTCTGCCTCACCGAAGTTGACGAACAGCACCTGCGTTGACTCTACTGAATCCTTTGGGTAGAGGTCGAGTTGGTTGAGTACGTCGAATATACGGTCGGCCCCGAACGAGATGCCCACGCCCGACAGTCCCGGCATACCGAAGATGCCTGTGAGGTTGTCGTAGCGTCCGCCTCCCGTGATGCTTCCTATCTGCACGTCCAGTGCCTTTACTTCGAAAATGGCACCGGTATAGTAATTAAGGCCGCGGGCAAGTGTCAAATCAAGCTCCACTTCGTTGTTGAGTCCCAGCCCTTCGAGTGTGTCCAGTATGAACTCGGTCTCTTCGATACCTCTCATGCCAGTCTCACTGTCCTTGAGCACCTCCTTCATAGTCTGCAATTTGTCCCAGTTGCTTCCGCTCAGATTGATGATGGGTTGAAGTCGCTCGATGGCATCTGCAGGGATTCCGTCTTCTGCCAACTCGGCATTCACGTTGTCAATCCCGATTTTGTCCAGTTTGTCGATAGCTACCGTGATGTCCACAATCTTGTCTGCCTGTCCTATCATCTCCGCAATGCCAGTGAGTATCTTACGGTTGTTTATCTTGATGCACACACGTATGCCGAACTTAGTGAAAACAGTGTCTACTATCTGCATCAGTTCAACCTCGTTCAACAGTGAGTCCGAACCGACCACATCAGCATCGCACTGGTAGAACTCGCGGTATCGTCCTTTCTGTGGACGGTCTGCACGCCACACTGGCTGTATCTGAAACCGCTTGAACGGCAGTGCCAGCTCATCGCGGTGCATCACCACGTATCTGGCAAAAGGCACCGTCAGGTCGTACCTCAGACCCTTCTCGCAGAACTTGCTTGCAAGCTTGCCAGCGTTGCGACTCAACAGCTCTTCGTCGGTCAGTCCTTTGAAGTAGTCGCCTGAGTTCTGTATTTTGAACAGTAGCTTGTCTCCTTCCTCCCCATATTTGCCCATCAGTGTCGACAGGTTCTCCATGGCAGGTGTCTCTATCTGCTGGAATCCATACAGGCTATAGACATCTTTGATTGTGTTGAATATATAATTGCGCTTTGACATCTCCAGTGGGGAAAAGTCGCGTGTCCCCTTTGGAATGGATGGTTTCTGTCCCATAATATGTGTGTGTTTGTTTTAACTTATTGTGTTATCCTATAGACTGTCTTGTGTGCTTTGATTTGAATAGTAGCATGAACAGTATCGCCACCGCCAGTGCGAAACCGGCGAAGACATACCAGCATGTGGACCATCCGTCCATACGGGTGGGGTCAGCCACATCGTAGCAGTACGCATAGCGGTTGACAATCGCTTGTGCGCATATTGCGCCTACCGTTGCTCCAAACCCATTGGTCATCATCATGAATACTCCTTGTGCAGATGAACGGATGTGCTCGTCTGTCTCCTGATCCACATACAAGGATCCTGATATGTTGAAGAAGTCGAACGCCACTCCGTACACAATCATGGAGAGTATGAATAACCACACCCCATGTCCAGGGTCTCCCACTCCGAATAGTCCGAAGCGCAGTACCCATGCCAGCATGGAGATGAGCATGACCGTCTTGATTCCGAACCGTTTTAGGAAGAACGGAATGAGTAGTATGCAGAGTGTCTCCGACACCTGGGATAGTGACGTGAGTATTATGTTGTGTCTGACCGCAAATGTATCTGCGTATTCGGGAATATTGCCGAACTCACCGAGGAACGTACCGGCAAAGCCGTTGGTCACCTGCAGACACATACCCAATAGAAAGGAGAAAATGAAGAAGATTGCCATCTTGCTCTGCTTGAAGAGGACGAAGGCACGCAGACCAAGCGTATCGACAAGTGAAGCTCCTTTTGCCACGTCACTTACGGGGCAGTTCGGAAGGGTGAAGGCATAGATGCCGAGGACGATGCCCCATGCAGCGGATACGAAGAGTTGCATGTAGTTCTCCTTGAACCCTGTCAAGTCCACAATCCACATGGATATGATGAATCCAATTGTTCCGAAAACCCTTATCGGTGGGAAGTCCTTTACAGTGTCCAGTCCTGCTCGTGTGAGTGCGTTGTAGGATACTGAATTGCCCAGTGCTATCGTAGGCATGAAGAATGCCACACTGGCAGAATAGAACCAAAACAATTGGTTGAATGACGGTGTTTCGTTGGTCATGCCCACATATCCAGCGGCTGCCATGAACAATGCACATAACAGGTGACAGATTCCCAACAGCCTCTGAGCTGGAATCCATCGGTCTGCAATTATACCCATCAGTGCTGGCATGAACAGCGACACTATACCTTGCACTGCGAAGAATGCTCCAATCTTGGGCCCCATACCAATGTTGCCCAAATACACGCCCAGAGAACAGAGATAAGCTCCCCATACAGCGAAGATGAGGAAATTCATTATGACAAGGCGCGTCTTCACCGCCCCCAAGTTACTCGTACCCATATAGTCTTTAACGTATTGAATCACATGAATCGTTCTAGTAGACAAAGGTAGTCATTTTCTTGGCTCATCCGATGTTTGGAAGGGTAAAAGTGGTGTGGAGTGCCCGAAATCAACTGCAAATGCCGCATTTTGGAGTGGTACTAGTAAACGAGTCCTTCACTTAACCTCACTCGGCAGTATTCCAAACATCTCCTTGAACGATTGCGTGAAAGTCCGGTGATCGTTGTATCCCACTCTTTCCATCACGTCGATGACACCGTTCCTCGGGTCTTCAAGCATCCTGTATGCTGCCTTCAGTCGTAGGTTTTTGATAAACTCGAACGCTGTTTGTCCCGTTATGGCTTTGATCTTTCTGGAAAAGGTGGAACGGCTCATGTTCATTCCTCTCGCGAGGAACTCCACATCCAGCAAGTCACTGTCGAGATGCTCCTCAACAAAGTGGATGGCTCGGTCGATAAACTCTTGGTCAAGTTGGTTGACGGCAAGTCCCTTGGCAGCTGTTTCGTTTATGTTATTCTTAAACTCTTCCTGATGGCGTAGGTGTTGTTCCTTGAGGTGGCCCAAAAGAGTGATGAGAACGGCTGTCTCGAATGGCTTGGTCACATATGCGTCAGCACCTGCATTGTACGCTTCAATCTGCGACTGACTGCTGATGCTGGCAGTCAGCAACACGAAGATGAGGTGACTGGTGTTGATGTCCTGTTTGATACGTCTGCACAGTTCTATGCCATCCATCTTCGGCATACTTATGTCACTGATGATTACTTGTATGTTCTCATCGTGTATGATATCGATGGCTTCCAGCCCGTTGGTGGCGACAAACACGTTGTAATGGTGTGACAGCACTTCTTGCATTACATAAAGCAGGTCTCGGTTGTCTTCTATAATCAACAGGTTGTCTTTATCTCCCTCGGTAGAGGTTTGTTTGCTGTTCTTTGTTTCGTTGAAGAGTTCTATCTGTTCAGCCTCTACCGCTTCACGTATCTCCTCTGGTGCGAAACTGTCCTTATTAGTCGGTAATTCCACAATGAACTCAGATCCTTTGCCTACTTGACTCTTGACAGATATGGTGCCATGGTGGAGTTCTACTAGATCTTTCGTGAGCGACAACCCTATACCGTTAGATATGCTGTTATTGTTTTTCTTCGATGAATAGAAGCGGTTGAAGATGAACTTCTGTTCCCTCTGTTCGATTCCCACTCCTTCGTCCTTGACGCTCAGCCACAGGATGCCGTCGGGATTGAGTTTCGCACTGAGGGTTACAGACCTGCCGTTGGGGGTGTACTTGAATGCGTTGGACATGAGATTGAACAGGATCTTCTCCAATTTATCACGGTCGAAGTAGCCGATTATGTCCGATACGTTGAACATTGTGAGGAACTGTATGTCCTTATTCCGTGCGAGCGGTTCGAAACTCTCCTTGCAGATGGCTTGCAGGAATCGGGTGATATTTCCTCTCTCCACGTACAGTTTCATGTTCTTGCTCTCTACCTTACGGAAGTCGAGCACTTGTTGGAGCAGTCGGCGCAGCCTTGTCACATTGGACTTTATCAGTTCTAGTTTGTGTGTATTGTCTTCATTGACAGGCTTGAGTTCCTCCAGTAGGCATTTGATGATGGTGAGCGGAGTGAGCAGTTCATGTGATATGCTGGTAAAATACACCATTTTCGCCTGTGTGATATTCTCCTGAAGCATTTGTCGGTTCTTCTTGTCCAAACGCTGCTTGTAGGTCAAGAATAGCACGCATATGGTGAGTAATGCTAATAGAACGTAGATGAAATATGCTAGGTCGGACTCATACCATGCCGGGGTGCGTATGATGGTCAGCTCAGTGATGTCATCGCTCCATAGTCCGTTGGCATCTGTTGATCTGACCTTGAACACATGCTTGCCCTTTGGCAGACGGTTGTATGTGGCTTTATTGTCCCCATCCATGACCACTGTCCACGTGTCGTCCACCCCTTCCATCTTATAGGCATAGCGTATGTTGTGTATGGCTTCGAAGTCCAGTGACGAGAAGTGGATGCTTATATTGTGGTCGCTGTGTTTCAACGTGATTTGACCGAACTGGGAGTGGCGTGCGTGCTCGAACCAGATGGGCTTGCCGTTGGTCCACATGTCCGTAATGCGTGCCTGTACCTTGTATGACTGGTTTTCCATTGCCTGTGAGGGGGTTAGGGTTACAAACCCAGGGATGCCTCCGATATATACATGGTTGTCTGTCGGGTCGATGAATGCCGACTGGGGTACAAAACGGAGCATCTGACAGGAGTTGTCGTGGGTGGATATGAGTCTGAACGCCCCATTGTTGGGATTGAACTCTTTAATCCTGTGACTGGTGATTATCCATAGGTGGTCAAAACAGTCTGCCATCACCTTGTCCACCTTGTCGGTGGTGATACCACACCTCTCCGTGTAGTCTTCAATCTGTTGACCTTTCGGCTTGCTGGGGTCAAACTGATAGAGTCGTCCTTCTCGTGCTCCGACCCACAGCAGCCCGTCGGATGTGGCAGTTACCGTCAGCAGGTCAAGCCGTTTCGGATGCAATGTGACCACGCCCTTGCGGTCAATGCGGGCCAGTCCCTTGTCACGGACTGTACACCATATGTTGCCGTCTGGAGTTTCGGTGAAGTCTGACACTTGTCCTATGGATGTCGATACTACTTCGAGGTGCTGTGTCTTGTCCCGGTACACGCACACTCCTTTGCTCGTCCCAATCCACAGGTTGTATTGTGTGTCTTCGTAGAGACAGATGGCTGTTCCTGCATTTTGCTCTGAATCGTTCATGTCAATAGTCCTTGCCGCATTTACCTGCATACCAGTTCTTTTCAATAGGTGTATAATGTTGCCACCATTAATGATTGTCCATGCGTGGTTGCTTCTGTGTGATGGCGCGAGACAACTTGCTGCATACAGTGGCAGTTGCTTCCCCTCAGAGATCTGTGAGGCGGACACGTATTCACCTGTCTCCTGATTGTACAGATACATGTCGTTGCGCTTTTGCTGAACCCAAAATATGCCACCGGCATCGTGGTACATGGATATGATGGCAGGGGAGAACTGTGTCTTCTCCTTCAACATGTCTAGATGGTCATAGACAATGTTATGCTTGTTAAGGTTGATGATGAAACTGTTGGTGTCGAAGCCAGTGACCCACAAGTGGCCGTTGCGCGACTTCATGATAGTGTATAATATATGGTTGGTCTGTGGCGCAAACGATGCTGTCGATAACTCTTCAAGCCGTCCACCATCGTTCATCTTGAACACTTGCAGTCCCTTGTAGTATGACAATGCCCAAATATAATGGTAATTGTCGTCTTGCACTATATGTGTGTAAAAGTCATTCGGGGTATAGTCCAGCTGTGTCTGCTGTTCCAGCTTCCCTGGTTTGCCGTCTTCGTTTTCCGTGTACTTGAAGAACCCTTTGTAGCGGTCGAACATCCAGTAGCAATTGTGTGTGGTGTCTTCCAGCATGACCGTTACTCGAAAGTAAGGGGCTATGTTATGAAACTCGTTACTCCCAGCCTGTTTCATCATAAGTCCTTGGTAGTTCCTCGATACGTAAAGCCGTTGCCTGCTGTCCTCATAGAGACATGATATGCCCTCTGGCATATCGTATTTCTTTATTACCTTACCATTGGGACTTATATGAAACAAATCCTGTCGCCCCATAGCCCAGATTGTACCGTCCGCACTGGCGAGCATATGGTTAATAACAGTTTTGGTCAGCCCATCAATATCCACACGCTTGATTTGGAACGTTGTCTTGTTAACCCTTAGCAATCCATTGGCTGTGCCAACCCAAAGATGATTAGCCTTGTCTTCTGCAATGCTATATACAGCATCGATGTCTACGGAGTTAGGGTCAGATATGTCCTTCTTGAATATATGTATGTCATATCCGTCGTCTCTGCATAGTCCGTCGCTCGTTCCGTACCAAATGTATCCTTCAGAGTCCTGGAACACCAGTGTTACCTCGTCTATTGCAGTCTGTACGTTACGGCTCAGTGGTTCAATCTCAATATGGTCGAATTGGGCGAAGCTGACAATTGAATAAATAATGGAAACTAGTGTAATCAGTGTCCGTTTCATATTAGTCCTCTTGAATTTTGAAAGACGAAGGTAGCAATTATCGGGCGAATACCAAACTTTACACGCTCCTTTTTGTATAATTCAGTTTAATCCACTACCTTTGCCTAATGATTATGCATGTGCAGTGTGCTGCGCACAACAGAACATGGCAGTGTGCGGATATAGAAGTGTTATGAGGATAGGGTTCGACGCTAAGAGACTATATAATAATTTCACGGGCCTCGGGAATCACAGCCGTACAACAATAGACATATTGACGGCTACATTCCCGAATGAGGATTATTGGCTCTATACCACCAAGGTGACGGACAATGCGGTCACCCGTCCCTATTGCAATAAACCTCATTGCCATACAGTCGTACCCAATGGAGTGCTTAGCGGCGGCTTATGGCGCACGTGGGGGATAGTCGGAAACCTAAAAAGGGACGGCATAGAACTGTTCCACGGACTGAGCAATGAACTGCCGCTGGGCTTGTCCAAGACGGACATCGCATCGGTTGTAACTATACACGATGTCGCGTTTAAGACCTTTCCCGACATGTACCATTGGGCGGACAGAGTTATATATGACAGAAAATGGAGTTACGCCTGTAAACATGCAGACCGTATAATAGCTATCAGCGAGTGTACCAAACGTGATATAATACGTTTCTACGGTGTGCCGGAGGAGAGAATCAGTGTACTCTATCAACCAGTCAGCCCTATATACTACAGCCGTGAGGATGATGCTGACGGTACGCCAGCGACTGACCGCCCTTACATGTTGTACGTCGGTTCTGTCAACTCACGGAAGAACTTGCTGGGTATAGTGAAGGCTATGGAACTATTGCCGCGCGATATACAGATGCCGCTAGTGGTGGTTGGTAATGGCGGCAGATATAAACGGCAGGTGGAACAGTACATCGCAGAACACGGCATGGAACGTCTGTTCGTGTGGAAACGGATAATAGATAACCGTGAATTGCGACGACTCTATCGTGGTGCCAGGCTTTTTGTTTACCCGTCGTTCTACGAGGGGTTCGGTTTGCCTGTTGTCGAAGCATTGTTGTGTGACTGCCCAGTGGTCACAAGTAATGTTAGCAGTTTGCCTGAGGCAGGCGGTCCTGCATCTATCAAGGTCGCCCCCGATGACATCAATGCATTGGCGGACAGTATGGCTACGGTACTTACGGACGCGGACTTGCGGACGAGAATGATTGAGTCTGGTCACCGTTATGCGATGGAAACGTTTCATCCCACGGTTCTGGCTCGTAGACTGATGGAGATATATAAAACCACTTTAGGGGAATAATAGGATTGGACGGATGGCAAATTATGATATAAGACAACTGCAACTAAGGTTGCTCGATATCCTTCAGGTGATTCATGACATGTGTGTGAAGCACGGCTTGAGGTATTACCTGCTTGACGGCTCGTTGCTCGGTGCTGTGCGCCATGGTGGATTCATTCCGTGGGACGATGATATGGACATAGGGATGCCGCGCGACGACTATGAGGCTCTGATAGCGCACAGTAAGGAGTGGTTGCCCGAACCGTATGAGTTTGTCTGCTTTGAGAATGACTGCCGTTATCCACTCCATTTCGGGAAGATACAAGATGCAGGAACTACACTAATAGAGCGAGTTCACCTATATTACCTCGGTGGCATATACGTGGACGTGTTCCCCATTGATGGTGCGCCTGAAGGCAGACTGATACAGCATCTTTACCAAATGAAGTATGATTATCTGAGGAAAGCACTCTACTTCTTGTTTAGAGATCCATATAGACATGGACATGGGATGTCGAGTTGGATTCCTCTTGTGACGAGAAAACTCTACACGTTGCCTGGACTTCAGAATAAGATAAAACGGCATATGATGAAGTATGACTTCAAAAACCATAGGTTGGCAGCAGTGAACCATAACGACGGACTCGGGAGTATGGTGAACAGAATAACGGTGCTGGGCGATCCGACTCCAATTCAGTTCGAGAACAGGACCGTATGGGGAATGAAAGACAATGACGCTTATCTCACACAGTTGTTCGGTGACTATATGACTCCACCTCCTATAGGTAAGATTCATCAACATAACTTCTATTTCATGGACTTGAACCTGCCTTATCGGGAGTTTGATGAGGACAAGGTCAAACGTGGTACGTTGGAAATTTAAAATCGATTCACGGTATATGAAGAAAATATTCACGGTAGGTGTGTATGACCTTTTACACATAGGACACGTTGAACTGTTCCGTAAGGCGAGGGCATTGGGTGACAGCCTGACTGTGGCAGTGCAGGACTCCGAAGAGGTGGTTAAGTTCAAACCTGGAAGCAAACTTGTGTACGATACGGAGCAGCGTTGCTACATGGTGCGTGCCATACGGTATGTTGACGAGGTGGTGGTCTACAGGAATGTGAAGGACATAGTGAGGCAAGTGGACTTCGATGTCTTTGTGGCTGGACCCGACCAGACCCATGAGGGGTTTCAGGCAGCGTTCGACTATTGCCGGGATGTGGGTAGAAAGGTCGTGGTGCTTCCTCGTACTGAGGGAATATCGTCGTCTGAACTAAAAGAAATCATTGCCAGTATGTGACGCTGTCGTCTGGCGGCTATAAATAAAACATCCGTAGTGCCTGTATGGGTCACTGCGGATGTTTTTATGTGTTCAAGTTAACGTTTACTTGATATTGCCAACCTTAATCAAGTATTCGGCTATCTGTACAGCATTGAGGGCGGCACCCTTCTTTATCTGATCGCCTGAGAGCCAGAAGGTCAGTCCATGGTCGTTGGCAAGGTCTTTCCTCACACGACCCACATAGACGCAGTCCTTGCCTGCCGTGTAGAGTGGCATTGGGTACGGTAGCCCTTCCATCGTTTCCTTAGTAGCGTTGGGGTTGGCTTTGGCTCCCACCAGCGCTGGGTTGTCGATGAGAATAACACCATCGGCTGCAGCTATTGCTTTCTGCGCTTCTTCCACTGCTATCGGCTTCTCTGTCTCTACCCATACAGCCTCGCTGTGGGCACGGAGAGATGAGATGCGCACGCATGTGGCAGAGCAGTTGGCATCGGTATGCATGATTTTCTTCGTCTCGTTGAACATCTTCATCTCTTCCTTGGTGTATCCGTTGTCCTGGAACACATCAATCTGTGGGATGACGTTGTATGCTAACTGGTAGGCAAACTTGCTGACAACTGGATCTTTGGACTCTGCCAAAGCCTTGTACTGTTCCTGTAGCTCGTTCATCGCTGCAGCACCTGCGCCACTTGCACTCTGGTAGGATGCCACGTGTATGCGCTTGATGTGTGACAGTTGTTCGATGGGCTGGAGCACCACGACCATCATGATGGTGGTACAGTTGGGGTTGGCAATGATGCCGCGCGGACGGTTCAGTGCATCCTCTGCATTACACTCGGGGACGACCAGTGGTACGTCTTTGTCCATGCGGAATGCGCTGGAGTTGTCTATCATCACAGCCCCATACTTGGTTATGTCAGCTGCAAATTCCTTAGATGTGCCAGCTCCTGCAGAAGTGAACGCTACATCGATATCCTTGAAGTCGTCTCCGTGTTGCAGGAGTTTCACTTCGTATTCTTTTCCCTTGAATGTGTATTTGCGTCCGGCACTTCGTGTTGAGCCGAACAGCACGAGGTCGTCGACAGGGAAGTTCCTCTCTGCGAGAACCCTCAGGAATTCCTGTCCTACGGCGCCACTTGCGCCTACAATCGCTACTCTCATGTTTTTCTTGTGTCTATATATATATTGTGGATTGTGACGATAAAGGTACGGTGCTTCAGTGTACCGTACCTTTTACGTGTTATATGAATGATAACATGTTTACAGATTTGGGTTCTCAGACTTCCAGTCTGCCACTGCTGGGATGATGTCGAGAGCAATAATTTCGTCACGCATCTTCTGCAGATGTGCGTATGAAGCATCGAGAGCTGCCATCTCGTCTGCCGTACCCTGTGGGTCGGTGTAGTGGACACCAGTCTTATCTATTACGGTTGGCATTGCCATCATCACGTTTTGGTACTTGCCGCCAGACACGTAGCATCCTGCAGGTAGTGTGAACTTCTCACCGCCCATAGCACCTTCAATCATCTTCACAGCTTGGTAAGCAGGACTCTGGAATGATGAGCGTCCGCGCAACTTGATGATGTTTGAACCGCCCTGGATAGTAGCGTGTTTGATCTCAGCCCAACGCTCAGCTGTCATCGGGAGGTCAGCAAGTGGCTTGCCGTCCACCTTTACCTGTGAGGCGAACACTGCCATCTGCTCTCCGTGACCACCGTATGTGTGTGCGCCTGTCACCTTGTCCTGCTGTACACCGAACTCCATGGCGAGCTGCTGCTGCAGACGTGTTGAGTCGAGTGCTGCAAGTGAAGTGAGTTGGTTTGGTTTCAGTCCTGAGTGGATGAGCGCTGTGAGTGCGGTTACGTCAGCTGGGTTGAAGATAACTACCACGTGCTCCACGTCCGGGCAGTACTTCTTGATAAAGTCACCGAACTCGGCTGCAATCTTGCAGTTTCCCTTGAGAAGATCCTCACGTGTCATGCCTTCCTTACGTGGGGCACCGCCTGAGGAGATGATGTATTTAGCACCTGTGAACGCAGTCTTCGGGTCTACTGTCCATGTGATGTTGACACCCGGGAACGCACAGTGTGCCATTTCGTCGGCAACGCCGTGTACACCCGGTTCAAAGATGTCGTAGAGACAGATGTTTGAAGTCAGACCGAGCATTGCCGCAGTCTGAGCCATGTTGGAACCAATCATACCTCCGGCTCCGACAATTAATAGTTTCTCGTTTGTTAAAAATGCCATGATACAATGTTTTTAGTAATTACTATCGAGTCTTTTTCACTGCAAATATAAAAGTTTATTTTGACAGGACAAAATATAATCATATATTTGCAGTGAATATTACAACCCAAACATGAATAATATGAAGGAAATTGAAGGTAGGCTTTACGATTTGCGCAAAGTAATGAAGGAAAGAGGGGTCAGTGCGTTTATCACTCCAAGTACCGACCCACATTGTGGAGAGTATATACCGGAGAGGTGGAAGTCGCGCAGATGGATCTCGGGCTTCACTGGTAGTGCGGGCACGTCTGTAGTTACCACAGACAAGGCTGCATTGTGGACTGATTCGCGTTATTTCATCCAGGCGCGTGAGCAATTGGACGGTTCTGGCTATGTGCTTATGAAGGACAAGATAGAGGGAACGCCAAGTATCACGGAGTGGTTGGGCAGTGTGCTCCAGTCGGGTGATAAGGTCGGTGTTGACGGATGGGTCAACACGGTGGAGGCAGTGCGCCAGTTGAAGGACGAACTGGAACAGTACGGACTGCAACTCGACCCATCGGTAGACCCTTACGATACGATATGGACAGACCGACCTGGGATTCCAGACAGTAAGCTTTTTATCCAACCATTGGAGTATGCTGGTGAGAGTACCACCAGCAAACTTGCCCGTATCAGGGAGAAGATAGGCGATCATGCCTTGCTTGCCACTTACCTTGAGGATATTGCATGGACGCTCAACCTTCGTGCAGACGATATACTGTACACTCCGCTGTTCGTTAGCTACCTTGTCATAACACCAAAGGACGCTACGTTATATATTAATAAGGAGAAGGTAACTGATGGTGTTGAGGCTTACCTGAAGGCGGAGGGGGTAGGCATACGACCGTATGAGGCTATCCTCAACGACTTGGCTGCCTGCGACATACCTGTGGAGACGCAGCCCGACAAGACCAATTACCGTACCTATACTGCGATAAAACACCATGTGGACAGGGAATCGCCTATCCCCCATATGCTGATGTTCAAAAACGCCACGGAGATAAAAGGATACCGCAGTGCGCACGAGAAGGATGGCGTGGCTATGGTTAAGTGGATGAAGTGGACGATGGAGAATGTACCGAAGGGTGGGCAGACAGAACTGTCGCTTGCTACAAAACTGGAGGAGTTCAGACGTGAGCAACCACTGTGTAAGGGCATCAGCTTCGAGAGTATAATGGGATATGGCTACCACGGTGCCATTGTACACTATGACCCGAGTCCAGAGACGGACATACCTGTTAAGCCGGAAGGACTGTTGCTCATAGACTCTGGAGGTCAGTACCTCGACGGTACTACCGACATCACCCGTACTCTTCCTCTCGGACCGCTCACGTGGGAGATGCGTCGAGACTACACTCTTGTGCTTAAAGGATGGATAAAACTGGGTAGTGCGGTGTTCCCGAGAGGAACCAACGGTACTCAGATAGATGCCTTCGCACGAATGGACATGTGGAGGTATGGAATCAATTACCTGCACGGCACAGGCCACGGAGTGGGACAGTTTATGTCTGTCCACGAGAGCATCGACTACCACCAGTTCCGTATGCAGTGGCGACCTACACCTCTTTTGCCTGGCATGATAATAACTGACGAGCCGGGTATTTATATTGAGGGTAGTCATGGAGTGCGCCATGAGGACACCATGCTGGTGGTCAACGCAGACTTCAGTGGCGACAACGGCAAGGCTGTAGACCCCACATGCTGCCAGTACGACGGAGGAACGGCAGAAGGCATCACCTTCGGGCCGTACTACACCTTCGAACATCTCACTGTATGTCCGATTATCACCAGTCCTATCGTCAAAGAGATGCTTACGCAGGAGGAGGTCGACTGGTTCAATAAGTATCAGCAGACAGTCTATGAAAGGCTCGAGCCGAGACTGGACGATGAGCACAAGAAGTGGTTGAAGGAAGTAACCAAACCAATTTAATCTCTTATGACTTAATGTGATAAATATATTTTGTCATCCTCAAATCCGCAACTCCCGATGGTAAGGAGATTTTACTACCAAAAGAAGGAATC